>JAJYVU010000017.1 GCA_021791875.1 Acidobacteriota bacterium | reverse complement strand
CCATGCTTCGGCGAACAGTATTGCAGCCGCCAACAGGGGCTGGATGTCAGAAAAATATCTTCCCCGGGCGGATCAGGCGAAGTGTTTTTTCTTGACATCCCCTTTTATAGAACCCGCCAGGAAAATGCCTCTTTCACGATCGACGAATTCGTCTCCTCATTCTCGTCGAACAGGAGTAAACTTATCGCGTGAAAGCTCCTGAACCATATCGCCCGTTACAGCAGTCCGTGGCTGTCGCGGCGCCGCGTCCTGTGCTTCAACCGGCTGGCCCGCGCGGTCGGGTGGTCCAGGGAATGTTTCAGGCCAGGCCATTTTCATTTGCTGCTGTCCACCCCGGTACAGTGCAAAGAAAGCCTGCGATCAATCATCGGCCGGGAGTCGATGCCTTCCAGGTCGACCTCAGACCAAAATTTGGCGGATGGCCTCTTCCCCGGGATGTGCAGGCAAAGATGGAAGCCGCGCTGGGTGCGAACTTCTCAGATGTGCGCATTCACGTCGGACCGGAAGCTTCAGCGATCGGCGCGATCGCCTTCACCTGGGGGTCCGACATTCACTTTGCACCCGGGCAATACAATCCGCATACCCCGCACGGCCAGTTTCTCCTCGGTCACGAACTGGCTCATGTGGTGCAACAGCGCGCCGGACGCGTTCCCAACCCGTTTGGCAGCGGAGTCGCCGTCGTTCAGGACCAAATGTTGGAAGCCGAAGCGGATCGACTCGGGCGGATGGCGTCAACGAGTATCGCACCACCCCTTTAGACATGCTCGAATAACGCTAGGTTTGCAGGCGTTGCACTTGGTGTCCACAATGTCTTGCCGCAGAACTCAGCGCATCCTAAACCTAAAAATCAGGCGCGATTGACCTCCCGAGTAGCCGTATGAACATTGAGCAGGTCACCTCCAGCCCCCTCACTGCATCGGCCCAATCATTGGCGAAACATTTTCCGCAAGCGAGACTTGCGTGGCCATCCGAGTGGCTTCGTCCCAGCGGGTATACGGCCCTAATCTCACCACATACCAGACACGCCCTTCTGCATCCGTAAAGAGGCTGGTAGAAGGACTGTAACCTAAACTCTTGAGCGATTGTGTCAGTGCGGCAGCATGGGCCTTCAAACGAAAAGATCCCACCTGCACCTCCAACGGAATCGCATAGGATGCCGAAACAACATCGGCGCCTGCGCCGGCTCCTGAAGCGTTGCCGCTTCCGCCGGTCTCAGCTGCTTGCGTTGCCTGTGTCGTTGAGGCAGCTTGCGACGCCTGGCTCGCACCGGGCGCCGAGGTAGCGGCCTGCGCAAGAGAGCCAGCGCCATTTGGATCTGCGGAGTTGAAGCTCGCTGTCGGCAATCCCTCAGGAACCCCGGGAGCAGGTTTCGCCGTCGCGGTTTGCGCTGGCGCGGATGTATCGGAAGCGCCACCAGCAGCATTCGCGTTTGCCGGAGGTTGCCCTGCGGAGGACACGGGAGCCGCACCCTTTGCTAAAGCTACCTTCTTTGCGAAAGACCCAGGCTTCGTATGCTGGGCAGACGACGCAAGCTGTGCCTGCTCAACCGAAGAAAACTGACTCATCGAATACAGCATGCCCGTGAGCGAGCCTGCGAAAAACAGCAATAGCGCGGCGCCGGCGAGGCAAGTTACAACTCCCGCTGCATGTTTTCGACTGATGGTAATTGTCATTGGTTTGCTCATGGAATTTGCACCGTAGTCTGGCCTGGAACACTAATCTGGATCACTCCGCCCCAGTTGCACATCAGTTTTGAATCGGAGTTCAACGCGGGCATATTTCCAATCAGCACCGTTGGCGACCCCGGCACCCAGGGCGCTGCGGTCACCGGCACACAGGGCATCGGCGTTAAAACGCCGAGCGCCGCTGCTGTCGCCGAAGCCACTGTTGGGTTGGCCAATGAAGAACACATCCCGAACGGCGGAATATTCACAATTGGTTTATTGTCCATAATTGTGGCGGCTGGCGTTCCGGTCAGCGTGCGATTCTCTGGCAGCACCACAAGCGTCGAGGGAGCCACGCCGAAGCTGCACATCATGGTAGCCCCCATACAAACCTGCATGCCCATCCTGTTGCTCCTTTCTGCGATCCTCGCGGCGAAGCTCGGATCTCCATGCATAAAATGCCCAAGTCAGTTGATCTTTACCATCCCGCCTTTAACCGTCAACATGCCGCCCCCGTCTACCGTTTGCGAGGCCGCCGCTTTGTTGGTAAGACTGACTCCCGCATCATTTGTCATGTCCGTCGCGGCCTTGTTCGTCAGGGAAGTTCCGGCATCGTTCGTTAAATCCGTCCCCGACTTATTCGTGAGTGATGTTCCAGCTGTGTTCTTAAAGTCAGTCCCGGATTTGATACTCACCGAACCTCCCGCCTCAATCGTGAGGTTTCCATCCACCTTCAGGGTGAAGTTGCCTGAAACTGTCGAACTGTAATCCGCCTTGTTCGTGTGTGTCTCATTCCCAGTCACATCCAACGTGCGAGTTCCCTTCACCGTAAAGGTCTCGTTATTCAGAACCATCACGGTCATGTCTTTCTGAGCCTGCATAAAAAGCTCTTCGGATCCCGCCTTGTCTTCCAACCGAATTTCGTTGAATCCAGAGCCCCCTGTCGAAGAGTTGGTTTTAATCGTGCTCTTCGTCTGCTCGTCCGGCAATGTATAGGGCACTTGCTGCTGAGCGTTGTACACACAGCCGGTAATCAAGGGTCGATCGGGGTTACCTTCGAGAAAGCTCACCACTACCTCTTGCCCGATGCGCGGAATGAAGATGCTGCCCCACAGATTCCCCGCCCAACCCTGTGCCACCCGCACCCAGCAGGAACTCTTCTCGTCGCTTTGCCCAAGTTGATCCCAATGGAACTGCACCACAACCCGTCCGTAAGCATCGGTCCATATCTCCTCGCCGGATTTGCCCACTACTGTCGCAGTCTGAGTGCCGGCGATGGCAGGACGGGGTGTCTTTATCGGTGGGCGAAAAATCGTGCCCGCGGGAAATGCCGCAAACGAATTTCGGTACACGTCCTGCGTGCCGTGGATGGACAAATTACGCAGCACATAGCCGGCATTCAGATCGGAACGGAAATGATTAGCCAATGTGAATTTGGAGCCCGCGTGAAATGAGCGGCATTGTGTGGAGCCGCGCAGAATCTTCGCCTCAGTCTGAAGCATTGCCAGTCGCCGGCTCACGATCTTCTCCCCATCGCTTTGCGTGGCGTAGATGCCGGGATAGTCATAGATGGAACGAGCTGTTTCACTACCGCTCGCCGTCGCCAGTAACTGGGTGGACGGAATGGTGAAGTTATAATCGTCGGCCTTGTATTCATCCGATGTGACGGATTGGTCGAGCATGCAATCCAAAACCATGTCGTCTGCATCGTACTTCGGCTCTCCGCCCACGAAACGCGCGGATGTCAGCCCAGGGCAGGTCCCCCAGGAATTGCTATCGTCTACCAGTACCAACGTGTGCTTCGATGCGTCATGCTGGAAGTAGTATGCAATGCCCTCTTCCTCCAGCAACCTGCTGACAAATGCAAATGCTGTCTCACGGTATTGCACGCAATACTCGCGAGGAGTAAGTGTCGCGGTCGTCTTATCGGAGAAATCGCTGAATCCCTGGTCCTGAAAGATCTGCTTCACGATTTCCAGACTGGTCTTGTTCTGGAATATCCGACAGTCCGCGCACATCGTTAGCATCCAGAACCAGGGCCTCAGTTCCGCAAAATAAGTCGTAAACAGGTCGTCCCGTCCTCCCTGGGTAAAGCGCGCCACAATCCCGTTCACATATTGAAAATCCCCGATTGAGAGTTCAATCTGCAGCGAAACAGCCTGTCCAACAATCTTGGAAAAGTCGAGTTCCGGATCGGTGGAGTACAGCTCCAGATCGTAACGGAATAGCTCGGAGATACCTTCCTCGCCATGGTAGCTCCGGACCAGCAATTTGTTGTCCCCAAGCGGCGTAGTAATACGGACAGGCAGCGAAGTCTGGATATACTCCGTCATAGCTCTAAATCTCCCGCAACCATGACGCTGCCGGCCACTGAAGCACGCACGGCCTGTTTGCCAGAACCACCCGACTCCAGCCAGAAAATACGACCGAGCTCTGCCCGGCGAACCGTCGAGTCTTCACGTTCTGCGGAAGATGCAACAACTTCGGGTATCTGGTCGGAACGGAGCAATAGTTGAAACCAGAAGTTAACCTCGCTTCCCAGATAGAAACGCGTCAGTTGGCACAGCGGCCTGTAGGCAGGGCGATGGGGCAAGAAACCTTCAAAAGTCTTCAGATCCATCGGTCCAATGCTGATCTTCACACCCACATGCTCATCCCACACCCGCCGTCCCAGCAGCGCCCCATCGCCCAATGCCTGATTGCGCCCACTTTCTTCGCCAATGCAGGTCCATTGATCCTCAGCCAGGTCAAGCCAACCTCCAAGAAACTCATCCACGGAAACTTCAACGCCGAAGTAGTCGGACAGTAGTCTCTGCAATCCATTCGCTGAGTGTGGGTGCTGCGCCAGCAGTCCCGTGTAGTTGAGCAATGCCCGGTCGGGAACAGATGATAGCCCTTTACGAAGCGCCGACGTATCATCCCGGCCGAGACCGACAATGGCATAGAGGTGTTGCGCCATCAGACTCTCGTCCGGCGATCCTGAAGTCAACACGGGATGATGCATCTGATGGATGCGGTACAGCAGCAGAATCAGGCGATGATGAAAAATATCCAGAAAATCACGCAGCGCGCTGGTCCGCGGCCGCAACAGGGACTCGGCATAAGTTGCCGGCAAAGGCCCATGTGCCCCGGCCAAACCTAGAAAATGCACGATCATGGTCGGAAGACCATCTCCGTCCGGAAGCGTCATCTCCGCAAGGTCGCCCGCCGGGAAGTCAAAGCTCATGGACGCGCGAAAGTGCACCGGCAATTCCGGGTAGGCTCTTTCCTTGCCGGTATCATCGAGCAGTGTAAGGACGCGCACAGCCTGATAGAAGTTGAAGCGGCTCCCTTCGGCGAAGAGCCTGTCCCGCACCGAAGCTCCGGATCCCCAGCGCATGTCGACAGGCGGATTTACTGTCGCAGTACTCGTTGGAATTTGTCCGCTTTCACTCATATCAATTCCTGACAACTCGCGAGCGGCGCCCACCGCTTCCATTCGCCCAAAATGTCGCTACGCTTTGCCACCACTTGGGTAAAGGTATTAATGGAACCGTAAAGACCGAGAAAGTGACGGAGTACCAAAGCCATCAGCAGCGCGCTGCTGCCCTTAAATCGCATCGGGTCAAACGAAAACGTAACCTCTGTGCCGCGCCGGAATCCGCGCCAGGCATCAGATCCCACCTGATGTACTATCTTGCGTGTCTGCATCTCACAGACGCCGTCAATCTCCTGCCATGCATAGGCCTGCTCGTTGAAGCAGAACAGACGGAGGATTTCCTTGAGCCCATCCAATCCTCTCGCGCTTTCCATTAACGACGCAGAATGGAGCGACAGTGTCGAAATCAACCGCCAGAGAGGCGGCCCATCCAGCCGCGGATACAACGGGTTCGTCGGTTTCGTTACGCAGTTGATCTGCAGCACCGGCGCGCTCTCCTCTATGTTGAGCGGAACCTGGTCTGGCAATTGGCTCGCCAGCCACCGATTGGTACAAAGCGTATGCGCAAACACGGTCTGATCGGATGGGAGCGCCGGCTTAAAGAGGCGATCCACGAAGGACAGATACACGTCTGTTCCGCGCAAGTCACCGCGGTCAGCTTGTACCCGCCGCGCATGCCAAAAGGCCCTGGGCACCTGATCTTCCGCAGCGTAGCGAAATGAGTAGAACGGTTCGTAGGTACGCGTGGGTTCAGCCGGATTGGCAGAGGCGGAGACGCCGGTGATGGAATGGATCTCCGTTGTGGCTTCGCGACGATAATCCGCGACAAGCCGGTATTCCATCTGGTAATGATCGAGCCGTATCGGCTCGCTCGTCTTTGCAAATAGATTAATGATCGGCGTACACCCCAACCTGAAGTTCCGTGCGGAAATCGCCGGCTCTTGCTTAGGCGGCTCGCGTAGCACAAAGAAGAGATCCAGTGTGGATGACGACCCTGTCGTGGCGCCTGCACAATTGCGGCGCCACAGATGATCTACGTCGAAGAATAAAAACTTCTGCTTGAAACTGAAGTACTCCTGCAAAAGCCGATAAGCTGACAACCCATTCGCGGGAGTTGGCAGTACATCTTCATCCGGCGCGAATCCGACATGCTTCAGCGCCTCCATTCCCAGTGAGACAGGTTTGGTTGAAGTCTTGTCGAAAAGCAGCACATCCGTGGTGTTCGCGAACAACATCTCGAAGAGAGTTCCCGTCAACTCCGGCGGCCCGTCGAGGTAGAAACGCAAGCGGGGAAGAAATTCCGGCTTCTTCAGCAGATCTTCTCGTGCTTCCAGGCGAATGTGAAGCAGGGGCTTATTGATGCCCAGGTTTTCATAGCCCGGCTGCTCAAGCGCTCCCAGGGTAACCTTCACCGGCCACAGCATCGTTTCATAACAGGTTCGAAAGCGGCAGGTGAGTCCACCGGGAATTTGCGCAAACAGCGGCGTGTGACGGCGGATCGGAAATCCTTCCGTCAGGCTCTTCACGTTGGAACCCACGTCAAAGCAGGCAATAGACACGGGCGGAACCGGGTGTACAAGCTGAGGCTGAAGTGCGCCCAGCAAGGTAGTCGTCACTTCTGGAAACTCAGCGCGCATTTGCCGTTGCAAGCGGGCCGTAAGGAATGCGAAAGATTCGATCAGCCGTTCCACATGCGGATCGGAGGTCTCGCCGTGCGGCATCTCCAGCCGCGCGGCGATTCTTTGGTGATCCTTCGCAAAGCTTGCTCCGGCTTCGCGCAGATAGCTCAATTCATCGAAGTAAAATCGGAGGAAATCCTCATCGGCGCGCATGGCTGTCGTGCTAACTCCCCTGCTGCTTTTCGCTAGAGCGCGTTTCATGAACCCCAGAATCTTCGAAGGGGATCGCGTGAGACTCGCCCTAAAACGGGTCTCGTGTCGCTTCACGAAGTCATCGACCTACTTGTGAAACACGCTCTAGCGATGTTCATCATTCGCAGCCGCATCCGATACCACTGCGGCTGATGCCCCGTACTTATCAAGCTTCAGCGAAAAGTCAATCGGATAAATCACCGAATTCAACTGCACTCTGCCTCGCAGAAAACCCAACATCGCGGCAGGATTCTCCGGGTCACTCCGCAAATCGAGCTGAGGATCCAGCAGGCGCGGTTCGAAGCTCTGAATCTTCTTGAGGAGAGTCTCGCGCAGCAGCTTCTGATCCGTCATTGCACCACTTTCCAGTGAGGAAAACGCCGGTAAGCCATAATCGAGAACTGTCTCTGGTTCCGAGATACTCTCCCATCCGGATTGAGGCTCTTTGCGCGGTGGCAACCGTGTATTCAGAAGATGCGAAAGCTCCTTCTGAATTGATTCCAACAGCAATTCAAGGGTCTGGATGCGATACGGCTCCAGAACCCGCCGGTCATCGATCTCTTCGTCGAAGCGCTCAAAGAGCGGGACCGGCAGGCCCGGTGATAGCCGAGGACTCCAGCTCAGCTTGTGGAGTTTGTCGCGAGATTCCATGTCGCTGAAGTGTTGCCGGCGTCAGTAACGTCGGATTTCTGTGCCGCGTAGGTCCACGAAATCTTCGTATAGTTGAACGTCACGGTCTCCTGCGGCTTCCCGCCCCCACCGCCGCCCACTGAAACGGACGAAACCAACGCGTTCGTTAGCTCATAAATGAAGATCTTGTTGACCTTTCCGTTGTCGTTTTGCCCCACGGTGATCTTCACTGTCGGAATAGGCTTCGCCTGATTGCAGAAGTCTACAAGCTGACATGACGACAAGTCTTGAAACTTTGTCACCGTGAAGTCCTGATGGTTGGGCTTACCCGAGGTACGCTTGGTATTGCTTTGGTCCCCCGTAATTTGCTGGGCGACCCCGTGACTGTAGGAAAGCACCTCGATCATATTTGCGTAGTCCGTCAACTGACACTCGCCATTGATACTGGCGGAACTGAGATCGAGAATAAGTACGTCCATACGGATTCTCCTGACTGCTTGGTTCCGATGAGTTCTGGTTCAGGGCCGCAACACCGCCCTACTTCGCTGGAGGGGGAAGTTCGGCCACCAAACGCAGCGAGACTGTGAGCTCATCAAGTTGGAAATGGGGCTTCAGAAAGGCAACAGCCTTATAGGCTCCTACCTTGTCGGGCATTTCCGTTACATCCACTCGCGCTTCACGCAACGGGAACTTTGCCTTTACCGTCTGGGGTGCATCGTCGGTCAGCAGTACGTACTGCGCAATCCATTGGTTAAGGAAATTCTGCACGTTATCCTTCGTCAGGAAGGAACCTATCTTGTCGCGCATCATCACCTTCAGATAATGCGCAAAGCGCGAGGACGCAAGGATATACGGCAGCATGGAAGAGATGTTCGCATTCCGGTTTGCTGAACTCAGATTGTACTTCTTCGGCTTGTTGGTCGTCTGTCCACCAAAGAAAGTCGCATAGTCCGTTCCCTTGCAATGGCAGAGCGCCAGGAAGCCCAGATCGTTCAACTCTTTTTCACGGCGATCAGTGATTGACACTTCGGTCGGGCATTTGAAGGTAATATCTCCGTTGTCGGTCATGAAGGTGTAGACCGGCAGATCCGCAACAAGGCCACCGCCTTCTGCTCCTCGAATCGCCGCACACCAGCGGTATTTTGCAAAAGCATCCGTGATGCGCGCGCCCAGCGCATACGCCGGATTTCCCCAAAGATAGTTCTCGTGATCCTGCTCAGAACCGTTCAATTGTTCCGTGTAATTCAGCCCATCCACGGGCTTTGTCCTGGGGCCGTACGGATACCGCATCATGATGCGCGGCAGGGTCAGCGTGACGTAGCGCGAATCTTCGCTCTCGCGGAAAGACCGCCATTTGATCAACTCCGCGGTCTCAAATGTCTTGGCAAGATCCCGCGGCTTGTTTAACTCGGTAAAGCTCTTCCAATCAAAAAGGTCCGGGCTCGCTGCGGCGATAAACGGTGCGTGAGCGGCGGCGGCAACGCCAGAAATACCGGCCAGTGTTGCTACATCTTGCGGGTCGCGCCCAAAGGAATAGTCCCCTATCAGTACGCTGAACGGATTCCCGCCATACGTGCCATATTCTTCTTCATAAATTTGTTTGAAGAGCGCGCTCTGATCAAACTCGATCGCAGACTCTATATCCTTCACCAGGTCGGCCTTGGTCGCATTCAAGACGCGAATCTTCAAATGCGTGCCTGTTTCACTCTTGTCGACCAGGTAATGCAGCCCCCGCCATGAAGCTTCCAGCGCCTGGAACTCGGGAGTGTGCAGAATCTTGTCCAGTTGTATCTGCAGCAATTCATCAATTTGCGCAATACGCGTCTTGATCGCAGCGACGATGTCCGTCGTATCGCCTTCCAGCACCTTGCGAATTCGCTCAGCAAGCCCGGGCTGGTCGGGATACTTCTCAGTCAGCGTGCTATCGGTGTCGTCGTACCACTTGGCAAGCGTTGCCCGATAATAGGGATCAAAGGATACCTGCTCGAGAAACTCGCGAATCAGGTTTTCCGCGTCTTTCTTGCGTTCTTGTTCAATCTGCTGCAGGCGAGCCAGTTCCGCACCAGACTTGCCAGTCGTGTCGACGCGGACCATACCGCCCTGCGCCACAATATTAGAGAGATACTGCTCGTTTGATTCTGGGGGGGTATCCGCCATGACAGATTCTCCTTTATAGGCGACCTATACGCCTATGCATTGAACGTGAAGCCTTACCATCTGCGCGGCACATTAATGCCGCGGAATTTGACTCAGCCTGGGCGGTGACTAGGCTTTCGGTGAATCCCCTGCGCCAATTTGCTTTGCCTGCTTCTTATCCGGATACGTCGACGCATCCAGCACAAACGCTGCGGGCTTATTGCTGTCAGAAGCTGCGGCCTTCAGATTCTTCTCCAGATCCTCATTGCCGTCCAGCTTGCTCAGCAGGTCATTCAGGCGGCTGCGCGCATCATAGAGCGTCTTCAGTTGGGGAGTATGACGAATCACCCAGAGTGGGTGGAACATGTAAAGAGGATCGTCGCCGAGTAGATTCGCCAACAGTGCATCGAGAGGATCCTTATTGTCGAGTGCAGGGCTCGCCTTAGCTGTGATCTCAATGGGAAGCATCGGCGTTTGCGTCTCATCGCTCTTGATCTTCATCGCATTTTCGACGGTAAAACTCGAACGCGGATTGATCTTAGCGAAAATATCCCGAAAGGTGTCCCGATCGATTTCGACAAACTTCCGATCTCGCAGCTTCGCTGGAGTGACGTCTTCCGGCAGTTGCCCGGAGAGATCGGACAACACACCCACCACCAATGGAAGCTCCTTGACCTCAAAAGCGTCGCCTATTTGAACGTCATACGTGATCTGGACCCGCGGAGGACGGACCCGATCCAACTTGTGTTGAATGCTCTCAGACATATAGGACTCCTCATGCTCGAAAAAAGCTAGGATTCTGGGAAAGAACGAAGGCAGACAACGGCTACTGGTCTGTCGACCTCATTAATCATTTGTGTCTTGACTGGTGCCTTCAGCAGTCACATTACGGCCAGACAAGTGTAATCACAATTGGCATTACTTTGCACGTTTTTTTTACTTTGCACGGCTAATTTGCGTCAGTTGACCTCGCGCCCCTCGAAATATCTAAATGCAGCAGCCTCGCCAATTCGTTCAATTCTCCCTGGTCTCGGACCAGCTCCTGCATTAGTTCCCCGAATTCCATTTGGCCCCACGCAACGGCACGCCAGATAAGGTATGGCGTCGGACTGTGCGGATCATGATTCTGAAGGAATGTCGCAACCTGGGCAAGTACCCGGTAGGCGTCTTCGCGTGTCTGCAGATGCAAGCTCCCAGTTCCCATGAAACCCTCCGAAGCAACTTCAGCACTGTAATTTCCCTTCAGCAGCGCCGACTCCGCGCCCGCCAACAGCATCTCGCTGGGAGCATCGCGTTCTCTTACAACCCCATTTGAGTCATCGCCGCGCAATGAAGGTTCCTGAGCTTCTGTAGCGGCACACATGCTCCTTACAAGCTGTTCAATTGAGTTCAACACATCTCGTAACTTTAGTAACCCAGGAGCAAGATTGCCGGCTTTTTCATCTAGCAACTCATCGAGCGTACGCGCTGCTGCAATGGCCGTTTGAGTCTCCGTCAACAACGCGGAAAACCATGAGTAAGAAGTGCATGAAACGCTCTGATCGAATCGCGCCAGTGTCTGCCCGTTCGACGTCGTCGAGCCCGCACCCTGCCCTGAACCCTGGCTCAACCCACGTTGAACCGCAACATCCCAGTCTGCAAGTGAAAATAGCGGTATGTCATCGATGGTCGGCTGGGTGAGATTCAACAACCGTAGCCTCCGAGGAAGCTTCTCATTCACCCACTGCACCGGGGCCAATCTAGCCGTCATTTCCGTATCCAGCGCGGGGTACATCCCATCCCAATACGCCACGCACAGTCGTTGCATGAGTTCCAGCCCACGCGCAGCTCCACCAATTCCATCCAGTTGAATCCAGGCCTCAAGAAGCCACGCCGCCAGTTGCAGGTCTTTGCTGCGCTTTGCCAGTGCCTCAGCGCATATCGATTCCACCGACTCCCAGTCCGCGCGCTTGAGTTCGCTCTGCCACACCCCCTGTGGCAAGCCGGCGTCATCTTCGCGGCGAGCCTCGCGCACCCGGTCATACGTGCCCTCGTAGCGCAACCACTGCCCACACGGCTGCTCCGCCGATATAGGCTCAAGAAGGCGGCCCAGGTCACGCTCCGGCGAATCGCTCGAGCGCTGCGAGATAGCAGTCATCCGTTAATCTCCATTTGCTGTCTTTAATTCCGCATACGGCGCCTGGTAGGGAAACACGGGAAAAGGCAAGACTGCGCTACCGGGCTTCGCACCGGCAGGCAGAAGCTGTACGTTCAGATAGACGATTGTATCCGGTGGTTTGGTATTGGCGCTCGTTCCGAGTTTGTTCTTATTCGGAATAATAAAGGCATATTCGTTCGCGCCATCGTTCGAACCAGCCGCGTGATCTCTCAACATGGCATACAGAGCCCAGGGATCGTTATATTGGTAGGTCACATTGTTCCCGTTGGTCCGGGCAGCTGATGAAATGTTCGCCCCTGAAGGGACCTGTGGAGAATCGAAGGCGTAGCGCAGGCTGACCGAAACGGGATCGCCCAATTGCCACGTCAACGCAGTGCCCATCGGTGGTTCGGGTGGATAGCTTATGCTTTTGTGACCGATCTTCACGGACCAGCGAGCGATGTGATTCCCATAAATTTCGTGGCTGCGATCGGTTCTGAACCGCAGGTCAACACTTAGAGTAGGCGTCAGCAACTTCCCCGGACCGATAACCAGCGGACGAGCCTGCTGGATCGCCTGAAGAAAACTGGTAACTGCTTCAGGGTTCTCTACAAGGCTGGGAAGTACGGCTTGCAGGCCATTCCTATAAAGATCAAAGGTGCGGTAGAACTTCGTGACGTCCTGCGGAGACGCTTCTGCCGCCGGCTGGTTATCAAGCGTCTGAGAAAACGGGAATTGGCCGCCAATCGTTCGGTTAAAAGCGATTGCGATAGCGTTGAAACGTTGCACTGCGATGCTGTGGCACTCGTTCACCGCCATGTTGGCCAGTTGGGCCCTGACATTCAGGAATACGTCATTCGTATTTCCCTGGCCGGCAGTCTTGCAGCCTCGGTCTGGCGTCACCTTGTCGAGATCATTGGTGATGTACAACTCCAGCGTCTGGATCGGTCCCCCGCCCTGCTTGGCGTTAAGCGCGGCAACATCGTTCGAGATGTTCTTCCATCGATCGAGTAAGGCGGAATGTCCGCCGTCCGCTTCCAGCATGTTCACGAGCGGGACCGCCTCCGCCGCATCCGTCTCTACCTTCTGTTGCTCGGTCGCCAGATATTGCTGCAAATCCTCCGGCGAAGCAAATCCATAGAGCGCCAATGACACCGGGGTGGACAGGTTGCCTTTCACCACACGAACAGACGGCAGGAACATGGACGGAAGCGTG
This sequence comes from Acidobacteriota bacterium, assembly GCA_021791875.1. Taxonomy (GTDB): domain Bacteria; phylum Acidobacteriota; class Terriglobia; order Terriglobales; family Acidobacteriaceae; genus Acidobacterium. Next base: position 43,236 of record JAJYVU010000017.1, on the reverse strand, counting down.
CTATTGATTCCTGTCAGTAATGTGTTGGCCTGGCGAGTCATCGAGCGCTGTAGACAGGCCTGCGCCTGCGTATCGTGCAACGCGCTCAGATCGTTCTCCACCTGTTTCAAAAGGCCAAGCGATTGCACAAAGTTCTGCAGCCCTGTCGTGAATCCTGATTGAGCATCCACGGCGTTCACATTTGGAGTTGTCGCATTTGCGAGAGTAAGAGCGATATTCGCGGCAGTTCGCTTTGCGACCAGTCTCGCAACAGCCTGTCTGTAAGTTCCCGGCACTTCCGGTATCAGCTCTGCATTGATCTTCTCTTGCATCTGGTAGAGTGCCACTGCCGCCTGAAGATCGCCTTGATTCCAGACGTAACCGGAAGGAATAACCTGACACGCTCCCGAGGCAATCGCACTGTTACTCACATCATTCATCACTTCGTAATTCAACAGGGCGCCCAACACTGAGCCCAGCGTGCTGACGTCGTCTGCCAGTCGCACCTGGCCATTGCTGACAGAGAGAACCTGCGGCGTTCCTGAGAGCACCGCGCCCTGAAGATTGGCGAGATCGTTCGATCCGTTCACCGCAATCAAAGACTTGAATTGGGAATCAGCAAACGGCATTTGGTCCATCTCAGAACCTAATGCCGGGTAATTTTCCCGCTGGAAACTGGCCGCAAGCCAGTCATAAGTGCCACTATCGAGCTGACTGTTCATCGAACCGATATGGTTCACAATCGCGTGAAGCTGATGATTGGTTGGCTCCGATTGCACAGAAAATAGCAAAGGGAGACCAGCAGGTCCGCGTAGCCAGCCTACTTCCCGCGCAAGCGGGCTGTTCTGGACACCGAACCAACTGGCATAAAAATTCTCGACACGGTCATTCACCCTTGCCGCCAGCTCTTGATTGAAGTGGCTGGGCAAAACCAGCGGGCTCCAGAACGAGTTCAGCAGCAAATGCAGGTAACTCGGATTGCGTGTGAAACGGCTGGTATCGGGCAGCATGGAAGCTCCCAGGTAGCTCAGCAGGTGATTCAACTGCGCCATGCTGCCTGACCCCGCAGTACTGATAAACCGGTAGCGCTCAATGTTGGTTTCGAGAGTCTGGATGCTCCCCAAATACTGGTCCAGATCTACGTATGCCGGATCGATCGACCACGCCGTACCGGGAACATAGGAAGACATCGCATAAGCGCCCGTAACTGTCGGAGGCTTTTCGGAGAGAAGTGCGTAGATGCGGTTTTCCAGGGCGTCATGGCAGGAATTGAGTACAACGATATCGAAACTGTCCTGAATCACCTGATGCAGTCTCCGATGCAACCCCTGAAGGTCAACAAAGGAGTATGGCATTGCGATGGAATACAACTCGCTTACGCGTGAACCTCCAACCGAGCTTAAAACACTTACGGCGGGAGCCATGTTCGTGCCGGGCGCAACTGCAATCTGATCCAGCTCCGTAGCAAGCATTTGCAGCGTCGGCCGTACGTGATGGTTCACCGCCGCAGAAAGACGCACCCAGGCTGCAAACGTACCAGCACTGAGCACGATCGTCAGGATGCATGCCATGACCTGCGCCGCAATCACCGAGCCATTACGCGTAAAGTAGCCCCGCGCAACTGGATTGGCCAGAAAACGCTCAGCGAAAATCTTGAAGGCAAATAGATGCCGCAGGTAGATGACCCGCTCGGCCGTCGGAGTCAGCAGAGTGATCGGGGCGCTGAATGCCGAGCCTGCCAGACGCATCGTCGAACTCTCATCGCTACTGCCCTCTCGGCCACAAAAGTAGATGCCGCGGAGGATGTGCGGCCCGTGATAGGCCGTCAGGCGGAAGATCCGGTCGAGGACCGCTCGCAAAGGCTCCCGCAAATCCCCGAGCGCAAACGGGAACATCATGACATCATTTGCTTCCGGCACGCTTCTGCTTCCGGCCAGCATTTCCAGTTGATAGCGGAGCAGAACATCGCTGGTCGCGTCGAAGGCGTCATCGACCCACGAGGGACTGTAGGACGTATCGAGAAGATAGGGGTTCGACCAACCGAAGAGATTCGCATCGATGCCGTCCTCGTCTCCACTCATGGAAGCGGCGTGAGCACGGTTGCAGAAGATACTCGAATAGCTCTGAAATCCAACGATCGAATCACATTTGGTCACGAGGACGTAAACCGGCAGTTTAAGTCCGGTGAAATGCTGAATATCGTCGAGCCGGCGCGCCATCTCCATAATTCGCGCTACTCGTTCCGGCCTCTCTGGCTCTTGTACAGCGCCGAGAAGCTCCTCCGAAGAAATCGTCAGGATGACGCCGTTCAAGGGTTCACGCGGCCGATATTTGGCACACAACCGCAGGATGTTCCGCCAGGCTTCGCGGTCGGAATGTGCCGTGTGTCGCCCAAACGGGACGGCGGCGGCGGTCGGCGCTTCCAGAAAAGCCGCTCCTGGAATATCGATGAGCACAGCCTGGTCCAGCAGCAGCCATTGTGGCGCATATTCTGCCCCGTCCACGCTCGTGTCGCCATGGACTGTTTCACCGCTGGCCCCATGCAATGTGTCTGCGATGGTGGTCTTTCCAGATCCGCTCTCCCCAACCAGGACATACCAGGGAACGTCGTAGCGCGACTTCCAGGTCGACAGTCGGTCGCGCAAACGGCTCATTGCTTCGCGAAAATTGCCCGCCAGTCCCGGCGTCCTCTTTCGCTCCGTCCAACTCTCTTTCTTCCCGTCTTCGGGCTCTGCTTCCCCTTGCGCTTTCTTGCTGCTTCTCTGCCCTTGCACCAGAAGCACGATCGCCAGAACGATCAACACCACGATGATCACAATCACAACGATCAGCGCGATGAATAGCCATTTTGAATGCGAAAGAAAGGGCATCATAGTGCACGCCTCGCACGCGGAACTGAGCTTCTCACTGCGCCGCTCCTTTGTTCCGCTCGGGCAGATACAGACTCACGGCGCTCACGCCGGCCGGCATCTCTGACGGCAGCTTCAGTACCGCCCCCTTCTTGATATCCGCCGCTGCCAGACCAGGGTCGACCAAGAAGTAAAACGTGCTCGCCACGCTCTTGACTCCATGCGGACTCGGAACCGATTCAGCCAGCAAAACCGGCTGCGTCTGCTGTGAGCCCGCAGTCGCAACTTGAGTCATGCCGGTTGAGAGCCACGTCTGAATATCCGTTGGACTGGAGCTTCCGTTGGTCTGAACCCTCACAAAAAATGGCGCTATGCTCGCCCCCGCTGCTTTCTGTATGACCGGCAGATCCTTGGGTAGTGTCAATTGAAACTGACCATTCAGGATGGTAAAGGCATAATTCGTACCCGTTGTAGTATCTTCTTTCAAAAACTCTGACTGTACGGCGTTCAACAACTGCTGAGTGACGTGAAGATCCGTATTCAGCGGACTGGCCAGCGCGAACCAGGCGGCTGTTGACGCAATCAGCCACAGGATAACGATGGTTGCCACTACCCCCCACCACTTACGCGGCTCCGCCAGGCGGACCGGCGAACCATCCGTAACAGTGTGCTGATAGGCATCGGGAAACATCCGATAGCCGCTTTTTACAAAGGTGGAATCACTCAGGTGCAGGCGGTCAAACAGTCTCTTTCGGTAACCGTCCACGGCGTCGGGGTTCATTTGATACCGCCCCCTGAAACCGAGTGACAACACCATCAGGTAAACGGCGCTCAACTCTTCGCTGCCGTAATCACTTCGCATCAGAAGCCTGTCGATCCGCTCGAAAACACTTTGGCCGGCAATCTGGGAATGAAAGAGTCGCAACTCCATCAGGTGATCTCGCCAGTAATCCCTCCCGCTCCACGACAACATGCACACAAATGTCTCATCAGCAAATGCTGCCATGATGTACACGAGCTCTTCCATGATGTCGTGCGACAAGGAGCTCGAGGCCATCCTCACCTTGTACATCTTTTCATCAAGGTAGCGGGCCATCTCACCCCACACGTCATCGGTCACCTTGTCTACAGGCAGCGCAGCAAGAGCTGCCGTAGCAGCGGATTCGCCCGTCGCGGAATTCGAATCCGGAACCGCGTTGGACGCTGAAAGCTCGCCCTGTCCCTGCTCGGGATCAAGTTCGACAAGATGACGAAGTTTCGCAAGCTCCACATAGAACTCACGAAACTGTCGCAGCAGTTGGTAAGAATTCTGTCTTCTCTCTGCCATCACCTAGCTGCCCTGGTTCGGCTCACTGCGCTTTTTCAGAAACAGAGTTGCCGCATCCGGCCCGCGCGTCGCCTGTTTGGCGCCTTTTAATACAAGCTTTCGACGCGGATCCAGCCACTGCGGATCATTCTTGGCGCGGAAGAGCACTGAGCCCGGTTCCGCCGTCAACCCATCAAGAGATTCCACCGGTTCGCAAATCGCCCCCTGGCTGCGAATCATTTCCAGCACTGGGATGGCATCCTCAGTGGCAAGCAGGCATGATTTGCCCCACTCCGTCATGGCATCGGCCGGCCCCCGTAACATCAGGCCAACATAAGGGGCGGAGAAGTCTGCATTTCCCGCAAAGGCCTGCTCCAGCGTCTCGCCGATCTCAAACGCCGAATTGCTGCGTCCCGGCAGAGCTTCGCCGCGCGGTCGAAACGGCTGACTGATCCAGTTCTCAACCAATCCTTCTTTGATAGAACGTTCAATAAAGCCGAGCACCTGCTCAAAGCTCGTCTTCAACTCGTCATGGTTATAAGGGCGAAATACCTCCGGGACTTTCCGGTAGCTCAGCATGGAAAGACTGCCCGCCATTGAGCAGAGCGCCAGGTACAGCGTAAAGGGATGTGTCTGTTCGCCATCCAGAAGAGTCTCGACCAACGGGAGTGCCGATACCAGTGCCTGCAACTGCTGGATTGCTTCCGGATCGTTACCCGGCTCGCCGCGAGGCGTCTTATGCAGACGGTTCGCCAGTTCGGTCGCCTTTTCGCGAACCAGGCGTCGCACCGGCGCGCACAGCTCAGCAAGCGCTGATCCGGGACGAATATGCAATACAGGACAAATGTAGTCCGTCGGCTGCGATATAGCCCCGGTTCCACTCACCTCGAGAATCGGCAACGCGGTCTTACCCGCCAGATTCGCCTTCTTGCTCTCGAGTCCAATCCTTGGGCGAATCCGCGGAATCTGCCCCGGAGTTCCACCTGAAACACCGTCACTTACCAGCGCATCTTTGGCTGCATAACTCACATAACGGCTGTAATCGGACTGCACGTAAAGTGTGGCTTCTCGCGGCACGACTAGATAGATCCGTGCTGGATTGGATTCGACCTTCTGAAGGTCAAGATCGAGCTCCACCCCACGCTCGCTGCCTCCAACGATCAGCAGGCCATCGGGCATAATAGCCTCAATGTTGAGAATGTGGAGCGTGCCGCTATTCAAGGCTGCCCGATCAATCTTGAGGTCGATCACTCCCCAGCGAAAGCTTCCGCCGCATGTAAACATGGCCTGAGTAAGCAGCTCACTTCGGCCCGCAAACTGCTGAAAGTGCTGCGGGGTAAGCAGCATGCCTTCATGCCACTCGATCAGGTCAGGTATTTGATGCATATGGTCTCGCCGGCTTTTTCCAGAGCCCCAATTGTACACCGCTGAGTCACAAACTCAGGTCAAGAGTAATAACGGGGGTAACGACGCTGCTTTCCAAATGATGACTATGTCTTCGTCGATCACGGATTGGTTTGACGGCAAATGACTTCACCCCGTGCCAAAACCCTGAAGTTCACGGGATTCGACACGCAGACACTCACGCGCTCGGGTCCTTATTCCCTGCCGAACATGGAACGCCGCGGAGCGTGCTTCGCCGCCGACTGCAGAACCTCTTCCCTATTGCATTCTCCGGTTCTTCATGACCTCATCGTAGGCGGCATTCACCTCAGCCATCTTTCGGCTGTTGCTTGTCGCTGCGCCGATATCAGGATGGTAGATCTGCGCAAGGCTCAGTCTCAGTTTCCGAATCGTTGCGGCCGGCGTGTCCGGGGTGATGCCAAGAATTTGGTACGCATCGGTACCGGGCGTAAGCACGGCAGTGGGCAATCCTGTCGACTGGAGTCGTACCTCCGAGCGCAGGTCCGTGCACAAATCCGCAAGCTTTTCCGTCAAGACCGACGTCTCCCGTTCCAACTCCTGCCAGCGGCGTTCTGCCGCAAGACTCGAAAGTCCTTCAAAGCTCATCTCCAGTTCCCTTGTCCGCAATTGCAGATCAAAGGTCGTTACCAACGGAGACAGCGTTCTGGCAATGCTGAGGTTCCGCTCGGCATCCCGATATCCTGGTGCCACTTCGCGAAGATGATACAAATCCTGCCGCGCAATCTCCGCACAAACATCAAGAGTGTGACGCAACATTTCAGAATCTAGTGCGGCGGTTGCACCGGCCTGTTCGACGGCGAGCCTCGCCGTGTGATGATAATCAGTCCCCTGTTCGATACCAAATGCTTGCAGCAGAAACTCAACCCCCGGTACCAGCCCATCGAGTTGCTCCCGATCCATCATGGCATTCGCCTTCGCCACCCGTGCCCGAAGCACAGAATGCGCCTGCCGCATCCAGCGCTTCTGCGGCTCCCAGAATTCGCCCGGCCATCCGCCCACAAGAAAAACCAGAGCCACGCACAGCGGCAATGCCGCCGAAAAGCTTGCCGCAATGACATTCCAGCGATCTGAGTATGCACCGAATGCCGAAATCAGATCTCCCTCAATTCGCCCCAGGTGCAGGACCGCCCAGCACAGCAACCCGGATGTAACCGCTGCTGCCCAGCGCCACTCCCGGGCGCTCATGTAGAGCTCCAGCCGCCTTTGGTCCGTCAGGCAATGGATCTTCTTGCCATCGAAGACGAAACGGACCGCCGGGGCCGGTTTCCGCGATCCTTGCAGGCTCGCCAAGCGTTGACGCTGTCCCACCCAGCGAACCATCGCCCCGGCCACGAGGCTCGCGGCCACTGCGTATATCGCATGCATTGCTGCCAGCAACACCAACATCGCAGACATCGCCAAAGCAAACCACAACCCCATGTAGACCATCAGCCGGAGAGCGAATCTCAGGCGGTTGCCGCTTCGATGGGGAAAAAATCGCATCAAGTGCGCTCCCCCAGAGAGATATGTTCCGGACTGGGCCTCACCCTTCTCAGTTCCGGTCCCTCCCCGCCGAAATTGATCCCCGCCCGCGGATGCCTTATTCCCTTTCCTGCACCGAAAAGGCTGACCCTTTGCATGGAGAAATGCCGTCGCACCCGGCGCAGAAGAGCATTCCAGGCAACCACCAACGCACCTTGCAGATGCACGAGTGCGGGTTCCCGCTGCATGGACTGCAACTTGTCCTCCAGTTCCACCCAGCGAGTCAGCTTTGAGGCCAGTTCATGTGCGCCTGGATAACCATTGGCAGCCGCCCGAATCAGCCAACGCTGCGCGGCATCCCAACTGAGTTCGCCAGCGGCCCCGGTGATGAGCGTCACCCCCAGGCGATATTGGGCCTCCGCATCTCCGTCTTCCGCTTCCCGCATCAGCTCATCGAGCCTCATGCAGACTCCTTCCGTAGTTAATTTCCGTCTATCCCGCTCCAGGGTGTCAATAATTACCTTGATCCCTTGCCCCAGGGGAAAATCCCGTGCCGCCCACACCATCCCCGCCCACTTTGTTATAACTTCGAGAGGAAACACGCGAGGCCTGATCTGAGACCACGAATCTATTTCACGGCTGCATCCCTGGGTTTGGCTTGGCTCATGGCCGGTTGTGCTGTCATGCACCCCACAAAGTCATTCCATCAGCTGATAGGTCATCCACCGTCGCTTGCACTGCAAGTCCACCTGGCCCCTCAGGCGAATGAAGACAGCGTGGTACGCTTCGACGCGGTGGTCGTCGAAAATAAGAGTCTCGAAAAAACCATCTCCAAAATGGATGCGGCTACCTGGTTCAGCACCGGGGACAAGGGCCGCTGCAGTTATCGCGGTGGCCCGAAAGCAAAGGTGCAATTTTATTCGTGGGAGTTGGTTCCTGGCCAGACATTCCGCCTCGATGTCCCCACCGGAACCAGGGCGCGCGCGGTCTTTGGCTTCGCCGACTATTTCACGCCGGGAATTCATCGCATCTCTTTGCTTACCACTGGCAAACAGGCCGTGGAGATGACGGCGAAAGGTGTCCACGTCCTCTCTCAACCGCCAATCATCAATCCGGCGCTGCCCGTCGCAAAAGAAGACTCCGATGTCTGCCCGGATGATCCGAGTCCCTCTTCGCAGAATTAGTAGTCAAGGCGCTGCATCCGGTAGTGAAACGGAATCCCTGGACGCGGAGCCATCTTTGCCTGTACCGGATTTGTGCCGGGCCTGTTATGCGGGGTGTTGCCCTGCATGGGAGAAGTCGCTGATCGCGTATGAATGCCCTTCAGAATATCCTCGAAGGCGAAGAAGTGCTCCATCGGAAGACCAGCCTGCAGAGCGTGGTCGGCGTCGGGCCTGTAGTTGCCGCTGCCGTTGCTCCACCACTCCAGGCGGCCGTTGTTGAAATTTGCTTCCCCGGCGTATAGCACCGGCTTTCCTTCGGCAAGCACTGGATGCCGGTACCGCTGATGCAGGAGTGTCTCGCCGTCGGTGAGCGTAACAAACACAAATCGGGAGTTCGGCACGTATTGGCAGCTTTCCTTGCCCTTCGTCATTCGGTAGTTATCAGCGAAATTGCGTAGCCGGAAAATCTGATCCCGGTCGGCCGGAATCGCCGCCGCGGGATTCAGATTGGGATAAATCTTCGGCTGACCGAAATACGCCTTGGGCACCTGCGCCATCCTTTGGCTTTCTGGTTGATCGGAGCGAAACGATCTGCCCTCATGCTACGCCACAACATTGCGCGCATCACTATATGTCACGTCAGCCATCGCAGGTACGATTGCGCCAGACACCGCGCCGAGCCCATTTCAGCTTTTAGTGCACTTTTGTAACTTGCGAATGGCGCCTTCTCGACTTACACTGACAAACGCCGTGCAGTCCCCGCCTATCTGCCCACCTGGGCGCAATGGAGAAATGGCTATGCCCTCGAATACTCTTCCAGGGAAATGCGCACCGCTTGTTCCCCGTTCTCCCTTGCCGCATGAAGTGCAGGCTCGCGGGCTCGCTCCACGGCCCGCCGCGTCGAACACGAACCCAGCATTGACCTCGACTGCGCAGCCCATGCCGGCTCACCCACGCATGCCGCAGTCTGCGGCCCCTCCTGTCTATCGCCCAAACAATGCCTTGCCCCGCGCAGGAGCCGCCCAAATGTCACCCCGTCTGCACCCAGCGGCTCCACCGGTGTACCGCCCATCCGCGCCGCAGATCCAGACGAAGGTTGCTTCTCCCGCGGGCAGCGCCCCGCCAGTCTATCGGCCTGTACAAGCCGCAGCCCAACCAAAAATATCCTCGCTGCCTTCCCGTACCGGCATTCCAGAGGCCCCACCGGCTTACCGTCCATCCGCGCCACCGATCCAGGCAAAAGTTGCTTCTCGTGGTGCGCAGTTCCATCCGGGCACTGCTCCGTCTGTCTATAGCCCCAGACAAACCGCAACCGTGCAGGCGAAGATACCCTCGCTGCCTTCCCTTACCCGCATTCCAGCGCCCCCACCGGTTTACCGCCCCGCACCGCCCGCAAGCGTGCAGGCGAAGATGCCTCCGGCTGCGCCGCTATCATTGCCGGGCACCCCGTTTCAATCGCTGCTAGACAATAGGAACCCGAACGCTGCATCTCCATCAGTTGGTCACAACGATGTTATACAGGCGAAGGCTACGCTCTATAAGGACAGTGCAGGAAATTATCAGATCGGCGGCCGCCCCGACTTTACTTCGCAGCTCAAAAGAGAGGTTTTCGACAAAGCGGATGACGACGGCGAAGAGTATATCGTCCAATTCTCTGACAACAATGGCGTTTCCTTTAGATTTCCAACCGTTCACCGTCGCCACAAACTTGCGTGGAGCCTTTGGCGCGCAGCGGTAAACACCATCCTTGCCAATGGAAACGAGGCAGAAATGACCAACCTGATGAAGCAATGCTTCGTTCCTCCAGAGTGGAAGAAGTGGACGCAGAAGGAGTTCGAGGATGCCCGGGACGATGGCGACTACCTCGTAGACCTTGCAGACGACTTCTTTAATCACAAGGATAATTTGTGGCTGGGACCAGGAGATGAAAATATCGGCAAAGGTGGGGGACTCGACAAACAGATCGACGCGTATGTAAAAAACCCCTCAAAAACCAGGAGACAAAGGCTAAAGGAATCAGCCTTTGATCCTCACAACAAGAGCGAATTTGAATACCGGCCTCCTGATCCAACAACGGGAGAACGAGGAGATTGGTATTACTACAATATCCCGCAAACTCCACTGAGCCATCAAATGGAGGATACGACGGACTACATTCTTGACAAGGTTCTGAAATAGGAGCACTTTCAACCTCCACGTTAAGCTACCTATCCCCATGGTTCAAAACTCCCTGGCCCCATCAAGCTGATGCGATGAGCTATGACCTTTCTCCTGATGTTCTACCGGCGTATGGAATACTCGGTGTGGCCGTATCACCAAAGACCGGCCACAACTGGATGGCTTGCCAATCCGCTCCTTTCGCCAGACGAGCTTATCCATCTACTCATTCCGCCTTTGAAAGCTACGTATCTCGCGGTACACTCGATGCACGCTGACTGAGTCGACGCTCTGAGAGGCATATGAGCGTCAACGTCGACTTGGATTGAACTGGGCTTCAAATCCAACGAATGTCCACGTTCACCATCTCCGCGATTCCCTTCTATTCAGGATGGGCGTACCTCATCATTGCGCCCGGTGATTCGTCCCCAGCATCTTGCCTGCCGGCGCGATCTTTCCCGTACGGTCGAGCAGATCTGCTGCAACAAAACGCCGCTCTGAGTAGAACACCATGTCTTTCGGAATCTTCACCTGCTTGCATCCTCCGCGAACTGCCTGGCGATTGGACAATCGCTGACGTGCCTTCCCCCGCCCGCGCGGTAACGGGGATTCAATCTGCCAGACTTACACGACGAACACGCGTTGCCCACCGATAGTGATTGCTGAGGATAAGGTCACCTGGGCACAGAGATACGCGACTACGCGGTGCTTCACTTACGGCACCGCTAACGTCGCGACCTTGCACAAACTCGACTTTCACCTCGGATGTTAGAAGTGAATGTGAGGACGCCACGGCTTCTTGTTGATATTTCGCGAAATCATGAGCTTCAACGTCCATTTGTCGGATCCGGCGGTCAGGCCGTAACCCGCACCCGCTTCGACATCCCAGATTTTGCCATAGTGATCGAACGCACCCCACACTTCGTGGAATTGATTGTGCAGACTCACGAAATTGTTGAAAGGGCCAAACCCGTCGTACTCCTCGGCAGCCACATCCCATTTGGGGTTGATGTAGTAAACAATCCGCGACTCAGGATTGAACTGCAAGCCTCCCAACCCTCCTGTATAGTCCGTATCGACAACGGGATTGTAGATGAGCTCCCATTTACCGACGTACGCGCCGATGATCGGTCGCACCTCGGCCGTAAACGTGCGCGCCTCCCAATACTTGTAGTTGAAGCTGAATTCGAAATTCGTACCCCAGAAAACTGTGTGCTGCTGGGCGTGCGGCCGCACAAACAGTTCGCGAATCTTGAAACCATCCAGCGACCCGCCGCGCTTCGTCGAATACGGGGTATAGACGGGCATGTACAAGCCCTGCTCCATCCAGGGCTTGACTCCATACGCCCATTCCCATGTTCCATTGAACGAATGGTTGGCAATGATGGCGCCGGGGAAAGCGGGCTTCGTCCTTCCTTCGGGGGTAAAGTTACTGTGCACCATAATATTGAATGTGCCTTGTGGCGCGATGACGGCGTCGTACACCTGAATTTCGTCAGTCTGACCAAAAGCCGCGATCGGCGCCATCAGCAAAAAAACGCCGAGCAGGCATAGTGCTGTTTTGGCGATGACGTGCCGTTTGGATGTTCGTGAAAGTTGGCTTTTCGAGGAACAGACACTCCGGAATCTCTGTGACGCGCACAGATGGATACTTTGGAAAAATCTCATTGATAAAGTTTCCCCTAAATTCAGTTGCTTTCAGATTGGACGCTGGGCGCACTCAACCGTATCTCACACGGCCACAGTCATGTGCGAAAGCGACGTTCCATCCCAACTACGGTCGAAAGCTTACGATTTCCGCGTGAGCTTTTATCAGGTTCCGGCCGTTGGCTGGAATTTCGTTCGTACCTTCGAACCAGGCTTTCTATTTCAGGTCTTCCATTATAGGTTCCCAGCACCACGATAAAGATTCACCTGAATGAAAGATGGATGCAGGGGGGCTCGCCCGGGGAGCGTGTCGCACGCAATCATGACCGGCTGCGGTCTTGCTGCGCAATGTCTTCCATTACTGCGTCTGGAGGCTGACGACCCAGACCTCTCGCGGCTCGAAGACTTTGTGCAGAATGACTTTGTCCTGGTCCATGTGGAAGGGTACACGACCGTTATCGGACCACTGAACCACGCTCCTGACGGGATGATCCACCTTCAGCGACAAGGCGGCGCTGACGGGCTTGCTGGATTCATTGAAGACAAAGACGATCTGATAGCGGTTGCCGATGAGCCGGCGCACCTGCAGAACGGAGCCTGTCGTTCCGGAGACGGAAACCTCAGGCGAAACGCCTGCGAGTCTCGCGAGTGAAAGGAGAAATTGCTGCCCGGTTGGACCGGGGTGTTCCTCGTATCCGAGCGCGGCGAAGGATCCGATGAGAATAGCCTTCCCTTGCCCAAATGAGTTTTCGATTATCGCGGGTTCGCCGTCCGCGAATCGCCCAAGAACGTGCGCTCCTGGATAGGGCTGGAGGTCTTCCTCGAAGGCTGCACCCGATAGAGTGATCGGGGCGGTTAGCCCGGGCAGGTTCCGGAAGGCATCGATGGTGATTTGCGGGCGATTCACAGGAAGAATCACTTTCTCTCTGGCTCCGAATACCTTGTCCAGTCCGGCGCCTGGAATGATCGCACTGGCAAGCCCTCGGGCGTTATTCCAGGCCAGGCGAGCTTCCGCAACCGCCACGCCACCGCCCTGCACATAACGGCGAATGCCCTCGGCAACCTTGCGAGACAGCATCACGGGATACGGAACAAAGAGGATTTTGTACTGGTCGAGCTTTCCGGCAGCAACCTCTTCTGTCGAAACAAAATCGACTGGAATCTGCTGCTGGGCAAAGGCCGTGTGCAATCCGATGGCAGAGTCAACAGGAGCTCGCCCAAGTTTGGAGAGCGACGGCTGAGAACCTCCCACCATATAGGCCAGGCGATTATAGAGAATGGCAATTTGGGCTGGAGCCGGCGTTGCATTCAGCAGGCTGGAGGCATGTTTGGCAACAGTGGCAGCCGCCCTGCCAGCTGCACGGGCACGAGCGGTGATGGTCCCGTCAAGGTTGATCAGGCCATAGCCATTGGATTCGAATCCGGAGCTCATGGGATACCAGGCGTAGACCGCAAACTCACGCGCGCCATGCGCGACAGCCTCCCAAATCCAGAAGGTTTCGTCGGCCGCCGTCACCGGCGCCGCGATGCGCATCCCGGTTGCTCCCTGTCCCGCCTGCAGCTCGCCAATCCAGAAGCCCTTGCCAAAGCTGTGTCCAGCGGATCGGGAAAAGTCCAGGGCGGTGTCCAGCACGTCGTTCGACCAGGGGTGGATCGACTCGGAATGCATCGGATACATCGAGGTGCCGTAAAAATCCGCGTTCGCCGACATTTTGAAGTCATCCGGCTCACCATAACCGTCAGTGGGGGACGTGAAGAGACTGGGCGCGTCGGAATGGCTCGCAATAGGGTGAGTCTTATCCACGCTGCGGATCGCGCGAACGCGCAATGCGAGGTCGCCGGCAAGCTTGTCGTCGATGAACATGCGCCAGTCGATGTAGTCGGTGTAAGAAAGAATCGTCGGAAAGCGGGGAGCTTCCACCTGACTCCAGCTGGTGTAGGTCCGGTACCAGGCGGTGTTCAGAGCGGCCAGTGTTCCGTATTTCTTTTCCAGCCATGCCCGAAACCGGGCCTGGGTGTAGGGATTGAATCCAAATTCGGCATTTCTGAGGAACGGGAAATCCGCCCAGTTGACGATGTGCGGTTCGCTCCAGACATCCCAGCCGTAGAGAGCGGGAAAACGATCGGCATCCCGCGCAAGAGCCTGAAGAAAGGCGACTGCCTCTCTCCGCACGCCAGGATCATCAAGGGAATATCCGGGCGCAGACTGAGAGGTGATGACAGCGCCGCTGCTCGCAACAAATCGGCCTTGTGGATGCAGCCTGCCGACCCAGTCCGGCGCAGAATCCAGATAGATCTGAACGATCACCCGCAGTCCGCGCTGATGGGCAAGGCGCATCAGCAGGTTCAGATTGGCGAAGTTGTATTGCCCCTGACGCGGTTCTCCAGTTTGCCAGTCGATCCAGGTCTTGACCGTGTTAAATCCGTCTGCCTTGATCTGATCGAGATCTTTGCCCCATCGCTCCGCACTGGTAGCGTTGATCGGTTCGAGCATGGGCGCGCGCGCCTTCCCTCCGCCGTACCATACAGCCGCGGGATAGAAGGAGTTTCCACCGCTCACAACCGCTTGACCGAGGGCAGGACACGCCCAGCACAGCAACGCAAGGACAACGACACACCCGGAAATCGAATAGCCAGAATTCTTCATCAGCTTCCTCGAAATAGCCTTTCTGGATTCTCCGGTCCGGCAGATAAGTACCATGATCCGGGTACGGTGTGCCAGTTCAGGCATACTATATCTCCTTTCAAGAACGCACAGGAACTTCGGCCATCGTGCCACGCATTCCACTGCTTGCTCAGCTGCAATTGTGGCCGTGCTTGCTTCCTCCTGCACGATTTTCTGAGGTCCCCATGCCACACAGCCTGCTGCCCCATACAATGAAAGGAATAGCAGCCATTGCAGTTGCCGAATACTCACAGGGAAATCCATAAATAATGTCCAATATTCTGGAACAGCTCCCCGTCGGCCAAAAGGTCGGAATCGCATTTTCCGGGGGCCTCGATACCAGCGCCGCGCTTCACTGGATGAAGCAGAAGGGCGCACTTCCTTACGCATATACGGCCAACCTGGGACAACCAGATGAGTCCGACTACGAACTGATTCCACGCAAGGCACTCGAATACGGCGCGGAAAAAGCGCGCTTGATCGACTGCCGCACCCAATTGGTGCGGGAAGGTTTGTCGGCGCTGCAGAGCGGAGCCTTTCACATCTCCACAGCCGGAGTGACCTACTTCAATACCACGCCGATCGGACGCGCCGTCACGGGTACGATGCTCGTCACCGCCATGCGCGAAGACGAGGTCGGCATCTGGGGCGACGGAAGCACGTTTAAGGGCAACGACATCGAGCGCTTCTACCGGTACGGACTGCTGGTGAATCCGGATCTGAGGATTTACAAGCCCTGGCTCGACCCCGTTTTTATTGAGGAACTGGGCGGTCGCGCGGAAATGTCGGAATTCATGCAGAAGTCCGGCTTCGACTATAAGATGTCCGCCGAAAAAGCCTATTCGACTGACTCCAATCTGCTGGGCGCAACGCATGAGGCCAAAGATCTCGAGCATTTGAGCACCAGCATGAAGATCGTCGCGCCGATCATGGGCGTGGCCTTCTGGCGTGACGACGTCGAGGTCAAACGCGAAGAAGTGACTGTCCGGTTTGAGGAAGGTTGGCCGGTGGCACTCAACGGCGCAGAGTTCAGCGATCCGGTCGAACTGATGCTCGAAGCCAACCGCATTGGTGGCCGCCACGGGCTGGGCATGAGCGACCAGATTGAAAACCGGATCATTGAAGCCAAGAGCCGCGGAATCTATGAAGCACCAGGTCTGGCATTGCTCTACATCGCCTACGAGCGCCTGATCACCGGGATTCACAACGAAGACACTATCGAGCAGTACCGCGATAATGGACGCAAGCTGGGCCGCCTGCTCTACCAGGGCCGGTGGTTCGATCCTCAGGCCATCATGCTTAGAGAAAGCGCGCAGCGGTGGGTTGCCAAGCCGGTTTCGGGTCAAGTCACACTGGAACTGCGCCGCGGCAATGACTACACCATACTCAATACTGAATCGCGGAATCTTACCTTCCATCCCGAACGGCTGACGATGGAAAAGGGCGAATCCACCTTCTCGCCACGCGACCGAATCGGTCAGCTCACCATGAGAAATCTGGACATTACCGACACACGTGAGAAGCTCATGACGTATGCCCAGACCGGGTTGCTGACTCTAGGCACAGATTCAAAGATGCCTCAGCTCAAGGGGAGCAGCGACAAGAAGTAGCCGCCTGGCAAGCAGCCAGAATCAGGGATGTTTCCTCGATCATTACGGGGAGGCTCCCTGTCCTGCTTGCAGATATTCTCCGCAGCCAATTCCAGGCTCGTTCGCGGACCAGCACCACAGCTCTTGAATCACGGTCGGCAACGAAAGCCGGCGAAAACTTCGCGTATTTATCAGGTATTTATCTCTTTCCATGCCCGATATCCGCCGCGATAGATCCTGCTCAGGCAATCCAGTCAGGCTTGTTGACGCATCTGGCCCCTCAACAGGAACTTCGCTTTCCAAGCGGAAAATATTCCTCGATCTCTTCCCTTGACGCAGATTTCACGCGGGCACACACTCGGCACAGTTCCGTATGGAACCTCGGATTTCCATGGGAGGCCAACCATGTTTCGAAAAAGAAACATCGTTCTGCTCGTCACGGCGATCTTTCTTGTTGTCGGATCGCGAAGCAGTTTTGCCCAGTATTTTGAGACGCATCATGTTCGCAATGTCGTCCGCAATGGCACAGCTACGCCCGTCAGGTTGATGTCCACCAACACGATGATGACCCTGAACGTGGTATTGCCGCTCACCAATCAGCAAGGTCTACGGGAGTTCCTGTCTGAGCTATACGACCCTGAAAGCCCTGAGTATCACCACTATCTGACACCCGCACAGTTCACAGCCCTGTATGGCCCCAGCGTAGCCGAGTACGACGCAACCGTTGCGTATCTCAAAGCCAGCGGGTTTACAGTCATCGGCGGCTCTCGCGACGGAATGAACGTGGTCATCCGCGGCCCTGTATCTTCTGTCAATGCAGCTTTCCATGTGACGATGCGGATCTATCATGATCCGGTCCACCATCGGGATTTCTATTCCCCGGACCGCACACCGACAACCAGCCTGCACTTTGATCTTTGGCACGTCTCGGGGTTGGACAACTACTCGATACCCCATCCTATGTATGTGTCGAAGGCTGTCTACGCCAAGGCACACGGAATCAGCGTGAACGCGGTATCTCCGCAAGCCACCACCGGTTCCGGGCCATCCGCTTCATTCCTCGGCAGTGACATGCGGGCCGCATATTACGGAACAGGCAGCCTCAATGGCGCCGGTCAGAATCTCGGGCTGCTGGAGTACTACGGTACCGACCTCGCCGACCTGAATACCTATTTCTCGAATGTCAAACAGACGAACAACGTTCCCATTACTCTGCTTTCCACCGACGGAACCAGCACCTCATGCCTTTATGCCAATAGGTGCGACGATACGGAACAAACCCTGGACATGACACAGGCCCTCGGCATGGCCCCAGCTCTCAACAGTCTTACCATGTACATCGGCTCAACGGATACGGCCATCATCGCCGCGATGACCACTCACAACCCGTTGCCTACCACCATCGGCTGCTCCTGGGGATGGACGCCGGCCGACCCATCCACTCTCGATCCCTATTTCGAGAAGATGGCCGCCCAGGGGCAAAACTTCTTCGCAGCCTCGGGCGACAATTCCACCTGGTCAAGACACGTGGAGGCGTGGCCGGCCGACGATGCCAACGTGGTTTCTGTGGGTGGCACCGATCTCACGACATCGAGCGCGGGCGGTCCCTGGAAGTCGGAAACTGCCTGGGCAGACAGTGGTGGCGGCATTTCTCCTGACGGAATTCCCATACCTTCCTGGCAGCAGCTTCCCGGCGTCATCAATGCGAGCAACAAAGGCTCCACCACCTATCGCAACGGGCCGGACGTATCAGCGAACGCAAACTTCACCTTTTATGTCTGCGCGGACCAGACCACCTGCACCTCAAACCTGTATGGCGGCACCAGCTTTGCTGCGCCCATGTGGGCCGGTTACATCGCGCTGGTCAATCAGCAACTTGTTGCAGACGGGCAGTCAACCATAGGCTTCCTCAACCCAACCATCTACGCGCAGAACGTCACCTCCAGCTATTCGGCTGACTTCCATGACATCACCAGTGGATCTTCAGGAAGCTATTCGGCGGTTCCCGGCTATGACCTGGTCACCGGATGGGGAAGCCCCAGCTCCGGTCTTCTGGCAGCCTTGACGGGTTCCACCACGCAGACTCCGTCATTCACCATTTCCGCTTCGCCCACATCACTGTCCGTTGCTCAAGGCAGCAGTGGCAACTCCACCATCACAACCGCGGTCGCCGGTGGTTTCAATAATTCCATTGCTCTTTCCGCCTCGAACGTGCCATCAGGCGTCACAGTCATATTTGGGACCAACCCCATCGCAGCACCCGGTTCCGGAACCTCCGCAGTCACCTTCCAGGTGGCCTCTACAGCCACTGCGGGGACCTACCCGATTACCATCACGGGCACCGGCGGCGGGCTTACACAGTCCACCACTGTTTCCCTCACGGTTAAGGCCGCAACATCGGGTGACTTCACAATGGTTGCTGCCTCTTCGTCGCTTTCGGTGGCACAGGGCGGTTCCACCACCGACACCATTACCACCTCCGTCAGTGGGGGCTTCAATTCCAGCGTCAGCCTGACGGCCTCTGGAGCGGGCAGGGGCATCAGCATATCGTTCAGTCCAAGCACAATCGCCGCGCCCGGTTCCGGCAATTCCACCATGACCATCAAGGCCAACAAGCACGCCACCACGGGCACAGAAACCATTACCATCACCGCAACCGGAGGCGGCGTTACACACACAACCTCTGTCACATTACAGGTCACGGCCAAGGCCAGCCGCAAATAGCCTCGGCCAGCCTTCAACCCGAAGAGCCCGGATCAACCATTCGGGCTCTTCGCTTTTTTGCTCCACACTCGGATGGGCCTTCGTCACAGAGGCCGGCTTCCGTTGAAGCCGGCCCGGTAGTTCTTCGATGGTGCAAGCCCGCTCGATTCTCTCCTCGCCGCATTCGGAATTTCAAATCGTAATCTGTTTTCCTCTGAAACTTGGCCCTGCTATCCTTGGATTTCCGGTGGCGTACCTGGTAGCGCATCGGCCAAAAACCATACGCGATGGCGATGGAGACAAGTTGCGCATATCTCTTTTCATCACCTGCTACAACGATCTGCTCTTCCCCGAGACAGGAAAAAGCATCGTGCGTCTGCTGGAGCGGCTGGGGCACACGGTTGAGTTCCCCATGGAACAAACCTGCTGCGGCCAGATGCATTACAACACCGGCTACCAGGAAGAAGCCCTGCCCCTGATGCAGCGCTTCGTGGATGTCTTCCGCGATTCTGAATCCGTCTGCATTCCGTCCTCCTCTTGTGTCGCGATGATCCGCGATCATTATCCAAAGATGGCCGCCGCGGCTGGAGACGCGTACTTGATTCGGACCGTCGAAGAGCTGCTCCCACGAGTCTTTGAGTTCTCTGAGCTGTTGGTACACAAGCTTGGGCTGGAAGACGTCGGCGCATACTACCCGCATCGCGTTACATATCACGCCAGTTGCCATTCGCTGCGGGGCCTTCATCTTGGCGATCTGCCACTACGCCTCCTGCGCAAGGTGCGCGGCATCGAACTTGTGGAACTGGCGAATGTTGATCGATGTTGCGGTTTCGGAGGCACTTTTGCTGTGAAGAACGGTGATGTCTCCGCCGCCATGCTGGCTGAAAAGATGCGCGACGTGGAAGTCACCGGCGCGGAGGTCTGCACTGCGGTCGACAACTCCTGTCTCATGCATATTCAAGGCGGCCTCCACCAGCGGCGCGCCGGTATTCGCACTGTCCACCTGGCGGAGATTCTTGCATCCACTGAAGAGGTGGCGTCGGCATGACAGTCCGCGTCGGAGATTCCGCATCCGCGCCCTCATTTCAGAAGGCTGCGCTGCCGCTGCTCGATGACTCGCAGCTTCGCAAGAACGTCCGTCACGCCACTGAGGTGATTCAGCGCAAGCGCGCCCTGGTGGCTGGCGAACTGCCGGACTGGCAGGCCCTACGCGACGCAGCCAGCGCCATTAAAGAGCGAACCCTGCTGCGCCTGGACGAGTACCTGCTGCAGTTTGAAGCAGCATGCACGGCAGCCGGCGGCCGCGTTCATTGGGCGCGCGATGCCGAAGAGGCCAACCGCATCGTGATCGACCTTGTGCGCGAGCAGGACGCCGCCGAAGTCCTCAAGATCAAGACCATGACCTCGGACGAAACCGGCCTGAACCGCGCACTCGAAGAGCGCGGCATCCATCCGCATGAGACTGATCTTGCGGAATTGATCGTCCAGCTTGGCAAAGACCGGCCCTCCCATATCGTCGTTCCGGCGCTGCACAAAAATCGCAGCCAGGTGCGGGAAATCTTCCGCGAGCAGATGCACCTGCCGAATCTCGGCGACAGCCCGCAGGACCTGACCGACGCGGCGCGCCGTTACCTCCGCGAAAGATTCTTGCGCGTAAAGACAGCCATTGGCGGCGCCAACTTTCTGATTGCGGAGACCGGCAGCGTCTGCATCGTCGAGTCGGAAGGCAATGGGCGCATGTGCCTCACCATGCCGGACACGCTGATTCTTCTGGCCGGAATCGAGAAGATCATTCCAACATTCCGCGACCTCGAAGTGTTTCTCCAGCTTCTCCCGCGCTCCGCTACAGGCGAACGCATGAATCCGTACAACTCCATCTGGACGGGCGTTCATCCCGGCGATGGCCCGCGGAATTTCCACGTCGTACTACTCGACAACGGCCGCAGCCCCATCCTGGCCGACGACGAGGCGCGACAGACGCTTCAGTGCATCCGCTGCGGTGCGTGTTTAAACACTTGCCCTGTTTACAGGCAAACCGGCGGCCATGCCTACGGTTCCACTTATGCCGGACCGATTGGCGCCATCCTCACCCCCCAGCTCCAGAACCTGCAGCATGCACAGTCGCTCCCCTATGCATCCTCGCTCTGCGGCGCGTGCTACGAAGTCTGCCCCGTGAAGATCAATATCCCCGAGGTGCTTATCCATCTGCGCGGACGCATTACCCGCGAGCAGCACAGCAGCCTGAAGCCGGAAGCGCTCGGCATGAGGATCGTCGCTTCGGTCTTCCGCAGCCGGCGCCGCCTCGAAACCGCGCACCGCCTCGCTCAGTTGGGCCAAAAGCCATTCGTCTCCGACGGATGGATCCGTAGGCTACCCGGCGAGCTCTCCGCGTGGACCAATGTTCGCGACCTGCGCGCCATACCGAAGCAGTCGTTCCGGCAGTGGTGGAAGGAGACGCATCATGGCGCAAAATGAGGCTCGCGATGCCATTCTCGCTCGCATTCGAAGCTCCATCAAACAATCTCGAATCGGTTTCGATCCTCCATCAGCTCCCATGGAGCGTAACTATCAACGGCTCGGCAGCCGAGATTCGAAAGAGCGCGTCGAGCTCTTTGCCGAGAGACTGCGAGAATACGATGCCAGAGTAACCTTCACCACTCCTCCAGACCTCTGCGATTCCATCGGGCAGGTCATGGGCAAAGTGCAATCGCATACTCAGGCCCCGCGGGCGCCATTCTGGATCGTGGCCGACGGCTTTCCCGCCGGCTGGCTGCCGTCTCAGCAATCCATTCGCTGGGAGTCCTCGGCAACTGTGGATGATCTCAACCGCTGTGCCGGCGTCCTGACCATTTGCTCCGTTGGCATCGCAATCACGGGCACGATCGTTCTTCAGCACGGACAGGGAGAGGGCAAACGCCAGACTACGCTGATACCCGACCGCCATCTCTGCGTCATCCGCACTGCCCAGATCGTCGAAACTGTCCCCGAGGCGTTCGATCGCCTCGCAACTGCGGCCACACACCCGCTGACGTTCATCTCCGGCCCTTCTGCAACAGCCGACATCGAAATGACGCGCATCCGCGGCGTTCATGGTCCACGCCAGCTGGATGTCTTCCTTCTTGGCGAGTAACTTTTTTGCTTCTTGCAAGTCTATTCATACGCTGGCTCCATTCGGAGTCCGTTCCTGTCAAATTCCTCCTTTGACTCTGCTATGGATGGGCAGTATGATCATATTTCTTAATTTCAATAGAGGGTTTGTTTCCCTAGAACAGGTGACACATGAGTGCGCACGAAGAGAAGATAGCCGGAGCCCTCGATTCGTTTTCCATTGAACTGCCTTCGTGGGGATTCGCCAATACTGGCACACGCTTCGGCAAATACATTCAGCCTGAGGCCGCCACTTCCATTGAAGAAAAGTTTGCCGACGCCGCCCAGGTTCACGCCCTTACCGGCGTCAGCCCCACTCTTGCACTGCACGTTTTGTGGGACCTGCCCGGCGGCGTGAAGGATGTTTCCGCAATCCAGCAACTCGAGACCCGGTATGGAATCCGTGCGGGTTCGATGAATCCCAACTTCTTCGAACGGCAGGAATACAAGTACGGCTCACTCTGTAATCCGAGCGCTGAGGTGCGCCAGATCGCCCTGCAGCATCTGCTTGATTCCATCGAAATCGCCAAGGCTCTCAATTCCCGCGACGTTTCTCTCTGGCTCTCTGATGGCTCCAACTATCCAGGCACGCAAAGCATCCGCAAACGGATCGATTGGCTCATGGAGTCACTCGCCGAGGCGCACACCCGGCTCGGCGGCGCGCAGCGAATGCTCATCGAATACAAACCCTTTGAACCCGCCTTTTATCACACCGACATCGCTGACTGGGGCATGGCCCTGCTGCTGGCGCGGCATGCCGGCCCGCAGGCATATGTGCTGGTCGATACCGGCCATCACTATCAGTCTCAAAACATCGAGCAGATCGTGGTATGGCTCCTGCGCGAAAAAATTCTCGGCGGTTTCCACTTCAATGATCGCCGTTACGCAGATGACGACCTCACCATCGGCTCCATCGATCCTTACCAGGTCTTTCGCATCTTCCATGAACTGCACAGCGACCCGGAAGGATTGCGGGAAACCACATTCATGATCGACCAGAGTCACAACCTCAAGGGCAAGCTTGAGGCCATGGTACAGACGGTATGTGCTGCCCAGGAGCTCTACGCCAAGGCCGCCCTCGTCGACCGCGAACGCCTCGCTGAGCTGCAGGACGCAACACGCCTGGTCGAGGCGGAAGAGTGTCTGCGCTCTGCTTTCTGGTCCGACGTGCGTCCCGCCATAAACGGATGGAGACGCGGAAAGGGCCTGCCCGAAGACCCGCTTGAGGCACTGCGTTCGAGTGGCTACCTGGAGCGAATTCGCGAAGATCGCAGGGAACGGAACGCAAATTCCAAGGTCAGTTATGCATAGTTACGCTGTAGCGTAAATGTGTCTATAGAAATATTTGCCCTATTGGTTATAGCTGTGCGATCATGATCTACGGATCGCCACAAAACATCATGAACACACCTTCCAATCTTCGCTTCCTCAAAGACCTCTGGGACGACTCCCTGGCCGCCAGCCTCGACGAGCCTGAGCTGCTTCGCTACCGCTCCAACCTGCTCGGCGCCGACCTTCGCATCACCAACTTTGGCGGAGGCAACACCAGCTCCAAGATTCACCAGAAGGATCCGCTCACCGGCAACCCTACCGAAGTCATCTGGGTCAAAGGCAGCGGCGGCGACCTTGGCAGCATCAAGCGGCAGGGCTTTGCAACGCTCTATCTCGACCGGGTACTCGCACTCGAATCGCAATATAAGGGTGTCGCCGAAGAAGATACCATCGTTGAACTCTACCCGCTGTGCACCTTCGGCAAGAACCCCGTTGCAGCATCCATCGATACTCCGCTGCACGGCTTTCTGCCCTTCCCCCATATCGACCATCTTCATCCGGACTGGGGTATCGCTCTCGCCGCGGCCGGCAACGGCAAGGCCAGGATGGAAGAGTTCAATCAAGAATTCGGCCATCACCTCGTCTGGCTGCCATGGCAGCGCCCCGGCTTTGAGCTGGCCATGATGCTGCGCCATGCCGTCGAAGAAAATCCAGGTTGTGACGGTGTGGTCCTTGGCGGTCACGGACTATTTACCTGGGGCACGACCCAGCGTGAGTGCTACGTCAACACCATCACCATCATCGATCAGCTCGGTCAGTTCGTGCACGCGCACGATGAGCACCGCAAAGTACCCGTCTTTGGCGGCCCCGTCGCAGAAACTCGCGCAAATCGCGCGGAGCTCGCTATCGAGCTGTTGCCCTACCTCCGCGGCCTGGTCTCGCAAAAGAGACGCCTCATCGGCAGCTACAACGATCTGCCCGAGGTTCTGCGATTCGTGAATTCGAAAGACGCCGCAGCCCTTGCGCACCTTGGCACCAGCTGCCCTGATCACTTCATCCGCACCAAGATCCGCCCGCTCTTCGTCCCCGTGCATCACACTGCGGATCTCCCTGCCATCAAAGCGGCCATTGCTTCCGCGCTTGAGCATTACCGCAAAGAGTACGAAGAGTATTACCGCGCGCATGCGCTCCCTGATTCACCCGCTATGCGCGATCCCAACCCCGCCGTCATTCTGATTCCCGGCATCGGTATGTTCTCTTTCGGCAAGAACAAGCCTGAATCGCGCATCACCGGCGAGTTCTATACCAATGCCATCCATGTGATGGAAGGAGCCACGGCCCTCGCCGGCGAAGACAGCGCCACGGAAGTACCTCAGGCTGGCCCGGCTGCACCCCCTGAGGCCTTCCATGTGCACGCCAATTATGTCGCACTGCCGGTTTCCGAGGCCTTCCGCATTGAGTACTGGGCTCTCGAAGAAGCAAAACTTCGCCGCCAGCCTCCAGAGAAAGAGCTGAGCCGTTACATCGCTCTCATCGTCGGCGGAGCCAGTGGTATTGGTCGCTGCGCTGCGCTGCTCGCTGCCGAACGCGGCGCCCACGTTGTAATTGCCGACCGCGATATGCAGGGCGCCGAAGCCACTGCAAAGGAAGCCCAGGTCATCGCCGGCCGCGAGGCTGTCACGATCACTAAGATCGACATTCGCAGCCGCGAAGCCATTCGCGAAGCCTTGAGGCAAGCCATCGCCAGCTTTGGCGGCATCGACATCCTCATCAACACAGCGGCCATCTTTCCCTCCTCTCCCGACGGAATCATCAGCGATGCCATGTGGGGCAGCACGCTCGAATTGAATGTCACATCGAACTTCCTCCTCGCGGAAGAAGCCGCAAAGCTCTTCGCCGAACAGCAGCTCGAAAGCAGCATCGTGCTCACCAGCTCGGCGAACGCCGTCGTGCCGAAGCGCGGCAGTGAGGCCTACGATGTCAGCAAAGCTGCCCTGAGCCACCTCGTGCGCGAGCTGGCCGTTTCCCTTGCCCCCAGGGTGCGCGTCAACGGCATCAATCCTGCCACGGTAGTGAAGGGTTCCACCATGTTCCCCCGCGATCGCGTCATCGCTTCGCTCACGAAGTACAAGATCGCTTTCCACCCCTCCAGCACCGATGAGGAACTGCGCGCGCTGCTCTCCGAGTTCTATGCGCGCCGCACGCTCACCCATCAGCCCATCGGACCAGAAGACTGCGCGGAAGCCATCCTGTTCCTCGCCGGTCCCAGGACTCGTTGCACCAGCGGTCATCTGATTCCCGTGGATGGCGGCCTGCCGGAGGCATTCCTTCGGTGAGTCCGCGCCCCGCGCTGGTAGCGATTGATCTCGGCGCCGAAAGCTGTCGTGTCTCCATGCTGCAATGGCATGGAGACCAACCAGCCGTTCGCATGGTGCATCGATTCGCAAACGCTCCCATCGAGGAAGGTCCGGGCTTGCACTGGGATCTTGCGCGCATCTGCCGTGAACTGGATCGGGGTCTGCGCCAGTGTGCTGACCTCGCTCCGCAAGGCATCGCCTCCATCGGCGTCACCGGCTGGGCCGTGGACTATGTTCGGCTCAACCATCACGGGCAGCCAATCGGCCAGCCTTTCTGCTATCGCGATCCCCGCAATGTCCAGTCGATGGAGGAAGTGCACAAGCGGTTGCCGGCCGAAACGCTGTACGCCATTACCGGCGTGCAAATCCAATCCATCAATACCGTGTATCAGCTCTATGCCGACAAGTTGCGTGGTATCCCCACATCCACCCAATGGATTCAACTGCCGGAATTCATCCTGCACTGGCTCGGCGCTGCGCGCATCGCAGAATACACCAACGCCACGCACACAGCGCTCATCGATACGGAGACACGCAACTGGTCGAAGGAAATATTCGATCTGCTGGAACTCGACATCGCTGCTGCGCCCGAAATCGTAGCCCCCGGAACACAACTCGGAGCGCTCTCAAATCACCTGCGCTCGCTGCCGGCCTTTCGCGATACGCAACTCATCGCGCCCGCCTGCCATGACACCGCATCGGCCATCGCCGGCATTCCAGCGGAAGGAAACTCCTGGGCCTATATCAGCTCCGGAACCTGGTCGCTTGTCGGCACGCCTCTCCTCTCACCAAACAAGACGCCCGAAGCCTGCCATTCGGGATTTACCAACCTGGGCGGCGTTGGCGAAACCATTCTTTTTCATCGTGGCCTGTCGGGTATGTGGATCCTCCGCCAATGCATGGACGAATGGCAGAAGTCATCTCCTTGCACCGTCGAAGAGTTGGTCGCATCGGCGCGCCGGCTCCCTGCCCCGGATTACGAACTGGATCTCGAAGATCCTGCATTTCTAACCCCCGGCAACATGCCTGAACGAATCCATCACCAGTTGCAAAATCGGGGGCTCACTGCACTGCCTTCCGGATGTGATGCCGCTCCGCAATATGCCAGCCTCATTTTCCATAGCCTGGCGCGCCGCTATGCTTCCCTGCTGCGCAGCATTCATGCCATCACCGGCAAATCCTTCGACCGCATCTGTATCGTCGGAGGCGGCAGCCGCAACGAGTTCCTCAACTCACTGACCGAGCAGGCTTCCGATCTGCGGGTCGAGCGCTGCTCGGCAGAAAGCTCGACGCTGGGCAACTTCGCCGTGCAATGCGCGCGCCTCGAGGCACCGGGTACGCCGCTCGACGCCGCGTCCATCACGAGCCACGCGCGGTTGCTTTTTCCTGTCCTCTAAGGCAAGCGTCTTGCCTCGAAAATAGCCGCCGCTCATGGCTTGACCTGCTCCTGGCGTGACAGCTTCATCACCTGCGACCCAGCCAGCAGAAATGCCCCCACGCCGTAGTTGAAACTTGATGATGGGCGGTAGTAGGCCGGAGCCGCGCCGGTCTGTTGAATATTGCCAAGCCGCCCATCCGCATAGATTTGATGAACGAGTCCGCTCCATGCCCGCCGAATCACAGGCTCGTACTTCGAGCGGCTCAATACGCCATGATTCACGCCCCATGCCAGCGCATAGGTCATCAAAGCCGAACCGGAGGTTTCCGGCGCGGGATAAGCAGCAGCATCCAGCAAATTCGAGTGCCACAAGCCGCTCTTCCTGTCCTGCAGCGTCGCCACTTCGGCGGCCATCTGGCGCAGCTGCGTTTCAAACCTGCCGCGCGTTGGATAATCCTGCGGCATATACTCCAGAGTTCGCACCAGTCCGGCCATCACCCAGCCTTCCCCGCGCGACCAGAAAACCGGCTTCCCATTCGGGCCCTTCGCGTGCAGAAAAGTGATGTCGCGATAGAAGAGATGCCAGTGCGGGTCATAGAGTCTCTTGGATGTCTGCCACCAGTGCTGGTTCAGGTAGGCCAGATATTTCGCGTCTCGCGTCGCGGCATACATCCGCGACCATACGGGCGGAGCCATAAACAGCGAGTCGCACCACCACCACGAAATCTGCGCCTGGTTCGCGGGAATATGCGCTTCTGCCCCAGCCTGCAGCCGATTCAGCGCCGCCTGCGTTGCCTCAATCTCGCTCGGCTTCCAGTCCTTCAGATAAAGCTCGGCATAGGTCTGCCCGATGCACTGGTCATCGGCAACCGGGACCTTCGATTCCAACTGCCAATGGAACTTCTCGCCCATCTCCTCCATCGCCTTGCGATAACGCGCATCGTGCAAAGAATCAGCAGCCGCCATAAAACCCGCATACAGCGTGCCCCACGTCCAGTTCTGCCCGAAATACGGCTTTGCCTGCGCAAGTTCCCAGTCGCCGACCTTGCGCATCGCCTTGCGTACCGCGCGCGGACGCATCGACCCGGAAAGGTTTTTCGCCCGTGCGCCGGGGTTCGCCGGGGCCGACCCAAAATGCTGTGCAATGTCTCCTTGAATTCCCGCCTGCTGCTTTGGTGTGATCCGGGACTCCTGCGCAACCGCGAACGGCAGCACCATGCAGCCGGCAAGCGCCAGTACCACAATCTTGTGTGCCTGAGGCTTGAAATGGAGATCTCTCGGTTTCCATTCCATCGTGGGCAAGGTCATTTCAGGTGAGCGGAGATGCAGCAATTTGGCCATTCCTTCACGCTACCGCCAATCCTCATGGGCGCCAATCCGCAAATGTCAATAGACAGTGCGTTTCAGTGACGATATAACGGCTTGCGGGACATTTCCTTCCAATTCACTACGGCCCTGCCGGTCAGGCTCAAAGGAGAATTCGTTGCCCTCCAATCTTCGCCCCAAAATCTGCATCGCACTTCTGCTGGGCTCATCCCTTTGGGCGCAGGCACAAACGCCGCTCGCGCAGCTTGAAAAGACATTTCAGAATCCACCAGGCAACGCGCGGCCCATGGTGCGCTGGTGGTGGTTTGGCCCTGCCGTCACCAAGCCGGAGATTCTGCGTGAAGAACAGCAGATGAAGGCCGGCGGATTTGGCGGCTTCGTCATTCATTACGTCTATCCCATGGCGCTCGATGATCCGCAGACGGGTTTCCGCAATCTGCCGTTTCTTTCGCCGCAGTTTCTCAGCGATGTTGCCTACGCCAATCAGCAGGCACATCGCCTTGGCCTCCGCGCCGGGCTTGCGCTTGCCAGCGGCTGGCCCTACGGCGGACCAAGCACGCCAATCACACAGGCTTCTGCCGACATCCGCCAGCGGAAGACGCTGCTCCAGCCCGGCCAGTCGTCCGTCGCCATCCCGGCACTCGAACACGGCGAAAGCCTCATCGCGGCCTTCCTCGGACCAGCCTCGCAAAACGAGCCGGCTTCGGCGCAAACTCAACTGCCAACCCCGCCAGTCGGCGCAACCCGCCTGATCATCCCGCCTGAGGTCGTCACAAACGGCAGCGCCGTCTACTGGTACATCCAGAGCCGCACGGGCCAACAGGTCAAGCGCGCCGCGCTCGACGCCAACGGCTTCGTGCTCGATCACTTCTCCCATACAGCCGTCGAGAGTTACCTCGGCAAAGTCGCAGACAAGCTCATCGGCGCCTTCGGCAACGATCCGCCCGATTCTGTCTTCAGTGACTCGCTGGAAGTCTTTGGTGCGGATTGGACTCCAAAATTCCCCGAAGAGTTTCGTACCCTCCGCGGCTACAGTATTCTTCCCTATCTGCCTGACCTCTTTACGCCTCATCCGGACGCCCAGGCACTCGCCGTGCGCCATGACTGGGGCTTGACCCTCACCCAGCTCATCGACAAAAACTACCTCACACAAATCAACGACTGGGCAAACGATCACCACACCCTGTTCCGCTCGCAGACCTACGGCTACCCGGCTGTCTCCATGTCGAGTAACAGCCTCGTTGATCTGCCTGAAGGCGAAGGCCCGCAATGGCGGCAATTTTCGTTCATGCGATGGGAATCCTCGGCAGGCCACATCTACGGCCGCCCCATCATTTCCTCAGAAACCTTCACATGGTTGCACTCGCCGGCTTTCCGCGCCACCCCGCTCGATATGCAAGAGGAAGCCAATCGATTTTTCCTCGAAGGCAGCAATCAAATCTATTGCCACGGCTGGCCGTACTCACCGCCCTCCGCCGGCGAACCCGGCTGGAGCTTCTACGCCGCTGCCGTCTTCAATGCGCACAACCCCTGGTGGATCGTCATGCCCGACGTCACCAGCTACCTGCAGCGCATCAGCTGGATCCTGCGGCAGGGCCAGCCCGCCAACCGCGTCGCTATCTACCTGCCGGAGGATGACGCATGGGCGGCTTTCGTTCCCGGCAAGGCATCGCTCACCGCCGTC
This sequence comes from Acidobacteriota bacterium, assembly GCA_021791875.1. Taxonomy (GTDB): domain Bacteria; phylum Acidobacteriota; class Terriglobia; order Terriglobales; family Acidobacteriaceae; genus Acidobacterium. Next base: position 13,128 of record JAJYVU010000017.1, on the reverse strand, counting down.
ATGTCACGCTGGATCACACCGGCTCTCACGCAGGCCGTCGAAAATGCGGGCTACAACTTCGACTACATTGATGCGGCGGCCATCAAGGCACGCGGTATTCACTACCCTGTTCTCATCCTGCCCAACGTCGATCGCATCTCTCCAGCTACGCTCTCACGCGTCGAACAATACGCCCAATCCGGCGGCCATGTCATCGCCATAGGACGCATTCCCGAGCGCGCGCCCGGATTCCTGCACTACGCGCAGATCTCAGCTCAGGTATCGCGGGCTTCCCACGGTTTCTTCGATCACCCCGACGCGCATGTCCAATACATCTCCAGCGTCGAGGCTCTCGGTAACGCGCTGCATCAGATGGCGTCGCCCGGCATGCAACTCTCGCCGGCCGCGCCCCGCGTCGGCTTCATCCGCCGCAGGCTTCCCGATGCCGATATCTATTTCATCGCGAATACCAGCAACGTTACCGTCGACGCAATGGCCCGCCTGCGCTCCAACTATCGCTCCGGAACCTGGCTGAACCCATACAACGGCAAAGCCATGGAAGCTCTCAGCCACAACGGTGCATGGCCGATTCACCTACCTCCCTACGGCTCGGCGGTCCTGCTACTGCACCATGGCCCGCTCCACAACGCGGCGCCTCCGCAGACCAGCGAGCAGCAGATTGCCCACTTGAGCCACGACTGGACCGTTGACTTCTCTCGTCTCCATCTGCAACGCAAAATGCAATCTCTCGCTTCGTGGACAAACGACCCGAAGACCATCTACTACTCGGGCGTTGCCACCTATCACCGTGACTTCAGCATCCGCACCAGTGATCTCAACCACAGCCAGATTCTTCTCAGCTTCGGCCATGGCACGCCCATCCGGAAACCTGCCCATCCGCTCCACATGGGCACGCAGGCCTGGTATGACCCGCCAATTCACGTTGCTGCCGTTGTCCTTATCAACGGCAAGCGTGCCGGCGCTCTATGGCATCCGCCCTACCAACTCGATGTCACTCACCTGCTGAAGCCCGGCGTCAATCAAATTGAGGTCCGCGTTGCCAACACCGCGATGAATGAAATGTCCGGTAAGGCGTTGCCCAGTTACCGGCTGCTCTGGGCGCGTTTTGGACGCCGATTCACACCGCAGCAAACCAATCTTATCCGCCCGCTGCCCTCGGGGCTGCTTGGCAAAGTGACGTTGCTGCGGCGCATAGCACGAACCGTTCCCATACCGGTACAATGAATTGCCTCTGTTCTTCAAATCTCTGACTGAGTAGGAATTCTCGCGATTCAGAAATATGGCAAGAAAAACAAAATCCAGCCTCGCCGAGCAGCTGCGCCAGTCCCGGCCCTTTTCCAGCCTTGAAGAGGAAACCTACCTGAGCCTCATGCGCACCAGCGCCGAGCTTTCTCATCGAATCGACCAGTTCTTCAAGCCTTTCGGAATCACGCAATCCCAGTACAACGTACTGCGCATTCTCCGCGGCGCTGGCCCGGAAGGGCTCGGCCGCAACGAAATTGCTGCGCGGATGGTTACACCGACCCCTGACGCTTCCCGCATCCTCGACCGCCTCGAAGAATCAGGGTGGGTTCGCCGCAAGCGCAGCGCCGATGATCGCCGTCAGGTAACCAGCTGCATTACCGCCGCCGGTCAGAGACTCTTGAAGAAGATCGAGCAGCCGCTGGTCGCCTTTCATAAGGGCCAATTTCCGGGCGTGAAGATCGCTGACCTGCGCTGCATGATCCGCCTGTTGGACGGCCTCCGCAACCAGCAGTCCTGAACTCCCGGAATCTTTTTCCGTTCTTCCTGCCTCTAATGAGTGTTGCAACACGGAGTTTCCTGTGAACACTCTTTCCAGCACACCGCCGGATATCGGCATCCATCCCTCCGGGCGCCGCCTTCCCGCGACCACGCACTTGGGGCGCGTTCGTCTGGCAGTCTCAAGCCTTGAGCGCTCCCTTCGCTTCTATACCGAGGTCGTTGGTTTGCAATGCGTGCAATCCGATGCCCGCCACGCCCGCCTTGCTCCGCAGGGTTCCGGCAACGTCCTGCTTGAACTGGAGTTGTCGCCCGGTGTACAGCCGATCGCGCCCGGATCGCGGCTGGGCCTCTATCACACGGCTTTCCTGCTCCCAGGCCGCGAATATCTCGGCGCCTTTGTGCGTCACCTCAGGCAACAGGGCGTCCCTTTTGGCGCCGGCGATCACATCTACAGCGAAGCCATCTATCTGACCGATCCGGACGGCCTCACCGTCGAGGTCTATGCGGACCGCGAGCGTTCTAACTGGCAGTTCGAAGGCCGGGAGATCGTCAGCGCAACGAACCCTGTCCGCCTTCAGGACCTGACCGCACTCTCCGGCGAGCCGTGGCGCGGAGCGCCATCTGGCACAACAGTTGGTCACATACATCTATATGTCGGTCATCTCGATCAGGCTGCGGCCTTCTATCATCAGGCTCTCGGCCTCGATCTCGTTACCTGGCGCTATCCGGGTGCGCTGTTTCTCTCCGCTGGGGGATACCATCATCACGTCGCAGTCAATTCGTGGGCGGCAGGCTCCCCGGCGGCCTCTGACAAAGAGGCGCGCCTGCTTGTCTGGGAACTCGTTCTGCCCACTCCGGAAGATGTCGCTCGCACAGCAACCCGCCTTCACGCAACAGGTTTTCAGCAAAGCTCCCGCATCGCAGACACCGTCATCTTCGGCGATCCATGGGGCATTCAGGTTGCTCTCAAATCTCAAGTAGCCCAGAATTAAGCTGTCAAGCAGTCGCCCGTTGTTCCAGTTTTGCAGGAGGGCAAATGTTCGATCGCATTCTCATTGCCTACGATGGATCCGCCGAGTCCGATATGGCCCTGCGGACCGGTCTCGATCTCGCAAAGGCGCTCCGCTCGTCTGCTGCCCTGGTCACTGTCCTTGAACCGCTGCCTGGATACATCAGCATTGCCGGAAGCGTAGCACCGGAGCTTCCCACGGAAATGCGGCACGAGCGCCGCGATCATCTCGAGAAACTTCAGTCCCGCGCGAGTAAACTCGCCGAAGAGAGAGGAGTACCCCTGGAAACCGTGCTCCTGGAAGGCGCAGAAGTCGACAGCATCCTCGAAGCGGTTCGCAGCGCTCACGCAGATCTCCTGGTTGTCGGTCTGCGGCGCCACGCAGCGGCTGTCCAGTGGGCAGGAACCTTCCGGCACATCGCGAATGAGAGCCCCTGCCCCATTCTTGCGGTCTCCTGCCACTCCGAGCCTGGGGGAAAAGCTTCACAGCTACAAGCTGCAGGGGAATGAAATGCCGGCATCCCCATAAGCGATGCCACCTTGCATGGATCATGACCCCGGCATCACCCCCCCACGGGTTCTCACACTTCAGCGGCAAGCGGACCCCGCGATCTCGCCGCATTTCGGCAATCTCATCCCCTGTTAACTTAGTCGTGAACCTAAGCGGTTGAGCAAGGTCAATGCTGTGATTTGCGTCACACAAACTTCAGCTCCACGGTGAAAGGGTGGCGCGCGTGCTGATAAGCTTAAGCCGTCGATGCCAATGAAATCCTCTTACAGCCTTTTCTGCAGCCTTTCATCCCGTTTTTCCGGGTGGATCGGCATGCCTGTCTTGTGCGCATTCATGGCGATCGCGGCCGCGTCGCATGCACAAACACCTCTTGCCCAGCAGCACGAGGCCCGCACAATGAACAACCTTGGTACTGCGCTGGTAAACCAGCAATTGCTGCAGCCAGCCGCAGAAAAGTTTGCGCAGGCTTACCACCTCGATCCGCAAATGACCATTGCGGAAACCAATGAGGGGATCGCTCTCTTCTATCTTGGGCAGTCGCAAAAGGCAGAACAGCTTCTGCTCGCTTCCGCCAAACAGAATCCGCGCGATCCGTACACGTGGTACGTGCTCGGACTCCTCTACCAGGGCCGCGGCCAGTCGGCGCAAGCTGCGGAGGCGTTCCGGCACGTGCTCACCATCGATCCGCACGATCCTGACACCTTCTACTTCCTCGGCTCCTGCGAGGTCAGTCTTCATCATCTTCCTCAGGCCATTGCAAATTTTCACTCGGCGCTCAAATACAACCCCCTTCACGCCTCGGCGGAGTATGGATTAGCGACCGCCTATCGCATGTCGGGCAATATTCCCAAGGCCATGGTTCACCTGCGGCGCTTCGAGCAGTTGATGACGGAGAAGGTATCGTCGCCGCTCTCGCATAATTACGGAGACGAGGGCAAGTACTCCACCACGCAGAGCATTCTGCCTCCGGGGCCCCTGGTCGGTCCCATGATCCCCATCACCTTCGTGCGCCAGCCGCTGAATCACCCGCTCGTCCGCACAACAGCTGCCGCCACCTCCCTGGCAGGCGGCGGCGCCTGCATGATTCGCCCCGTCGCCGGCGGCCCGCTTTACCTTATCGAGCCTCGAAGCGGCGACCCTGCGCTCAGCGTCTACCGCTTCACGCCGGAAGGCCATGGCACTGGCCAGGTGGAGCAGGTGTCCCCGCTCACCATGGGATTAACGGCAAGCGGCAACGGCGTTTCCTGCGCAGTCGGCGATTACAACAACGACGGGCTGCCCGATCTTGCCGTGGCTTTTGCCAACCGCGTCGTGCTCTACCGGAATCTCGGCCATGACAAGTTTGCCGACGTAACAAGCAAGGCCGGCATTCGCCCTCTGAACCACCCCACAGGCCTCACCTTCGTCGATTTTGACCACGATGGCGATCTCGACCTGCTGGTCACCGGCCGCCCTCTCAACAGCAAATCGGGCCCCAATGTAATGTGGCAGAACAACGGCAACGGCACATTCACCGATGTCACCGCGGCAAGAAACTTCACCGGAACGGGCGTCACCACCTCCGCAACGCTCTCCGATCTGAACAATGACCGCGCTGTCGACCTTGCTGTCACCGGTTCGAACCCCGCACCCACGCTCTTTATCAATCGCCGCGAAGGCCCATTCCTCTCCAAGCCGATGTTTTCCACACAGGGCGTGCCGCCCACCGAAGGCATCGCTGTCTTCGACTACAACAAAGACGGCTGGATGGACGTCGCCCTCACCCATGATGGCGCCCCCGGAGTGACCCTGTGGCGCAATATCGACGGCAAATCCTTCCAGCGCGTTCCCTTGCCCATTCACGACGCCATCCGCGGTTGGGGCATTACCCCGGTCGACATCGACAACGATGGATGGATCGATCTCGCTGTCGTGATTGACACCACGCACGGGCCGGAGCTCCGAGTGCTCCGCAACCTCGGGCCAAAGGGATTCGAAGACGTCACCGCCCAGCTCGGACTCAACAAGATCAAGCTGCATCACCCGCGCGCCGTCATCGCAGCCGACCTCTACGGCAGCGGCGCTCCCGATCTCATCGTGACGCAGCTCAACCGGCCACCCGTCATACTGCTCAATCAGGGTGGCAATCGCAATCACTCCTTTGAAATTTCTCTGCGAGGCCTGGCCGACAACAAAATGGGCATCGGCACCAAGGTGGAAGTCTTCTCCGATAACGACTGGCAAAAATGGGAGGTCGCCGGATCTTCGGGATATCTCAGCCAGGGACCGGACGAAATTATTGCGGGACTCGGAAAGGATACGCACGCCGACATCGTTCGCCTCCTCTGGCCAACGGGCGTTCCGCAGGATGAAATCCACTTCGCCAACAAGACCTCTGACACCATCTCAGAGTTGGATCGCCGTGGCAGTTCCTGCCCCACCCTCTTCACCTGGAACGGCCACAAGTACACCTTCGTCGACGACGTCATCGGAGCCGCGGTCGTAGGCCACTGGACATCCCCCACCACGGTCAACACGCCTGACCCCTCTGAGTGGATCAAGGTGCCCGGCCGCGACCTGAAGGCCCGCAACGGTTACTTCAGCCTGCGCTTCGGCGAACCCATGGAAGAGGTCAACTATCTCGACCAGGTGCGCCTCGTTGCCATTGACCACCCCATCGGCACGCAGGTCTATCCCAACGAACGCTTCCTCAGCGAACCGCCGTTTCCTCGCGAAAAAGTCATCCTTGCCTCCAACGCTCATCCTGTTGCGGCTGCGTGGGGCAACCATGGGCAGAACGTCAGCAGCCTGCTGCGCTACAAGGATGATCAGTACGTGGAAGACTTCTCCGACCTTCCTTACGACGGTTTTGCGAAGATGCACTCGCTCACGCTCGACCTCGGCGCGTGGACGCCGCAGCATCCCTTGCGCCTCCTGCTCAACGGATACGTCGATTACTTCTCGGCCAGTTCCATGTACTCGGCCTGGCAGGCGGGTCTGAAACCCATTCCTCCTTACATCGACGCACAACTGCCGGATGGAAAATGGAAACGCGTCGTCAACGACATGGGCTTCCCCGCCGGATTGCCGCGCACCATCGTGGTCAATCTCACCGGCAAACTCCCGCCCGGCACGCGCCGCATCCGCATCACCACGAATCTCCAGATTTACTGGAATCAGATCCTGGTCGATAACAGCGCTGGCCATCCAGGCGAGGTTCGCCAGACGCCTCTGCCGCTGGCCACTGCCATCCTTGCTTTCCGTGGCTATCCACAGCAGATTGCCGAAAAAGCCCCGGGACTCATCACCTACAACTACAACAGCAACAGCCAGACTGGTCCCTTCCGCCACGCGGCCGGCTTCTACACGCGCTATGGCAATGTCACTCCGCTGTTGAAGCGGGTTGATAACAAGTTTGTGGTCTTCGGCACGGGCGAAGACATCGACCTCGAATTCTCCGCCGCATCGCTGCCGCCATTGCCCCCCGGCTGGACGCGCGACTACTTCTACTATGCCAATGGCTTCGTCAAAGATATGGATTTCTACGAAGCTCGCCCATACACCGTCGGCCCCATGCCCTATCACGGCATGACCACCTACCCCCCTCGCAATCCACCTCCGCCGGCCATGCGTCACGCCATGGAGCTGTATGAGGCCAAATGGAATACCCGCTTCGAACACCTGGGCAACACGCATCCGTACATGTTCCACTATGTGCGCCGTGACATGCTGCCGCCAGCAATGCCGCCGGCGTCCTCCAATCCCATCGCCGCTTCCACGGCCATACCGGCTCCCGGAGGTGCGGGTCGGTGAGCGATCTCACCCTGTTGCCGGCCGTGGAGCTGCTCTCCATGCTCCACGGCTCCAGAATCTCCCCCGTCGAACTCGCTGAGGAGTTCATCCGCGAGATCGAACGACTCAACCCAACGCTGAATGCCATCATCGACTTCGACGCCGAGCGCGTGCGCGCCCAGGCCAAAGGCCTCACCGCCAGCAGCACCGCGCGCGGACCGCTCTTCGGTCTCCCCATGACCGTCAAGTCCTCCATCTCCACGGCTGGCTATCGTTGCGAAATCGGCAGCAAGCTCAACCAGGGCTCCGTTCCGAAGGAAGATGCGCCTGTGGTTGCGCGGATGCGGGCCGCCGATGCAGTCATTCTTGGCACCACCAACTGCCCGGAATTCCTCATGGCCTACGAAACCGACAACGATCTCCATGGCCGAACCTGTAATCCGTGGGCGCTGGACCGCACCCCAGGTGGCTCCAGCGGCGGCGAATCTGCAGCCATCGCAGCCGGTCTCTCTGCCGGTGGATTCGGCAGCGACAGCGGCGGCTCCGTCCGAGAGCCGGCACACTTCACCGGCATCTGTTCGCTCAAGCCCACGCCCGGACGCATTCCCGGTCGCGGTCATCTCCCGCCCTGCATCGGCCCATTCTCCATCCTTGGCGCCATCGGCCCCATGGCTCGCACCATCGCTGACGTCACGCTTCTCTTCGAAACTCTCTCAGGACGCGACCCGCACGATCCTGTGTCAGCGCCCGTGCCGCTGCACATACCGTCGCGAGAGGAACTGAAGCATATCCCCATCGGCTACTTTGAAGAGGACGGTCTCGTTCCCGTCACCGGCGAAACCCGCCAGGCCGTGCACGATGCCGCGCAGGCCCTCCGCAAACAGGGCTTCCGCGTCGAACCATTCCGCCCCACGGCACTCGAAGCCGCGCGCCGCCTGTGGTGGAAGTTCTTTGTCCGCTCCGGCGCCATGTTTCTCGATCCCATCGTCCGCGGCAAAGAATCCCAGCTCAGTCCCACATTCCGCGACTTCCTCGGCATTGCGCACGCGGAACCACCGCTTTCCGGCACAGAATTGCTCGAAGCCTGGGCCGAGTGTGACCAGGTTCGTGAAGGCCTGCTCGCAGAAATGCAGAAATTCCCCGTGCTGCTCTGCCCCGTCTGCTCCGTGCCTGCGTTCCGCCACGGCGAGCGCGCCTGGCAAGTGCAGAACCAGCCCGTCGCCTACCTCGACGCCATGCGCTACACGCAGTGGTTCAATCTTCTCGCCGCGCCCGCAGCGGTCGTCCCCGTCGGCAAATCGCCGGAGGGCCTGCCCATCGGCGTGCAGATTGCCGGACTTCCTTACTCTGACGAAATCGTTCTCGCCATCGCCGCCATCGTTGACCAGGAATTCGGCTATACCCCTCCGCCGCTCGTCGCTGAGCCAACCGCAGCCCGCGAACGATAAAATCCACTTAGCCGCCTTGGCCGTCCTGCGTCATGGCTGCGTCACAACCGCGTCTATGCCAACTCCCGCCAACATTCCGGCCATCGCACTTCCCTTACTCCATGACGATGACCACCTCGACTGGAGCTCCCTCCTGCACCGCAGAACCGCGCCTGCCGATCCCATTTCACTCGCCGGACCCTTTGCAGGCAAACGCATTCTCATCACCGGCGCGGCCGGCTCCATCGGCTCAGCCCTCGCAAAGTGCATCGCGCTCTTGCAACCCGAACACCTCACCCTCCTCGACTCCGCCGAACATGGCCTCTACGAACTGCAGAATGATCTGGCCTCGCTCCGCGGCGCAGCACCCTGCACGCTCGTTCCCGGCAATATCTGTGACGGGGGTCTGCTCCGCGAACTCCTCGCCGCCCATCGCCCGCACATCGTCTATCATGCCGCGGCCTACAAGCACGTTCCGCTCATGGAGCACCATCCGCTCGCCGCACTCGAGACGAATGCTCTCGGCACATACTCGCTTGCGAAGGCATCCATCGAGTCCCATGTCGAACAGTTCATCATGCTCTCCACAGACAAAGCCGTCTCTCCGTCGAGCATCATGGGGGCATCCAAACGGGCGGCAGAACTCGTTCTCCTCGCCTTGCAGGACCATGCACCGCGAATGAAAGCCCTTCGGCTCGGCAACGTGCTCGGCTCACGCGGCAGCGTGGTTCCGCTCTTCCAATCGCAGATTGCCCGCGGCGGCCCCGTCACCGTCACCGACCCTCAAGTCCGCCGCTACTTTCTCCCTTTGCGCGAATCGGTCGAATTCCTACTCTCTCTCGCACACGCACAATACCCAGATGGAATTTTCATCCCTGACATCGGCGAACCCATTCGCATTCTCGATCTGGCGCATTTCCTCATCAGCAATGCAGCGCCAGCCAACAGCATCGGTATCACCTTCACCGGCCTGCGTCCCGGTGACAAAATGCAGGAGCAACTACTCTCCGCAAGCGAGTCCATCGACTCAAACACCAGCGGATCCCTGCTCCACAAGGTCACCAGTTCGACTCCTCCTGCAAATTGCACGCTCGATACAATCCAACAGCTTCAACAAGCCATCCGTCAGCGCGCCGTCGGCGCCGCGCTGCAAACCCTGCAGCGCATCGTGCCCGAATATCAGCCAAGCGACATCGTTCGCCATAACGTCTCCCATTCGGTAATCGCCCATGAGTAAGCGCACGATCGCCGTTGTCACCAGCTCCCGCGCCGACTACAGCCATCTCTATTGGCCGCTCCGCCGCCTCATGGACCACCCCCAGGTCGAGATGAAGCTGATCGTCCTCGGCCCGCATCTCTCGCCGGAATTCGGTCATACCATCCGCGAAATCGAACGCGACGGCATTCCTGTTGCCGCCCGCATCGAATGCCTGCTCAGCTCCGACTCTGACATTGGCATGGCCAAGACCATCGGCCTTGCCACGCTCAGCCTGGCCGACACGCTGGGACAGATGCGTCCCGATCTGCTTCTGGTCATTGCCGACCGCTACGAAATGCTGGCCCCAGCCTGCGTCGCACTCGCGCTGCGCATCCCTGTCGCTCACATCGAAGGCGGGGAAATCAGCGAAGGCGCCATCGACGATCGCGTCCGCAACGCCCTCACCATGATGGCGCATATTCACTTCACATCCACCCACCTTGCGCGCGCTCGCGTCATCGCCATGGGCGAAGAAGAATGGCGGGTCCACCGCGCCGGCGCACCATCCCTCGATCACCTGCGCCACAACCACTTGCTCAGCAAAGACCAGCTCGAAGACCGCCTGCAGATCTCCCTTTCGCAGCCCACACTGCTCGTCGCCTATCACCCCGTCACCATCTTTCGAGAAACCACCCGCGAGGCCAACGCGCTCTTCGAAGCACTGCAAAGCGTCTCTGATCAGATTCTTTTCTGCTATCCAAACGCCGACGCCGGAAGCCGCATGCTCATCGAGCGCACAACAGAATTTCTCAGCCGCCGCGCCAATGGCCGAATCTTCACCAACCTCGATGCCGTCACCTACTGGAGCCTGCTGCGCAACGTCAGCGCGTTGATCGGCAACTCCAGCAGCGGCATCATGGAAACCGCATCCTTTGCGCTCCCCACGGTCAACATCGGCATGCGCCAGCAGGGCCGCGAGCGCCCCAAAAACGTGCTCGACGCGCCTGCGGATTCCACCGCAATTCTCAGCGCCATCCAGGCAGCTCGCAGCGATTCCTTCCGCCATTCGCTCCGCGGCATGACCAACCCCTACGGCGACGGTCACGCTGCAGAAACCATCGTCCGTGTGCTCACTACGATCGAGCTGTCCGAATCCCTGCTCATCAAGCATGCCCGCGAAATCGAAATGCCCGCTGCCCTGGCGGAGTAAATGGACCGTGCGATGATCCCACTTTCCGCTCCAGACATCATCGAGTCCGACATTGAAGCCGTCGCACAGGTATTGCGGAGCCAGCGCCTCAGCCTGGGCCCGGTGGCGGAAGCCTTCGAGCATGCCATGGCTCAATATTCGGGCGTCGCCCACGGCGTCGCAGTCAGTTCCGGAACCGCTGGCCTGCATCTCTGTATCCGCTCCCTCAACATCGGCAAAGACGACGAAGTACTTGTGCCATCTTTCTCTTTTATTGCTGTCGCCAATGCCGTCCGCTATGAAGGAGCTACGCCGATATTCGTCGACATTGATCCCGGCACGCTCAACCTCGATCCCGAAAAGCTCGAAGCCGCCATCACGCCTCGCACGCGCGCCATCATTGTCGTCCATACCTTCGGTTTTCCGGCGGATATGGACCCCATTCTGGACATAGCGCGAAGGCATCACCTCACCCTCATCGAAGATGCATGCGAGGCCATAGGTGCCGAATACAAAGGGCGCAAAGCAGGCTCGTTCGGCGATGTTGCCGTCTTCGCCTTCTATCCCAACAAGCAAATCACCACCGGCGAGGGTGGCATGGTGGTCACACGCGACGCCGTACTCGCCACTCGCATTCGCGCGCTCCGCAATCAAGGCAGATATCCATCCGACGACTGGTTCCAACACACAGAACTCGGCTACAACTACCGCATTTCAGAAATCAACTGTGTCCTCGGCCTCGAACAGCTGAAGCGCATCGACTCCATTCTCCAAATGCGCGAAGCCGTCGCCCGCAACTATTCGCAGTCGCTCGCCGGCAATCCCCACCTCATCCTGCCTCCGACCGATCCACCTCACCGTCGCATCAGTTGGTTCGTATATGTTCTCCGCCTCAACGGCTCCTTCACGCGAGAGCATCGCGACGAAATCCTGCAGCGCCTGACAAGACTTGGCATCGGATGCGGCCGCTACTTCGCGCCCATCCACCTACAGCCCGCCTATGCCAGCTGGCGCACCCCGCCCAGCCTGCCCGTCACCGAGCATTGTGCAGACCGCACCATTGCCTTGCCCTTCTACAACCGCCTTGCGGAAAACGAAATCCAGCAGGTCTGCGACGCACTCACAAACCTGCTGGACAGAATTTCATCAGGCAGGCCCTGACAAAGCCGCCGGCTGACTTATATTTGTAACCATCACGCGCCTATTTCGCTGCGTGAATCACCTTCACCAGTTCGCTGTCCGGCACAGACCACGCCTTGGCGCCGGTATGCGTGAAGCGATGGTCCGCATTATCCCAGTGCAGCACGGTGATCCGGCCGTCCTTCTTGTAGTCATAGGTCTTGCCGTTATCCTCATACAGTTTGAAGGTCGCATCCGCGCCAGGATAAACACGAATCTCCTTCAACCCCTGATGCTGGTCCATATCTTCCACCTGTTTCCCTATCGGCAGAATCGAACCGGCACGCACAAACAGCGGAATAACATTGATCGGCGCATTCGCAACAATCGTCTGCCCGCCGTGGTATTCCTTGTTCGTCCAATAGTTGTACCAGTCTGCTCCCGCCGGCAGATACACCTTCCTGCTCGTCTGCCCCTGGTGCGTTACCGGCGCCACCAGCAAGTCCGGCCCGAACATGAACTCGTGCGTCAGCGTGTCCACCTTCGGATCATTCGGGAAATCCATGAACAGCGCCCGCATGTATGGCGCACCCGTCCTGTAGGTCTGATACGCACATGAATAAATGTACGGAATCAGCGCATACCGCATCCGCAGGTATTTCTCGAGAATCGGTGTCGCCTGATACCCATACGACCATGGTGTATTGAACCTCCGCATCCCGTGCGTGCGGAAGATCGGCATGAACACGCCGTACTCGAACCAGCGCACGTACAGCTCCGGATAATCCACGTCTCCGCCCACGTTCGCCAGCGCACCTGCCGGACTGATCAGCGGCTTGTGCACCGGATGATGCACTGCCGGCAAGGCCCAGAATCCGCCCACGTCGTCCGTCCAGTACGGGATCCCCGACGCCGTAACGTCCAGCCCCGCCGGAACCTGCCGTTGCAGCGTATCCCAGGTAGGCGAAATATCCGACGACCAGAAAATCGTCCCATTCCGCTGCGCGCCCGTGTATGCCGCACGCGCCAGGATCATCGCGCGCTCCTTCTCAACGCTTCGAAGTCCGTGATACACCGTCGACGTCTCAAAGAGCGGATACACGTTGAAGTACTCCGTGCCCGGTCCGATGTAATAGTAACTGCCATTGGGCGGAATATCCG
>JAJYVU010000016.1 GCA_021791875.1 Acidobacteriota bacterium | reverse complement strand
AGGAGGAACACCCAGATGAACAGTGTGCGATATGTGGGACTCGATGTCCACCGAGACACGATTTCAGCGGCGGTGCTGAACGAGGGTGGGCGCTTAATTCAGCAGTCGATTCTGGCTACGAGAGCGGCGGCGATTCTGGAGTTTATCGGCGGGATGCGCGGGACTTTGCATGTGACCTTTGAAGAAGGGACGCATTCGGCCTGGCTGTTCGATCTTCTTTGGCGACGTGTGGCCAGGCTGGTAGTGTGTAATCCGCGCAAGAACGCACTGATGAAGTCGGGCAACAAGAGCGACGCGATCGATGCCCGCAAGCTGGCGGAGTTATTGCGCGCCGGGATGCTGTCGGGGGTCTATCACGGCGAAAAGAGTTCCCTGGAGGTGCAGCATCTGGTGCGGAGTTACACCATGCTGACCGAAGACACGACGCGGGTCATGGGCCGGCTGAAGGCCGTTTTTCGCGGCCAGGCGGTAGCCTGCACAGGCAAGAAGCTATACGGGAAGCGGCATCGCGACGAGTATCTGGCACAGCTCGGCGGGGGCGCTTTGAGGCGGCGGGCCGAGTGCCTCTACCAGGAGTTGGAAGCCCTGCAGCAGTTGCGCCGCCAGGCCAGGCACGACCTGATTGTGGAGTGCCGCAAGTATCCGGATACGAGTCTGCTGTGTTCGGTACCGTTTCTGGGGCCGGTCCGCGCGGCGGTGCTGATCGGGCGGGTGCAGACGCCGCACCGCTTCCGCACCAAGCGGCAGTTCTGGGCCTATTGCGGCCTGGCACTGGAGATGCGCGACAGCGGCGAATATCGCATCGTCGACGGACAGGTGGAGCGAAGAAAGAGGCCGGCGCAGATTCGCGGCCTGAACTGGAACCACAACCATGAGTTGAAGAACCTGTTCAAGGCCGCGGCCACCTCGGCCAGCGCCTCGAATGGAGTGTTTCGTGAGTTTTATCTCGGGCTGCTAAAGAAAAACATGCAGCCGGAGATGGCGCGGCTGACGCTGGCGCGCAAGATCGCCGCCATCACGCTGAAGATCTGGAAGAAAGGAGAAGCATTCGACGCGGAACAGTTGAAGCCACAAGCAGCTTGAGCGCATGGCGTGCCGAACGGAGAGCGGAGTGATCGCGGAATCCAACGGCCACGGAGCGCTCGGGTTCGAGGGTGAGTATCTTCGGCGGGTTTAGGCAATCAGTCTCAAGGGCCACCGTATGCCCCCTCGGATAACCCAACAAAGCCATAGGCCACGAGTCTCAGATAGAACCATGGTTGGCAAATGCCGACACGCTGCTTCGAGGCGCAAAGGTAGCCGGACCGAAGAACGCGAACGATGATGACTCCGAGATCTCCAAGGAAAACGGAAACGAAAAGCCATGCTTCGGCGAACAGTATTGCAGCCGCCAACAGGGGCTGGATGTCAGAAAAATATCTTCCCCGGGCGGATCAGGCGAAGTGTTTTTTCTTGACATCCCCTTTTATAGAACCCGCCAGGTATTTCAGCAATTTTAAAGGAGCTGCCAAGTGGAAGAAATCCTAATGGCAAACCCAATCCCTTCGACAAAAATTCACCTTCTTTCAGGCAGAATGAGTACATATGTCGATCTTCAAGATCATTGTCCTGGCTATTGTTCAGGGACTCGCCGAACTGCTGCCCGTCTCCAGCTCCGCGCACGTCATCATTGCGGAAAAGCTCATGGGCCTCGACGTGACCTCGCCCAAAATGACGCTGCTGCTCGTCATGCTCCATACCGGCACCATGTTTGCCGTCATCGTCTACTTCTGGAAGAGCTGGAAGCAGGCCTATTTTTCGAGCCGGGAAGTTTTCAAGCGCATGGCCGGGCGGCTCATCGCGGCCACCTTCCTTACCGGCATCATCGGCATCGCCTTCTTCAAGATCATTGACCATACGGTGCTGCGCAACATTCCCCACGCGCACATCGAGGACCTCTTCGGCAAGCTCAACTGGATTGCCCCCGCGCTCTTTGCCGGCGGCGTGCTGATTCTGGTGGCCGGGCTGCTGCGCCGCCGCGAAGACCGCAACGACCCCGACATCGAGAAGGATCGCGAGGTCACCATGCGGCAGTCGCTCTGGATTGGCGCCGTACAAGGCCTGGCTGTTCCGTTCCGGGGTTTTTCGCGCTCCGGGTCCACCATTTCTACGGGAATGCTCACAGGGGCCACCAAGCGCCAGTCTGAGGTGTTCAGCTTTGCGCTGGTCATCATCCTCACCCCGGCGGCCATCGCCAAGGAGGCTCTGCGCGCCATGCATCAGCATGCCCACGCCGCGGTGGCCACACTGGCGCCCGAAAGCGCGCTGCACGTCCAGGGCATCTTTCTGCCCAGCCTCATCGGCATGTTCTTCTCGTTCCTGGCCGGGCTGGTGGCGCTCAAGTGGCTCAGCGGCTGGCTGGAGAATGGCCGCTGGTACCTCTTCGGCATCTACTGCCTGTTCGCCTCGGTGGTCGTCTACACGCTCTACCTGAAGGGCTTCTGATCCACAGGAAATGTGCCGGGAATTCACGGTCAAATTGCTACGATTGAAGCAGGGAATCGAAAATTTCCGCTAGGGATTGGCGCGGTTCGGTGGGGTATTGCACCAAAGTCAGGGCAAATTTCGAGAGTCTATATCCCTTCAAAACATGTTGAAAACAAAGGACTTACGAGACTAGTCTCTCTGTAAGTCCTTTTGTTTCTATAGGTTCTGGGACATTAAGCCCAGTTTTCTGAATTGCGTTTTCCATAGGCTTGACGGCCTCATCCGAGGTCTCGCCTGCCGCGCTCGTCGGAGCCTCTATTTCGTGCTTCCGGAAGAGCTCGAAGAAGAGCTTGAGGACGAGCCGGTTGCCGACCCTGCTGCCGGCTTGCTCTCGCTCTTGCTGTCGCCCGCCGGCGCAGAGGAGCCGTTGCTGTTCGCGGCACTCTTGCCTGCAGCGCTTTTGCCCGCGTAGTCGGTTACGTACCAGCCTGCGCCCTTGAACTGGACGGCCGGCGCCGAGAGCAGACGCTCGACTTCACCCTTGCAGACCGGACATTCCTTCTCTTCCGGTGCACTGAAACTCTGAATTTTTTCAAATACATGGCCGCACGCCTTGCAGCGGTATTCATAAAGAGGCACTGTCATTCACCCCGAGGGAGATCGATAGGATCACCTTGATTTTAGCGGGTTTGGGGCATTTTTGCCGCAAAAACGGACACCCGCTCCCTGGGCAGGAGCGGGTGTCGGGGGTAACAGCCCGGGTAATAGCCCAGGTCTGGAGCCGGATCAGAGCGTGACCAGCCGCACGTCGGTGATGGCCTCGACGCTGCGAAGCGCGTGCACCACCGCGTCGGTGACCTGTCCGTCGGCCTGAACCACGGCCAGCGCCGTCCCGTGATGGTCGCGGCTGGAGCGGCCCAGCGCAAAGTTGCCGATGTTGATCTGGTGCTCTCCGAGGATGGTTCCAATGCGGCCGATGACGCCCGGCACGTCGAGATTGCGAAGCGTGATCAGCTGGCCATCGAGCGGCGCCTCGATGTCGATGCCGTCGAGATTGATCAGCCGGGCAGAGCTGCCATGCAGCACCGTTCCCGTGGCCGAAACCGCGCCCTTGTCGGTGTGGAGCACGAGCTTGAGCACGGTTCCTGCGCCGCCGGTGGCCGTCTCCTGCTTGCGCTCGTGCAGGCGGATGCCGCGCTCCTCGGCCACCGAGGCCGCGTTGATGCGGTTCACCTGCTCGGACTGGCCCAGAATGCCGGCGATGGCGCTGTTGCGGATGAGTTCGGTTTTGCCTTCGGCAATGCGGCCGTGGTACCCGATCTCGATGCTGTCAATGCTGCCGGCCGGGAACTGGGCGACGAACGCGCCCAGCTTCTCGCCCAGCGTGAGCCAGGGCGCGATCTCGATGTATTCCTCGTGGGTCATCGAAGCCAGATTGACGGCGTTTTGCACTACGCCAAGCTTGAGGTATTCGCGTACCTGCATGGCGATCTGGATGCCGACCGCCTCCTGGGCCTCCGCCGTGGAGCCGGCGATATGGGGTGTCAGGATGACGTTGTCCATGGCGAAGAAGGGCGAGTCCTTGGGAGGTTCGCTGGCGAAGACGTCGAGTGCTGCACCGGCGACGTGACCGGACTTGAGCGCGGCGGCCAGCGCGGGCTCCTGGATGAGTTCGCCGCGGGCGCAGTTGATGATGCGCACACCCTTCTTCATGGTGGCGAGCGTGGTTTCGTTGATGATGCCCTGCGTCTGGGGCGTGAGGCCCACGTGGAGGGTCAGGTAGTCGGCCTCGCGGAAGAGTTCTTCCGTGGAGACGAGGCGGATGGCATTCTCACGGGCGACCGAGGCCGAGACAAAGGGATCGTGGCCGATCAGCTCCATACCGAAGCTGCGAGCGCGGCGGGCGACCTCAAGGCCGATGCGGCCGAGGCCGAGCACGCCCAGCTTCTTTCCGCGCAGCTCGACGCCCTGGAGCGACTTCTTTTCCCATTTGCCTGCATGCATGGAGTTGTTTGCCTGGGGCAGCTTGCGGGCGAGGGCGACCATGAGGCAAAGGGTGAGTTCCGCCACGGCGACGGCGTTGGCACCGGGCGTGTTCATCACGACGATGCCACGGCGGGTGGCGGCTTCCGCGTCGATATTGTCGACTCCGACGCCGGCGCGGCCGATCACGCGCAGCCTGGGCGCGGCGGCCATGAGCGAATCGTCCACCTGAACGGCGGAGCGGACGACCAGGCCGTCCGCATCGGCGAGTTCGGCGGGCAGATCCTTGATCTGGTCGTGAGGAACGATCTTCCATCCATGTTCGGCGGCAAAAACGGCAACGGTGGCGGGGGATACTTTCTCGGCAAGAACGATCTTCATTTCTCTAAGAATCTCCTAGGCAACGAGGGCTAGCGGGCTGTTGGAAAGGGCGGAGCAATGTATACGTACCAGCGTGGGAGAGATGTAGCCCGTTCGGTCCCGCAACGCGCTGATGTTGGCAGCGGAACCGAACGGTCTAATTTCGGGGCAAGAAAACAAACAACCTGTGAGGCCCCGTGGTGCGCCCTGTTAAGCGTGCACCGGTTCAGGAGTTGCGGCCTTTTTTGCTGCCGCGACGTGATCCGCATAAACCTGCTGTGCCGCGGCGAGTGCCTGACCGAACTGGAAGTTGGGGGTCTTGAGGACCGTGGGCGCAATCTGTTCGAGAGCGCCGATGAGGGCGATGGTATCCATGAAGTCGAAGTAGCCGAGGTGAGCAACGCGGAAGAGCTTGCCCTTCATGTCACCCTGGCCGTTGGCAATGACGGAGGCGAAACGCCCTTTGAGCTCCTTGACGACTGCGCTGGAATCGAGTCCTTCGGGAGCAACGATGGCGGTGACGGCTGCGGCCGGCGAGTCCGGGGCAAAGAGCTTGAGGCCCAGAGCCTGCGCGGCAGCGCGTGTCATCGCTGCGATGGTTTCGGCATTGTCCACCAGTGCGTCGCGACCGGCGGCGAGATCACCACCCGCCTGCGAGGCGACGAAGTCAAGAGCGGCACCGAGGCCGGCAATGAGAGCGACGGACGGCGTGTAAGCCGATTCGCCCGCCTTGGCACTTTTGCGTTCGCGGCGCAGGTCAAAGTAGTAGCGGGGATTCTTCGAGTGCTCCATGGCCGCCCAGGCACGTTCGCTGACGGAGAGGTAGGCGAGACCCGGAGGAATCATGACGGCCTTTTGCGATCCGCCGATGAGGATGTCGACACCCCAGCCATCTATATCGAAGTGGGTGGTGCCAAGGCCCGTGATGCCGTCGACGACGAGCAGGGCTTCACTGCCGGAAGAACGCAGCAGCTTCGCGACCCCCTCGACATCGTGACGAACACCGGTCGAGGTTTCCGTGGCCTGCATGTAGACGACGCGAGTATCGGGCTTGAGGGCGGAGCGGACTTCGTCGAGCGAGAAGGTGGAGCCGTAGGGCTTGGTGATGACGTCGGTATTGCCGCCGAAGGCCTTGGCAAGAGCCACCCAGCGTTCCCCAAACTTGCCGGCGGAAAGGACGAGCACACGGTCGCCGGGCGAAGTGAGATTCGAAACGGAGGCTTCCATGGCGCCAGTGCCGGAGCAGGCCATGAGCAGTACGTCGTTCTGTGTGCCGACGAAGGTTTTGAGCTGCTCGAGAACGCGTTGGTAGAGAGCACGGAACTCGGGAGTGCGGTGATGGATGTCAGCAGCGGCCATTGCGAACTGGGCTGCGGGAAGCAGCGGAGTCGGGCCAGGAGTGAAGAGTCGGGTCTTCCGAATCATATGGGAGTATCCTCTCTGCGGATATTTTCACGCACCTGTAAATTTGACGCAGGGGCTCTATACTTAAAAGTTGGCCTGATTTCGGAGAGGCAAGATTGAGCCTGGCGAAGAAGATTGATCACGACACCATAGCTGCGATGAAAGCGCATGACGCCGAACGCACAAGTGTGCTGCGACTGGTGAAGGCAGCGCTGAAGAGCAAGGAAATCGATAAGCGTGCGCCGCTGACAGACGCCGAAGCGCTGCAGGTGCTGACAACGATGATCAAGCAGCGGCGCGAGTCGATTGAGCAATTCACCAAGGGAAACCGCTCAGATCTGGCTGAAAAAGAGGCTTACGAGATCACGGTGATCGAAAGCTATATGCCGAAGGCTGCCAGCGAAGATGAGATTCGCGATCTGGTGGAGCAGACCATCGCAGATCTTGCGATGAGTGGCGATGATCTGGGCCCAAAGGATATGGGGATGGCGATGAAGGCGGTCCAGGCGAGCATCCAGCAGAAGGGACTGCGCGCGGATGGCCGACTGGTGAGCGAGATCGTGAAGGCGCGGCTGGCGAAGTAGGTTACAGGGTCAGCGAGTAATTTCGCGTCAGGGCATGGACGGGGCGTGAGCGCCCCGTTTGCTATTGTGGGCCATCTATTTGCGCGTCGGGGTGATGGTGACGAAGGTGCCGTCAGGTAGTTCGCCCTCGACAAAATGCACGACGCCGTTCTTGACGAAACCGAGTGCGGGCTTGAGCGGCGGGGCTGGTTCGGAAGGTGGTTCCTCGGCGAAGAGCGAGCCGGAAACGCGTGCAGGAGGCTGGCGGGCGGTAATGGGACCGGAAGCGGGACCTCCGGGCAGCAGGTCACCGACGGTTCGGTGGGTGCCTTTGTCCATGGCTAGATTGGCCAGTCGGTCGGCATGCTTGTTCTTTCCGCGCAGGACGTGTTCGATGCGAAAGGCATCGAGTCTGGCGGCGCGGCGCTTCGCTTCTTCGTAGAGCGGGCGCAGATCAGGGCTGTTAACGCGGTACTTGCCCTGCATCTGCTTGACCATGAGCTCGGAATCGGCGACGACGCGGAGGTGGGTATAGCCTTTGGCGAGCGCGAACCCAAGGGCGGCAAGCAGGCCGGAGTATTCCGCGAAATTATTGGTTTTTACTCCCAGAAATTCGTAAAGTTCCTCAATTTTGTTGCCGTGGGCGTCTTCCAGACGGACGCCATAGCCGGCGGGACCGGGATTGCCTCGCGAGCCGCCGTCGCAGTAAGCCGTGATCCATGAGGAGGATGGGGAGCCGGGTTCGGGTGCAGAGGGCATGCACTGAGTCTAGCCGAGCTCGTGGTGGAAAGCCGGTCAGTATGCCCCGATGCTGGTGCTTTTCGGGTCGGGCACATTGGCAAGGGCGGCTCAAAATGACGGGAAAGTCACATGTGAGGCGTACACTTTGTGCATCGAGTGTTTGCGCTATGAATGATCATCCCGGGGGGCCGGAAATCCGGCACCCGCTACGCCCGCAATCGGCTCACATTTCGCCTCCCAATTCGTCCATCGTTCAAGGAGACGTAGGGCCGATGTCAGACGCGTTGAGCATTGTTTCGCGAGAAGCGGTTTTAAGTCCTTCGCCACGGAAATCCGTGCGGGCTGGAGAAATCACCTCTGAAACGGAGCTGATTCGGGAGGCGCAGGCTGGATCACGCGCAGCCTTTGACGCCCTGGTGCGTCAACATGATCAGGCGGTGCTGCGGCTGGCTTTGCACCTGACCGGCTCGGAACAGGATGCCCAGGATATTCACCAGGAGGCTTTTCTGAAGGCCTATAAGTCGCTGGCGAATTTCCGGTTCGAATGCTCGTTCTATACGTGGATTTACCGCATTGTGACGAATCTGTGCCTGGACCTGATGCGCCGCAGAAAGGCGCGGCGGGAGGAGCAGGCCGTGATGATTGACGCCGCAGGCGGTGAGATGGATCTACTGGTGAACGTATCGGATGACCGTGCGGGTGCCAATCCAGATCGGGAGCTCGAGCGCAAGCAGCTTGGGCGGCACATTATGGATGCGCTGGAAAAGCTGACACCCCGGGAGCGAATGGTGTTTGAGCTAAAGCATTTCCAAGGGCTGCGGCTGAGAACGATCGGTGAAATGCTGAACACGACGGAGGAGACGGCAAAGAACACGCTCTTCCGGGCGACAAAGAAACTACGCGCCAACCTGGCGGGAGTGCGCTGAGCCCGGCCGGAGATTCTGCATTTAGGAACTCTGTATGACGTGTGAACAGGCACAGGAAAGCATTGCGCTGGCAGTCTATGGGGAGTTGCCGGACGAGGATCGCCACCTCCTGGCCCAGCACCTTGTGGTGTGCGAGTCGTGCCGTGCGGAGTATGAAGCCGTTGAGGGATTGCGGAAGGCGATGTCACTTTCTCCGCAGGAAGAGCCTTCGGCGAATCTGCTTGCGCAGGCGCGGTTGCGCCTGGAAGAGGCGCTGGATGCGGTTCCGCAAGGGGGCCTGCTGGTGCGCCTGGGGCGGCGCTTCAGGCTCGGCCTTGTGCGCTTGAGCAGCGCTCCCGTGATGGCCTCTGCTCTGCTGGTATTTGGATTGGCCGCCGGTGGGTATGGCGGGTTTCGATTGGGCGCGCACAAGCTGCATGTCCAGCAGTCGGAGATGATATTGAAGGCGCTGCCGATTCGACCAGCATCTGTGGCTATTTCCAACGGAAGCGTCGAAGCCGCCAACGTGAAGCCGGTAGCAGATGGGCCGAACGATTCGCTCATGATTGATACGGCGGCGGCGCAGATTGCCAATGTGAGTCAGATTCTGAATGCACCGAATTCCAATCGGGTGGAAATCCGGTTTAACCGCCTGGTGCCGGAGTCTATTTCAGGGTCCATTAACGATCCCTACATCCGGAGGTTGCTGCTGCTGGGCGTTGTCGCCCCTCAGAATCCGATGGTGAAGGATATTTCAGTGGATCTGATTGCGCGCGAATGTGCCACGGGCCGATGCAACGAGGGGCCAGACCGGCGCGCGTTGATGGATGCGCTGCGTTATGACAATGATCCCGGGGTCCGCTTGAACGCGCTGGCGGGTTTGCAGCCATATATTGCGAGCGACGTACATGTGCGCAATGCTGTGCTGGACGCGATGCTTCACGACGCAGATCCGATTGTCCGAGTGCAGGCGATAGAACTTGTGGCTCCGATCGAAGCTGACTCGAGCGTTCGCCAGGTGCTGCACACGGTTGCAGCACAGGACGAGAATCCGCAGATACGAGATGTGTCAGAGCAGCTCCTCGAGCAGGAGCCTCCTGTGCAGTGACCCAAAGACGGTGCGACGCGGATAACGTTTCGGTCTGCCGGTTCGTCTTTCAGAGCGAAGGGCGAATGGCGCAAACTATGAAGATTCTGGCGAGGCTGGTGTTTGGAACGGCCCTGGGATGCCTGTTGCTGGGCGGCGTTCCAGCATGTGCGGTGCAGAAGGGCTCTTCCCATCCTGTTTCCGCCAAGCCTTTTACTCCAGGATATTTAGGTGTATATCTTCGCGGGGTGAATGCGCAGACGGCAGCGAAGCTGCAGTTGAAGCGCGCCATGGGCGCCGAGATTCTGGGCGTAGATCGCGATGCGCCTGCCGGAAAAGTGGGATTGAGGCCGCACGACGTGATTGTGGGCGTGGATGGGAAATCCGTTGCGACTGGTTTGCAATTGCGGGAGATCCTGCGCAGCATGCCGGCGGGCCGCACGATTCATTTGCAGATCATTCGAGATGGGAAGCCGAAAAATGTGACGGTGAAGCTGGCAAGCCGCGCCGAAGTGGAGGCTGACGCGTGGCCTGCAGGGGTGATATTCACAGACGGATTTCCGTCTGCGGGTACTACGGAGGGCATTCCCTTTGGGCGGAATCTCGGACCCAACGTGACGTTGCGGGAGTTTGCGATGGTGGGTTGTGATGGGCTCGAAGTGGAACCGATCGGGCAGCAGCTTGCCAGTTACTTCGGCGTTCCTCACGGAATGGGATTACTGGTGCGAGCTGTAGAACCACACAGTGTCGCTGCTGCCGCCGGCCTGGAAGCAGGCGATGTGATTACGGCTGCTAATGGTATGCCGTCTGGGACGTTGCGCGGCTGGCTCATGGTGGTGTCGCAGAATCAAGGCAAATCGGTGAAGCTGCAGGTAATCCGAAATCACAAGTTGAAGATGATCCAATACACCCCCGGAGGGCGCAGCAACAGAGCAGGCTAGGGGAACTACGAGTGTTTCAGGAGGCTGGCAATGACCTGGCATTCGACGAATGGGGTACCGAAATGAGCTGGTCCTGGACTGCATCCTCGTTTGACCAAGATAGCGACCCCCCTGAGCCGGACGGGAATTCAGCCCGGACCGTCAGTTCGTGCGGACCGAGAAGCGTATAGTGACTGGATGGAAAGTGCTGTTTTCGCGAAACTTTCCGGTTTCCGCAGCACGTGCTGAAGCACGCAGTTGTGATTCAATAAATAGAGCATGCCGGAAGTTGCAAAACCAAGTCAGGCGGTGCGCCGCGCCAAAGCCGCTGAGCGCAAGGTCAGGGAGCTGGCAACGGTGGCGCATGCGCTGGCGTCGACGCGTCATCCCGTAATGGCGCAGATTGTGCCGATGCGGCGCTGTAACCTGTCCTGCACCTACTGCAACGAATACGACGATTTCTCAAAGCCAGTGCCAATTGAAGAAATGTTGCGAAGGATCGATCATCTGGCGCGGCTGGGGACGAGCATTATTACGCTTTCAGGCGGAGAACCCACACTGCACCCGGATCTAGATGAGATCATTGCGCGGATTCGTTCTCACGGGTGTATCGCGGGCATGATTACGAACGGCTACTACCTGGTTCCGGAGCGGATCGTGCGGCTGAATCGGGCCGGTCTGGATCATTTGCAGATCTCGATTGACAATGTGCAGCCGGACGATGTGTCAAAGAAGAGTCTGAAGGTTCTGGACAAGAAACTGCAAAATCTGGCCGAGTACGCGGAATTTCACGTCAATATCAACTCTGTAGTTGGCGGAGGCATCAAGAGTCCGCAGGACGCGCTGACGATAGGACGCAGGGCCATTGCATTGGGATTTACGTCGACGATCGGGATCATTCACGACGGGGAAGGCCAACTGAAACCGCTGGGCGATGCCGAGCGGAAGGTCTGGGACGAAATGCGCGGGTGGAAGAAGAAGAACTATTCGCGGTTTAACCAGTTCCAGGAGGCTATTGCGAACGGGCAGCCAAACGAATGGCGGTGCCGCGCGGGTTCACGCTATCTGTACATCTGCGAGAACGGGCTGGTGCATTACTGCTCGCAGCAGCGAGGATATCCGGGTGTACCACTGGCGGAATACAGTGTCCACGACGTGCGGCGGGAGTTTAAGACGGAAAAGACATGCGCACCGCACTGCACGATCAGTTGCGTGCACCAGATTTCTTACATTGATCACTGGCGCGCTCCGCAGACCAGTTCGATTTCACCGGGGCAGAATTCTGAACTCGTGAAGATTCGGTCGTAGTGCGCCGGGAACAGGGAAGCAAGGAAAGTAAAATATGAAGCTTTGGAAAACCTTACAGGCTGCACCGGTTGGCTTGGCCCTCGCTGCGGGTATGTTCATTGCCCCAGGCTTTGCCCAGGCGCAGTCCAATATTGTCCAGCAGGCGAATGGGATCAAGGCCTTTCAGACGATGGAAGACAAGTGGAGTGCCGCGGTGGTCAACCCAGACCAGTACACCATGGACCTGCTGCTGGCACCCTCTTTTGTGGACATTACCCCTTCGGGCGATGTGGAGACGCGAGACGAGTACATCGCGTTCCTGTTTGCGAAGGGAGATGCCGAACCGTACAGCATGCTGCAGCGGGTAACAAGCCTGCGTGAGTTTGGCGATACGGCCATCGTGAACGGCACTTACGCGATCAAGGTGTCAGTGGACGGGATGCCGCATGCGGAGCAGGGCGTGTTCACACACGTCTTTGAGAAGACGCCCGCAGGGTGGCGCTGCGTGAATGCACAGCAGACGAATATCCCGATGCCGAAGCCGGTGGAAAAGGCGAAGAAGCGGAAGCGGCACCTGCTCTAGGAAGCGGCACCTGCTCTAGGAAGCAGCACCTGCTCTAGGAAGCAGCACCTGCTCTAGGAAGCAGCACCTGCTCTAGTCGGAAC
The DNA here is from genome assembly GCA_021791875.1 of Acidobacteriota bacterium. GTDB lineage: Bacteria > Acidobacteriota > Terriglobia > Terriglobales > Acidobacteriaceae > Acidobacterium. Next base: position 45,083 of record JAJYVU010000016.1, on the reverse strand, counting down.
TCCTGCGCGAAGTTGGTAGATGAGGGGCGATGGCTTTCCAACCTTCGCCGTAAAAGAGGCGAATGGCCGCAATCCCCGCAGCGCCGGCGGCCGTGCATGCGTGCGCATTTTGCACCGTCACGCCGCCCAGAGCGAACACGGGTACTCCCTGCGCGGTTGTCACCGCCTGTGACAAAGCAGAGAGTCCGACACCATGGATGATGCGTTGGGGCTCGATTTTTTCGAAGACAGGCGAAAAGAGCAGGAGATCCGCATAGCCGCGACGTTCGCGGACTTCGTTTAGAGTATGGCAGGCTGCGCTGATCGTGCAGTCGCGCCCACGCTGACGATAGAGTCGCCGCGCGGCGAGCGCTGCATTCTCTGGGGAATCACTGCTCAGATGAATTCCATCACAATTCGTCTCCATAGCGACGGCCGCCGGACCGTTCAGGAGTACCCGCATAGAGGAGCCTTCTGAGTGAACTGCTGTGACGATAGAGGCTGCGAGGGCACCAAGAGCGGAAAGCGACAGGTCTTTTTCGCGAATCTGGAGGTAGTGAACTCCACCTGCAGCCAGCTTGCTTGCCTGAGCGAGGAGCGACTTCGCACGATCTTCCTCGGTTCCGGAGAAGAGGGAGCGTTGGGTGATGGCATAGAGCAGCATCTAAGAGCAAATTAGCAAAAATCTGAGAGAGCAAGCGGTCTGGCTACGCTGATATTCTTCGTGGAGCGAGTCCATGCCGTATGGGGTTTGCCAGAAGCTTTGCAAATCTCCTTCCGAGGAGGGTACCTCCCGGAATGAAAATCTGGGTACGGAGCATCCGGGGTTTCATGGTGGGCCGGCCGCTTCGGCTAGAAGATGGGCGCTGAACGCAAGGAATTCTATGGCGAAATACGATCTACTGGTCATCGGTTCGGGACCTTCCGGGCAGAGGGCCGCGGTTTCCGCGGTGAAGAAGGGCAAACGTGTCGCTCTGGTTGAAATGCGGAGCGTGGTTGGCGGCGTTTGCATCAACACGGGAACCATTCCAAGCAAAACAATGCGGGAAGCGGTGTTGCACCTTTCTGGATACAACTATCGCTCGATCTATGGGATGAATTACCGGGTAAAGGAAAAGATCACGATGGCGGACCTTGCATTTCGAGTTCAGCATGTGATCAAGACCGAGATCGATGTGACGGAAGCGCAACTGTCGCGCAACCTGATCGATGTGATTCACGGAATTGCCAGCTTCGAGAGTCCAAATCGAGTCAAGGTGGCGGGGCCCCAGGGGGAGTCGATCTACGAAGCGGACAATATTTTGATTGCCGTCGGTACCAAGCCCGCCTGCACCCCAAAGGTTCCGATCAACGGCAAAACGATCATTAACAGTGACCAGATTCTGGAGCTGAATCAGTTGCCGAGAACGATGATTGTCGTGGGCGGCGGCGTAATTGGGGTGGAATATACGTGTATGTTCGCAGCCCTGGGGATCCGGGTGACCCTGGTGGAAAAGCGGCCGAGGCTGCTGGAGTTTGCCGATCAGGAGATTGTGGAAGCGCTGAGCTACCACCTGCGCGACAGCCGCGTGACCATGCGGCTGAATGAGGAAGTGGAGAGCGTGGAGGAAATGCCAGACGGGACTGTAGTCGCTAATTTGGAGAGCAAGAAGAGGATTTCCGGGGATGCGCTTCTCTACGCGGTTGGAAGGCAAGGGAACGTGGATGAATTGAATCTGGCGGCGGCAGGCATTGACGCGGACAAGCGCGGGCGCATCCCCGTGGATAAGGATTTCCGCACCAAAGTGCCGCACATTTATGCAGCCGGTGATGTTATTGGATTTCCGAGCCTTGCTTCCGTTTCCATGGAGCAGGGGCGGATTGCGGTGGAGCGGGCATACGGTAATGAGGCTCTGCAGTCCAATCCCAGCTTTTACCCATACGGGATCTATACGATTCCCGAAATTTCGTTCATAGGAAAAACCGAGGAACAGCTGACCGAAGAAGATGTTCCCTACGAGGTAGGTGTGGCCTATTACCGGGAGATCGCACGAGGCCAGATACGCGGCGATACAACCGGGCGGCTGAAGCTGATTTTCCACCGTGACAGCAAGCAGATTTTAGGCGTGCACATCATCGGAGAAGGGGCTTCAGAGCTGATCCACATTGGCCAGGCGGTCATGGCCCTGAGCGGCGCGCTAGACTACTTTGTCGATACGGTATTTAACTATCCTACGCTGGCCGAATGTTATAAAGCGGCGGCGTTTAATGGGATGAACCGGCTGGCTCGATTCGATACGTAGCTACGAAATACGGCGAAAGATCTACAAGCAGTTCAGGCAGGAAGAGGGACAAGGGCATGGCGAAATCCATAGGGATAGTGCTGACGGACCAGATCACCGCGGGGCTGGTGGAGCATCACGAACTGGTGGGAGAACCGATTCATCTTCCCAGGGAGTTTGATGAAAACGGCCTTATTGAAATCCCGAAGGAACAACTGTGTCATTTGATCTGCGATGCGGTGGTGGAATTGGTTCCGAGGGACGCCGATATTGTGGCCGTGGGTGTGGCTGTGCCAGGCATCGTAATCCAGGGAGTGCTGGAGGATTCTCCTAATTTGCCACAGCTCAAAGGCACGCACATTTGCAATGACGTGGGCGCTGAACTGCGGGAACGCGGATTCGACTTCCCGGTAGGTCTCTGTAACGACGCCGACGCATCGGCAGCCGGCGTGGCTGCGGCGCGCAAGGAATTCAATAAGCTGATCCGGGTCTGGACGATCGGGAACGGTATTGGGTTCGGGCGCTATCCATATACGGAAGGGGCCTGGGAGGGCGGTCATATGGTGGTGTCGCTTGACCCGAAGGAACGCTATTGCGGATGCGGGGGCAAGGGGCATCTGGAAGGGATTATGGGGAATCGAGCAATGCGTCTGCGATTCCTCGATATGGAACCCGACGAAGTGTTTGAGGCGGCGAAGAACGGGGATCGTCGATGCGCAGATTTTGTGGACCTGTGGCACCGCGCCCTAGCGGCGGCGACTGCGTCTCAGATACATCTGGAGGGGCCTGGCCGATTCTGCTACACGGGACGCGACATTGACCGGTTAGACCTGAACACGCTGCGGCATTACCTCTACGAGATGGTCAAGATGAGCCCCTTGCAAGGCTACACCGTGGAGATACTGCCGGAGGACCGCCTGCGAACCCTGGTTGGAGCGGCTGTGGCGGCCGAGCGTGGAGAGAAGTGCTAGGCGAACGAGGTTAGGACTTTGATTTGGTCGCGCAGATAGTTCTTAGAGCATTCCCCTATTCCTGTGAACTTTCTGAATTCAACCAAGCGCAGCTTTTTCATAACGGAAAAGCTGCGTTGAGATTCTCTCTTCGGTCTATACCAATAGGGGAAATGCTCTAAAGCATGAAACGCTCGAGACCGGCGCGACGGGCATGGGCCGACATTGCCTCATGAATCCGGGTGGCAAGAGCAAGAGCACGGCGGCCGTCGTCGCCGGTTACGAGCGGCGTCCGGCGCGTACGAACGCATTCCAGAAAAGACTCGATTTCCAGGCGGAGTGGCTCGTCCTCCTGAACGTGGGGTTTGTGCATGCGAAGACCGGGAGGAAGTGCCGAAGCCGCGGGGCTTACAGGATGGTTGGCTGAGAAGGCAGCTTCGGCGAGGAATGTGTCTGGTGCGACGTCAATCACCAAGAGGTCTTTGCGGGCGTAGTCGATTGAGATGTACTGGTGGGGTTGGAAGAAGCGGAGCTTGCGGACTCGCTCGGTGCTGACGCGGCTGGCGGTAAAATTCGCCACACAACCGGAGTCGAATTCGATTCGAACATTGGAAATATCGACCTGGGGCGAGACGATCGGGAGGCCAACGGCGTGAACTTCGCGAACCGGTGATTGTGCCAGATCGAGCACGATATCGAGATCGTGAATCATCAGATCCAGGACTACATCGACATCCAAGGCGCGGGGACTGAAAATGCTGAGCCGGTGGGCCTCAAAGAACATGGGCTGATGGCGCATGGAACTCGCAGCCAAAACGGCAGGATTGAAGCGCTCGAGATGGCCGACCTGGAGTATGCGTGAATGGTGCAGCGCCAGAGCGACCATTTGATCGGCCTCTGCAACTGTGGAGGCGATTGGCTTTTCGACGAGAACATCGATACCGGCCGAAAGGAGGGAGGATGTAACGTCGCAGTGAGCGGTGGTAGGGACACAGACCGAGGCTGCATCGACGGCGATGTCTCCGCGCTCGCGGGCTGCGAGCAACGCATCCACGGAGTCGAAGGTTGTTGGTGGTGGAAGGAGATGCTCTGCTGGCCAAAGCGACGAGGCGGCCTGGCTTAGATTGGGCTCGACGATGGCCGTTACGCGTACGGGGGGATCCGTGATTGGCCTTGAGGAGGCCAGTTCACGGTAGACCCGCAGATGATTGCGTCCGAAAGCTCCGGCACCGACTACGGCGATGTTCAGCGGACGTCTCCTTTGCCTTCTACGGCCTTGAGGCAACGCGAATAGAGCTCAAGTAGTTGCTCGATGTGGTCTTCAGGTTTTGACGTGGCAGAGCTGACGAAACCGGGGGCTGCGACGCCGGAGCGGCCAGCACCGGTGGTTGTGACGACAAACTTGAGCAGATCGAGGGCGATATCTTCGTTTCGACGAGAAAGGCTGGCGATTGGAAACGCCTGTTCCATAAGTGAGACTCCTCTGGGGCCGATACTAGCAAAATTGAGCGGCATCGCGCTCTTCAGACTTCGCTGATGCAGAGGCATACTCGACCGATGAGGAGATCGGAGGGCAAGTCGTTAGGTGGGATTTCCATGGCCTCGAGCGGGAAATCGAGGCGGTGTGGACACAGCAGCAGCCGATCAGAATCAAAAGTAACGTATCGGAGCAGAAGTCTGTTGCCGACCCGCAATGCGTAGAGGTTGGGGTGTGGCGGAGCGAACGGCACGAGCGAGTTGTAATGGCGGTCGACGATGACGATCGACAATTCCTGCAGGAGGGGCTCCATCGCGGTTGCCTGATCGCCTGTGACACGGACGGCGATGAAGCGTTCCCATGAACGGCGCCCGGTTGAATAATGAGGTGCGAACCGGTCCAGTTCCGCAGAGGGAAGGGCGATATACGACTGGATGGAGCGAGCGGGAATCAGCGGGAGTGCGACGGCGGCGGTTTGCACGATGAGCGGGATGCGCAGCGTATCTGCCGTGTTGCCGTCGGGTTGATCGTCCCCCTCTGGCGGAAAACCAGCTAGTTCCTGGATGGTGATCTGCTGAGCAGCAAGCAGTCTGTCAAGCGCGGCAAGACTGAGCTTTCGCTTGCGATGCAGGAAGTTCGAGATATGTGAAGGGCGCAGGCCTGTTTGTGCAGCGAGAAGCTTTCCTGTCACGACTCCGCGTTGGATGCGCCGCCACATTTCAAGGCGCAGTCGCTCATGGAGCTGCGAAAAGGTCATTGTGAATGATTTTCAATGAGTCACGCAGGGCTGCTGTTTCATTAGCCGCGAGAAAAGCCGCAACTCGCAAGCTTCTGTACTTTTATAAGTAACACTAAATGTGCGATTTGCGGCTGCCATAGAACATGACCTTTGTCTTATTGACCACTAGGTTCCATGCCGATAAAGTCAGCTCACTTTCTGATCCGCACAAATGAGTAGAAACAGCAGCTAGCAAAGCTGCCGGTGGAAATTCCACTGTGCGCATCATTCCCCGGAGATCGTGACGATCGATGTTGCAAGTCTGCGTTTTCCCCCAACTGATTTTCCGGAAAGTGATCCGAAGATTGCGCCGAAACCTAGAACCGGCATATAAGCGGAGGACTCTTTCCCTTTTTCTGAGGAATCGGCAAGATCGAGCCCCGAGTGACCGTCATTGCCGCGGAGAAGCGAATCATGATGTATCTGAAGGTCTCTTTAAAAGTGTGCGAAGGCTGTGGTTGCCTTTGGATTCGCAGTCAGAGCAGCAGCAACGTCTATTGCTCGGATTGCGCGCGTCGGATGAAAGATTTTCCGAAGCCCACTATGAGGACGCGGGGCAGGCGGTCGCGAAAAGTCCGATCTGTCGTTTGCGCGGGAGGTGAGCGATGAGCGCAGCTTTGACGGTTCCTCTGATACGGGCGAGCGATGCGGGCATAGAGCGGCCATTTGCACATAGGCATCCGTCCAATGAGCTTGGCGGAACAGCATTTTATCGCAAGCGGACGGAGGGTCTCTTGAGGCGATACATGCGTGCCTCCATGGAGATGGGAAGAACACCGTCATTGCTGGGCACAGGTATCTTTCGTGGCCGTGCATCGAGCTATCGCTTGCGCACCTTTGAGGACTGCATCATCTTCATATTCGATGTGGAGAAGTGCCTCAAGCGCCTGGATATCGAATCTCAGGACCTGATTGCCCGTATAGCACTGCAAGAGTACACATACGAAGAAACAGCAAAGCTGACGCAGCAAAGCGAGCGGAGTGTAGGGCGCAAATACGCGCTGGCGCTCGATTGCCTGACCGGCCTTCTGATCGAGGCAGAGATTCTGGACGTCTCTATCTGTTGACTCACATCGCAGTCTGGCCCTTTGTAATCGCCTATGAAATCAATAACATAAGAAATCGACAAGAAATGTGCCGGGAATTATCGGGGAACCTGATATTCTGAACCTATAGATGACATTTCAGGGGGACGCCAAGTGGCGTCCCTGTTTTATTTGTTGCCGGAAATCGTTGAACGGGTTTCCAGACGGACCTTCGACCTGTAGCTGACAAGAGATGTGCGGTCCGCCGGAAGGCGTAGAGAGCCATAAATGCACGTGTGAGGACGCGCAGCATGTTCTTAGGAATAGGTAAATGTGACTCGAAAAGTGCGAGCAAGATGTTAGCAGGCTTCTGTTGTATTTGTGCGTAATCGTTCGGATGTAACAAGAAGGCCATAGTTAGCCCCATTTTAAGGAAAACTGCTCTTTGACGATGCCCCGTGACCGTGCCGGCTATTGCAAGAGCTTCTCGCGGGTGATGCTAAATCGCCGGCACTTATGACGAAAGGGAATTTCATGTTGCGAAAAGAGGGGTTAGCCTCGACTGTGATGAGCGCAAGGTGGTCAGCAACGTACCTATTTCTATTCTTGCTGGTAGTCCTACCTTTGGCGGCAATTGCGCAAGTTGCAACGACGACGGTGCAGGGTACCGTTTATGAGGCGAGCGGACAGGCTGCGTCTGGAACTATGTTGATCAGCTGGCCAGCTTTCACTACCGCGAGTGATCAGGCCGTGGCAGCGGGGAGCACAAGCGTGACGATCGGAGCCGATGGATTTGTCAGTGTGAATCTGGCGCCAAACCAGAATGCATACCCTGCCGGGACATACTACACGGTGGTCTACCATTTGAGCGATGGAACGGTAAATCAGGAATACTGGGTCGTGCCGGCAGCGGGAACGGCAAGTATTGGATCGGTACGGACACAGATCGAACCCGCTACAGTTGCCGTGCAATCGGTCAGTAAGAGTTATGTGGACAGCTCCATAGCGTCGCTGAGCAGCACTTATGTCCCCATCGGTGGCGGGACAATGACAGGCCCGTTGACGCTCGCGGGAGATCCTACATCTGCGTTACAGGCAGCTACCAAGCGCTATGTGGACAGTCTTGCATCCGCCGATCTTCCCTTGACCGGGGGGAGTCTACAAGGATCATTACAGGTGCCTGAGCTGATTGCGAAAGGACCGCGGATCAACGTTGAGGATTCCGACTTCAGCCAAGGGCAGCCCGTGGAAGGCATTGCTGTTACAAATGGGAACTGCACCTCGGCTCCGACAGTCGCGATTCCAGCGCCGCAATATCAACAGGACGGCAGCAAGGCTAGTGCAACTGCCTATTGTGTGAATGGGCAGGTTCAGATTTCCATAAATTTCCCTGGAGGCGGATATACAACCTCCCAGCTTCCAACAATAACAGGAGGGGGCACGTCAGGGGCTACCGCAACCTTGATTCTAGCTGGTACTGCCGGCCCGGCCGATCCCACAGGCAAAAGTCCCTCCCTAGCGGCGATTGAAAATGCCGTGGACTATGCTTATGCACACTCGGCAACGCCCGAGAATTTTGCTCAAGTGTATATTCCACAAGGCATTTATGACTTAGACGGGACATTGCGTATGCCTTGTGACATTACGTTAAAGGGCGATGGAATGGCCGCGACTATCCTCGAGCCCACGGTTAACAATGATGATGGCATTACAGTGTACGGACTCTTCCAGCACCCCGACGGGTGGGACTGCCGCGGCCTGATTTCGGATCTGCAAGTGTACGCTCCTGGCGGTCATAACTATACAGCCACGGAACTGTCCATAATTGGAGCAGCTGGATTTACTCTCCGGAATATCAACGTTTCGGGAGGGGGCGGAAGAGGGATTAGCACAGAGGCAGGTACAGAGCGCACCTATGGCGCCGATATCGAAATTGACACAGTTCGATGGCCGCTCATATGGACAGGAAATGAGCAACATATCAAGAAATTGAATATCGCTGCTCCCGGAGTATCCGGAGATACGGTCACAGAGCCGGATGGCACCGCGGGGTTTTATTGTTTCGGGACGGGCAATTGTGTGGATGGCAAGTATCCAAGTCACGAATGGAATGGGGGAAGTTTGATTTATGCCGTCAGTAATGGAACGACGGCAACGTTCTATGTTCGCGGAAATGCCCCACTGGTCTCTACATCCCCGATCATTGCCGGGCAGCACTTCACGGTAGCGGGAACGACAGGGACCGATCTTGACGGCCTGTATGCGGCTACCAGTGTTACCAACAATGTGACATCCGACCCGTCGGGTAGTTGCACGGCGTCAAGTGAGTGTTTTGAAGTGCAGGCGAAGTCGACTGTATCGGGCATTGCGACGATTACCTCGACTACGAGTACCGCAACGTTCCCAGCGAACTCGAGCGTGATTACAGTTGCTTCTAACACGGGCTTTGCGCCGTGGGCGCCCATCTCCGGGGCAGGAATTCCCAGCAATACATGGGTGGTGGCTGTATCTGGTACGTCAGTGACTTTGAGTCAGACAACTGTAGCGGCAGAGACGAATTCAGGCGTGAGCCTTACACCGGTGTGGAAGCCAGCGATCATGCCGGATCACAATGCGGCAGTAACATTTGCCAGCGCAGCGGGAGCGATCGATGATGGATCAATCAAACCCCTTACCTACGCTGGATGCTTTCATGCGGCCACATTCGGCAGCAGCATTTCTCATTTCTACTGTGAGGGCTACCCACTTGGCGGGCAGCCAACCGTGAATTCGGCTCTGCAATATAGTGGTGATCCTCCGGTCACTTCATTGGTTTCAGCGTTGGGGGGGAGCGCAGGCCAGTTCACGAGCGTTTCCGTGGTGGATAACTCCTGGTTTCAGGCTTACATCAATGATCCACAGGACGTGCTGGAGACCGATGCCGGCGAGATTGTAAAGATTGTTCCCCAGGATTATTTGTATGGAAATACCAGTCCTTCGGCATATGTGTCCGGTGTCCTGCGAGACCAGTTTGAACTTGTAACCGTGGTGATGAGCCGGAATAATCAGATGATTATTCTGGCTCGGAACGATTACGGGTCAACCGCGCCGGCCGGGACCATCTGGCCGGCTGGATCGCAGGTGGCGGAATATCCGCAAGCGTCTGCAGGGTATGGGCCGTTGTTGTTTGCGGACAACCATGTCAACGTCATCAATAGCCCGTCTTCGAACTGGTCAGACGGTTGTAATGATCAGACGGAGAATATCTGTGGGAGTTATATTATTGGATCCATTCCCAATGGGATAAGCACTTTTACGACTGGACAAGCCGCTGGCCAGGCGGGGATTTCGGGGGCCGATGTATTCTTACTGGCCAACGAGCGCTGGGGAGCAGAATGGAATGCATCAGGCGAGCCGCTTGGTCAAGGTTTTGTCAAGACGGTTGGCGGCGGGGGTTCAGTGTTTGCGGCGTGGGGAGGGTCCGACGCTCACTTGGGATATGGGAACGAAGCATCGACCGGGAGGCTTCTGGCGGATGGTTATGTCAATGTCCAGGGTGCGGATGGTTCTTATCCATATGCATCCTATACGGATATTGATTCTGGTGTGGCTTTCAACACCTCAAATGGCGGAGAGACAGTCAATCCGATCAATACGTGGTCGGCGGGAGATCCCTTGACCGGCTCGCCTGCAGGAAGCATTATTGGTCTCCAATTCGAAAACTCTTATTGTTACTGGGATACTTCTTCGGCCACTGGCGGACATGCGACGAGTCGCTGGTGTTTCAAGGGAGGGCCAACGGCCTTGGGAGCCTCCAGTGGCTTTGAGTACGATACCTGGAGTGGAACATCGTGGGTCAATCAATTTCGGCTCGCGCCTTCGTCCGGGGGTGCAGTGAACCTGAATGTTTCAGGGAATGCCAATGTTGCGGGAAATCTGTCGGCTGCGGCGATCAACGGTGAGATAACCGTGGATGGAACCACGTACACATCGCTGAACAGCGCGTGGAGCGGGGCGCTTACTGCCGCCAACGATTCGGGGCAAAATCAGACGATTCGGCTCGGTCCGGGTGAATTCAACATCACTGCAACGCTCACGGAGCCATCCAATGGTGCTTGCATCAGTTTGATTGGATCGGCAGGCGCGGCGACAGCTGCCGATGTAACTACGGCTTCGACGACGCTGAATGTGTCCACAAGTCTGAGCGGACCGATTTTCTACGCGGGCAATACGGCTCAGGCGCAGGGCTGCACGTTCAGGAATCTGAATATCCTCGGGAATCAGGACGCGACTTATGGATTTCAGATGGAGTGGTTCCGCGGGTTGATGATGGACACGGTGACAGTAAACGATACGAATGACGAGGCCATTCTTCTAGGTGAGGAGTCAACGGCAGGCGGGCATCAGTCCAATTTCATCATGCGGAATGTGACAGTGAGCTACAGCAGCGCAAAGTTTACACCGGCGAATCGGCCGGCTTATGGCATACACCTGCTGAAAACCGCGATTGATAGCTACATGGATGACATTCTCGTGCGCAATGCGCTGACAGCCTCGGTGTATAACGAGGGTACCGGAAATACTGGAAACATGATCCACGGCTTTGGGTATCCGTACTCCTGTACAACCGCGCCCTGTGTCAACAATGCTGCCAGTGCGACTGCTCCGAATGCATCTTACGCCACCAGTTATGTGGTTTATGATACGGGCGGTGGAGGGTCAGTGTGGGATGACACTTATATTGACAGTCCGGCCGTCGCTGGTTTCTATATCGGGGCGAATGGAATTTCGATTCGCGGCGGCCATATTCAGTGGCCGGACCTGACAAGTTTCCCTTCGGCGAATCTAGCCTACGTTGCATCTGGAGTGACCAATGACCTGCTTATTGCTGATGTCAGCTGTCTCGGGATGAGCCCCTCTGCGAACTGGATTACTTATGGAGGAGCGTCCGGGAATCCACCGACATTTTCAAGTGTGCACCACCTAACCGGTTGTGGGAACTATTACCAGGCCCTCGAGCCAGCGGTCACGACAGGGTTTTCAAGCGGAGGTGCAAACATCAACGACCCAAGCGGAGCGGTGCCGAGAGTGTGGGCGACGCCGCTGTCTGCGTCTGCAAACGAAGTGGCCTACTCGGCGCAAATGTACAGCGGCTATCAGGGAGATGTTTTCCAGGCCCACTTTTCAGGAGTGAATCCGTTCTTCAATGTTACGTATCAGGGCACGGTGAGAACGAACGGTGGATTGGCAGTCAGCACCGTAATCAACACGGCTTCGAGTTTGACCCTGACGACTGCGAACAAGAATGTGATCGCAAATGCAGCAAGCGGACCCCAAACGCTCACATTACCCAGTTGTTACACCCCAATGGCGGATCGAATGACACCCACCGGTCTGGAGTTGACGATTGTGAAGTCTGACACGAGCACCAACTCAGTGACGCTTCAGACGGTGTCATCGCAAACGATCAACTATCGGGGTACCGCGGCACAGACTCTGACGATTTCATCGCCGGGTGCGAGGACCCTGATCTGCGGGCCTGATGACGACTGGTACGCATACTGAGCATGGAGGGGTTGGCCCATCTCGTCAGGGCCGACAGGTGACAGCCACATACAACAAGACCACGCGTCGGGATCTGATCATGCTGGGGCACGAGCTGGATACGCCCGTGTCCGGCATCGAAGGCATTCTGGCTCACTTTGTGGCTCGTTCTGCTTTGCAGATAAGGAGCCGCAGCGGAAGGAATATGCCGCTGGTTCCGAACCGCGTACAGCGGGAGTATGAGCGAAGGCGTGGCCAGCAGAATATTGTCCTGAAGGCGCGGCAACTGGGAGTGAGTACCTGGATTGCCGCGCGGTTCTTTCTGAAAACGGCGCTCGTTCCCGGAAGTCTTACTGTTCAAGTAGCGCATACGCAGGAGGCTGCCGAGAGTTTATTCAAGATGGTGCATCGTTTCTATCGGCTGCTTCCGACAGACGTCCGTGCATCGCTGGGGGCGGTGCGAGCAAATGTGAGGCAACTGGCATTTTCCGCTATCGACAGTGAATATCGAGTGGAGACAGCAGGAGATCGCAATGCCGGGCGGGGTCTTACGATTAGTAATCTGCATTGTTCGGAGGTGGCACGCTGGCCGGGGGATGCTTCGGAAATACTTCAGGGATTGCGCGCTGCCCTGATTCCGGAGGGTGAGCTTGTGCTGGAGTCGACGCCGATGGGAGCCTCCGGATGCTTCTGGAGGGAATGGCAGGATGCCCAGGACGCGGGAGTGGTACGGCACTTTTTCCCGTGGTGGTGGGAGGAGGCATATGCAGGGAAGGCAGTTGCCGAGTCGTCGTTGTCTGAGGAAGAGCGCGGGCTGATGGAGCAGCACGGGCTTGGGCTGGAGCAGATTGGATATCGGCGGCTTATGCAGACGAGATATCGTGGTCTTGCCAAGCAGGAATTTGCTGAAACCGCGCATGAGTGCTTTCTGGCAAGCGGCGATTGTTACTTCGATACGACAGCGATTGACCGGAGAATCGCCGAAACGGTGGATCCGGTTGATACGCGGCTCGGAGGAAAGCTGCAGATCTGGTTTCCGCCGCAGCCCGGGAGGCGCTACGTAGTAGCTGTTGATCCCGCTGGAGGGGGTGTTCAGGGAGACTATACCGCGGCGCAGGTGATTGATGGCGAAACAGGCCTGCAATGTGCTGAACTGCAGACGCGCTGCACTGTGCTGGAAGCGGCCGAGGAAGTGGCAAGACTGGGGCGTGAATATGGAAACGCTCTGATTGCGGTGGAGCGCAATAATCACGGCAGCGCGGTGATTGCCTTCCTGCGCAGTGTCTGTCGTTATGATCATCTTTTTCAGCAGGGAGGGCAGGATGGATGGCTGACGACGGTAATTTCGCGCCCGCAAATGCTGGCGTCCCTGGCGTGTGCGCTTGTCGAGACGCCAATCATCTTTTCGAGCCGGCGACTGTTGACGGAGTGCCGGAGTTTTGTGCGGAAGGAGAACGGACGCATCGAAGCCCAGACGGGAGAGCATGATGATTGCGTTCTGGCGATGGCGATTGCCCTTGCCGTGCGCGCGAGCTGGTAGACCGGTGTCAGATATGACGCTGGTTGGGGCGGGGATTGGTTTTATCGCGGATTCGGGTTGATGGCAGAGTGTGCAGGACAGGTTAGGATGTTGAATTGCGGAGGAAGAGTGGCAGTCCTGGCGACCCAACAGATTCGGAAGATGCGCGGCGGCGCGCAGAGCCATTTGATGCTGGGCGAAGACGGGGTTCCTTATGTTGTGAAATTCCAGAACAACCCGCAGGATCTGCGGGTGCTGGTGAATGAGTGGCTGGCGACGCATCTAGCAAGGATCATCGGGTTACCGTCCCCGCCGTGCGAAGTGGTGGAGGTGACGCCATGGTTGGTGGACAACTCATCTGAGCTGAATATAAGCGTGGGAGAACGTACCGAGCAGTGCATGCCGGGTCTGCATTTCGGGTCGCAGTTCGTTGGTGGACTCTTGCCGGGGAATAGCTTTGATTACCTACCCGAACCGCAGCTTGCAGAGGTGCGAAACCTGAGAGACTTTGCGGGGATGCTGGCATTCGACAAGTGGACCTGTAACTCAAATGGGCGACAGGCCGTATTTCATCGCAAGAAGCGGGAGCGGAGGTATACGGCCACGTTTATTGACCATGGGTTCTGCTTTGGCGCAGGAGAGTGGAGTTTTCACGATGCTCCGCTGCGCGGAGTATTTGCGCGGAACGTGGTGTATGAAGGAATTACTGGATGGGAATGTTTTGAACCGTGGATGACGCGCATTCGGGAGATGGCTATTGACCGAATCTGGCAAGTTACAGAACAGATTCCACCAGAGTGGTACCGGGCTGATGTAGAGGCTCTCGAAGAGCTGGTGGAGCGGGTCTACGCGCGGCGAGAGAGGATTCCGGAGTGGATCCGTGCGTTTCGGGAATCTTCGCGTGAACCTTTTCCGAAATGGAAGAGTGTGAGTGCGCCTGGCGTGGAGAGGGTGTCTGAGGGGGTGGTTGCGGTCGATGAAGGTCAAGGGAGGGGTGTGTAATGCAGCGCCGGCCCTGTGAATTTTTTCTGGTGCGGTATGTGCCCGACCCCATTCGAGGGGAATTTGTGAACGTGGGCGTTCTCTTGCGAGACGCAGGAGGCGGCGCGGCGCATGTGAGGTTTACCCGTGACTGGGCTCGCGTGCGTTGCGCGGACCCAGACGTTGATGTGGAGATGCTCGAAGCCTTAGAGCAGGAGATAGAGCGGCGCCTGGCGGAGCATCGCGAAGATATGCCCTACGTGATGAAGACGCTGGAAGACTCGCTTTCGAACGGATTGCAAATCACGGAGGCCAAGGCGTGCCTGGCAGAGTCGCTTCCGGCGGAGTTGGAGCAGCTGATGCGGCTGTATGTCGAGCCGCACAAGCGCGAACCAGCGAGCCGTGTGAGCGGCCGGCAAAGGGTGGCGCGAGCCATGCGGCGGGAATTTGAGCGGGCTGGAGTCTGGAACCTGATGAGCAAACGCATTGCGGCTGCCCAGTACACGCAGCCGGGTGACTCTCTGCGGCTAGACTGCGGGTATCGCCCGAATGGCGTGATCAAGATGTTTCACGCAGTTTCGCTGGACGGAGACATGGACCTTGCAAAAGTGCTTGCTTACAGCATGCCGCGTCTGAGGGAAGGAGTGACACGGATTGAGAGAGCGACCCTGGAACTGACGGCAATCGTGGAGCCGGTGCGCGAACTGAAGAGCACGGAAGAGGACGACATTGCTCAGTACCGGTTTGGGGTGGAAACGATGGAGTCTGCCGCGATCCGCGTGCTCACGACTTCTGATCTGGAAAGAGTGGCAGAAGCTGCCCGTCGGGAGTTGCACTTGTAGATTCAGAGAACCTGATCCTGAATCTGGATCAGAATGACACAACCAGTTTCAATAGCGAAGGCCCGCGAACCCGCGGGCTTTTCTGTTTTGTGAGAGGGAGGGAGCGGCAGCGGTGAAATTGAGAGATACATTGCAACAGGCGCGCCAATTGCTGGCCGGCGCACGGAAGGTGAATGAGATTGGGAATGCGGAACGGAAGACCAAGGCGCTGCCTTCCATTCTTGCGCCATACCAAATCCCTTCTCGTGCCATGCCCAAGCCTACTCCGGCAAATTTACGCCGATTTGCCGAGACTCCGGTGGTCCGGCGAGCGATCAATATCATCAAGGATCGTGTGGCGAGCCTGGATTGGCAGGTCCGACTGAAGCGTGATTACAGCCCCGATCAGGTGGGTTATGCAAAGCGGCGGTTGCGAGTCTTGCGGCATACACTCGAACATCCCAACGCTTCTGATTCGTTTCGCACATTGATCGAACAGGTGCTTGAAGATGCTTTAGTGGGAGGGTTTGGCGCCATTGAGATGGAAACCACCGGGAATCCAGAGCGGCCGTTTGCGCTTTGGCCCGTCGATGGCGCCACGATTCAGATCGATCCAAAGTGGGATGGAAATCCTGATGCTGTGCGGTATGCGCAGCAGACGGGTCTTCCTGGCTCGAGCGCTACGATCGCGCTTCGTGATGACGAGTTGATTTACCTTCGCACCAATCCGAGGAGCTATACGCCGTTCGGACTGGGGCCTCTGGAAGTGGCATTCGAGACGGTCAATACGTTTCTGGCTGCCCACCACTTTGCCGGAAAATTGGCAAGCAATACCGTGGTGCAGTATGCGCTGTGGATGAATGACTCCACGCCTTCCCAGCAGGAACGTCTCATCCGCTGGTGGCAGGACGAAATCGAAGGCACAGGTCGTGTACCCCTGCTAAGCTCACCCGAAAAGCCGGAGGTGTTGCGTTTTGCAGCCGGTACGGATGCAGATATGCGGATGAACTGGCAGCAGTTTCTGATCCGCATGATTGCCAATGCGTTCTCGCTGCCGCCCCTATTGTTAGGACTTGAGCAGGACGTGAATCGTACGACGGCCTCAGAGTTGACGGATGAGGCCTTCCACAGTGCGATTGTGCCGATGGCGAGGATGGTTGCGGAACACATCACTCGCGACCTGTTTGCCAAGCGTTTGGGCTGGCCCGAGTTTGAGTTTGTATTCAATCAGCTTGACGCTACCGATGAGATGGAGCGGGTGGAAGTACAGACGGCTCTGCTCGCTGCCGGGGTGTTGACGGTGAATGAAGTGCGCGCGATGCGCGGCCTGGCACCGCTTCCAGGAGGCAACGCCATACAGGTGAATCAGTCACTACAGCAGCAGACCGAAATCGCAAATGTAAAGGAGGTTTTGCAACAGGCAGAGAACGAATGAGAAGAGCGTTAGCAGTCAATGGATTTGGAGGAGAAAACGGAGAGCGCATGAGATTAAGAGCCATGGCGGTGGGACTGCCGGAGGTTCCGGAGCACCCCAACAGGGTAGCGTTCGAGGGTGTGTTGACCCTGGTGGATGAGCCGAGCACGCGGGCTCCCGCAGGGGCGCGCGGCCATCGCGTCGTGCTGACAAGAGCGGCAGCATTGGGTGCGTTGCCCTCGCTGCTTGGCATGGGCGTGGATTTTACGCCCGCATGGGATGGTCATGATGCGAGGCGTAAGTGCGGCGTCATCACGGAGGCTGATATTGTGGGGAGCCAACTCAAGGTCAGCGGGTATCTCTTCGCCAAGGATTTTCCGGAGGTGATGCGGCAACTGCGACGGTCAGGGCCGGGTGAGATGGGAATGTCGTATGAACTCGCCAACGCTCACGTGGAAGACATGAACGCGGCAGTCTGGACGCTGACGCGCGCGACCTTCACCGGGGCGGCCATATTACTGCGGGAAAAGGCGGCATACAGCAACACGCACTTTGCGCTGGCACCGAAGCGTTGCCGCACGTTGGCTGCGGCATCTGCATTGCGGTGCGAGGAGAAGCCCCCGGAACATCGTATGCGGAGCAGCGAGCCGCTTCGGAGAGATTTTGTTTTGCAACCAGGAAAGGAAACCAGATGGAAATCCATGACGTATTGAGTGCCATTCAGGAGGGCGCGGAGCGCATGAGCGCTGCTGCCGCACTGATGGAGCGCACGGCCGAAATGATTGTGCAGGCCGGCGAGGCGCAAAGGATTGTAGCCACAGCAGACAATGAGCGTGAGTTGGAGCTTGCGCGCAAACTGGAGGCCGCCGAACGGCAGATTGCCGAGCTGCGCGCCCAAGGAGCACAGTTGACGGAGCGTACGGCTGCAGCTCGCAAGACCCTGCCGGCGGCAACGACGCAATTGCTCGCCAAGCAAGGGCTCGCGACACTGGACTCACTTGACGCCAGCGCTGTGGACGCGGCACTGGTGGGTTTGAGCCTGGAGCAAAGGATTGCGGTCAAGGCGCAGTTGCTTCGCGCAGGCCTGATGGGCTAGCCAAGCGAGTCAAGGCGGCATACGACGCGCTCAGACAGAATTCAGCACTGAAGATGGCGCGGTATGTTGACGAACCTCCACCAAAAGAGGCCGGCAGTTTGTCGGTCCTTTTCTTTTCACCCGCCCAGATGGGCAGAGAGAGACAGATGAAGGCAAACTTTTACGATATTCATTCGGCAGCTGACTACATTGGGCCCGGCGCAATTGAAGTCCCGTTTTACCAGACCGAGATTACCGACATTGTGCGTCGGCGCAGCCTGTTCGGCCAGCGCATCAAGCAGGTCCCCGCGACGGGGCACCCTTCGCGCTACTTTGAAGAGACTGCCATTCCCAATCCCGGGACAGCTGGCTTTGTCGATCCGCGGAACATTGTCGCGCCGGTTGTCAGCCCCACACGGGTGGAGCGTAGTGTGCCACTGAAGGCAATTGTGGCGCAGTTGAACTACAACCTCTTCGATGTGGAGCTTGGCACGCAGCAGAAGCAGTTCGCATACCTGCAGGCCAAAGACCTTGTTGACACGATTGAAGGCGTGATGAACGCTCACGATGTTGCGCTGTGGAATGGCAATGACACATCGCTGACCTCGCCGACGACAACTCAGTACATGGGTGCGGCGGCGCAGATTGCCGGTGGTGGCAACACGACCACGATCGGCACCACGGCGAGCATCGTGGACGGGTTGAAGTCGACGGTGGCGCAGATGGTGGCGAATTCGAGCTTCGCAGTTCGTCCTACGGCAATCTACGGAAATCCAGTCCTGCTTGACCTGATCGACCGGGAGATGAAGACCGAATTCAACGTAGTGCTGAACACGCGGGAAATCACGGCCGGCTTCACGGTGAAGATGCTTTCGACACAGGCCGGTGATCTGCCGCTGATTCCTGACTGGTCGCTGAGCTACACCGGCACGCCTGGATCGGGCACGGCCGTTCTTCCGGCCTACATCGTCACTGAAGACCTGATCGAGTATCACTGGCTGAGTGATCCGAATCCACGGGTCTTCCAGCTGGGCCTGCCTGGATCGCTGGCGTCACAGTACGTGGCGGTGAAGTTCGGTGCACCGGTGGTGAAGGGCGCCAACTATGCCCACTACCAGGTGCTTGTCGATCGCTAGAGCCTGGCGTTTTTCCTGGTTTGTTTTCCAGAACGAAGAGCGGCCGTACAGGTGAAAAGCTCTCAATTCCGGTGTGCACTGGTCGAACCTGGCCAGCGCGCACCGGTCATTTCTTTCAGCAGAGGAGTGTTTCATGGGATATCTACAGCCGGCTCAATACGCGAGCTATGGGCTCTCAGCGGATGTTACGGACGACTGGATCACTCTAGCTTCGTCTCTGATCGACGCCTACTGCCGGCGCCCGAGCCTCAATCCAACGCAGTACACCGAGCGGTTGCGTGTAGTGGAAGGATCGCAGACCGTGCGTCTGAGCCATCTTCCTCTTCTGGCCGTTGCGCCAGCGACTCTACCCCTGATTAACGTGCAAGCGCGCTATGGCAAGCCGAGACGGGGGCAACTGATTTTTCCACTGCAGGACGAGGTGCTGTTCGCGTTCTCACTGCCCGGTGTGTGGGGCAACGTGGATCCTTCGACCGTGGACTTTGTGGCTGACACGGGCGAGTTGATCTTTCCTTTGAATATTCTAGGCCTTCCCTATAACGAAGTGATGGTGACCTACACCGCGGGTCTCGCGACTCTTCCGGATGCGGTGCTGGTGGCATGCGCGCAGATCGTGAAAAATGCGCAGGCCACGCCTGGCATCAACGTGAAGTCCGCAACCATCGATCACATGGCCGTGCAGTATTTCCAAAACACGCTCGTCGATGCCACGGTGCAGACGTTACTGCAGCCGTGGGTCTCTACGAGGATGGGCTGATTATGTGCGCAGATCTTAGTACATCCATCCCCTCGGGGCGCGCGCGCAGAATCGCCGCGTCTCTGTTGCGCGCATGCGGCGGTACCACCGCTTACTTGCAGGTCCCGCCGCTGACGGGCGACCAGAATGATGGCGGGCAGGTTGGTCTGGACGCGCCGAATCTGCAACTGCTGCCTCTGGCGCCCGCGATCTTTCAAAAAATGCGGAGCTACATGCTGGAGGGGCAACAGCAGCGTCATGAATTGCGGGTCTCCGCCGATGCTGTCGCCGCGCAGGTGGCAGGGTTGCAGCTTACATCGGCCTCCGCCCTGTTTGCGATGGCCTCCGGCGTGGTGATTGGCGGCGAGCTTTTCATGATCGAGGGAGTGACCACGCTCGAAGACGAAGGCGAAGTGTATTTGTATCGGTTGATGTTACGAGATGCTGCGAGCCGGTGGCCATTGCAGAATCCGCAGACAGGACCGCAAAGCTGAGGATTTTCCATGCAGAACGCGAAAGACACGTTTTACATTACTCTGCGCGACCGGCTTGCAACGGTGAATCCGGCGCGCACGATGACCTTAAGATCGGTAACCCGGCCGGGAATTCTGGTGGAAGAGGCTGAGTCCCCCGTCCCTCTAATGCCCATGGACGTTTTCGTGCTGCGCTGGACGAACGTCGCGGTTGAATCGAACCTGGCGCTTCCACTGGTCCAGATGACCTGCGAGATTCAGTATTCGACGGCCGGTACGCAGGCTCTGGGAGGGCTTGATCGCGGGCGCCTGTTGGAAGCGATGGATGCGGAATTGCTGCAAATGCTTTCACCTGCGTCCACGCAGAAGATGAATTATTCCACAGCGCCGGCGACGGCCATGGAGACATTCATTTTCTGGGATCAACCTGAGTTTGGTTCGACTGTGCCGCTAAGAGATCAGGTCAGCCGGGCGACCAGTGTGACTGTTTGGAGTTGGCAGGAGGCGGGAGAAAAATGAGCACCGGTTCCATGATTCCGGCGATATCGCCGACGATGCGTCGCATGCGGGCGTATTTCGCGCCTGTAAATCGTGCCCTTGGGCAGCCTACGGTTTTTGATCCGTCGCTGACAGCGAACTTTTCGCTGACGGCGCCGCCAGCTCCGTGGATCGACCTGGGGTGGATCGAGGGATTCGCCCGCAAGTCGGAGAGCAAGTATGGTGCGCTCGCCGCTGGCAGTCCGGCGAATATCCAATTCCAGGTGCGCGAGTCGCTGGACGCGACAGTCATGCTGGGTTTCACTTCCTGGAGCAAACTCACGATGGCGATTGCAACAGGGTCGCAGCATATGAACGTGATTGCCGCGGCCATGCCTGCCAGCGGGAGCGGCAATGGTTCTGGCAGCAAGGGCGTCACGGCAGTCAGCCTGGCATCCACTGGTTCGACGGCTACCTTCCTGGCGATGGCTTCTACTGATGCCGCGAATTTTGCAGCAGGTTCATTGGTCACGGTTGATGTGGACTACACAGGGCAGACCGGATTTGTGGGAAGCGGCGTGTCGGCTGCTTATGTGAGCAGCGCGGCGGCAGTGAATGACGATGCGGACTACATTCGTCGCGTGTCGCTCAACGTCGCGCGCGTGCAGTCCGTAAGCTCCACAGGGCTGACGCTGGCGCAGCCCCTGATCGCAGGTGCGCCTACCGCGTCTATGCGTGTGCAGCCGATTCTGGGCTTTGTGGATCGCGAAGGCGGCAGCTTTTTTCAAGAGTGGTCTGCCCTTTTTGTGATGCCCGGCGATCAGGGCGAGCGTGTTTTCTTTTATTACCCGCGTCTGCAGGCAATTGCTGGAGCTGAAGAGATAGCCATTCCGCTGACGGCGCCTGTTGAGCCCACGTCCGCTACCGCTTCGTCGACTGTGTCGGCGCAAAAGGGGACGAGTACGTCATCCCATGGCAGTTCAAGCAAGTCGACTGGAAGCGGGCCGAAGATCTCTCTGGCCAGGCAGACGAGCGTGGTGCAGCAACTTTCCACCAAGGCTCCGCATCAAGCGGCGTCGGCCAGGAAGACCGATAGCAAACGCGTTTCGTTGACCGCGACCTTTCGCGCGATGCCGGTAACGGACACAAACGACGGCGAACGAGTCGTGTGCTTCCGTACCTTCATTCCACCCGTCTCCGCACTCGTGTAAGGGATCCAGCGTGAAACTGACGATTAACAATTTCGACGGCAACGGCGCAGTCGACTACACAAGCTGCATTGTCGAAGGCGCTACCTTTCGCATTGAGCGAAGCCTGAATGCCCCCTCGCTGTTCTATGTGTCGCTGCTGCCTTCCGCAGCGTCGTTACCGATCCCTGTTCGCAACGGCCGCGTAATTCTCGCCGACGACAAGGGGAATCTGCTCTTCACCGGCTATCTTGCCGTTGAGCCGGAGATGGTGCTGGCTGGTGAATCCACCACCGGGCACCTGTATGTATCAGAGGTGACGGCAATCAGCGACGATATCCTGCTGAACAGGGCGGCACTGGCGAAGGAGTTTTTCAGCTACGGCCAGACCGCGGACAAGACGCTTGCTTCTCTGTCCGGAGGCCTAGGAGTCAGCGCGATTACCGCGGATCTTTCGACATCTCTGTTCAACGTCGGCGAATTCATCATGAAGCCGGGTGCGGCATGGTCTGGTAACGCGGCCGAGCTGGCAGACAGTGGCGCTGCCTCCTATCGGGTCATTGACGGTGTGTTAAGTGCGACTCCAATCGGCAGCGTGACGCACACGCTGAATGAGTCGGATGGTTCACTGTCTCTTACTGACTTGCAGGCATCACTTGTCAAAATGCTGGCCAACGATGTGACGATTTGTGGGGAAACAGAGCCATGCGCGTATGTGACCGAGGTCTTTGAAGGCGACGGCGTTACGACACTCTTTGACTTGACTGAGTTGCCGTATACGCCTCCACCATCGAAAGAACACATTCTGGTGGATCTATTCCAGGAGCCTACGCTGGATCGCGCCCTGTGGGAAATGATCGACAGTGGATACGTTTCTATTACTTCAGCCGGGCTTACCTGCACCGGTGGCAACGGGGTTGACGGATCGTCGTGGGTTGGCGCGCAAGGGCGGATGGAACTGGCAGGGTCGCTGATCCTGGAGACAAACGGTGTTCAGTTCGGAGCGACGACGGTGGGTATCCTCAACGGGCTGTATAACGGTTTTGTCGAAAGCGGCCTTTGTATCGCCGGTTTCCAGATTTCTCAGCCATCCGGAACGACATCCATCGCGCCGCTGGTAATGGGGAGTGTTTCCGGGACATCGTTTACGCCTGCTGCCGGGCACATGTACACCTTGCGGTTGCGCGTGTATTCGAACGAAGCACAGAGGGTGTTGCAGAGTTACTACTACATGGGCGATAGCGGGCTGAATGGAACCGGAGGCGAGTATCTAAATGCCGGTGTCACGGTCATGCTTGAGGCACAGGACACGACCGGGGGTGTGGCTGGAACTCCGACGATTTTGTATGAAGGGGCTCTGCCTCAGACGGCCGCAATCGCTGTTTATGCGCCGCTCAACAGTGCGGACTTACAGTGCAGCATTGCCAGCATTCAAGTGACTCAGGGCGGGCCCGCATGGGTTGTGAGCACACCGCCCAGCGGCGCCAGTGTGATTCGGCGGATAGGCACTACGGCGCAGGGCGCCAATTGCAGGATTGAGCGCAACGGCAAGTTACGGTTCTATCCGACGTGTGTTCCGCAGGCAGGAGAGATCATTGCCGTGTCATATCGGACCCGTAATGTGGCTGTCGCCCGCCTGGCGAGCGCCGACAGCATTGCGAGCGAAGGTGCGGCAGGGCTTCCAGGATCGGCGGCCTGGATTGGGACGGCACATCAGCCGGCAGCGCGGAGTTCGGCGGATTGCGAAAATGCCGCCAATGCTTTGCTTGCGCTTGCCACCAGCCGGTCTGCGGCCTGGAAGGGAAAATATACGGGCTGGAACATGGATCAGAACGGCGATGTCTGGCCCGGTGATCTGCTGGCGATCAACTCGCCTTCCGCGGATATGGACGTGAGCGTGGTGGTGCGAAGCGTGCAAATAGATCTTCTGTGCTCGCAGCCGTCTCTCGCGAGATACACCATTCAATTTGCGAACGACTGGGCCGACGCGCTTGCAATCAAAACGAGCGCAGGGGTTCCGGCCGACGCGTGGTTGCCGGTCCAGCCGCAAATTGCGTCGCCGCTTGCCAATCTGGACATGCTGGCTGTCACCAGCGTGACGAGTTCGCAGATCAATGTGAGCGCGAACGTGACGCCGCCAACAGGGGGCGGTTTCGAAGTTCGACGACGAGACTGGTCCTTTGGCCCGGGTACGAATTCGGACCTGGTGTTGCGCAGCCCTGTGCCCAATTTCATCATCCCGCGCGAGGCGGTTATGGAACAGTACTACATCCGCATGTACGACGGCTCCACGCCGCCGAATTATTCGCGCTTTTCCGCGGCGGTTTTTGTCAATCTGCCGTTATAGAAAAATGAGTTCCTTCATGACTGAATTTGAAGCACAGGTGCTGGCAGATCTCTCCGTGTTAAAACACCAGATGGCTGCGCTTTACGGTGACGGCGAAACCGGGCGGATTGCGGCGATCGAGCGCCGTGTCAGCGCTCATGAACAGGACTTCCAGCGGGCCAAGGGATTTCTGCTGGCTGCCGCGGGGGTTTTTACGGCAATTCAGATGGTGATTGAGTTTCTCCAGCATCGATGACGACTCCCGATATAATCGGCTGTTATGGCAGACAGTCCGCTGGTCGGTATCGTCATGGGCTCCCGGAGCGATTTCGAAGTGCTCGCTCCGGCGGTAGAAATCCTCACCGAATTGGGTATCGCGCATGAGGCGCGCGTGGTTTCCGCGCATCGTACGCCTGACCTGCTTTTTGCGTACGCAGAGCAGGCGGAAGAACGCGGGTTGCGCGCGATTATCGCAGGCGCCGGAGGCGCGGCGCATCTGCCGGGCATGCTCGCGGCAAAAACGCTGGTGCCGGTGCTGGGTGTACCGGTACCGGCCACCGCGCTGCAGGGAATCGATTCGCTGCTCTCAATTGTCCAGATGCCAAAGGGCGTTCCGGTGGGGACGCTGGCTATCGGCAAGCCTGGAGCCGCGAACGCCGCTTTGCTTGCAGCGGAGATGCTTGCTACCACGGATCCGGGGTTGCGCATCCGTCTGAAAAAGTGGCGAGAGGCAAGGCGCGAAGAAGTGCTGGCGATGGAGTTGCCGGTTTTGCAGTTCCGGGAGCCCCACGCATGAGTGCGATTCTTCCCGGTTCAACGATCGGCATTTTGGGCGGCGGACAGCTTGGCCGGATGATGGCCATGTCCGCGCGGTCGTTTGGGTATCGCGTACAGGTGATGGACCCGGACCCCTCGTGTCCAGCGCGCTTTGTGGTGGATGCCTGCTTCGAAGGCCAGTGGAACGACGCACATGCTGCGGGCGACCTGGCGCGCGGGTCCGACGTAGTGACGCTGGAAATCGAGCAACTTTCGCTGGCTTGTCTGGAGGCTGCGGCGAAGTACGCCCCGGTGAGACCGGGGGCGGCGATGCTGGGGATCATTCAAGACCGTATTTTGCAGAAGAACTGGCTGCGGGATCACGGATTTCCGGTTGGCGATTACCGGGCTGCAACTTCCGCGAAGGAACTTGCACAAGCACTGCTGGCGCTGGGGGGCAGGTGCTTTGTGAAGGCCGCGCAAGGAGGATACGACGGCCGCGGGCAGGTCAAGGTCGGTTTTACAGCGGCAGAGGCCACATTGGAAGAGCAGGCGGCGGATGCGTGGCATCTGCTTGGCAGCAAACCAGTGGTGGTTGAAAAAGCCATTGATCTGGACTGCGAAGTGTCGGTGATGGTTGCGCGCAGCCCAAGCGGGGAGACACGCAGCTTTCCCACGGCGCGTAACCATCACGTGCACCAGATCCTTGCCTGGAGCGTGATTCCCGCGGGGATCGATCCTGATCTTGAGAGGCAGGCCCAGGAGCTTGCCTGTGCTATAGGGGGACAATTCACGCTGGAAGGATTGCTGGCGATTGAAATGTTCGTAACGACGGATGGAAAACTGCTGGTGAACGAACTGGCACCGCGCCCGCATAACAGCTATCACGCAAGCGAGCGAGCCTGTGTCACCAGTCAGTTCGAGCAGGGAATTCGAGCTGTTTGTGACTTGCCTCTGGGAGATGTTTCAGTCGTACAGCCTGCGGCAATCGTAAATCTGCTGGGTGATCTGTGGCTGGATGCGGCGGGCAACCATCGCGTGCCCCGCTTTGATCTGGCGCTTGGCGTGCCGGGGGTTCGCCTGCATCTTTACGAGAAACACACCGCGCGAAAAGGCCGGAAAATGGGGCATCTTTCCGCAGTAGGTGCTACCAGCGAAGAGGCGGTGGCGCGAGTGCAAGAGGCAGAAGAGCGACTGAAACGGCAGCAATAAATGTTGGAAATGGAAAAGGCCAGCCTCCGGGATCGGATGCCGGCCTTTCGTCTTGTTGGAATTGGAGAATTTCCGGAGCTTACCCGATGTCCTCGTTCCAATTTTCGAGATATTTCTTCATCTCCGCCATGAATTTGCCCGCGTCAGCGCCGTCAATGATGCGGTGATCAAAGCCAAGCGTCAGGTGGATCATATGGCGGATGGCGATTGAGTCGGTGCCGTCCTTGTCGGTGATGACGGCAGGCTCCTTGAAGAGGCCGCCGACGCCGAGGATGGCGCTTTCCGGCTGGTTGATGATGGGGGTGCCGAACTGCTCGCCAAAGATGCCGGGGTTGGTGATGGTGAAGGTGCCGGAGCCAACTTCGTCGGGCTTCAGCTTTTTGGTGCGCGCGCGCTCGGCCAGATCGGCGATGCTGCGTGCAATGCCCAGGAAGCTCTTCTCTTCGGCCTGCTTGATAACAGGCACAATCAGACCCCAGTCCAGAGCCACCGCGATGCCAACGTTGATGTTGGCGGGGTAGCGGATTGCGTCGCCCTCAATCTGAGCGTTCACGATGGGCAATTTGCGCAGGGTTGCAATCGCCGCCCGCGTGATGAACGGCATATAGGTGAGCTTGACGCCATTGCGCTGCTCGTACTTGTTCTTCTCCTTTTCGCGTAGCTTGACGATACGCGTGAAGTCCACCTTGAAGACCGTGTGCACATGAGCGTTAGTGTGTTTAGAGTCAACCATGCGCTGCGCGATGATGGAGCGCATCTTCGACATCGGCACCAGTTCACCGGGTTGCGGAGTCGCAACGGCAGGTGTCGGGGCAGTTGCGCGAGCTGCCGGCGCCGCTGGTGCGGGCGCTGTTGGAGCCGCGGCCGCAACTGCCGCTGGTGCGGGCTTGCCGGCCAGATAAGCCTGCAGATCGTCTTTTGTGATGCGTCCACCAGCGCCTGTACCGGAAACCTTGCGCAGGTCCACGTTGTGCTCTCGAGCCATTTTGCGAACCAGCGGCGAGGAACGGACGCCCTCAGCACCTTCGTATACTTCTTCCTCTGCCGGTGCTGGAGTTGGCGCCGGAGCGGGGGGCGCGGGTGCGGCGGCAGCGGCCGCTGCGGGGGCTCCCGCAGTTCCGCCGATGACGGCTACTACTGTGTTGATCTGCACTGTGTTGCCGGCCGGAACCTTGATTTCGGTCAGGGTTCCGGATACAGGAGAGGGAATCTCCGCGTCGACTTTGTCGGTGGAAATCTCAAAGATCGGTTCGTCGCGCTCGACCTTGTCACCCACCTGCTTGAGCCACTTGGTGATCGTGCCTTCGAAAATCGATTCGCCCATCTGGGGCATGACGACTTCGTGCCGTTCGCCATTGCCGGGTGCCGGCGTTGCTGGTGCAGGTTTATTCTCGGTGGATGCGGGGGCCGCAGCGGGCTCGGCGGGCGCCGCAGGAGCTTTTGCTGCTGCGCCTTCTTCGTTGATCGTGGCGACGACCGTGTTGATCTGGACGGTCGTTCCCTCGGGGACTTTGATTTCGGCGACCGTGCCCGAAACTGGCGAAGGAATTTCGGCGTCGACCTTGTCGGTCGAGATCTCGAACAGCGGCTCATCGCGTTGGATGCTCTCGCCCGGCTTTTTCAGCCATTTGGTAATGGTGCCTTCAAAGATCGATTCGCCCATCTGGGGCATGACTACGTCGGTCGGCATGCATGTTCCTTTCCGAGGTGCTGGCTGGAAGCCGTGAGAAACTTGATTATAAATGTGATGCTTACGAGGCCGGGGCGCCGCCTGATTTTCTGCTGCGCGTGACTGCCAAACGAATCAGTTTACTGCATGGCAGGCCTCGCGTGGGAGTTGAGCAAATTCCGCATCTGAGTGTGCAGAAAGATGTTTGGATCTGGGATACATGAAGCTGAAGTGACGCTGTTGCTGCTGACCGCGATGATCGCGTTGCTGGCCGCACTGGCGCAGCGGCTGCGCGTACCCTATCCCATCGTTCTGCTGCTGGGTGGTTTGACACTCAGCTTCTTGCCATGGGTTCCTAAGGTCTCCATCGACCCTTCCTTCATTTTCCTCGTGGTCCTACCGCCGCTGCTATTTGCCAGCACGATCAGCATTGACTGGACCGAGTTGCGGGCAAATGCGCCGCACATCCTGATGCTGGGCCTTGGCCTGGTGGCTTTCACCATATTCGGCGTTGCCGCTGCGATGCATTTCATCGTGCCTGGCTTCAACTGGCGAGCAGGCGCGGTGCTGGGCTCAGTGGTGTCGACGACGGATCCAATCGCGGTGGGCGCGGTTGCGCGACGTGTGGGGCTGCCGCACCGCATCCTGCAGGTTATCGAAGGCGAGAGCCTCATCAACGACGCGATGGCTCTGGTCGCGCTGCAGTTTACTTCGGCATTGGTGGTTTCCGGCACGACTCCCACTGTTTTTGCAGGCATCGGCCAATTCTTGTGGCTCATCGTCGCGGGCGTTGTCGCCGGCCTGTTGGTTGCGGTAGTGATCGAGCATTTCGAGAGACGCCTGCGATCGGTGGCGTTGCAGTTGCTCGTGAGTATCGTAACTCCGTATTTTGCCTATCTCCTGGGCGAGAGCTTTCACGGCTCCGGCGTCCTGGCGACGGTGGCCTGCGGACTGTACTTTGGGCGTATGCAGTCGAGAACCTTTTCGTCCCAGACCCGGCTTGAAGCCAGAGCGGTGTGGGACACCATTGATTTCAGCTTCAATGGACTGGTCTTCATCCTGATCGGGCTGCAACTTCCGTTGATTCTGCATGGCATGAAGGACTCCAATTGGACTCAGAAACTGCTGCACGCCGCCATGGTCTGCGCGCTCCTGATTGCCTTGCGTTTCTTCTGGGTTTTTGCCGGAGCACGTGCCGTCCAGGTGCTTCGCAGCCGTCTGTTTCGTCGAGAAGTGGAACATATTTCGAACCGCGTACTCGCGGTGGTGAGCTGGAGTGGGATGCGCGGGGTACTCACGCTGGCGGCGGCACTCTCGTTGCCAAGCTTCATTGCGGCTGGCCAGCCATTTCCGGAACGGCAGGCGATCATCTTCTTCTCCTACGCCGTGATCCTGGTGACGCTCGTGGGCCAGGGGCTCTCTCTCCCGATGGTGATCCGCCGGCTCAAAGTGGCTGAACCTGAGGGTGTTCGAAGGATGGCGCTTGAGGCAAAGGCCGCCATCGTCCGTGCTGGTCTGGCGAGACTGCACTCGATTCGGGAGAGCGATGACGAGCTGGAAACGAACCGGGCAGCATACGAGCTCATGGAACGTTTTTATAGGGAGCGCCTGCAGGATCTTGAACCGGAGGAGAAAGCAACGGAAGAGCCGTCTCAGAGGGAACGTCAACAGACAATGCAGCAGATTGCCTACAGCCTGCGCCAAGCCGAACGCGAGGAGTTGATGCGGCTGCGGGCTGCTGGCACGATTCGCGATAGCACCCTGCGGGAGGTCGAGCGCGAGCTCGACTTACTGGATGTGCGTTGGAATGACGCGTAAGCGGAAACCGGGTTGGTGGGCCCACCAGGACTTGAACCTGGAACCAACGGATTATGAGTCCGCTGCTCTAACCGATTGAGCTATAGGCCCTCTCCGGGGCGAACCGCAGCTGCGGCCGTCACGCAAGACGATTGTAACTGTATCTGGAAGAGATTTTGAGAGGAGCCATCCCTCTCACGGGAGTGGGACAGCTCCTAGTCTTGAGAAAAAACCAGAGACCCGGTGCCTGGAACCAGGTCATCCGTTTGCGTAGCGCTGAAGCCGTTCTCCCTCAAGGTAAACACGCTGCTGAGGCGGAGCTGGAGTTTTGCTCTTGCCCTGTCGCTTTGCGGGCTTCACGGAGGCAACCTTCAGTGCCGGCGCCGTGGTTACCACGTGGCCACGCTCTTCACGATCCAGATTGCCTGCTCCCTCGATGACGACGCGTTCAATCTTGCGATTGAGTGCCTTCTCGAAGCGCAGGAAGTCGCGGCGTTCGATGGGTGTGTAGAAAGTGGCAGCGACGCCGGTGTTTCCGGCGCGCCCCGTGCGGCCAGCGCGGTGGATGAAGTCTTCGGTCATTTTGGGCAGGTCGTAGTTGATGACCTGTGCGATGTTGTCGACATGAATGCCGCGTGAGGCGACGTCGGTTGCGACAAGTACACGGGCGCGCCCGCGCTGGAAGTCCTCCAGGGCGCGATTGCGTTGGGACTGTGACCGATCGCCGTGGATCATTGCCACTGGGATTCCGGCTTTGCCCAGGCGGCGCGCCACATGCTCGGTACGGCGCTTGGTTCCGACGAATACGAGAGACTGCCCCTGCTCTTCGGTGACGACGCGATGCACCAGAGCGGCCTTCTGGTCGGGATCGACCTCATAGGCCAGGAGGCGAACACTGCTGGATGCTTGCTGAGTCGAACCGAAAGACAGCCGTATGGGGTTGCGCAGAATTTCGTTGAGCAGGTGTGCGACGGCAGGGTCGATGGTGGCCGAAAAACACAGAGTCTGGCGCTCTTTCGGGAGCTTTGCGACAATGCGGCGAACGGCCGGAATGAAGCCCATGTCAAGCATGCGGTCCGCCTCGTCGAGGACGAGAACGTCGATGCGGGACAGGTCAATGAGGCGGCGCTCGAGGAAGTCTTCGAGGCGTCCGGGTGTAGCGACAATCAGCCGGGCGCCTGCCTGGAGGTCGCGAATCTGATTATTTTCGCTGGCTCCGCCAATCAGCGATGCGGCACGCGGCAGAGCCTTGCCGGCCAGCTGCGCATATTGCTTTTCCACCTGAAGCGCCAGCTCGCGCGTAGGTGTGAGAATCAACACCGCGGGGTGCTTGCCTTTGGAAGCCAGCAGGCGTTCCATGGCTGGCAGCAGAAAGCCGAGCGTTTTGCCCGTGCCGGTTTCGGCTGTGGCGAGTACGTCCCTGCCATCCATTGCGGGCGGAATGGCCGCAGCCTGGACTGGAGTGGGAGTTACAAACTGGTTACGGGCAAGCTGCTGCTTGAGGTGGGTAGAAAGATTCAATTCAGAAAATTGCATGAAAAAGCGGTCTGCTCTCTTTGGATTGGCAGCCGTGAGGTGTTCACGTGATCTGTTTGCTCAATCGGGAATATTGCGAAGACAAACGGGGCGTGAGAGCCCGGAAAGGATTCCGGTTCAGATCTGGACCGGAACGGCACCTGCGTCTGATGGCAGGTTCTCAGCAGCTTTAGAATAACACGACTTTGGGTTATCGCCGATGATGCCGTGAGTTGGTGCAGGACTTGTTGTGCGGATTTCCCGAACCGGGACAGTCTCTTCATTCGGGAGATTCGGACTTGGCCGAGTGCGAAAGTCTGGTTTCTGCTGGAGTGATGGTTTTTGCTTGCGAAATATGAGCTGTGAGGATCGCTCCCGACGGAATGATCGCTTCCTTTCCGTGGATCAACAGAGAAGATACGCCAACGGCGGGAATCCAAAGCAGGGAACGCATCGTCTTGACTGGGATGGAGCCCGCCTTTGTTTCCTGACCTGACAGCGGAATTCTTGCACCGGGTAAAACCAGCGCAGTCACGCGAAACGTGATCTCGCCGGGTTTTCCCAACGCACCGTTGGAGTTGACAGCGGTCACGCGGCCATCGGCAGGCGTTCCTTTGGGCGCCACAAGAAAGCCGTGTATCACGAGATCATTGGCCAGCACCAGTGGG
Organism: Acidobacteriota bacterium; assembly: GCA_021791875.1. GTDB lineage: Bacteria > Acidobacteriota > Terriglobia > Terriglobales > Acidobacteriaceae > Acidobacterium. Next base: position 13,328 of record JAJYVU010000016.1, on the reverse strand, counting down.
AGAGGATCGCCAATCTGAGCCGTGCTTGATCTGACTTCTTTTGCAAAGGCGAGTTTGACCGGAGTGCCGTTTGGCAGCGTGATGGATTCCGATAATGGCTTCGGAGCAGGCAACGGGGCCGACGCCGCGGAAAGCAGGCCCGCCACTTTGCGACGAACTTTATAGGTTTTGGCAACAACGAGGCTGGGACGGCAATAGCTTGCGACGGCAATTGCCTGCAGGGTCATATCATTCTTCAGCGTGATCGGTGTGGTGTAGCGGGCAGAGCGAAGGGTCGGTGTCCATCCATCGGTCGTGTAATAAATGGCCGCTCCCGGGGCGCTGTCACGTAGCCGTATGACCGTGCCGGCGCGATACGTTCCGGGCCGCAGCAGGAACTTCGGGGCCGGCGTCCAATCGTCTCCGTTATAGCTCGCAGCGTTTGTCTGCGCCTGTGTCATAGCGGCCATATTCGCCTGGGCCGCCTGCTGAGAGGCTTGCATGGCCTGAATGTTGGCCTGCTGCGCCTCCTGGGCTGCTTGCTGGGAGGCTTGCAACGCCTGGTCCGCGGCATCCTGTGAAAAGGCATGGGAGGTGCAAAACAGGAAGGGAATGACGAGAAGCAGCGGTAGAGAGATGCGCATTATCGACCTCGTCCAGAAAGCGAAAACGCAATCGGCTTTCCTGGCGCTACAACTCTTTAGACGCCGGTGCGATTAGCGAAGTCTCGCCATGGAGGGGGTGGCGGCAATTCACAACATGAAGAATGCGTAATCAATGCAGTTACTTCCCGGCTAGCCTTCGGCCCTGAATTTCAATGTAGACGTTGATGAGCGAAAGCGCAGCCGGGGTGACACCGGGGATGCGGCTGGCCTGGCCGATGGTTTGCGGGCGCACGCGCAGGAGCTTTTCCTGCATTTCACGCGAAAGGCCGCTGACGGCCTGGTAATCAAACCAGTCGGGGATGACACGCGATTCGGCCTTCTTGAGCTTCTCCATCGACTTGCGCTGCTGGTCAAGATAGCCCGCGTACTTGATTTCGGTTTCGACAGTTTTGAGCTCGTTACGGACGTGCGCAGGCAGCGGGGCCGATGCCTTTTCCGGTTGATTGAGCCATGAGGTGAACAGTGTGACATCGCTTCCGGAGGTAATTTCTTCGAGGATCGGCGGCCATAGCGTCTCGATCTTGACTTCAGGCCGCCTGAGGAGTTGCGCGTAGCTCTGGCCGGCGATAGAGCCTGTATCGGCGACGCCTCCGGCTGCCAGGGCAGACTCTGCGCAGCTGCCTTCCTTGATTCGCCTGGTGGCGAGGAGCTTCTCCAGCGCCACAGCGCGCGCCTGCTTGGATTCGTAGTCGGCCCATGCCTGGTCGTCAATGAGACCAAGCCGGCGGCCATAGGGGGTCAGGCGGCGATCCGCATTGTCGATGCGCAGGTGGAGGCGGAACTCCGCGCGCGAGGTGAACATGCGGTAAGGCTCGTTGGTGCCTTTGGAGATGAGGTCATCGATGAGGATGCCGGTGTACGCTTCGGTGCGGTTGAGGGTGAAGGGCTGCTCGTTCCGCACGTGCAGAGCTGCATTGATGCCCGCCATGATGCCCTGGCACGCTGCTTCCTCGTAGCCGCTCGTGCCATTGATCTGCCCGGCCAGGTACAGCCCCTCGAACTTCTTGACGCGGAGTGAGCGGTCAAGTTCGGTGGGGTCAATGGAGTCGTATTCGATGGCGTAGCCGGGGCGCAGCATCTCCGCTTCCTCGAGGCCCGGAATGGAGCGGACAATGGCGAATTGCACGTCCATGGGCAGCGAGGTGGACATGCCGTTGACGTAAACCTCGTGCGTGTTGAGGCCTTCGGGTTCGAGGAAGAACTGGTGGCGGTCCTTGTCCGGGAACTTGACTACCTTGTCTTCAATGGAAGGGCAGTAGCGTGGGCCGATGGCCTCGATCTGGCCGGAATACATGGGCGAACGATGCACATTCTCGCGGATGAGCCGCAAGGTTTCCGGTGTCGTGTAGGCGATGTGACAGGAGATTTGCCGCATCGGCAGCGTCTTTGTGCGGAAGCTGAAGGGCGTAGGATCGGCGTCGCCGGGCTGCTCTTCAAACTTTGACCAGTCGATGGTGCGGCCGTCGAGGCGCGGCGGAGTTCCGGTTTTGAGGCGGCAGCCGCGCAGGCCAAGGTGTTTGAGAGATTCGCCCAGCAGAACCGATGGCGGCTCGCCGGAGCGCCCTGCGGGAATACGTTGTTCGCCGCAATGGATGAGCCCGTTGAGGAACGTGCCGGTGGTGATGACCGTGGCTCCGGCATGAATCACGCGGCCATCACGAAGCCGGATGCCGGTGATGCGGGACTCTTCGATCACCACGTCGACGACTTCAGCCTGCTTGATGAAGAGATTCGGCTGCGACTCGAGCATTTCGCGCATTTTGAGGCGGTACTGCTGCTTGTCGCATTGAGCGCGAGGCGACCAGACAGCCGGACCGCGCGAGGTGTTGAGCAGGCGGAACTGGATGCCGACGGCGTCCGCAACCTCGCCCATGATGCCACCGAGAGCGTCGACCTCGCGAACCAGATGGCCCTTGGCGATGCCGCCGACGGCGGGATTGCAGGACATCTGGGCAATAAGGTCGAGGTTGAGCGTGAAGAGCGCCGTGCGCAGCCCCATGCGGGCAGCGGCAGTGGCGGCTTCACAGCCGGCGTGGCCTGCTCCTACGACCGCGACGTCATATTGTTCGATTAACGGCATTCAACTCTTATTTTAGCGGGATCGCGCTGTTTTTCCCGCGCGAAGACGGCTGCCTCGGCGGACAACGCGATTGGCCCTGATAATCTGAGAATTACGCTTATGAGCACACTAAAGGCGGTGCGGGGTACGCGCGATCTGCTGCCTCCGGAAACAGAGCTTTGGAACCGCGTCGAGGAGACGGCGCGGCGCGTGTTTGCGCGCTACAACTTCGGCGAAATTCGTACACCGATTTTCGAGGATACCTCGCTATTTGCCCGCAGCGTCGGCGAGGAAACGGATATCGTCTCCAAGGAGATGTACACGTGGGAAGATCGGGCGCGGGCGCAGTCGGAAAAGGCACAATCGCTGACCCTTCGCCCGGAAAACACGGCTGGCGTGGTGCGGGCGTACATCGAGCACAAGCTGGGCGATAAGGGGCTGCTGCAGAAGCTTTTCTACATCGGGCCGCAGTTCCGGCGGGAGCGTCCGCAAAAGGGCCGCTACCGGCAGTTCTGGCAGATTGGCGCGGAGGTGATTGGCCCCCCCAGCGCGGGATCGGAATCGCCGCTGCGGGATGCCGAAGTGCTGGAGATGCTGGCCAGTTTCTTGAATGAGCTTGGCATAAAAGACTGGAAGCTGACGCTGAACTCGGTCGGCTCGGCCAGCGACCGGCCGCGCTACATTGCGGCTTTGCGCGAGGCCCTGAAGGATAAGGCTCCGAAGATGTGCGTCGACTGCCAGCGCCGGGCGGAGACGAATCCGCTGCGGGTGCTGGACTGCAAGGTGCCGGAAGACCAGCCCATCATCGAGGCGCTGCCGAAGATTGCGGAGTACCTGGACGATGATTCGAAGACGCACTTTGCCGCTGTGTGCGCGGCGCTGGATGCCTGCGGGGTGCCTTATGAGGTGAATCCAAGACTGGTGCGCGGATTGGACTACTACACACGGACGACGTTCGAGTTCAGCCATGGAGGATTGGGCGCGCAGAACGCTCTGCTGGGCGGTGGACGGTATGACGGATTGAGCGAGGCCATCGGAGGGCCAAAGGCGCCGGGCATTGGATTTGCCATAGGGGAAGACCGGCTGATTCTCACGCTGCAGGCGCAGGCCGAGGCCGCACCAGGGGGGCTGGCAGACGCTTATGTCGCACCGCTGGGCGAGGCGATGAATGCGCCCGCGCTGGAACTGGCGCGCGAGTTGCGGCGGACGGGATTGCGCATTGAACTGGGCGACGGGAGCTTCCGGCTTAAGAAGTCGTTTGAAGTGGGGAATAAGCTGGCGAGCAGGATCGTGCTCTTCGGAGAAGACGAGCAGAAGTCCGGTATTCTGACCGTAAAAGATTTCGCCACCGGCGAGCAGGTGAAGGTGGCGCGAGCAGATTTGATTCACCATCTCAGGGGCTAGGATGACCGGCCGGCTGGACCGCGTCTGAAATTCGAAGTCCATTGCTGATACAGAAGGAAGAATTGCATTGCTGGATTTTCTAGGCACCAAACAACGCACGCATACTTGCGGAGAGCTGCGCACGGCGCACGCTGGGCAAACCGTCACCATCATGGGATGGGTCAATCGCCGGCGCGACCACGGTAACCTGATTTTCCTTGACCTGCGCGACCGCTACGGCATGACGCAGGTGGTGCTCGATAAGGATTTGAGCCCTGACGGCCACGCCAAAGCCGAGCAGGCCCGGCCTGAGTACGTTATCTGCGCCACCGGTGCTGTGCGCGAGCGCGGCAAGGATGCCGTGAATCCGAAGATGCCGACCGGAGAAATTGAGATTGCGGCCAGCGAACTGCTGATCCTGAACGATGCCAAAGTGCCGCCGTTTTCGCCTGCGGAAGAGGCGATCGGAAACGAAGAGGTCCGGCTGAAGTACCGGTATATCGATCTGCGCCGCCCGGAGATGCAGCACAATTTTGAGGTGCGCCACAAGGTGGCGCTGGCGGTGCGAAAGTACCTGTCAAGCCAGGGTTTTTTTGAGATTGAGACGCCGTTCATGACGCGGTCTACACCCGAGGGCGCGCGCGATTATCTGGTGCCGAGCCGGGTGCATCCGGGCGAATTTTATGCCCTGCCGCAGTCGCCGCAGCTCTTCAAGCAGATTTTGATGATCTCCGGCATGGACCGCTATTTCCAGATCGCACGCTGCTTCCGCGACGAAGACCTGCGGGCGGATCGCCAGCCGGAATTCACGCAGATCGACCTGGAGATGACCTTTCCGCAGCAGGAGACGGTCTTCCGCGTCGTGGAAGGCTTCCTGGCGGCGGCTTTCAAAGCAGTCGGAATCGCGCTACCGACGCCATTTCCGCAGATTACCTATGACGAGGCGATGCGGCGATTTGGCATTGACAAGCCCGACCTGCGGTTGCCGGGACTGACCGATGTGCGCGAGGCATTTACCGTGGGACAGCTGGAGACGCTGGCAATCGATCCCGCACTGCCCATCGTGGCGGTGCGTGTTCCGAAGGTTGGCGAGCTCTCGCGCAAAGAGCGTGAGGACAACCGCCCGTTGTTTGATATGCGAAAGGGCGCGAAGCTGATTGACGATCTCAAGCGGCTGGAAAAGACATTCCCCGAAGTCGTTGCCAAGGTTCGTGCAGCGGCGGACGCGAACGAGCATGACTTGCTGGTGATTGTGGCGGGCGACCCCACGCATCATATTCGCGCGAGCGACACGAAGCTGACGGGACGGCTTTCTGAGCGGGAAATTGCTGTCCTGAGCGCGGCGGGCAATCTTCGTGTGGAACTGGCCAAGAAGTATGCTGACCGGCACGGTTGCTTTGGGGTAACGGATGCTGTTGTGGGTGATCCTGAGCGAGAAACTGGCCTGGTGGAAGGTTCGCGGGCTTTTCGCCCGATCTGGGTGACGGATTTTCCCATGTTCGAGTACGACGAGGCGGAGCAGCAGTGGATGCCGGCGCACCACCCATTTACGTCGCCGCATGACGAGGATATGGACCGGCTGGTCTCCGATCCGGCATCGGTGCGCGCGCGGTATTACGATCTGGCGATGAACGGACTGGAGTTGGGTTCCGGCTCGATCCGTATTCACCGGCAGGATGTTCAACAGGAGATTTTCCGAGCGCTGGGCATGTCAGATGAAGAAGCGAAGACGCGGTTTGGCTTCTTTCTGGAAGCGCTGCAGTACGGCACTCCGCCCCACGGCGGCATTGCGCTGGGGCTGGATCGGCTCGTCATGATTCTTGCGGGAGCCACCAGTTTGCGCGAAGTAATTGCTTTCCCGAAGACAGCAAAGGCAATCGATCTGATGGTCGATGCTCCTACGCCGGTCAGCGATGCGCAGTTGCGCGAACTGCATATTCGCCCCACGAAACAGTAGGACGTGCCGTTCGGGGCATGAAAAAGACCGCCAGCATCGCTGGCGGCCTTTCGGTTTCGGGATAGATTTACTTTATCTTCCGCTTTCCAAATTTGTAGACAATTCCAAGTGCGCCGGCAAATTCGTCCTGATGTGTCTTGCCATAAAAGGTGGGCTGCCAGTCGGTGTAAAGGCGTATCGCCCATTTGGGCTTGATGTTGTAGTCGTAAAAAGCGCCGATCGCCATGGCAATGGCCGGCTGGGTATTGAAGATGCCCAAGTCGATTGGCTGCACGTAGGCAGGGTATCCATTGTTGAAGATGCCATAGACGGCTCCAACGTCGAGATGCATGCCGAAGTCATACTTGGGATGACGGACAAAGCGCGACGCCACGCCGACCATGAAAAAATGCTGAGACGCCCGGTAGTTCTTGATGCCGTAGCCATTTACCGGCGGGAGAATCGTCCCGAAAACATGGCGTGTCGTGAACTCAAAACCGAAGCTGGGCTTTACCCAGTCAGTGAATGTGCCGTTGACTCCCAGCATGTTGATGGCATGGATTTGATCGCCGCGAGCCGGATTGAAGTGCGAGTACATGTATCCGCCGAACACATCGAAGTGATTGTTATAGGCGGGTGAGACGGTTACCGGTGCCGTGGCAACAACCTGTGCATGCAACGAAGCTGTAGAAAGCACAAGTGCCGCAGCAACCAGAGTGGCAAAAAAAGAACGACGGATTCTCACGCGAATTTCTCAAACCTCACGGAATAGCCTAGAAACTTTCACGATACACGGTTGAAGCGCCTCGGCAAAGGTCGTGCAGTCAACGTTTCCCGGGTGCGGGGGCCGGATGCGCGGCCCGATGGATCGCCAGCAGGTTTTCGAGCAGGGGCTTCAACAGGTTCAGATGGAGCGCGTTGGCGCCGTCTGACTTAGCTGCGGCCGGGTTATCGTGAACCTCGAGAAACAAGCCATCGATGCCGGCGGCGACAGCGGCGCGCGCCAGGACCGGGATGAACTCCGGCTGGCCGCCTGATACGCCATTCGCGGCCGAGGGCGTCTGTACTGAGTGTGTGCCGTCAAAAACCACCGGAGCCAGTTTGCGCATGATCGGCAGCGAGCGCATGTCCACGACCAGGTTGTTATAGCCGAAGCTGGCACCGCGTTCGGTCAGGAAATAGCGCCGGTTGCCGGTAGATTCCAGTTTGCCCACGGTGTGTTGCATGTCCCACGGGGCAACGAACTGGCCTTTCTTCACGTTGACGGCGCGGCCGGAATTGGCCGCGGCCAGCAGCAGGTCCGTCTGGCGGCAAAGAAAGGCAGGAATCTGCAGCACATCCACGTGTTCGGCGGCGATGGCGCAATGACCGGGTTCGTGGACGTCGGTGAGTACGGGCAGTCGATTTTCCCTCGCGATCCGCCCCAGGATCGCAGTACCGTCTTTCAGGCCGGGGCCGCGAAAGCTGGTAACCGAGGTGCGGTTGGCCTTGTCGTAAGAGGCCTTGAAAATGTAGGGGATGCCGAGATCAGCGGCAATTTGCTGGATGGCGTCGGCCATCTTGCGGGCGTGCATTTCGCTTTCGATGACGCATGGGCCGGCAATGAGGAAAAGCGCGCCATCTCCCACCGTTACGGGACCGATCTGAAATGTGTGGTTCACAGCCAGTATTGAATCACAGAGTATAAAAATTCAGGTCGCCAAACACAGGGGCAACCGCAAACATCTTCCCCGGACGAGTGCCGAAGCCCGCCGGATTTGCTTCGGGCGTTGACAGCCCGAAGCCGTGCCATTATGTTCAATATCAGGATGAAGATTCGCCACCATCATCGTCACCATCATCACCACGCGACGAGTGTGCCGGCGGATCTGTCTGGATCGAAATAGCTAAAGCCAGACCGAGACTTTGAGAAAGCCCGCCGGCGCAAGAGCCAGCGGGCTTTTTGCGTCATATCCACCGTGACTTAAGAAAAGGACTTGATACATGACGGACGCAACGATCGATTTCGAAAAGCTGGACGGCCTGGTGCCGGGCATCGTCCAGGACGCCAAAACCGGGCAGGTGCTCATGGTTGGTTTCCTGAATGAGGTGAGCTACCAGAAGACGCTGGAAACCGGTTATGTCACATTTTGGAGCCGTACACGGCAAAAGCTGTGGATGAAAGGCGAGAGCAGCGGCAACCGCCTGCGTGTCTTAGAGGCCGCAACCGACTGCGACAACGACACGCTCCTCTTCCGAGTCGAGGTGGAAGGCGATGGATTGGTTTGCCACGAGGGTACTGTGAGCTGCTTCACGCGGCCCATTTCATTTCCTGTCGCACAGGAGGTCCGCTAATGGCGAACAAGCTCCGCCTTGGAATTCCAAAGGGCAGCCTGCAGGACGCAACCATCGCTTTGTTTGAGCGTGCAGGCTGGCACATTTACGCCAATGGGCGTTCCTACTTTCCGAGCATTGACGATCCTGAGATCGAATGCATGCTGATTCGTGCGCAGGAGATGGCACGCTACGTTAATCACGGTGTGCTCGACGCCGGTTTGACGGGTATTGACTGGGTGGTGGAAAGCGGTCTCGACGTGGAAAGCGTGACCAGCCTTGTGTATGCCAAGCAGAGCCGTAGAAAGGTCCGCTGGGTGCTGGCGGTGCCGGAAGACTCGCCCTACCAGAAAGCCGAAGACCTGGGTGGGCAAACGATCGCCACCGAACTGGTGGAAGTCACCAAGCGCTATTTCGCCGAGAAAAATGTGCCCGTACATGTCGAGTTCAGCTGGGGCGCCACGGAAGTCAAGCCGCCGACGCTGGCCGACGCCATCGTGGAAGTCACGGAAACCGGAAGCTCGCTCCGCGCCAATCGCCTGCGCATCATCGATACGGTAATGGAGAGCGAGACCCACCTGATCGCGAATCGCACGGCATACAGCGATGAATGGAAGCGCAGCAAGATTGACACCCTTGCCCTGATGCTTCGCGGCGCCATCGCGGCTCAGGGGCAGGTTGGTCTGATGCTGAATGTATTGAAATCGAATCTGGCACAGGTGCTCTCGGTGCTGCCGGCACTGAATTCGCCGACCGTGTCCGAACTCAGCAACTCCGATTGGGTTGCGGTCAACACGATTCTCGAAGAGAGCGTGGTACGCGACGTAATTCCGAAACTGAAGGCTGCCGAGGCGACCGGGATTGTGGAATATCCCCTCAATAAGGTGGTGCTCTAGTCATGCGCGTGTTGAGCACGAAGGGGCGCAAGGCGGAAGAAGTTTACGCGCTGCTTGGGCGCCTGACGAGCCGCACCGATGCTAGCTATGAGCGCGCGATGCCTGTGGCCCGGCGCATTGTGGAGAGCGTGCGGAAGGGCGGCGATGCTGCCCTTCTGCGCCAGCGCACCAAGCTTGACGGTATACCGGCCAGTGAGCCGATCGAGATTACTTTCGAGGAGATGGAAGCAGCCTGGCGGGAGACTTCGACGGAGTTGCGGTCAGCGATGAAGCTGGCAATGAACAATATTCGCCGGTTCGCCGAAAGACAGCGCCCACGCGAGTTCGATATGAACGTGGCTCCGGGCGTGACGGTGGGGCAGAAGGTGATCCCGCTGGATGCAGTGGGTTGCTATGTGCCGAGCGGCCGCTATCCGCTGCCCTCGACGATGCTCATGACAGTGATTCCAGCGCAGGTGGCGGGCGTGGGGCGCATCGTTGCGGTTTCGCCGAGGCCCGCCAAGGAAACCCTGGCCGCCGCCTACCTGTGCGGCGTGACGGCCTTTTATCGCATCGGCGGCGCACAGGCGGTTGCCGCGCTGGCGTATGGGACGGAAAGCATTGCGAAAGTGGACAAGATTGTGGGTCCGGGCAATGCGTATGTAACGGCGGCGAAAAAGCTGGTGAGTTTTGACTGCGGGATCGACATGCTGGCCGGCCCCACTGAGATTGTCGTCACCAGCGAAGCGGGAGATCCGGAAGGCATCGCCACGGACCTTATTGCACAGGCCGAGCATGACCCGGATTCCGTGGCCATATTGCTGACGAGCCGGAGTGATCTGGCACGGGCCGTGGCTGCGGCAGTGAGCCGGAGCGGAAAGGCGAATTCCATCGCCCGGAAGTCTCTGGCAAAAAACGGAGCTGTGATAGTTACAAAAACAGCGAACGAGGCCAGAGAGGTGACAAATCGGCTGGCTCCAGAACATTTGACGATTGACAGCGCCGAAGATCTGACCTGGGTGCGGAATGCCGGCTCCGTGTTTGTCGGCCCATGGTCTTCGCAGCCGCTCGGGGATTATGTTTCCGGGCCGAATCACACATTGCCGACCAGCGGTCTCGCGCGCTTGCGGGGCGGGCTGAGCGTGATGGATTATCTGAAGCTTGTAACGGTGCAGGAATACACGGCAGCCGGTGTAAATCGGCTTGGGCCGGCCGCAGTGGCTCTGGCTGAAGCCGAAGGCCTGACGGGACACGCCCAAGCGGTGCTTGAAAGATTGAACAAGGCAGGAGGGCGTCGTGAGTATGCTTGAACCGCGCGCCGGAGTGTTGCGCATGAAGGAGTATCATCCGCCACTGGGCGATCGCAGCGGCCTGCGTCTGGATTTCAACGAAAATACCCTGGCCTGTTCGCCGAAGGTGCGTGAGGTGCTGGGCGCAATCTCAAGCGCGGACCTGACGAAGTATCCGGAGCGCGCGCCTGTGGAGGCGCTTGTTGCGGAACATCATGGACTGCGTCCGGAGCAGGTGCTGCTCACGAACGGAGTGGATGAAGCCATCCATGTGCTTTGCCAGACGTATCTGAATCCGGGCGATGCGCTGCTGTTGCCCGTGCCGACCTACTCCATGTATGAGGTCTATGGTTCGGGAGCGGAAGCTCGTATTGACCGGATAGCGGCGGGAGATGACTTCGTCTTTCCCCTTGATGCATTGCTAGGGGCGATTACTGCCCAGACCCGGTTGATTGCAATTGCAAACCCTAACAGCCCGACCGGGCAAACGGTGCGCCGCGAACAGATTCTGCGGGTGCTTGAGGCTGCGCCGCACGCCGCTGTGCTGGTGGACGAAGCGTATTTTCACTTTCTTGGCGAGACCGTAATCGATCTGGTCGGCAAGACGCCGAATCTGATTGTTGCGCGAACGTTTTCAAAAGCCTTCGGTCTCGCTGGTCTCCGGCTTGGCATGCTGGCTGCTTCCGCAGAGCAGATGCAGTGGATGCGGCGCGTGATTTCTCCGTATAGCGTGAATTCTCTGGCGCTTGCCTGCCTGCCGCCCGCTTTGGCAGACATGGACTATCTGAACTGGTATGTGGCTGAGGTGCGCGCGGCTCGCGTGGAGTTTGAGACGGCGCTGGATCGGAATGGAGTGCAGCGCTGGCCCTCGGCGGCGAATTTTGTATTGACGCGGATCGGCGCGCAGCATCGCCGGTTCGTGGAGGAGATGCGGGAACGGAACGTGCTGGTTCGCGACCGCTCCAGTGATCCTGGTTGCGAAGGCTGCGTGCGTATCACGATTGGAACGCGCGAGCAGACGGTGAATGCCATCTACGCCCTCGAAGCGGCGCTGGCGGAGATTGGCTGGAAGGGAAAAGGATGAAGAAAACTGCGGTGCAGAAAACCACGAGAGCGGTTGCGGCCAAGCGGGCTGCAACGATTGATCGGAAGACTGCGGAGACTGCGATTGCGCTCCGGCTCACGATCGAAGGCACGGGGCAATACAAGATCTCGACCGGGATTCGCTTTTTCGATCACATGCTGGAATTGTTCACGAGACACGGCGGATTTGATCTGGAGTTGAACTGCAAGGGCGACCTTGATGTGGATCAGCATCACACGGTGGAAGATGTCGGGATCGCGCTTGGCGAGGCCTTTGAAAGGGCGCTCGGAGACAAGCGTGGAATTTTACGCGCGGGATATTTTTTGATGACCATGGATGAGACGCTGGGGTTGGCTGCCGTGGATTTGAGCGGACGCACCGCTTCGGTTGTGAAGACCAAAGTGAAGACACGGCTCGTGGGCGATTTGCAAGCCGAGCTGGTTGAAGATTTCTTTGAAGGATTCGCCCGCGGCGCAAAGGCAAACGTGCACCTGAAAACGGTCTATGGACGTTCGAATCATCACAAGGTCGAAGCTCTTTTCAAGGCGTTTGCGCGGGCGCTGCGCTTTGCCTGCTCACGGGACCAGCAGCTGAAGGAGATGCTGCCGAGCACAAAGGGATTGCTGTGATTACAGTTGTGGATTACAAGGCAGGAAACTTGACCTCAGTGATGAAGATACTGCGTGCCGTCGGCGCGGAGCCTGTACTCGCGGATGAACCGGAGGCGGTCGCAAAGGCGAGCAAGGTGATTCTTCCAGGTGTAGGTCATTTTGCAGCGACGAAATTCCTCCGTGATCGTGGTTTGGACCAGGCGATCCGCGAGCGCGTGGCTGCGGGAGTTCCGTTTCTCGGCATTTGCGTGGGCCTGCAGTGGCTCTTCGATGGCAGCACGGAAGCGCCGCAAGTGCAGGGCCTGGGAGCGTTTGAAGGCATGTGCGAACGCTTCAGGACGACAGAGTTGAAAGTGCCTCACGTGGGCTGGAATTCACTCGCAATCCGGGAGGGATCAAGATTGCTGGCCGGAGTTTCGCAGGAGGCATTCGTATATTTCACGCACTCTTATTGCGCCCCGGTGGTGAAAAGCACTGTGGCGATTACGGAGTATGGGCAGCCTTTCACGGCTGCAGTAGAGCGAGACAACATAATGGGTGTGCAGTTTCACCCTGAGAAGTCTGCTGCTGCCGGCCGGCAGGTGATCCAAAATTTTGTGAGGCTGGCATGCTGACGAAGCGGATTATTGCCTGCCTCGATGTGAAGAATGGTCGCGTTGTGAAGGGCGTGCAATTCGTCGACCTGGTAGATGCCGGTGATCCAGCTGAGTTGGCCGTACGCCATGCCGAGTCGGGCGCGGACGAAATCGTCCTGCTCGACATCACGGCCACGCATGAAGGCCGGGGTACGTTGTTGGCAACCGTTAGAAAAGCAGCAGAGCGGTTGTTCATTCCATTTACCGTAGGCGGGGGGATTCGCACGGCGGAGGAAGCTGCGGCGGTATTTGATGCGGGTGCGGACAAGATCAGCGTCAATTCGGCAGCATTGTCCAGGCCGGAGTTGATCGATGAGATCGGAACGAAATTTGGAGCACAAGCGGTTGTTGTTGCGATTGATGCGCGACGAAATGCGCAAGGGGCGGAAGTCTTTGTGAGCGGCGGACGCAAGCCAACGGGGCGTGATGCAGTGGCATGGGCGCGCGAGGCGGAGCAACGCGGAGCAGGTGAAATTTTGCTGACGTCGATGGACGCAGA
>JAJYVU010000083.1 GCA_021791875.1 Acidobacteriota bacterium | reverse complement strand
ACCAGCCGAACTGCCTCAAGCTTGAACTCGTACGTGTAAGCCTTCCTCGGTATTCGCTCCATCTGATCCGCTCCTTCGATATCTTCTCAGAGCGCTATATGGAGTACGTTTTGCGGGGGCAAGCTCACTACCCACTCTACCTGTACTCCTGGTACAACTTCAGGCTGTTCTCAAGTTGTCTCGGCTTCGGTTCCGGCGAATGCCCATGAGATCACGGGTGACTGGGTCGTTTCGATGAAGATGTTGCATTTCAGGTTGTTCGCACTGGCTGGCGGAGGACTGCTATTCGACGTCCCGACATCTGCGAATGCTAACTTGGTGTTTGATTGCACTCCTAGTGGTGCCACTTGCCGTCCAGGAACGGTAGTTTCTTTCACAAGGAGTCAAACCAAAGGTGTCTTTGTGTATGGGGGAGGCTTGGACTGGGCTCTATTTCCGCATATCGGCCTTCGCTTCCAGTACCGTGGGAATGTTTACAAAGCCCCGGCTCTGGTCAGTTCCTTCTCAGCAACCGACAGGTTTACTCAGACCGCCGAGCCAGTGTTAGGGGTATTTTTTCGCTTCTAATTTTCAAGAGTTAGCTTTTGGAAGGGTGCATGATCGCCAAGTTGTCATACAACCATTTTGATATTCCATAGACGAGAGCCCTCAGAAAGAAGACATAGAAACTGTGGCGTCATTTGAGAAAAAGAAAATGGTGATCTCTGTTCGTGACATTCCCCGGATAAATGGATGATGTGCCGAGGTCGCAAGGCGGTGTCAAGGGTTCTGACCGCATAGCGGCGACCATCCGGTCGCCCTTGACACGGCCCGCGCCTCGACTATGCTCTGGCTATCCGGGGAATGTCAATAGGATTTGTCCAGCCCTTGTCGCATATTCGTTTTGATAATGTGAACATTCGTCATGTTCCATTTGTTCCTCAAAAGACCTTGTAGGGCACTCCAGTCCTTTCAATGCACTTCAGGCGACTTATTCAACTTGAGCAACGTTGACATGAGGCGAAAAACGCAACCTGTAGTAGTGGACAAGGTTTGAAACACAATGCATGGTTGTTATAGGAGCGTATGAACCATGTCAGTTAACCCCTCTTCCATGGACACTTTTGAGCCGCTTCTGGATAGCGAGCAAGCGGCGGCGCTGGTCAAAGTTCACCCGAAAACTTTACAGCGATACGCAAGAACAGGGCTCGTGCGAGGTTACCGCATCGGCAAACTCTGGCGCTTCCGTGCTTCCGATCTCGACCGATGTCCACCTCTCACGGTAAGCTCGGACCAGCTATCCGTGGCGTCTCATCACTGCGATATGGAGAGGAAATGAGACGTTCGCGATTTCAACAAGGCAGCCTGCAGTTAGTGGCTCGCGCCAAAGGTCAGAAGGCATGGGAGTACCGCTGGTACGAACTCCAGCCTGACGGCAGCCGCAGGCGGCGCAACCTGGTCATCGGTAAGCTGGAACAATTTCCGAACGAAACAGCGGCGCAAAAGGCCGTTGCCGCGCTTCGGGTAGACATCAACGCAGAGAGCCCACGCGCCAATCTTTCCCCGATAAGCGTACAGATGTTGGTCGAACACTATCGGCAAAGGGAATTGGGCGAAGACTCCGGCAAAACCCTGAAGACCCGCTACACATACGAGGGCTATTTCAGGAAATGGATTCTGCCCCGTTGGGGTGGATATCGATTGAAAGATGTCAAATCGGTTGCCGTGGAAGAGTGGTTGCGGTCACTCGAACTTTCCAACGGCAGTAAGGCAAAAATACGAAACATCATGCACGCCGTCTTCAATCACGCGATCCGCTGGGAGTGGCACGACCGAAATCCGATCACCCAGGTGCGGCAAAGCGCCAAGCGATCAAAGGTTCCGATTGTGCTTACTCTGGAAGACGTTGCTGCATTGCTTTCCCGATTACGTGAGCCTGCATACACGGCGGTCTATCTGGACGTGTTCACCGGTCTGCGTGTGGGCGAGTTGTTGGCGCTGAGATGGGCTGACGTCGATTTTGCAAAATTGCAGATCTCCGTCACTCGTTCCATCGTCATGCAGCAGATCGGCGACTGCAAAACCGAGGCGAGCCGTAAACCGGTCCCCCTTGATCCAAGACTTGGTGAAACTCTATGGCGATGGAGAATGAAGAGTCCTTCCCCCCAGGAGAGTGATTGGGTCTTCGCAAGCCCGTATGCGAAAGGTCGTCTTCCATACTGGCCGGGGGCGCTATTTCGGGCACACATTCATCCCGCCGCCAGGGTTCTCGGTATCGAAGGAATCGGATGGCATACCTTTCGGCGTACCTATGCAACCCTTCTCAAAGCAAACGGAGAAGATGTCAAGACAGTGCAGGAACTACTGCGGCATGCCAGCAGTCTGGTGACGATGAACCTTTACGCACAGGCCGTGACCGACCTGAAGCGGAAGGCCCAGAGCCGGATTGTGGACATGCTGCCTGACAACAACTGCCTGCTGTTACCGCAGGCCAGCGGGAGCAATTTCGCTTATCGGACTATAACGGACCTACAAAATTCTGGACGGGATTTGTAAGACGCTGATTTGATTTGGCGTCCCCGACGGGATTCGAACCCGTGTTACCGCCGTGAAAGAAAGAGGTCCAAAGAGTCGGACATGGCCCGCGGGACTTACCGTTCAGGTTGGCTTTGCGTCGACTGAGATCTTCGAGTACAAGAACGTTGAACTCGATATTGATAGCAGAGTCTCGCCTGATCCTGGATATGACGAAGAGCCGGTGAGTAACCTTGTTGCAGAAATCAGGTGGAAGCATCGGAAGTGTCAGTAGATTGCGTTAGGGTCGGCGCTTCGCGCCGATTCCCACTCAAACCAAAACCGGGTTTCAATGGGGCACCCAGATTCTGCGCACAGTAGGGGAACTGCGGGTTCCTCCGCTATGTTCGCTCGCCTATAGGCGTGCGAACGTCGGTCGGAATGACAATTTCTTTGGGGTGGTTGGTGAGTTTCAGACCTTGAGGAGGGCTCGGAAGGCTCTGGCTTTGTAGAAGCAGGGGGTGGTGTTGTGGTAGACGAAGACGCGGTCGAAGCGGCGGTCGGCGAAGATGGCTCCTTCTAAGGCGACGATTTCGGGTGGGGTTTTGAGCCAGCTTTGGGATTTGAGGTCGAACTCGCCGAGGGTTTGCAGGTGGCGGTACTGGTCTTCGTCGAGGGGTTCGACGCCCATGGCGGCGGCTATGCCGAGGACGTTCCCGGCTACGGGGACGCCTTCTTTTTTGCGCTTCTTTTCGCCTTCGGGGTCGTAGCAGATGCTGCGGCGTCCGGAAGGACTTTCCGGGGAGCAGTCGCAGAAGGTGAGCTGGCCGGATTTTTTGTCGTGTGCGATGAGGTCGGGTTCGCCGCCGGTTCTTTCCATTTCATTGAGGGTCCAGAGGGCTTTGGGGTTGGCCTGCAGGCGGGCCTGGACCTGGGGCCACTCAATGCCCTTGTGGCGGGAGGGGTTTTTCTCGAAGCGGGCCTGGAGGGTTTTGAGGAGGGCTTCGGACTGGGATTTGGTGAGGGTGGGCATGGGTTTTCCTCAGCGGAGGCCAGAGTACGACGGTGGGTGCGGGGTGGGCAAGTGCTGGGTGGGCTAGAATTGACCCCTTAAGAAGGGTGGTCGCGTATGTTCCATCTCCTGGGATTTGTGTTGGCTGCTCTTTTTGCTGCGCTTTGGATTACAAATGGTTTCTTGATGCTCGTTTTCCCAAGGGCTTGGTTTCGCTGGTCAAGATGGTTGGGTGTGCAAGGTGCGATGACCGAGCACTGGTACGGGAGGAGTGACAGGGGAGTCTTTCAGGTTCGTTTACTGGGATTGGTGTTTCTCGCAGTCATCGCATGGGTGTTATTCGATCTGCTTTCCCGGAGTGGACGCTGAAGACTTCCGCGAATCGTGAGGATGTTGCGGCACTGTTACGAAGAACGCAGATTTCTCGACTGCGGCGCTCAAGCGCCTGCGCTCGGAATGACCCTTCAGAGGGGGGCCTTCCCACTCAGCAGCGGGCTGGAATGGGGCACCTGTCATGCGGCCCTACGCTGCCTGTGCGAGTACAGGGAAACGCAGGGCGCGCAGAGATATCGCGGCGGGCGCGAGGTGCTGGACCGGGGCCTGTATGGGTGGGACCGGGGTAGGCCCGGTCCCTGAGGAGGCAGAAGCGATCAGGCGATCTCGCGCATGCGGATGACCTGATCGGCCTGCGGTCCTTTCTGACCCTGAACAATCTCGAACTCTACTTCGTCCCCTTCTTTGAGGCTCTTGTAGCCGTCGATCTGAATCGCACTGTAGTGCACGAATACGTCGGGTCCGTCTTCACGACCGATGAAGCCATAACCCTTCGCGTTGTTGAACCACTTCACTTTGCCTTTGTATTGAGCCACGAGCCCTGGACCTTCCTGAAGCGAAATTCGGTGGGGGAGGGAGTCCACCGGCTTGAGACTTAAAGACGCGAGTCTCAACGCTTTGGTTATCTGGTCCAGCGATGCGGGTCTTGCCGGGCGAGGTGCCTACCGCCTACTTCTTCTTGCCCAGGGAGCGCGCGAAGCTGAGTACAGAGATGAGCGTTTTGCCGTCCTGAACCTGTCCCCTGTCAATCAGACGCAGCAACTCGGAAAGGGGCACACGAAGTAATTCGATGGATTCGTCATCTTCGGGGGCGGAGGGTCCGGGAATGAGGTCTTCGGCGAGGAAAACCTGCATCCATTCGCCGAGGAAGCCGGGGCTGGCGAAGTAGCGGGTGAGGTGGGTCCACTTGCGGGCGGTGTAGCCGGTTTCTTCGAGGAGCTCGCGTTTGGCGGCGCGGAGGCGGTTTTCGCCGGGTTCCATCTTGCCGGCGGGGACTTCGTAGAGAAATTGGCCGGCTGCGTGGCGGTACTGGCGTTCGAGGACGATGTCGGGGTCGCGTTTGCTACGGGAGCGGTCGACGGGGAGGATGACGACGGAGCCGTTATGGCGGATGATGTCGCGGCGCTGGACCTTGCCGGCGTGCTCTTTGACCTGCTCGGTGTAGATGCGGAAGAGCGGGCCTTCGTAGCGGAGGTCGGAGGAAAGGACGCGGGCGCGGCGGCCGGGGCGGATGGTGAGGTTTTTGACGAGGGGGATGTTTTCGGCGGGTCTGGCTGCGGATTTTTTGGCCGCCGGGGCTGATTTGCGGACGGCTGCGGGCTTGTTTGCCGTTTTCCTGGCGGCCGTGGAGGGGGCTGCTTTGCGCTGCGTAGAACGGGTGGGCATGAATTTTCCTCTTCCGGTACGGTACCATCCGGCTTGACGGAAACGGAGGCGGGCAAGGCGCGGATGGCGGGGAAGCGGCGGTGGACGGTAATGCGCGGCAGCGTGGCGGTGATTGGGCCGGGGAACTGGGGGACATCGCTGGCGCAGGCGGTGCGGCGGTCAGAATGGGAGCTGCGGGAGGTGGTGGTTCGGCGCAGGCCGGGCGGCCGGACGGCGCTGCCGGAGCGGGAGTGGGGCGAGGCGGTGCTGGATGCGGAGGTGCTGTGGCTGTGTGTTCCAGATGATGCGATTGAGGCGGCATGCGCGGAGCTGGTGCGGCGGAGGCCGGATTTGCGGGGGCAGGTGGTGGCGCATTCGAGCGGAGCGCGGACGGCCGGGGCGCTGGAGGCGGCGCGGCAGGCGGGTGCGCGGGTGGCAACGGTGCATCCGGTGATGACGTTTCCGGGGCGGAAGGTGGTTCGGCTGAAGGGTGTGCTGTTCGGCGTGGAGGCAGAGAGCGCGGCGTGCCGGAAGCGGCTGAAGGAGCTGGTGACGGCGCTGGGCGGGGAGCCGTTTGTGATTGCGGCGGAGAGCAAGGTGCTGTATCACGCGGCGGGTACGTTGACCTCTCCGCTGCTGGTGAGCGCGATGACGGCGGCCGAGGAGATGGCGCGGCTGGCTGGACTCCCACGGGAGGTTGCCGCGAAAATGACAGGAGTGCTCGCGGAGGCGACGCTGAGCAACGTGCGGAAGCGCGGGGCGGGGAAGAGCTTCAGCGGTCCACTGGCGCGGGGAGATGCGGGGACGATTCGGTTGCATCTTGAGGCGCTCGCGGAGCATCCAGTTCTCGCCGGGGTTTATCGGGCGCTGGCGAGCCAGGCGCTGGAGTCGCTGCCGGTGAAGGATCGCGGGGAGATCGCGGCGCTGCTGCAACCGGGGCGGAAATCGCGGAAGCGGAAGATGCCGTTGTGAGCCGTGGGCGTGCTCGCCAGGGCGCGCGGGAAGATTTTGCAGGGAAATTTTTAGGGAGAGCCAGGAAAGCCGGTGGAGACACACTGTTACCCGATCACGATTGTGCCGCATCTGCACCGGCTGTTTACCGACTATGCCGAGAGCGAGCAGGTGCTGCGGCCTTTTTTCGCGGTGAGCCCGCGGGATGAGAACTGGGCTGCGGGCGGCGTGGCGTTTGGCGGGGATCGCGAGAGGCTGGCAGGGCTGCTGGAGAAGCAGAATCGAGCGTGGGGCGCGGGGCCGGCGACGCTGGAGAATATCGAGCGGATTCGGCGGGGCGCGAACGTGGTGGTGACCGGGCAGCAGGTGGTGCTGTTTGGCGGGTCGCTGTTTACGCTGTACAAGGCCGCGACGGCCATTGCGCGGGCGAAGGCGGCGGGCGCGGTGCCGGTGTTCTGGCTGGCGACCGGAGATCATGATCTGGCGGAAGTGAATCATGTGACGCTGGCGGCACGGCACGAGCTGGCGATGCTCAAGCTGGAGCCGGAAGCTGTGGCAGGTCAGCCGGTGGGCGGGATCCGGCTGGGCGCGGGCATAGAGGCGGTGCTGGAGCAGGCGGCGGAGATTCTGGGTGATGTTCCGGAGATGGATCTGCTGCGCGAGGCGTACCGGCCGGAGGCGACCTTTGGCGAGGCGTTTGCCCGGCTGCTGCTGACGACCTTTGCACGGCAGGGGCTGGTGGTGGCCGATGCGACGGGGCGGGAGTTTCACGCAGCGGGCGCGAGGGTGCTGCGGGCGGCGATCGAGCGTGCCGATGAGCTGGAAGCGCTGCTGCATGAGCGAGACCGGCTGCTGGCCGAGCGCGGGTATCACTCGCAGGTGCTGGTGGCGGCGAAGAGCAGCCTGCTGTTCCTGATCGACAAGGAGACGGGCGCGCGGCAGGTGCTGAAGCGCAGCGACGATGGGCAATGGCTGGCCGGCAAGGCGGGGCACACGACGGCGGAGCTGCTGGCGATTCTGGAGAGCGAGCCGGAGCGGTTGAGCCCGAATGCGCTGCTGCGGCCAGTGTTCCAGGATGTGGTTCTGCCGACCCTGGCCTACATTGGCGGACCGGCGGAGATTGCGTATTTTGCGCAGACGCAGGTGCTGTACGAGGCGCTGCTGGGCAGGGTGACTCCGGTGCTGCCGCGCATGAGCGTCACGCTGGTGGATGCGGCGTTACGGCGGCTGATGATGCAGCATGGGGTGGGACTGGAGGATGTGTTCCGGCTGCGGCCCGATGAACTGGCGCAGCGGCTGGGCGCGCGGGCGATGCCGGTGGAAGGCAAGCAGCAGCTGGCGGCGACGGGACAGGCGCTGGATCGCGAGCTGACGGCGCTGACGGAGTGGATGCGCGCGATGGATGCAGGACTGGGGCGGTCGGCGGAGACTTCGGCCTCAAAGATGCGCTACCAGATGAACCGGCTACGGCGGATGGCGGCGAATTTCCAGTTGCAGAAAGAGGAAAGCCTGCGGAGGCAGGTGGATGCGCTGTATCTGGGGCTTTATCCGAATCTGCACTTGCAGGAGCGCGTGGTGGGCGGCGTGAGTTACCTGGCGCGGTGCGGCGATGCGCTGGTGGATGCGCTGGTGGCGGCAGCGGCGGAGCTGTGCCCGGGGCACCGGGAAATCAGCCTGTAAATCTTACGACGGACGGGGCACGGAGCCGGCGGCGGATTGCAAGGCGCGGGCAGGAGTGCTAGATTCCGCGATATGGCAGGGAAAAACGAGTCAACGATTGAGGTGGCATGCCCGGACTGCGGGGCGATGCTGAAGATCGACACGAAGACGGGCGCCGTGATCGCGCATACGCCCGCGCCGCGGAAGCGGACGTTTGAGGATTTTGAGACGGCGGCGCGCGCGCATCGCGAGCAGGAAGAGCGCAAGCAGAGTATCTTCAAACAATCCGTGGATGCGGAGAAGAATCGCGCCGATCTGCTGGATAAGAAATTCGCCGAGGCGTTGAAAAAGGCGAAGGAAACGCCGGATACGGGCAAGCCGTTCCGGGATTTCGATTTGGATTAGCACGAACCTGCGGGACAGGAATCGCGGGCCGGATTGTAATTTGGGGTGGGGAATTTTGTGGAACCGACCGGTGGAAGCCGGCGGGGAAGATCTGGAGATGGCAATGGATGCAGAGGTTCAGTCCACCGAGGTTGAAGTAACGATTTCCAACGGAGTGCTGGAAAGGCCGGGCGAGGTGTCGCTGGGGCGCGCGGCGGCGGCCGGATCGCTGGTGCTTTCGGCGGCCTTGCTGATGGCGGGCAAGCGCAAGAGCGCCGTGGCGGCGGCGGTGGCGGCGGGAGCGATCGCGGTGATGGAGGAGCCCGAGCTGGTGAAGCGCTTGTGGGACAACATTCCGAACTATCTGCGCCGTGGGCAGGATTTTCTGGTGAGAGTGGAAGACATGGTGAGCGAGGTGACGGCGCAGGGGGAAAAGCTGCGGGAGACGCTCAAGCAGGATCGTGATTAGGTTCTGGCCGTACGGACCTTTTCAAGTAAATGGTCAAATCTGCATTCTCTTGAAAAGTCTCATCCGGCCCAAAGTTCCGGTATGCAGGTTTTACAGTTCTAACGAACCAACCGAAAGCTACCCAACTCGTGTGCGATATACGATTCATGGTCAGGCGCATTGTGCTGGCGGTTGTTGTTTTTGCAGCTGTTTCCGCGTGTGCACAAGAGTGTCCGCAACCCAATTCGAACGGGCCGACCACGCCTTCGAAGATTCGCAGCTTGGAAGGAAAGTTGATCTATCACGATGGAATCAGGCAATGGTTTGAGCTAAAGCTTGATCATCCTCAATGCGGGCAGAAATCGATCCAGTTGATCATGCAGGAGAGCGATTGGACACCCCTGGAAATTCTCAGGGGCTGTCGGGTGCGGTCGAAGGGCACCATCGACTTTTCCCCTACCGGGTACTACTCGCTGGATTTATTTCAGGATGTGGAACAAATCAAACCGGTTGGTGATTGCCGGCGTCAGCCACCATTCCCTTCGTATTCCGACGCGAAGCCCGATCCGACAATCAATCACTACCGCGTGGAGATGTTCGTTGATTATCGGCCCGGAGATCACCCGATCCTTTTCCGGATTCGAAGCGGCGGCAAAAGCTTGCAGCCGTGGCAGGCTTACGCGAGCTACATGTTGACCGGTGGCCAAGTCCTGTACGGGTTCTGCGGCAAAGGTTTTGCTGTCGATAAAGTGTTCGGCGCACCTGCGGCAAAACCGTCCCACTTCGACGAGCTAGGTGCTCCGGACGACATGGCGATGTTCGATCCTGTAAGCGCGGCTGACCAGGGCCATACAGAGCTACATCTCGGTTACACATGCGTGCGCAAAGGGAGCCTTCGCTGAGCGATTTCGAACTCTCCGTTTAGACAGCGGATGTGGCCAGGCGATCAGCGCGGAAGGCGGCAATATTCACCTGCGGTGTGTGGCCGAGGATGAGGTCGCAGACGATGTGCGCAGTGCCGGGCGCAAGCAGGATTCCATTACGAAAATGACCAGTGGCGACCCAGAGAGTGGGATTGCCGTCGGCGCGTGAGAGCGGTCCGATGACGGGCAGGCCGTCCGGAGCCATGGGGCGCAGACCGGCCCAGGCGGCGACGCGTTCGGCGTTGGCGAGCGGGGGCCAGAGTTCGGCGGCGCGGCGGGCGAGGTCGGCGAGCTGCGGCTCGCTGGTGGACTGGTCGAAACCGGTGTTTTCCAGGGTGGCCCCGACGACGTAATTGCCATCGCCGCGGGGCACGATGTAGAGGCCGGGGATGCGGAGCACACATTCGGTCTGGTCGGGTCCGTCGATTTTGAGCGCGACGAGCTGGCCTTTGCGGGGCTCGACGGCGGGTGCATGGGCGATGGGCGCGATCCATGCGCCGGTGGCAAAGAGGACGTGGCGGGCGGTGAAGGATTCCTCCTCGGTCTGGCCTTCGGCGCGGCGGGCGGCGAGCAGGCGGTGTGCCGGGCCATCGCTTTCCACGCGGAGAACCTGGGTGTGATCGCGGAGATCGATACCGGCGGCGCGGATGGCGCCGGGGAGGATTTCGGTGAGGTCGCAGGGGTCGAGGCTGCGCTCGTTCATGAGCGAAAAGCTGAGGGAGCCGGTGTTAAGGCGGGGGGCGAGCTGATCGATTTCCTCGGAGGTAAGCGGCTGGCCGGACAGGGAGTGGTCTGCGGGAAGGCCTTCGAGGGTCTGCGTGGTGCGGATGGGGATGGCGCGGCCGGCGAGCTGCTCGATACGGTCCAGGAAGGCCGGGTAGAGCGATTCGCTGTAGAGCGAAAGGGCGTGGATTTCCGGAGGGTTGTGGGGATCGTTGGCGGCGAGCATGCCGGCGGCGGCCCAGGAGGCCTCGTGCATGGCTTCCTGCTGGTCGAGGGCGAGGACGCGGAGTCCGGCGTCGGAGAGCGCGAGCGCGGCGGAGAGGCCGATGATGCCTGCGCCGACAATAGCTATGTCGTAAATATTTTCCGCCGGATTCTGCTTCCCGCTGCCTGTCATGCGTGGGTTTCCCTTCGTTTGTATGATTCGCTTGCCCGGTTTTTCATTATTGTAGGAGGTTGCGAGGCTTACAAAAGTGAGCCAGAGCACAGGAGTGGAGGGCCAGACGATGCAAGAGTCTCCGGAGGAAAAGCGGCCTTCGAAATGGTTTGTGGCATTACTGGCGCTGGCGTTTGTGGCGGCGGTGGCGGGGCTGGTGTGGAGCTATTCGCTGGCCGGCAGGCTGACGCATGCCGAGGCGCAACTGGCCGCGACCCAGCAGCAGAACCGGCAACTGGCCAAGGCGCTGGATGAAACCAACGCGAAGCTGCGGATTACCTCGGAGACGCTGGGACATCGGCTGGGTATGACGCAAAAGGAACTGGCTCAGAGGGCGCGGGATCTTCTGCACCGGCAACAGGCGGCCGCGAAGCAGCTGGAGCAGGAACAGCAGAGCACCAATACGCAGGTTTCGTCGGTTTCAAGCGATGTGGCGGGCGTGAAGAGCGACGTTGGCGGGGTGAAAACCGATCTGAACCAGACGAAGTCGCAGCTTGCCAGCGATGAAGCACAGATGCGGAAGATGCAGGGCGACCTGGGCATCCAGAGCGGGCTGATTGCGACCAACGAACGCGAACTGCAAGTGCTGCAGAAGATGGGTAACCGCGACTACTACCCGTTTACGCTGCGCAAGGGGCAGAAAAAGGCGGTGGGCACGATCGCGTTACGGCTGCGCAAGGTGAATGTGAAGCACAACACGTACACGATGACGGTGTTCACGAACGACAAGAAGATTGAGAAGAAGAATCGCGCGCTGGATGAGCCGGTTCAGTTTTATTCGGGCAAGCAGCCCCTGCTGTTCGAGTTGGTGGTAAACAAGATCAGCCACAACCAGGTGGAGGGGTATGTGTCGACGCCGAAGGGCGCGCCGAAGCCGGTGGTGATAGGGAAACCAGCGGCCAATGGGCAATGATGCGCGCTGGCCGCAGGATTCATCAAAAGCGATTTTTCGAGACTTCATCCATGCGACGCTGGGGTTTGGGGCGCTTGCGGAGGCAACCGGCGTACCGGTGAAGATCCTGATGCGAATGTTTGGGCCGAGTGGGAATCCGCAGGCAAAGAATTTGCTGCTGGTGATCGCTTACCTGCAACAGCATGAAGGGATCAAGCTGCAGGTAAAGCCAGCAAAAGTGGCGTGAGGCGCCGTGGCGTATTCGCTCTAGGGGTGCGGGGTGGGGTGTTTGCGCAGGCTCTTCACGAAGTGCTCGGGATCGAAGCGCTTGGTCCAGAGTGCGATGGCGACGATCAAGAGCACGCCGCCGGCGAGGGTCTGCCTGAGTTCTTCCTGCTGGTGCTGGTGGTCCTGGGCGATGAATTCATCGAGCAGGGCAGGGCGATGCGTGGCGGCCAGTTCCTGATTGAGGCGCTGCGCGTTGCAGTAGCGGTGCTGGAAAAAGTTCCAGCCGGCGATGCTGAAAAGAATTACGGCAAGGCAGAAGGAGATACCGGCAACCCATCTGCGCATGAGGTTTTTCTCCTTGGGGGAGAAGTCTAGCACGGTGTCCCTATTGGAACGCCAGCAAAAAGAAGTGCTCCCGACTGGCGGATGCGCGCTTCGCATGCAGGGTTCGCCCTACTCCGCAGTTCGCCGCGCCCTCGTGAGGGTAGGGCGTCCGGAGATATTCATCAGAACAAGTGAACATAGGCAAGCCCTAGTGCTGCCAGCCGGTGCTGGTTTGCGAGCCTTTGAGCTTGAGGATGAGGTTGTCCTGGTGGGCCCAGGCGATGATGATGTGGAGTTTGGTGCGACTTTGCCACTGCGCCAGGGTGAGCGGGTAATGGTAGATGAGCTGTCCGGCGATCTGCTGCCCCGGAGCGAGGATGGTGTCGCGGCGCAGGGGTTTGCCTTCTTTGGACTTGAGCTGGGGATAGGCCATGAAGACGCGCTCGAAGTCCTGGTGGCTGGCGGCGCCGTTCTGGTAGATGTTGTCGGAATTGGGGATGTAGAGGTAGGAGTCCATGTCGAGCAGGCTGATGGGGACTTTGGCGGTGTTCTTGATGGCGACGTTGGCGAGAACGATGACTTCATTGAAGGATTCGGGCTGGCCGCTGATGCCGCCTGCGATGATGCCTCCGCCGCTGGTGTTGTGAATGGGAAAGACATCGAGGGAAAGCACCTGACCTTCGCTGGTGGGCGGCGGGGTGAGGAAGAAGTAGAAGGCTGCGATGACCAGGCCGGTGATGATGATGGCGGCGAGGACGGAGACAGTAGCCGTGAGTGCGGAGCCGCGTTCGCGCTGAGAGAAAGAAGCGGTGGGCGATGTCATGGGGGAAAGTGTAATCCTCTTTGAAGTTTGGCGGTTCAGGGCTTACGGTTTTGGCCGGAGGGCGGCAAGGAATTTCTTTGCCGGCAGGGTGTTGAGGACGTCCTTGCGGGTGAGCCAGGCGCGGCGCAGCTGGCGGATTCCGTATTGGATGTTGTCGTAGTGGGTGGTGTGATGCGCGTCGGTATTGATGACGATTTTGCAGCCTTTTTCATGGGCGAGGCGGAGGTTGACGTCGCCGAGGTCGAGGCGTTCGGGTGAGGAGTTCTGCTCGACGGCGACACCCAGCTCGGCGGCGCGGTCGAGGACGGCGGGAAGGTCGAAGTCGAGAGGTTCGCGGCGCAGCAGCAGACGGCCGGTGGGATGGGCGAGGATGCGCAGGTAAGGATTTTCCATGGCGCGGAGGATGCGGTCGGTCATCTGCTTGCGGGGCTGGTTGAAGAGCGTATGCACGGCGCCGATGACGATGTCCATTTCGGCGAGGACGTCGTCGGGGAGGTCGAGTTCGCCGCCGGCGAGGATGTCGACTTCGATGCCGGTGAAGACGCGGATGCGGCCTTCCATTTCCTCGTCGACCTTGCGGATGCGCTTGAGGTGGGCGCGGGCGCGGCGTGCGTCGAGGCCGTTGGTCATGGCGAGATTTTTGGAGTGGTCGGTGATGGCCATGTACTGATAGCCGCGCGCGAGGGCGGCTTCGGCCATTTCGCGGATGGAGCAGCGGCCGTCGGTGGCGGTGGTGTGGGCGTGGACGTCGCCGTGAATGTCCTTGAGTTCGATGAGGTGGGGCAGGGTGTGCTTTGCGGCGGCTTCAATTTCGCCGAGGTTTTCGCGCAGGTGCGGGGGAATCCAGTCGAGGCCGAGCGCGGAGTAGATTTCCTCCTCGGTTCTGGCGGCGACTACGGAGCCGTCCTTGACGCGGGCGAGCGCGTATTCGCTGAGGGTGTAGCCCTTTTTGAGAGCGCGCTGGCGGAGGGTGACGTTGTGCGATTTGGAGCCGGTGAAGTACTGGAGGGCGGCGCCGTAGGAGGATTCGGGCAACAGGCGCACGTCGACCTGAAGGTTGCTGCGGAGCCTGAAGCTGACCTTGTTCTGACCGTGGGCGAGGACACTGGCGATGGCCGGGTAGGCGGCGACGTATTTGGCGGTGGCGGCGGCGTTGTCTTCTTCGCAGGCGGGGCCGGAGATGAGAATGTCGAGGTCGCCGACGGTTTCGCGGCCGCGGCGCCAGGAGCCGGCGACAGTGATCTGCTTGAGGCCGTCGAGCCGGCGGAGGTATGCGGAGAAGGCTTCAGCTTCGGCGTCGGCTACGTTGAGCAGGAAGCGACCGGTGTGCTGGCGGTAGTCCTCGATGGCCTTCTTGAGGTTTTCGATGTGTTTGGGGCCGAAGCGGGGAAGGTTGTCGAGCTTGCCGGCCTTGATGGCGGTTTCGAGGTCCTGGACGGAGGCGATGTGGAGCGAGTCCCAGAGCAGGGCGATGGTTTTGGGACCCATGCCGGGGAGCTTGAGCAGTTCGAGAATGGTGGCGCCGTATTTTTCGAGGAGTTCCTTGCGCGGGGAAAAGGTGCCGGTGTCTTCCAGGGCCTCGATGTTGGAGGCCATGCTTTTGCCGATGGCGGGGATTTCCTGCAGTTGCCGGGCGTCGTGCGCGATGTCGCTGAGGGAGATGGTGGTGGACTGAATGGATTCGGCAGCGCGGCGATAGGAGCGGATGCGGAAGGAGTCGGCACCGTCAATTTCGAGCAGGTCGGCGGTTTCTTCGAGCAGTTGCGCTATCGAGCGGTTGTCCATCGCAGTTGATTAGAGCATGGAATGGGGCGGGGGTGATGCTTGGAGAGGCAGGTATTCGCGATTAACTATTAGCC
>JAJYVU010000082.1 GCA_021791875.1 Acidobacteriota bacterium | reverse complement strand
TGTATATGCGAATGCTCCCGCCGTGTTTCTGGATGATGCCGAGGCTGACCCAGAGGCCGAGCCCGGTACCCGATTCGCCCTTGGTGGTAAAGAAAGGCTTGAAAATGCGCTGGCCGGCATCGGAGGCAAGTCCTTTGCCGCTGTCTGTGACCTGGATGAGGGTGCCACTGGAGCGCAATTCCTGCGCAGGCTGATCTTCGAGATGGACGCGGACGCGTCCCTGCCGGCCGGCGGCCTCCAGTGCGTTGACGAGGACATTGGTGAGGACCTGGCGCAGTTCGGCAGGAAAGCCTTCGACAATGCAGTCTCCCTCATAGGACTGGTCGACGGCGATGGCGTGATCGCGGATGCGACGTTCCAGCAACAGCAAGACGCCGCGGGTGAGGTCGGCCAGAGATGTGGAGACGGGCGTATCGGCCTCTCGGTAGAGGCTGAGCATGGCCCGGGTAATGTGGATGGTGCGGGCAAGTTCCTGGCGCGCGAGGGCGAGATGCGCGCGCTTGGCCTCGGGGTCATCCTCGGTGTCGATGAGGTAATGGAGATTGGCGATGGAGTCGAGGGGGTTGTGGATCTCATGGGCGATGCTGGCGGCGAGGCGGCCAGCGACTGCCAGCTTTTCAGAGGTCTGCAGCGCCTGCTGGGTGCGGAGCTGCTCAGTGACATCGCGGAAAACGAGAACAGCGCCGGTTGTTCTTTCGCGGTTGTCACGAATGGGCGCGGCGTTGTGCTGGACGATGCATTCGGATTGATCGCGGGCTACGAGGAGGCTTTGGCCCGAAAGGCTCAGGATGGTCCCGCTGAGTGCTACCTTGGCGACGGGATTGTCGACGGGCTTGCGGGAGTGCTCGTCAAAGATACGGAAGATCTCATGCGAGGAGCGGCCCAGAGCTTCTGATGCGGGCCAGCCCGTGAGGCGTGCTGCGACGGGGTTCATGAAGGTAATGCGGCCTTCGCGGTCGCAGGTGAGCACGGCGTCGCCAATGGATTCGAGTGTGATCTGGAACCAGTTGCGGCTGCGCTCGAGTTCTTCTGAGGATTGGTTGAGTTCATCAATGACGGAGCGGTAGCTGCGGGAGACTGCGAGGAGGCTCTTGCGGGTAAACGTCGCGAGGAGAAGTCCGATGAGGACCGCGCTGATGGAGATAGCGATAACCGTGTGGCGCTTGAAACTGAAGATGTGAGAGGCCTGACGGTCGCGACGGTGATGCTCATGAGCCAAGAGCACACGGGTGGTGTCGAGAGCGGCGTTGACGAGGGTGGCGCCACGCTGGTCATTCTGGGCCAGCGTGAGGTTGAAAAGATGTCCGGCGAGGGTGGCTTCAGCCCAGCCGAGCCAGAGCTGGTATTGGTCATTGAGCTGGAGCAGCAGGTGGGAAGCTTCAGGATCAGAGGCAACGACCTTCTGGAGCCTGGCCATGGCGGCGCGGGTCTGGTTGCGGAGTGCGGGGATCGAAGCAATCTGGGCGTCGTTCGGAGCAATTTCAAAGCGGCGGACGATGGCCCGCTGGTCGGCGATGAGGTCCTGGATTTGCTCGACGGAAGTGACGATGGTGTCGATGTGGTTGAGCCGCTGATGAGCGCGGTAGTCGTAATGGAGCAAAACGACATAGAAAAGCCCGAGACCAACGAGAGCAACCAGGGGAACGAGAAGAGCTTCACCGAGATGACGTTTGAACCTAATCTGGTCCATGTTTATCGCTTCGATAGCCGGTCCCCGGCCGGCGATTTTCGATCATTGCTTTCACTTGATTGAGGAGTACTTCCGGTCCGGCGCCCTTCAGCACTTGTGCGTCGACGAGGCGCAGGACATCGTCTGGGAGATTGACGTAGGCGGAAAGAAGAAGTATGGGAACCTCCGGCCGGATACTTCTGAGGGTGGCCGCGATATCTCCGCCATTGGTGCCTGGCATTAGAAAATCGAGAACGACGCCGTCGAACTCCCGGGTATGGAAGAGTTCGATGCCGGTTTGGGCAGTTTGTGCCGTAAGGACCTCGTAACCGGCGCGTTCGAAGACCGCTTTGCGGACACGCAAACCGATGTCTTCGTCGTCAATACACAGTAGTCGCAGCTTTTGATGCACGAAAACGGTCCGTGGCTTTCGCCTGATTCATGAATACGAGCTAAATGAAGAATAATATGGCCGGGTTTCAGGTGCTGACCAATTGAATTTACACAATGTTTGCAATTCGGATTCGCGCATGAGATAGCCTTTTCGTGAAGAACCGGTAAAAGCTTCAAGAAACGGCCTGACCCCGATATGGAAGAAAACCGTTTGAATCAGACGATATTCGTACTGGAAGACGATACGGATATTGCGCGTCTTATCCAGCATAATTTGCAGTCAGCTGGGTATGCGGTGCGGCTGTTCAGCACTCCGACAAACCTGCTGAGCGACGCGGAGCGGCAGCCGCCGGCGCTGTTTCTGCTGGACATCATGGTGCCGGGCGGAGATGGGCTGGATGTGTGCCGCCGGCTGAGGAATCATGCGGCGCTGAGCAGCATTCCGATTATTTTTGTGACGGCGAGGGCGGGGGAAAACGACCGCGTGCTTGGCCTGGAACTGGGCGCGGACGATTACATCACGAAACCGTTTGCGCCTCGCGAGCTGCTGGCGCGCGTAAAGGCTGTGCTGCGCCGGTTTGAGCGACCCTCGACGCCTTCGGTGATCAGTTTTGAGGACGTGGTGATTGACGCCAGCGCCATGCAACTGAAGGTGCGGGGTGAAATTACGACGACGACGGCGACCGAGTTCCGGCTCCTGGATTATCTCGCGCGGCACCCTGGGCGGGTCTTTAGCCGCGATCATCTGCTGGACGCGGTGTGGGGCGATGCACGGTTCGTGACACCGCGGTCGGTGGACGTTTATGTGCGGCGCATCCGTGAGAAGATTGAGACGGACCCGGAGAATCCGCGTTATCTGAAGACGGTTCGCGGCGCCGGGTACCGATTCGAGGTGCCCCGGCAGGGCTGACAGGCCCGCGGGTGAGAGCCGCTTTTGACAGGCAGAGTTTTCAGCAAGCTTCTGTTCTCATTTCTGCTGGTTCTCAGCATCGGGACGGTTGCGCTTGATTTCACGCTGCGTGCGGTTGCCGGG
This sequence comes from Acidobacteriota bacterium, assembly GCA_021791875.1. Lineage (GTDB taxonomy): Bacteria > Acidobacteriota > Terriglobia > Terriglobales > Acidobacteriaceae > Acidobacterium. Next base: position 11,769 of record JAJYVU010000082.1, on the reverse strand, counting down.
CAGCAGATGGTGCAGCAGGCCGAGCGATCTTTGAATGAAAAGGCCGCACTGATGGCGGTCGAGGCGCGAGGCTCGGCTACGGGCAATCCTGCGGCATTCGTGCAGCGGGGAGCCGCGGCGGCAGGGACGAGCGTAGCGCTGTTTGATGCGCAGGGCAGACTGCTGGCGGCGAGTGAAGCAGCGGATCAGCCCGGCGCGGCGGCGAAGGTGGATACCGGGCCTGCATTTGCATCGGTGCTGGCGCGCAAGACTCGACAAGCGAGCGAAGTTTCCGGCGGAAGACTTTATGCAACTGCGCGGGCAGGGGATGAAGTTGTTCAGCTGGGAACGAGTCTGAAAGGGGTTCAGACTGCATTGAACCTGTTGCGGAGCTATCTGCTGCTGGGATTCCTGATTGCGCTTGCGTTGGGAGTCCTGGCGGCCGGATATGTGGCCCGCCGGATGGCGCGCAGGGCAAATCGGGTAATTGCATTTGCGAATCAGATGGCGGCGGGCGAACTTTCCGCGCGGATGGGGGAATCCGACCTGAAGACAATGCCGGAAGTCGGCCATGCGCTGAATACTACGGCGAGCCGGCTGGAACGAAGTTTCAGGGGGTTGGAGAGCAAACAGCGCGACCTGGCGTCGCTGATCGACAGCATGCAGGAGGCGGTAGTGGCCGTCGATCCGGATGGGCTGGTGAGCTGGTCGAACACGGTGATGCGGCAGATTGCTCCGGGCGCGGTGCGCGAGGGGCGGGCGCTGGTGCAGACGATACGCGACCCCGAGGTGTTGTCCTGCGTGGAGCAGGCGCTGAAGGATCGCGAGTTGCACAGCGGGAAGGCGCGAACGGTAGTGCCGGGCAGGGTTTTCGAGGTCAATGCGGCGCCGACGCCGGATGGCGGGGCGGTGGCGGTGCTGCACGACGTGACGGAGATTGAACGTGCGGAGACGATGCGGAGGGACTTTGTGGCAAACGTCTCGCATGAGATGCGGACGCCGCTAACGTCCATTTCAGGCTACGTGGAGACACTGCTGGATACGACCGAGGATTTGCCGGAGCATGTACGGGAGTTTCTGGGGATCATTTTGAAGAATGCGAACCGGATGAATCGTCTGACGGAGGACCTGCTGGCGCTGGCGAACGTCGAGTCGGGCGAGTACCGACTGAAATTGCAGCAGGTACCGGCGTCGGTGCTGATGATGGACACGCTGGAGTCGCTGGGCGGGATGCTGGTGGACTCAGGCATAGAAGTCGACGTGCGGGAGTCGTGTGACACGCCAGTGAAGGTGGATGTGGACGCGATCACGCAGGTTTTTGGCAATCTCATTGAGAATGCGATGAAATACGCGAGCCTGGGGAAGAAAGTGGCCGTGGGCGTGAGGGATGCGGCGGACGGTGTGGAGTTTTACGTCCAGGATTTTGGGCCGGGGATTGCGTCCGAGCACCAGGAACGCATTTTTGAGCGGTTTTACCGGGTGGACAAAGCGCGATCCCGGGAATCAGGCGGGACGGGGCTGGGATTGGCCATTGCGAAGCATATTGTGCGTGCGCACGGGGGAACGATTCGGGTAGAAAGCGAGCTTGGCGCTGGGGCGATGTTCATTTTTTGCCTCCCGGCGGCGGACAGCGAGAGGAAGCACAACGCGGAGGGCCGGGGAGGGGAGGAATCCGGGGAAGAATCTGCGGAGGATTCGCCGCGTGGGCCAGCGGAAGGATGAAAAGCGGCGGCGAGGTGAGGGGGCTTCAGCATTTATCGACTTTTCAACCGCAAGATTTATCTTAGATAAGATTGCACTCTCCGGTTGGACTGACAGGGTGGCGTGTGGACGCGCGAGTGCCGCGCGATGTTTCCCGCAAGCGGGCGAACCGCGCGTTTGTAGTATGGAAACGGTGGGCAAAATGCCTGAAAGGGGCAAGCTAACGTGGGTGTTGGAATTGAAGTCAAAGATCTGAATGCCTGGTACGGTGCAAATCACACCCTGCACGACATTACGCTGAATATTCCGGCGAACCAGTGCACGGCGCTGATCGGCCCCTCGGGCTGCGGGAAATCCACGTTTGTGCGCTGCCTGAACCGCATGCATGAGACGACGCCGGGGGCCAAGGTGACCGGATCAGTGCGCATTGGGGACGTGGATGTATACAACGGGTCGTCGCCAGTGGAAATCCGGCGGCGGATTGGGATGGTGTTTCAGCGGCCGAATCCGTTTCCGACGATGTCGATTTACGACAATGTTTCGGCTGGGTTGCGGCTGAATGGATTCCGGAACCGGAAGGCGCTGGATGAGATTGTGGAGCGGTCGCTAAAGCAAGCCGCGCTGTGGGATGAAGTGAAGAACGACCTGAAGAAGAAGTCGGGCGCGAGCCTTTCGGGCGGTCAGCAGCAGCGGTTGTGCATCGCGCGCGCGCTGGCGGTGGATCCGGAGGTGATGCTGATGGACGAACCGGCATCGGCGCTGGACCCGGTTTCAACATCCAAGATAGAAGACCTGATCTTCGAGCTGAAATCGCAGTACACGATTGTGATTGTGACGCACAACATGCAACAGGCCGCGCGGGTGGCCGAGCGGACCGGATTCTTTTTAAACGGCAGACTTGTCGAGTTTGATTCGACTCACAAGATATTTACAAACCCGAGCGACAAGAGGACCGAAGATTACATCACGGGCAGGTTTGGATAATGCGTCTTCGTTTTCACCGCAGTCTCGACGATTTGAATGAGAAGCTGCTGGTCATGGCGGGCATGGCCGAGCAGGCGATTCAGCGCGCGGTGGAGGCGTACCGGGTGCGCGACCTTTCGATCTGCGACCTGGTGGATCGGGGCGAAGTGGCGATCAACCGGATCGAACGCGAGATCGATCAGATGGCGCTGGACCTGCTGGCAATGGAACAGCCAATGGCGATTGACCTGCGCTTTACGCTGGCGGTGATCAAGATTAACGCCGACCTGGAAAGAGTGGGCGATTCAGCGCGAAACATATCGGACCGGGTGCGCGACCTGCAACGGTTGCCGCAGGTGGAAGTCCCGGTGGATATTCCGCGGATGGGCAGCCTGGCGACGGGCATGGTGCGGAAGTCGATCCAGGCGTTTATTGAAGCCGATGCAGACATGGCAGAAAGCGTGCTGACGATGGACGACAACGTGGACAAGCTGAACAGCCTTGCCCACACAAGCGTGCTGGCCATGATGAAAGAGAAGCCGGAGTTCGCGTCGCAGGCGTTGCACGTGCTGATGATTGCGCGGAGCCTGGAGCGCGTGGCAGACCACGCGACCAACGTGGCCGAAGATGTGATTTTCTGGGTGCGCGGCGCAGATGTGAGGCACCACGTGCGCGAGGCGGACAGCGCAGTGGCGGGGGAGAGCATTTCTCCCAATTAAAAACTGATCGCGTAACGCACTCTAACCTTCCCACCAGTCAAAACGTACCGGACCGGTCATCCTCGGGTAATAGAGTCCCAGGCGGACGGGAAGATCCGTATTTGCCGCGAGTGCGGCGCGTGCCACGCGAGCATAGGCGGCAAGCTGCGGGCTGTAGACGTGTCGCTGCCGAGCGAAGAACTCGCCGGGATCGCCGGTGCTGGTTTCGCTGGTCTTGTAATCGACAATCCAGAGACATTCAGGTTTTGCGGAGCTGAGCGGTTCGGGGCCAGCGCGGAAGATGCGGTCAGCGCGGAGCGTGCGGAGCGCGCCGTTGAGCCATCCGGTCCATGAAATCTCTGATTGTGAGCCGGGATGGTCGGCGAGGGTCCAACGAGCGATGGGGTCGGCCTGACAGGAGGCGACCATCTGCAGCAACTCGCGCAGGGCGGTTTGCGACTGGTGCGCGTCGAGCGCGGAGGCGCGGAGCAGGGCGGTGATTTGCTGTTGCAGCAGGGCTTCGTCGGTGTGTCCTGCAGAGATCTGCGGTCCGAGGCGCTGCAATAGCAGGTGCAGAGTGCTGCCGACGATGCGCGCGAGGCGCGAGCCCTCCGGGCGATGAAATTCGCGCTCCTGGGGCTCGTTGGCGGTGGCGGTTGCTCCGGCGATGGCGACGTTGGGTACGGGCGCGGAAAGGCTGGTGCCCAGGCGCAGGCGGTGGAAAGCGGGCGCGGCCTCCGCCTCGGCAGCGAGGTCACTGAGTACTCCGGGTTGTGCTGGAGCGGGAAATGGGATGACTTCCGCGCCGGTTTGCGGGGCGGGCGCAGCGGCCTGCTGGCGCTGGAGGGCCGCATCGAAATGAGCTTCCAGCGCAGGCCAGGCTGTGTGGAGCAATGAGCCGGGGCGGGGTTTGACGAGGCCCTTGTCATTGAAAGACGCGGTGCCGATGAGGTGAAGCTCCTGACGGGCGCGGGTGCAGGCGACGTAGAAGAGGCGCTTGCGTTCTTCGGCATACCGGCACTGGCGCTGATTTTGAATCCAGTCGTAGATGCGATGTTTCGTGCCGCCTTTTTCGCCGATGGGGGCGATGAGGAATTCGGGACTGCCGGTTTGCGGGTTGGCGCGCTGCAGGGACGAGATGAGTTGTGGCTCCTCCTTGGGCGTGCCGCGTTCGAGCGCAGGGACGATGACGACATCAAAGCCAAGGCCCTTGGCTTTGTGGATGGTCATGAGCTGGACACCGCAGGATTCACTGACGGATGGGTCGGGCTGCGCGAAGAGGCGGTCGAGTTGCTGCTGAAATTCGCCGTTGAGGACTTGGGCGCCGTCGGGCGAAACAGTGTCGAGCAGAGAGAAGAAGACTTCAATGTTTTCGATTTCGGTGGCGTGGAGGCAAAGGTGACCGCCGAGTGCGTGCCAGGTGCGTTCGATCCACTCCGAGAAAGAGCTGGCCTGCGACTGGCGCGGGCGTGCATCCAAGGCGCGGCGGAGGACGGCCATGGTGCGATCAAGGCGCTGCCGGGAGGAGGATTCGAGTTGCAGCGAGTTGAGCGCGATGAGGTCAAGCATGGGCAGGCTGCGAGTCGATGCGGCGTCAGAGCCTGTGAGTGTGTGCAGGTCAACGAGTGTGAGGCCGCACCAGGGAGCGCGCAGAACGGATAACCATGCGATGCGGTCCATGGGATGGAGCAGGGCGCGGACGAGCGACATGAGATCGAGGAGTTCCTGGCGCTCGGCGAGGGATTCGATTTCAACGGCGCGGAAAGGAATGCCACGGCGGCGTAACCGAGGAGCAATGGAAGCGAGTTGGTTGCGGGTGCGGACCAGGACGGCGACACGGTACTCGGTGTTGCGTTGGCGGGCCTGCTCGATGCGACTGTTGTGGGCCTGGATGATATCTGCGACGAGTTCGGCTTCGCGATGCTGGAGGTCGAGCTTGCGGGCGGGGGGCAGGGTCTTGTCGCGCGCGTCGAGTAATTGGGGATGGATCTGGAAGGCCGGGGTGTGGACGGTTTCGACGTCGCCGGTGTGCGCCGTGGAGGGCGTGAAGGTGACGGGGGAGGCATGCGGGAGGGTGCCGGCGGCGAAGACGGGTTCGAAGATGGCGTTGAGCGGATCGGTGAGCTGGGCATGGGAGCGGAAGTTGACCTGAAGCGTGAGCGTTTCCAGCGGGAGTAAGAAATTGTCACCGTTACGGATCCCGTTGATGCGGACGTCGTGAAAGATTTCTACGTCTGCCTGGCGGAAGAGGTAGATGGACTGCATGGGATCTCCGACGAGGAAGACAGAGCGGGACGGGTCGCCGGACCAGTGGCTGACGAGGGTGGAGATGAGCTCATGCTGGCGGAGGGAGGTGTCCTGGAATTCGTCGACCAGGAGGTGACGGATATTGTCTGCCCAGTGGAAGCCTGCGACGTCATTTTCGAGAACGTGGAGTGCTGCGCCGCTGCTGTAGAGGAAGTCGATCTGATTATGTTCGGCGAAGAGGACGCGGAGTTCGGCGAGGGACTGGCGCAGGGTGGTGAAGAGATGGCGGAGCGTGGTCCACTGCTGGTCGTCGTAGCGCGGAGCAGGAAGTGTGCGGATGGTGCGGAGGACTTCGAGAAGGCCGGAGATGGGGCGGAGACGATCAAGCAATTCGTCACGGGATGCATTCCAGCGGCGAGCCTCAGGGCCACTCTTCGCGGGTGGGAAGCCTTCGTTCACTGTGAAGCGCTTGCGCCAGTCGCCGTCATTGGTAAGCAGGAGCGTGGTCAGTGCTTCCCAGTGTTCGATGGACGTCGCTGTAGGGAGTGCGTGCATGGATGACAGCAAGTTCAACGGCTCGTTGGGGCGGTTGCTGCCGGCGTAGTTGGCGACGGCGAGGAGTTGCTCCTCTACGAGGGGTTGCGCCTGGATGAGGGATCGGGCGCGGGTGAGAGTGCGGGAGACGATTTCGCGGAAGGGTTTCTCGAGGATGGAGCGGACGTGGTCCCAGTCGACGATGCCCTGGAGGGGGAAATCGGCCTCCCACTGGTCGCGGCGGGCGAGCATGTCTGCGATGAGGCGCTCGCAGTCGGCGAGGTTGTTGTCGCGGAGAGTGAGAAGATGCTGGAGCGCCTGGTTGAGTTCGGATTGGGCGCTGCCAAGGCGGCGAATGGTGCGGCGAGCCGCTTCAAGGTAGAGCGGGCGGGCGTCTTCGATGGGGTCAATGCTGCCGCCGAGGCGCGCCATGATGGGCTGGTCCTGCGCGATGCGCATGCAAAGCGAGTCAATGGTTTCGATCTGGAGCAGATTGGGTTGATCGAGGAGGCGCCAGCCGGCCTGATCGGCGCGGGCAAGGACGCGGCGGGCGAGTTGAATTCGTTCGTCATCGTGCGGACTTGCAGGAGTGGCAGCAGCCTTGTGGAGATCAGCGAGGATGCGGTTGCGCATTTCCGCGGTGGCGGCGCGGGTGAAGGTGATGGCGAGGATCTGGTCGGGAGTGTCGATGGGCGCGTCGGCCAGCAGGGCGAGGAAGCGGCGCGTGAGGAGGTCGGTCTTGCCGGAGCCGGCAGGGGCCTGCACGAGGACGGAGCGGTCGACGTGAATGGCGCGGTCGCGCTGGGGCTGGTCGACAGGGGTGGGCGAGAATGCCGGCGGGGGCGGTGGCTGTGGTTGATTTTGCGAGGCGAAGAGCGGGGCGTCGAAGTCGTCAGGCATCTTCGTTCTCCGGTTCTTCGCCGTTATTTTCTTCGGTTTCCCAGAGGCTGCGTTCGGCGCGCTCGTTGATTTCGTGAATTCGGCAGAGGCCGGGCAGGGGGCAGTATTGGCAGGTTTGTTGGCCGTGTTTAGGAGCGACGCGGGCTTCGCCTTGCGCGAATTCTGCGGCGAGAGCGACAAGGGCGGCTTGCCACTCGTCGTGCATTGCGTCCTGGTAGGGATTCTTTACGAGCGGGCTGGAGTCTTTGAGATCGGAGAAGAGTTGCGTGCGAGCGTCGCGGATGCGGCCAATGAAAGTTGTCTTGTTGGGCCGGATTTGTGCGAAGAGCAGGCCGCCGACGTTTTCGAGATTGCCGTAGACGGCGTAGAGCGGGAGCTGAGGTTCGTCGGGGCGGTCGCCCTGCCAGGCAGAGGCAGTGACGAGGCCGGTTTTGTAATCGATCACGATGCGTGACCCGTCGGGCAGGAGATCGATGCGGTCAGCCTGGAGGTTGAGTTGGAGCGGGACGATGGTGACGTTGGGCAGGCGCTGCTCACAGGTTTCGACAGTGAAGGGTTGGCGCTTCGATTCCTCGGTGAGCCAGGCGGTGAGGAGTGAAGCGAGACGGCGCTTTTCGGCGTCGAGGTAAGCCATGAGCCATCGGTCATTGATCTCCTTGGGGAGATTTGCGGCGAAGGAGGCGTCGATGTGGTGTTCGAGGGTGGGCTTAAGGGCATCTTCTGTGATGGTCCGGAGCAAGTCGTCGCGTGTGGCAATGCGGCGAGGTTGCGGGTCTGACCAGAAGCGTCGGAGGACATCGTGGAGGAGAATGCCTCGTTCGATGGAGGTGAGGCCCCATGCGGGTTCGGAGATTTCGCCGGCGCGGAGGCGGTAATTGGCGAAGGCGCGGAAGGGGCAGGCGGCCTGATCGCGGAGGAGGGATGATCCGCCGGGAGCGATGCCGCCGGGGAATGGAATGAGGGTAGATTCCTGCCAGGCTTCGAGGAAGCTGTCGGGGTCTGGAGGATTTGCAACTGTATCGAGAGCGAATTCTTCCGGAGCGAGCGCGGTGACGATGGGGCTGGGGCGGAGTTCGCCATCCTTGTTCTGGCGGGCGCGGCTGAAAGTGAGCTGAGTCGTCGTGGCGCGGATGCGATGGGTGACGGATTGCGCGAGTTGGAGGTCGCTACTGGTGTCGGCGTGCGGCATGCCGGCTTCGCGCTGGATATGAATGGGCAGGAGCGGGTTGGCGCGACCGGTGGAGGGCCATTGCTCGTCGGTGGCACCGAGAAACCAGACGGCATCGAAGCTTTGCCCCGCGGATTCCATAGGACCCATGATCTGAATGGGCGCATCGAGCGATTCGGGAGCGAAAAGCGTCTGCTGCGCGTGCAAGGAGAGTTTGGCGAGGAAATCGCTGAAAACGATGGGCTGCGAGGTGAGGTCGAGCAGGGCGAGGTCTTCGAGGAGCTTGTCCCAGCGGTGCTGGGCCTGAAACTGGATGGAGTCCGCCGTGCGGAAGCCGGGCCAGCCGGTCTTTTCCAGGGCGATGCGGGAGAGTTCGGCCCAGGCGCCGGGGAGGCGGGTTTCCGTGGAGAAGTGGTTCTGCGAGGTGAAGTCGAAGGCGGTCTGCATGCGCTGGCGGAGGGTTTGTGGCAGAGAATTACGGCTGATTGCCAGGGCGCGCTCGATGGAGATGAGAGGGGAAAGGATTGCGCTGTCGCGGAGAGCGGCGTCGGCGCGGGCGCACGCGAGGCGTTCTTCTTCACTGGCGGCGAGATAGCCAGAGGGCAGAAGTAAGGTGACGTCCGATTGTGGCAGTGGCTCGGTGAACCAGCGGAGTGTGAGGATCGCGGCGCGGACGACGGGCACCTTGGCAATGGGGTTGCCGAGGGTGAATTCGTAGACGGCGCGCGGGGAGGGTGCGTCGGGGCTCAGATCGATTTCGGGGGTGAGAATGCGGCGGAAGACGCGGTCGATCTCACCGCGGCGCTGGTCGACGTTGGTGCAGAGGACAGCGAGGCGGGCTTCGGGATTGGCTTCGAGTTGCCGGCGGAGCCAGCGCGCGCAGGCTTCGACTTCAGAACGCTCACTGACGCTGACAAGGGGATGGATTTGCGCATGGGGCGGTCCGGGATCGAGGGTTTCGATGGAGACGCCGCAGTCCTTGAGAGCAGTAAGGATGGATTGCTGCGCAGGCGTGAAGCGGTCGAAGCCGGTGAGGAGGATTTCAACAGGGAGCGTGAGTTCTTGGTTGCGGGCGACCGTGGTGAGATGCTCTTCGATGCGGCTGGAGCTGAGCCAGTGGTTGGAGGTGCAGATGCGATCCAAGGAGTTTGCCCACTGGCGGAAGCGTTCGGAGTCGGGTTCAGACCATGTCTGGCGGCGGGATGGGTGGGCCTGGTAGGCGCAGAGCAGCGCGTAGGCCTGTTGAGCCAGTGCGGCGAGCGAGTCGGGCGAGACGACAGAGTGGGCGTCATCGCCGAGTGCGGTTTTCCAGAGCGAGCTTTCCTGCAGGGAAGTGAGAAGGATGGGGGCTTCGGGGTGATGGAAGCTCCACTCCTGCCAGAGATTGCCGAGCCATGCGTGCCAATCGAGAATGGGCGGGGTGAGCCATGCGGTGCGGCCGAGGGCGCGCTGGGCACGGCCCTGGTCGAGTTGCAGGCGGCGTGCGGCGCGCGCATTGCCGGTGATGATGGTGGCACCGCGTGCGAGAGCCTGATCGATGGTTTCCGGGCCAGTCATGAGGAGTATGAAGCACAAGTTTAAACCGGGGCGCTTATTACCGATGGGCGATGGGCAGATGCGTGTGGTTGCGCGGGTACCGTAGAATGCTGAGTCCGATGGAGCGCGGAGACGGAGCGAAGCGTATGGCGAATGCAGCGAAGAGTGCGGAAGGCGTGGGTGAGATGGACAAGCGTGAACGAATTGTGCGGCGGGTGGCCCGCGAGCTGCGGGATGGGTTCTACGTGAACCTGGGCATTGGGATGCCAACGCTGGTGGCGAATCATGTTCCGGAGGGGATCGAGGTGGTGCTGCAGTCGGAGAACGGGATGCTGGGGGTGGGGCCGTATCCGGTGGAGGGTGAAGAAGACCCGGACCTGATTAACGCCGGCAAGGAGACGGTGAGCGAGCTGCCGGGGACGGCATTTTTCTCAAGCGCCGAGTCATTTGCGATGATTCGCGGCGGGCATGTGGACTTGAGCATTCTTGGCGCGATGGAAGTGGATGAGGCGGGTAACCTTGCGAACTGGATGATTCCGGGCAAGATGGTGAAGGGCATGGGCGGGGCGATGGACCTGGTGGCGAGCGCGCGGCGAGTGATCATTGCGATGGAGCACACGACAAAGGCGGGGAAGCCGAAGATTCTGAAGCAGTGCACCCTGCCGATTACCGGTCTGAAGGTGGTGGACACGATTGCGACCGAGATGGCATGGATACGAGTGACACCGGAGGGGCTGCAGCTCGAAGAGATTGCACCCGGGCTGACGGTGGAGGATGTGCAGCGGGCGACGGAGCCGCAACTGACGGTGAGCCCGACGCTGCGGGAGATGGCGTGGTGAGGGCGTGAAGCCTCAGGCGGACCTGGGACGGACGGTGCGGCGCTCGATGCGCTTTTCGTAGTCGACGCCCTGCAGGATGCGTTGCACGTAGATTCCGGGTGTGACGATATGGTCTGGGTTGAGCTGGCCGGGTTGGACGAGTTCTTCGACTTCGGCGATGGTGACGCGGCCGGCCATGGCCATCATGGGATTGAAGTTGCGGGCGGTCTTGCGGTAGACGAGATTGCCCTGCGTATCACCCTTCCAGGCTTTGACGAGGGCGAAGTCGGCCTTGAGCCAGCGTTCCAGCAGGTAGGGCTTGCCGTCGAATTCGCGGGTTTCCTTACCCTCGGCGACGAGGGTGCCGACGCCGGCCGGCGTGTAGAAGGCAGGGATGCCGGCACCGCCGGCACGGATGCGTTCAGCCAATGTGCCCTGGGGGACAAGGGTGAGATCGAGTTCACCACGGATGACTTTCTCTTCGAGGAGCTTGTTTTCGCCGACGTAGCTGCCGATGTGGGAGGTGATCATGCCGGCTTCGAGCATGAGTCCCATGCCGAAGCCGTCGACGCCCATGTTGTTGCTGATGGTGTGCAGATCCTTGACGCCGCGGCGGACGAGGGCTGCGATGAGGTTCTCCGGGATGCCGCAGAGGCCGAAGCCACCGAGCATGAGAGTAGCGCCGTGGGGGATGTCGGCAACGGCGGCGTCGGCGGTGGGATAAACCTTGTTCATCGGCAGTCCTTTCCGGGCAAGCTGAACGGAGAAGGATACGCGAGCAGCGCGGCGGATGGCCAGCGGGGAAAATTTTGGAGCCGGCCCTTGCAATCCGGGAGGAATTAGCCCAAGGTTTTAGTCGCATGGCAAACGATAACCTTCAGAAGTTGACCGGGGGAGCCACTGGTGTAGCCAAGGGCTTCCGAGACTTCATCCTGCGGGGCAACGTCGTGGATCTGGCTGTGGCGGTGGTGATCGGCACGGCTTTCACGGCGATTGTGACGGCGCTGGTGAAGGATATTCTTACCCCGCTGATTGCGGCGATCTTCAAGGCGCATGATTTTTCGGCGCTCAGCCTAACGCTGAACAACAGCAAGATCATGTACGGATCGTTTTTGAACGCACTGATCTCGTTTGTGCTGATTGCGGCGACGGTGTATTTCTTTGTGGTGCTGCCGGTGAATACGCTGATGGCGAAGTTCAAGAAGACGCCGCCGACGGTTCCGCC
>JAJYVU010000081.1 GCA_021791875.1 Acidobacteriota bacterium | reverse complement strand
CTGGGATAGCTGCCTTGCTCTTCGCGTTCAATCTCACCCGACCTCAGCGGGATAACTGAACGTAACAATGTGATCTACCTGGCGTCACGCAGCTCTGCCGAAAACTCACGAATCAACAGACGTGAGCTAGGCCCGTTGGCGGCAGAGGTCAGCTCTCCGATTGCGACTACCTTTCGGACTGATGACAACAGATGGTATGAGAAGGCCAACGCGCTCATCCACCTCGATTTTCGCTCGCCAAACTAGACTAGACCTCGGAAACGGGCTTCTCAGCAAATTTCTGCAGGAAGGCCTGCGATTCGAAAGAAGCGCTTTAGCAGTTAGCTGCGCAGGCCTAGCTTCATTGGAAACTCGCTTTCGTCTTCGTCCAGGTCAGTGCGGGCCAGGAAACCGGCGATGTTTTCCCGGTTTGCGGACCTCATCAATAGGTGTGCGGCTAGGACTAGAAGACCAGTGAGCGCAAGATGTGCCGCGTTATTCTCAATCCAAGGTGCCAGTCCAACGGTCGCCATCACAATGGCAGGAAAGAATCCGAGGTAAGGGACCACCATGAACGCCAGATTCCTTCTGATGGACGGCGGCTTGAACGTGAATGGAATGGTTTTGACATGCAGGAAGAATGCGTCCGTGAGGAGTACGCTGAGCCCCACAGCAAGAAGCAGTTGCGCCACGATCACTCTCCAGGCTAAGCTCGGAGGCGTCGCCAGCACATCCCCCGCCACAACTGCCCCAAGGCTCAGTGCCAGCGACCAGCTACAAACGAAACTCTTCGCCGCATTCAGGTGCTGCCATGCTGGTTTACCTTGGACGACGCGAAATATCCATCTTCCGTCCTGATCTGCCGGAGACAGAAACGCAGTGTGCAATCCGGAAACTGTCCAGAAAGCCACGATTGGGATCATGGCATGGATGCCGTAGGGAGAAATTGCAGCACTCAGATGCCCGCTGGTCCAATGAAGTCTCAGCAGCGCCGAGATCAAGATTGCAATTCCCGCGCCGCCGTATAGAACAAGGTAGATGCGATATCGAGGGACACCCACAAGCGTCTGCATGGCAAACTGCCAGATGGCTCGGCTAGAGGGCTCGCGCAGGACAATACCGAGTATGCGAGACGTCGCCCGTCTGGACTGGAGCGCGCTTTGTGCGGCGACTCCTTCCACCAGACCGCTCACTTTGCGCGCGTAAGCAAGCGGATAGATGAGGATCGCGAGCAAAGCAACAACAATCGTTGCCGTCCAAGCCGTATTGGCGAGTCGAATGAACTCCGGTAGAGTCCTATGCCCGTCTAGTATCCGCTGATAAATCCCGAGAAACCAAAGCGGCGGCAAATCATATGCAATGCCGCGGCCCGACGTAAGTAAAGCGCGGAGGCTTCCGAACATGACCGGATATAAAAACAGCATCGTCAACAGAGCCGCGATTGCAACACCTTGCAGCCAGAGAGAGATTCTGCGGAACCCATGTTCGCCAAATACGGCGAGGAGAAGTCCCTGCAGCGCCAGCAAACACATTGCCGCAAAGGCACCGCTCATCAAGACTGCAACAACGTGAGCGGCCAGGAACCGGAATAGGTGCGGCGGATTAGTAGCTGCGGGCAGAACCAGCGGAGCCAGACAATTTGAATCGAAGAGGAATGCTGCGAGAAGTATGGCAATGGTTGTGACTCTCGCGCGAAACATGACTCCCCTTTTCAAGGGCAAAGTCGCAAGTACAAGGACATCTAGCAAGTCCGGGAAAAAGAAGTCCCACGCGAAGATGGTGAGAACCCCGGTCGCGACAAGCGAATAGAGCACAAAGAAATAGTGATCGCCCACTCTTCCCCAGTAAGGTCGCGTGCCACCAAAGAGTGGCTGATACACGGCGTACAAATATATTGCGTTTACGAAGCCTGGCAGACCTACAATAAACGCAAGTTGAACAAGCCGAGTTTTGGCGTCTCCATCAGCAGACATCAGGTCATTGTTGAAAAAACGATCGAGGATATGGCGAACCAGAACACCGAATGTCGGAGAATACCCAGTTGCTGGTTCAGGTGTTCGCGCCAGCACTTCCAATGAAAGCACTGCATCTCTATTTTTTCTGTTCTTTTGCCTGCGATCACTCATCGCATGCCTGCACAGTCTCGACCAATTCACGGGCAATCGACAAAGTATCTTGTTGTTCCACCAGTTGAGCGAAGGCTTTCTCCAGGTTTGCGAGCCTCATCGTCCTCGCCAGTTCTGCCGGCGAAGCATCCGCAAGAATTTTCCCTTTTGATATAACAAGCACGCGGTTACAAAGCTGCTCCACAATTTCGAGAACGTGCGAAATATAAAGAATCGCCTTGCCGTTTGCAGCCAATTGCTGCAACAAATCCTTGAACAATCGCGCCGATAGAATGTCCAGCCCCGATAACGGTTCATCGAAGATCAGCAATTCAGGATTGTGCATCAGGGATGCCGCCATCAGCACTCTTTGCCGCATGCCCTTCGAATAGAGCGACATCGGAGAGTAGCGCCAGGATTCTAGCCCAAGCAATCGAAGCAGTTGATTTGCCTTGGCCGCGATGCTCCTTTCGCTCATCCCTCGCAATCTGCCAACAAGCTGCAGATACTCCATTCCGGACATGTACGCATACAGATGAGCTTCCTCCGGAATGTACCCCAGAAACTTGCGATACCGGGGCAGGTCGCTTCGAATGTCCTCTCCGCGAAAAAGCACTCGGCCTTCGCTGGGACGGAGGAGGCCCGTGACAATCTTGACGGTCGTGGATTTCCCGGAACCATTGGCTCCAAGATAGCCAACGATCTCTCCTGCCTTCACCCGAAAGCTCACATTTTGAATCGCGGGAATGCTGCGGTAGCTCTTTGACAGGTTCTGCACTTCCAGCATTTGCTTTGCTCCTGATGTCTACCCTATGTAGCATACTGCTCTTTGACTAGTCAATCAGCATACTACATAGGTAAAATGCCGTTGTGCAGCCGGAACCGAAACTTTCACATACCGCAGCCCTCATTCTTCAGGCCATTCACCTCGGTCATGTTTATGGGTTCAGCGTGATGGAGGTCACCGGTCTGCCCAGCGGTACGGTCTATCCCGCCATGCGCCGATTGGAGCGCGATGCGCTCATCACGTCCAAGTGGGAACAGCAGTCCATCGCTGATGCAGAGCAACGTCCACCTCGTAAGTACTACAAACTGACTCGAAGCGGCCGATCCCTGCTTGAATCGGTATACAAACGGTATCCGCTCCTTGAGAAGCTGCTTCCATCGCCAGCGGTGGAGAAAGCATGAGCCGCCCTCGCCGTTTCGCAGATCAAGTGTTGTCCGCGGCGTTATTACAAATCGCATCTGGGTTGGTGCCTCGCGAGCAGCAAGCAGAATGGCGTGCTGAATGGAGAGGTGAGCTATGGCAGGTTGTCCATACAGATAACGCGGATTGGCGCGCGTGGCAAGGCGCTGTGTTCACGTCCGGTGCGTTCAAGGATGCATACCTGCTGCGAACGGGCGGCGACCGAGACAAGGCTTTCCAATTCCCTAGGCGCGGCTCTGCTTTGAGATGTCTGTTTCTACTATTTGCCGTTGGCTTCACAGGCTTCCTGATTTGCATCACGTCCCCTGATGCTCGAATGGCTCTCGCGCCGCCTGCTAACGACATCATGCATTCTGTTCTCATCTCCGCAGATCATGGTTATCGAGGAATCGAGGTCCCAAGCATTCGTGTTGCCGATTACCGCAGGTGGACAAAGGACACACAACGCCTGTATTCGGCACTGGCGTTCTATCGACCGATAGCCAAATCCGTAGCTGCAGGCAAACACTCTTTGAAACACATCACAGTGGCAGTTGCCAGCCGGAGCATGGTCGAATTTCTCAATCTCACGCCATCGGTAAGAGCTGCCATTGATCGAAGCGGAACTAGTCAGCCTCAACTGCTTCTCACTCCGAATCTGCGTCATGCATTGTTCGATAGTGCGTCTGTTACCTCTGGGCAAAGCGTTCAACTTGGTGACCAGCGAGTAATGGTCGCTGGTGTAGTCAGTCGTGGGGCCTGGCCATTGCCAGCTGGCGTAGCCGCGTGGCTGATTGAACCTCCTCAGGTTCTGAACCGCATGTCCGCCGGCTCCAGAGGCTTCGTTGTGGCTCGCGTTGACCCCAATGGCTCTGCTGCATCCCTGGGTAACTGGTGGTACATGTTTGTTCCAGAGCCAGAGGGCGGCATCTCCAAGTTCACATGCATAGCAATTTCAGGCATCATCCACTCCCCGCTTCTGATTCTGTTGGAAATGCTATGTCTCGCTTTAGCCGCATTGCCCGCCACAACACCATTGGATTTCGGCGAGTATCCGCATCGCCCGGACCGACATACCGCTTTCAGCAGTATTCCGCGTTGGATTTTCTTTATCCTCAAGATTGGGCTGATTGTACCGGCAGTGTATTTCTGGTCGGTCGCCGTCGCTTACTATGCAAACCCGCTTGGCTCATCGGCGGCTGTATACATTCAGATGGTCCTTGCGTTCCTCTTCTTCCTGTTCGCCTTTCGTTGGGCTTGGCGGGATCAGCGACTGCGTTGTCCGGTATGTCTTCAACTACTCACAAACCCCGCCCAGGTGGGCCGCGCATCGCATAGTTTCCTTGACTGGAGCGGCATGGAATGGATATGTAGCAGGGGTCATGGCTTCCTTCACATTCCGGAACTCCCGACAAGTTGGCTCAGCATTCAGTGCTGGCTCTATCTGAATCCGTCCTGGCAGTCCCTGTTTTCCGATGCATGCATGGAATAGATATATCCGCACCGCTCTTGTTCAGATTACGGAAACCAAAGGCTGCGTGTGCAGCTAAAAGAATCGCTGTTCGGAACGATAGAGGAGTAGATCGGAGCCCCGCTCGATTAGTTCGAGCTTCCCATCGTCGTGGAAAGTCGCCTAGAGCCGATAGCTCCAGACGGGATACCAATGCGGAGCGCCTGCCTGGTACTGAGGATCGCTCTATACGTGTCTTCGACTGTGGAGAACCTACCCTACGAATTCAGATCAGCCTGGCCGTTACTGGATATTTTGCTCGGAGTAACACGCTATTCTCCGAAGGCTTTATCCGTGCTCTTGATTCGATTCACGTTGCTTCCGTCCCGTAAAAGCGAGTGCAGAGTCCTGATTCGTTTTGGACGAGGTAGCGGGTTCCGTTGTTCACTAAGACTCTTGGCCTGCTGAGGTAAGATATTGTATTTGCAAGAAAAAAGATGTATTTTTTCTTGCAAGGGCACTTGAGACAAATGGCGCAATCCATTGAAAATAAGGCGCTATATCGTATCCGAGGCAAGGGAGAGGGGTGGGCATTTACTCCTCACGACTTCTTGGATCTGGGCAACAGGAAAACTGTCGATTCCGCGCTTCATCGGCTTGTTCAGAAAGGTAGCATCCGGCGCGTTTTCCGCGGCATCTATGACTACCCTCGCTTCAGCCAGTTCCTAAATCAACAACTCGGCCCCGATGTCGATCAGGTTGCAAGAGCGCTGGCGCGCAAGTTTCGCTGGAGAATTCAGCCCAGCGGCGCAACTGCGCTCAACCTGCTCGGCCTTTCGACTCAAGTGCCGGCACGCGCCGTGTACCTTTCGGACGGTCCAGACAGAGTTTACGAAGTCGGCAATTCGACGCTGGCATTCGAACACACAGCGCTGAAAGAGGCCGGGGTCAAACTGAAGGAGAGCGGCCTGATCGTTCAGGCGTTACGATCGCTTGGCCCGGAGCGGATTACCCCCGAGGTCATCTCCAAGATCCGGGAGTGGTTGCCGAAACCGCTGCGCAACAGGGTTCTGGCTGACACCAAGACAGCTACCGGCTGGATCTACAGCGCAATCCAGCAAATTGCTCAAGAGGATGATCCCCGTGGATAGGATTGCTGCCGGCAAAGCTGCGGAGAGGCGGGACTTGTTTGGCGAGTCCGCACGACAACTCGGAATGAGCCCGGCCATTGTAGAAAAGGACTTCTGGGTTTGTTGGATCTTGAAGCGGCTTTTCGCGGAACCGTCGCTGGGCGAACACATGGTATTCAAGGGCGGTACCAGCCTCTCCAAGGTCTTCGGCCTCATTGACCGCTTCTCGGAAGACATCGACTTGATTCTGGATTGGCGCCTGCTTGGCTATGGTACGGAAGAAGGCGATAACCCCTACCAGACCCTCCGTTCGAAAACCCAGCAGCATCGCTACAACCAGGAGATGAATGCCAGAGCTGCGGCTTTCATCCGGGATACTTTGCTTGGTCAATTGACCCGGCTTCTCTCCTTTGTGCCCAGTATTGTCGCAGCGATTGACGATGACGATCCACACACCATCAATGTGAGATACCCTGCGGCCTTCGAATCAGCCTATATTCTCCCTGAGGTCCGCCTGGAAATCGGACCGCTTGCTTCCTGGGTGCCTTCGAGCAAACGCACAATAAGGGCCTACGCAGCCCAGGCCTTCCCACAAGTATTCGCCGACCCCGTTTGCGCAGTCGTCGCGATTGACGCAGAGCGAAGTTTCTGGGAGAAGGCAACGATACTGCACCAAGAGGCCCATCGCCCCGGTCTCATCCCCGTGCGATATTCGCGGCATTACTATGATCTGTACAAACTGGCGTCTAGCCCGGCAAAAGTCAGTGCCCTTTCCGATCTTGAACTGCTCAAGGCTGTCGTTGAATTCAAGGAGCGGTTTTACTATGCCTCATGGGCGCACTACGAAACTGCCGTGCCGGGCACATTTCGCTTAGCGCCGCCGGAGCGTCAGGTAACAGCGCTGGCACGAGACTACGCCACCATGTCTGAGATGTTCTTTCGCGATCCTCCGAAATTTGCCGATGTTCTCGAAGGTCTGAGCGTGCTGGAGCGCGAGATCAATGCCCTCAGCGGCGATCCAACGGCGCGGGATCGGTGAATTCGACTGCGGCCTGACTGACGTGCTCCCGGATACGGCAAGCAACCGTCAACGACGTCCGACGAGGCTGCAGCCCGCGCGCTCTAAAGTCGTTACGTCCAAGTCGGACTATGACATGTTTATGACATGCGCTATGACGCACGTTCTTACAAGTTATTGAAAACAAAGCAACAAGCTGCAACGAATTTCACAGTCGTTCTGTGCGGGCTGCGTTGGGCTTAAGTGATTTAAATTCATAACGTTAGAAAGAGCGATGCAGGCCCTATTCCGCATAACTCTGGATCAGCATATCGGGGTTCGAATCCCTGGGGGGCAGCCAATTGAATCCCTTAAAATCAACACCTGCCGGTTATTGTTCTCAGGCACTCTGCCACGGTGTGCCCAAAGTGTGCCCTAAATTTCTAGGGGCGTGCCCGGATCGCATCCGCAACTACATGCAAACCGGGATGGTGGTATTTCATCGCTGTCTTCACGTCGGCATGCCCCATGGCCGGTTATCTCCGCCAATGCACGCATCGAGGCGAACATAGGGAACGAAAAGTCTTTGGGCTGTATCTGCAGTGCCCAGAGATGAGGTTGTGGTTGGGCAGGCTGGAAGCGGGCACTGCGGATACAGCGACTTGAAGGAAGCCGCCTGAAAGTGCCTCAACACAATTGAGCAGTCCGGTTTCTCTCAAACCTGCGTTCGGCTACGTGGTTTGGCGATTGCCGCATTTGACAGGGAGGAGTGTAAGCGATTACTTTTTCGCAGCAGTCGATTCCCATTGAAAAGGAGCCGTGAATGAAATCGTTCCTCCATTTTCGCTGCTCATCACCTCCGAACAGTCGCTGCACGACGCTACTGCTGGTAATGCTCCTCGCAATAGCCCTGCCACTTGCCGCGCAAGCTCCGCCGCCTGCCGGGCAGAGCGTGACTTTACCCCAGACTTACACCAATCCGCTCAAGCTCGAGACAGCCATCGGGCCAGCGACGAGTTGTCCTGATCCGGCCATCATTCGGCAGCAGATAGCGACCTACGACGTGTGGTACCTGTACTGTACCGGCGATCCGCTGAATGCCGACGATGTGGGTTCAAACGGTCATCTGCGGCTTCATCTGATTCCTATGTACCGCTCTATCGATCTGATTCACTGGACGTATATCGGCGATGCGTTCCAGCACATGCCCGCATGGATCGGCAACGCGGCGGTGAACCTCTGGGCACCAGCGGTGAAGCATTTCAACGGCAAGTACTACCTTTACTATGTAGCTCCCAACACGCTTGCTGGCGGCAGCGCCATTGGGGTGGCTACCAGCAACAGCCCTGCCGGCCCATGGGTCGACAGCGGAGCGCCCGTCGTGGCGCCGGAGAATAATCCTTACAACGGATTCCCCGGTCGCGCGGTAATTGATCCCGATGTGGTGCGCGGCCCGAGCGGACAGCGGTACATCTCTTACGGCAGCTTCAACGGCGGCATCAGCATTCGCAAGCTGTCGGCGGATGGTCTGCACTCCGATCCGTCCAGTGAGCAGCAGATCGCCATCGATAACTACTTCGAGGGTGGCAGCTTCTTCCAGCATGACGGCTATTACTATCTATTCCTTTCCACATCGAGTTGCTGTGACGGACCGCTCAGTGGCTACGGAGTGCGTGTGGGTCGCGCCAAGACGCCGCTCGGCCCGTTCCTCGATGAAAATGGCGCCCCCCTGAACAGCTTCGATCCGGGAGGTGAAGTTGCCATCGCCTCCAACGGCAACAAATGGGTTGGCCCGGGCGGCAACGTGGTGTTTGCCGATGACTCCGGTCAGGACTACATGCTGTATCACGCCATCAATCGCGATTCCCCTTATTTTGCAGGCCATCCCGGATTCACAAGGCGTCCGGCGTTGATCGACCCGATCATATGGGCGAACGGCTGGCCCGAAGTCAGAGGCGGCCTGTGGGCATCTGACACGGTGCAACCTGCTCCGGCTGCACAGCCGTGGGAAATCAACCATTACCAACCGGAGGTAGCTGCGACGATGGCTCAGCCCGGCACGCAGATTACGGCCCTTTCGGACGAATTCAACAATAAGAAGCTTTCACCGCAATGGCATTTCATCCACCCCGGCGCGAACAACAGTTACGTGCTCACCGGCAGCGCCTACCAGGTGGTGACCCAGGGCCCCGACGAAAATACCGACCCCCAACAAGTGTCCATCCTGGGCGAGCCGGCCCCGGCGGAGGGCAACTGGATGGTGGAAACGAAGGTGACCACGGGAGTCCCGTTCAACAACTCCTGCTGTTACAACTTTGCTCAAGCGGCGCTGTTCATCTATTTCAATGACCGCAACAGCATCAAGCTCGACGTCTTCCCCGACTGGGACACCCGGCAGTCGGAATTCGGTAAACAGGTGGGACCTGTGCCTGCCGGCTATCCCACCTACGACCATCAGAATGTTGGCCCGGTCGGCAAAACCACCTGGCTGCGCATTGTGATGCACCAAGACAGGCCTGGCGTACAGAACTACACCGCTTACACCTCGCCAGATGGCCATACCTGGACGAAAGGCGGCACCTGGCAACACCTGACCAGCTCTACCGGAGGCGCGCTGCCACAAATCGGCATCGCGGCGGAAAATACTCCCGGCTTCACGATGGACTTCGATTTCGTGCGAGTGTACCGTCTAAAGAACGAAGCTCCGGTGCAGCCGGTTCAATAGATCTTCCGAACTCACAGTCCGCGGCCAGAGGCGTACCGTAGCCTTGGCCGCGTTTCTCTTGCACTAGCGCGGGCGGCGCGTTTTCGTGGGTCGCCGTCATGAAGCATACAAGACAGAGTCAACAACGGGCTGCATCTCGCCATAGATGAATCGGAACGGAGAAACTCAGTTTCCTGTCAATTCCATGTCTAACAACACATCTCCCATACACTTCCCGTGCGTATCGAGTGAAATCGAACGTGTCACGCTCTTCTCCGGGGCGCGCCGCAGCACAAAATTCAGAGAGTGCAGCGTTGGAATCTCGTAACGCAAAACCGGAGCAACTATAACCGGGGCGAACAGCTCCGATACCGCGCTCTCCGTGATGCAATCCAATAGAAAGAAATAGTCCTCTGGTCGATAGGCAATCAGAGAAATCGTAAGCTGCCGCCCTTTGTCTCCCGTGCGCGCATGCGCAATCTCTCTCACTCGCATCAAGCCATCTCCATGTGAATGTGACACTGGACGGCTTCGCGTGGGATCAAAATGCTCTCGACGGCGACCAGTCTGCGGGCACAACCCGTAATACCGCCCCCGCCTGCCGGCCCGTTAACGTAAAGCGCCTCAACCTCGCGCCGGATCTTTTCAGCATCCAGCATGCTTCTCGCCCGTCCCGCAACACGCAATCTCACTTCATGAATTTCACTCGCAGGCGGTGACAACGCTTGACCGTGAATCGCATTGACGCCCATCAGCGCGCACTCCAGTTCGAGCAGTCCGGCGGCTGCCAGGCGCTCTTCAACAATGCTCTGAGCAAGTCTTGCTCGAGCCAGCGCATTGCTTCCGGCATACGAAATTTGCCCCTCGCCGAAGTAGCCTCCCCACAACCCGAGCGATACCTTCAACTCAGCAGGCCGAGGCCCTCCCGTCGCCCTTGACACGTGAATCTCGTTGAATCCTGTGGGTTGAATCTCTACTGCTGAAAAATCTGCTGTCACATCCGGAGTCACATACGCAGCCGGATCCTGAACTTCATAAAGAAGTTGTTCGATACAGGTAGCTCGTGAGATCAGGCCCCCGGTTCCCGTCAGCTTGGAAAGCGTCGCGCTGCCATCCGAAGCAACGTCTGCAAATGGGAAGCCCAGCTGTGCCAGTTCCGGAACGTCCTTGTATCCGGGATCCGCAAAGTAGCCGCCGGTCAACTGCCCCGCGCACTCGAGCAAATGTCCGACCAGTGTACCTTGTCCCAAAATCTGCCAATTATCGGCACCCCAGGAAAATTCATAAGCCAGCGCTCCAAGAAAAAGTGAAGGATCTGCCGTCCGCCCTGTTAATACCACATCTGCGCCTTGATGCAAGGCCTGCACGATCGGCTCCGCGCCAAGATACGCATTCGCTGAAATAAGATCGTCTCTCCAGCCCGCTGGCAACTCGTCGTGCCCGGCGTAACTCGTCTCCGTGGATGCGATCAGACCCAGCACATCATCGCCCGTTATGCAGGCAATTCGCAGTCCCCCAAGCCCAAGGCTGCGTGCTATTCTGATCACCTCGCAGGCGGCCGCGCGCGGGTTCGCGGCGCCCATATTGCTGATGATCTTCGTTCCATTCCGCCGGCAAATCGGAAGAACAGCCCGCATGCGTTCAGCCAGCAGTGGATCAAACCCGCCTTCGGCATTCTTGCTGCGATCCAGGTGCGCAAGGGCCATGGTGCGTTCCGAAAGGCATTCGAACACCAGGTAGTCCAGGTCACCCCGTTCGGCCAAGTCTACCGCCGGTTCCAGACGGTCTCCTGAGAAGCCCGCGCCACACCCGATGCGTACAGATTTCACGCAGGAATCTCCTGAGTATTGTGTCGGCGACTGCAGACAAGCCCATCAACTCCGGACAGAGTCGAACCCTTCCGACGTCTGACTTTCCGAGCGAGACTCCTGCATCTTTCCATGCACAAAGTACGAGCAGTATAGAAACGGATTAACTGTTCTTTGAAATAGATTCTTTTCAATGCTGTAATCTGATTTTTCGATGATCAACGAGATTCGCCATATCCGCGCTTTTCTGGCTGTCGCCAAACACTCCAACTTTACGCGAGCTGCGCAGGAACTCCACGTTTCACAGTCAGCCTTGACCGTGCAGATACAACAGCTTGAAGAGACCCTTGGCGTCAAATTATTCGATCGCAACAAGCGTCGCGTCGCCCTCACGGATGCGGGCCGGCAGGTACTCGCCCCCCTGCAGCGTATCGTGATTGACAGCGAAGCCATCGTCAGCCAGACTCGGGAGATCACCGGCCTTCGGCGTGGAATCGTCTCGATCGCGCTGCTTCCGTCTGTCGCCTCCGGCATTCTTGCTGAGGTCATCAGCCGATTCACGGCCGCCCATCCCGGAGTCCTTATCAAGATCAACGATGTCGTAGCCAATCGGGTCATCGAACAGGTCCGCAACGACGACGTCGACTTTGGCATCGGCATTATGACCAGGCCCGACAGGGACATTGTCACTTCTCTACTCTTCACGGACCGGCTCTTCGCTTTCCTTCCCGCACGCCATCCCCTCTCAAGCCGTTCCGCAGTTTCCCTTAGTCAACTCTCGGAACACCCGCTTGTTCTCACCGCGATGGACAGCAGCGTGCGCACACTGCTCGAAGATGCCATGCAGAAATCCTCCCTGCACGCAATCCCAGCCTTTGAGGTCAATTACATGTCCACCTCGTTGAGCCTGGTCCGCGCTGGATTTGGTGTCGGGGTCCTGCCGGAATACGCCGACACCATGGGCAGCGCATCTCGCATCATCAAGTTGCCCATCACCCGCCCCGCCATCACGCGCCGGATTCAGATCATCCGCCGCAAGGGCAAAACCCCATCTCCAGCCGCTGCAAAGATGATGGAGATTTTCAAGCACGTTGCTCAGACTGCGCTTGAGTCGACTTCAGAGGCAGCATCTCGCTGTTCCAAATAAGTGAATAGTGTTTTCGAATGATTCTATTTCACAGATGTAACTTTCATGCACTATAGTCACGGCTCGTGAGCTACCTGTTGCATCGCCGTGCATTGGCCGCTCAAACGCGGTTTCAGTGCTACCGGCCAATTGCCTCGGAAGCCCTGTCGTTGGCTGATTTGTTGTAGCAATACATTTGCCGGTGACAGTACCGCTGGCATTTTCAAAAGGAGAGATGAGTTGCGCGGAATTATTACAGCAGTCATCCTATCGCAGGCGCTGGCGCTTACTGGCATTGCCGGTGCGCAGAATATCGTAACCATCAATACCGGAAAACTGAAGGGCTCTACGCACGCGGGCGTTACAGCCTTCAAAGGCATTCCCTACGCCGCGCCTCCGGTCGGCAAGCTTCGCTGGCGTCCGCCGCAACCAGCCGCCAAATGGAAAGGCGTGCGCGACGCAACGCACTATGGACACGATTGCATGCAACTGCTGTTCCCTGGGGACGCAGCACCGGAACGCACCAAGCCTTCGGAGAATTGTCTGTACCTAAACGTTTGGACTCCGGCACATCACACTGGAAAGCTTCCGGTCATGGTGTGGATTTATGGCGGCGGATGGGTGAACGGGGGTAGCTCGCCGGCCGTTTACAACGGCAAACACTTTGCGCAAAACGGAATCGTCTTTGTCAGCTTCAATTACCGTTTGGGCCGCTTCGGGTTCTTCGCGTTTCCTGCGCTCACCAAGGCAAGCAAAACCCACATGCTTGGCAACTACGGCTACATGGATCAGATTGCAGCCTTGAAGTGGGTACAGAAAAACATCGCCGCGTTCGGCGGCAATCCGCACGACGTCACCGTTTTCGGCCAATCCGCCGGCGGTTTCTCGGTTCATATGCTCTTAACATCGCCCCTCACAAAAGGGCTCTTTGAACGAGCCATCATTGAGTCAGGCGGCGGAAGAAAGCTGCTGAACTCAACCGGCGTCACTGTCGGAATGCACGGCCGGCCCTCCGGCCAGCAGCTTGGCGTCAACTTCGCGCGCAGCATGGGAATCGAGGGTGATGGCCCCGCCGCTCTCAGGAAGCTCCGCGCACTCCCCGCCAAAGATATCGTCGACGGCATGAACATGGCCAGTATGGCCGCCGCCAACTCGACTTATCCCGGCCCTATGATCGACGGTAAAGTGGTCACGGCCCAGCCGGAAACTCTCTACGAGGAAGGCAAGTATCACCACGTTCCCGTGATCATAGGCGCTACAAATATGGATATAGGCTTCTCCGGCGCAAAGAACAAGCAGCAGCTTTTCGCGAAGTTTGGAGCCAACGCCAAAACTGCCGAGAAGGCATACGACGCAGCATCCGCGCCCAACTTCTTCCTGCTCCGCATGAAGGTAGCCGCGGACGCCATGATGGTCGAGCCCGCGCGCTTCGTCGCTCAGACCCTCTCCTCTCAGGGCGATCCCGCATGGGAGTTTCGCTTCGGCTACGTTGCGCACTCCATGCGAAGCAAGTGGCCCGGCGCACCGCACGCATCTGAAATTCCTTATGTCTTCGACACCGTCAAGGCAAAGTACGGCGCGGCCACCACCGCTCACGATGAAAAGGTCGCCGAAGAAGCGAACGCCTATTGGGCAAACTTCGCCAAGACCGGCAATCCGAATGGTCCTGGGCTGCCGCACTGGCCCGAGTACAAATCCAGCAAAGACGTCCTGATGGACTTCACCGAGAACGGTCCCATCGCGAAACGGGATCCATGGGAAATACGCCTCAATCTGACCGAGCAAACTATCAAGGGGCACAGCAAGATCAGCAAGTAATGGGAAGCCTGCCTCGCTTCCCATTATCGGGAGGGTATGGCAGCACATATTCCAATACGACCCGCGGTGTTCCGCAAAATGGCCGCTGACAAACAATCTGTGATGATGAAAAGATCCCCGGAGAGCGGTGAACGTACTCGAACGGACGCTCTGCCCGCTTGCAGAAGAAGGGCTTGCAGATGCGTGTCCGCCGGATAGGTTCCGTCAGAGAGCGATTCCGCAGGTGTAACACGGGACCGCCGGCACAACAGACTTCAGCCGCATAAGCACGAATAACGCCAATGCAGTCTTGCTGTGCAAAGAGGAACATCATGCTCAAAAATCTATCTTGCGTTGCCGCATTGTTGCCAACAATGCGGGAAGAGAATGTAGTGGCCTTGCTGTTGCAGGTGATGCATTTCACAAGCGCGCCCCATGCAGGAGGCGGGTGGTCCACTCAAGCTTCTTTTGTGTTCAGTCTCATTGAGCTGGATTCGGAAATTCGGACAGGGGGCTAAGTGGAAGGGCTGTTCCTCAG
The DNA here is from genome assembly GCA_021791875.1 of Acidobacteriota bacterium. GTDB lineage: Bacteria > Acidobacteriota > Terriglobia > Terriglobales > Acidobacteriaceae > Acidobacterium. The sequence continues at coordinate 50 of JAJYVU010000081.1, read as the reverse complement.
CCAGCCATTAAGATGGCAGAGAAGAGGAGCAAGGATGACACGACGTCCAC
>JAJYVU010000080.1 GCA_021791875.1 Acidobacteriota bacterium | reverse complement strand
GGGCTCAGTGCACCATCCAAACACCGACCTCTATGCCAACCGTGCATGAAAACTCTACGGCATCCTCTCACCCCGTTTCATCCACGGCGGGTCGGAAATACCGGTGCGCGACTATCCTGAAGATAGAGAGCTCAGAAGACAGGTCCGCACACGGCCCGTCCTCTGGGCTTTTTTGCGTTTCAGCAGGGAATTCATCCACTCACCTCCCCGTTGATTCTAAAGGACTTACCCGACTAATGATCGCGTAACCACTTTGCTTTCATACACTTCTGGGACATTAACCGGAGCTTTTAAATCCATGCCAAAACAGTGTCGCCACCTCCACGCCAGCGGAATCCAGTGCCGCGCACGTCGCGTCTGGAAAGAGGATTATTGCTTCTTCCACCTCCATCACCGCACCCCCAACGGCATGGCCAAACGCTCTGAGGAGCCACCCCCACCACCCCCGGAAAACGGCATCGAAATCCCCCTCCTCGAAGACGCGGCCTCCATCCAGATCGCGCTTACCCGCGTTCTCACCGCTCTCGCCGCGGGAAAAATCAGCCCCACCGAGGCCAATTCCTTCATCTATGGACTCCGCCTCGCCCGTCTCAACCTCCCCAATGGCGGCCTCATCAACGGCGCGCCCGTCGAAGCCTACATTCAGTACGACAATGGCGATGTTGTTGGTCCGGAACAGTTTAGGGAAGAAGCTACGACTCCCGAGCACCCCCTCCTCGACAGCGGCATGATGGCCCTCCGCCACCTCGCCGCGCGCCTCGACTACGAGGCCGCCATCGAATCCTACCTCACCCAGGGCAAGGAGCCGCCGTCCGACCTCCGCCCGCCCGTGCTCCGCCCCTCCGATCCCGAAGAGCACAAAAAATGGGTCGCAGCCGGATGGAAAGCCGCCCAGACTCGCTCCATGGCGATCGAAGATGTCCGCAAAGGCGCGCGCAATGTCCATCCCATCCCGCCGCAGAAAGCCGCCCCGCCGAATTCCCCTCGATACGGCCCGCAGTCCAGCGGATTTGCAGCCAGACCGGAAATCGTAAACCAGAACTCCGACGCCAGCGCACTGGCACGCGCCGCCACTACCCGAACCGGGCACTGACAGGCTGCCGCATTTTCCGGGCGCGCAGGGCCTCTCTCTGCGCCGTCTATGTTCTTTGCGGCGAAGCCGCGTCCGCCCGTGCGGCCAGCACCCGCCAAAAATGGTTGAGCCCGGTTTCCCGGGCTCCCACTTTTCCTGCCTTCGACGGACCACTGCCAACTTTGGATTGGCAACTGTGGACTGGCAACTGTTTTTTACTGCCAGCCTCCGCCGAGCGCGCTGTAGAGCTGAACGAACGAAATCGCCTCCTGCTCCCGCGCCATCGCCAGGTTCAACTGGGCCGAGTAGTAAGTCGTGTCATTCGTCAGCACCTCAAGATAGCTCGTATAGCCGGCCTTGTAACGCATCTCGGCCAGTCGGGTTGCGTCCTTGGCTGCCGCCGCCACCTTTTCCTCTTGTACCCGGTACTGCCGGTACCGATGCAGCGCAATCAGCGAATCGGAGACGTTTCGGAACGCCTGCTGGATCGTCTGCTTGTAGCTCAGCACCGCTGCCTGCTTCTCGGCCTCGGTCAATCTGACGTTGGCGCGCAGCCGCCCGCCTTCGAAGATCGACTGGGCAATCGTCCCGCTCGTGTACCAGAGAATATTGCTGCCGTCGAAGAGCTGCTTCAGCTGGTTGCTCGACGTCCCGCCCGTCGCCGAAAGTGACAGCTGGGGGAAGAGCGCGGCACGCGCCACGCGGACATTGGCGTTGTCGGCGCGCAGCATCGCTTCCGCTTCCTCAACGTCAGGCCGCCGCTCAAGCAGTTGTGACGGAATACCCGCAGGCACCGCCGCCGGCGCCGGCCAGTCGATGGCGCTAAGGCTCCCACGCGCGATCGGCCCCGGATTCCGCCCCAGCAGAATGCTGATCGCATTCTCTTCCTGCGAAATCTGGCGCTCCAGGTCAGGAATCTGGGCCTCGGCCTGGTAGAGCGACTCCTGGGCCTGACGCACGTCTTCAAGCGTCCCTGAGCCGCCGCGCTCGAGCACCTCGGTGAGATGGAGCGACTGCTGCCGCGCCGCGACCGTCTGCCGCGTGATCGCCAGCTCGGCATCCAGCGTGCGGAGCTGGAAGTAAGCCGTTGCCACGTCTTCGATCACGGTATCGACAGTGAGCCGCCGCGCCCACTCCGTCGCCAGCAGTTGATCGCGCGCCGCGACCGTCTGCTGCCGGTAATACCCCCAGAAGTCGAGATTCCACGCCGTTGCCAGCGAGACTCCGCCGAAATAGCTGGTTCTGCGGGAAGCCTGCTTGTTATTGCCTCCGAAGAGCTTGGAAATGCTGCTCGGCAGGCCGATGGCGTCGTAGTTGGCGTTGCCGCTCAGCGTGGGGAACTCCTGTGAGCGGGTGATGCCGAGCTGGCCCTGCGCTTCGAGAATGCGCTGGGCCGCTATCTTGAGGTCGTAGTTGTTTTGGAGCGCCTTGCGGATAAGCCCCTGCAGGACGGGATCGTGGAAGACGCTGGCCCACTGTTCCGCCCCGAGCGAAGCGGCTGTCGCGGCCGCGGTGGGCGGCGTTGCGTTAACGCCCGCCGGAGCGCGGTAAGACTGCGGAATGCTGACGGCCGGACGCTTGTAGACCGGTCCGGGAGTGCAGCCCGCAAGCAGCGCAAGGCCGGAGAGAAGCAGAGCTGGTTTGCGTACGCTCATGATTAATCCACCTCCTCGCTGCGGACGTGTTCCGGCAGATGCGACTCGGTCAAGTGGTGAGGGCCTTCTTTTCGGAAGCGATGCATCAGCCACTCCACACTGGCAAAGGTGACCGGGACGAGGAATATGGCGATACAGGTCGCGGCAAGCATGCCGCCGACCACCACCGTGCCCAGAATGCGCCGCGCCTCCGCACCGGCTCCATGGGAGAACCACAGCGGGAGCACGCCGAGGATGAAGGCGAAGGCGGTCATGATGATCGGCCGGAAGCGCAGCCGGGCCGCACCCATGGCGGCATCGAAGATGCTTTCGCCGCGCATGAACTCGGCGCGGGCGAACTGGACGATGAGGATGGCGTTCTTGGCCGAGAGGCCGATGAGCATGACGAGCCCGATCTGAGCGAAGACGTCGTTCTCAAGCCCGCGGATGCGAAGCGCGAGGAATGCACCGAGGACGGCGACGGGAGTGCTGAGGAGCACGCTGAAGGGCAGGGTCCAGCTCTCATACTGGGCGGCGAGGATGAGGAATACGACCAGCAGGGACAGGCTGAAGATGGCTGCGGGTGAGATGCCTTTGGCGGCCTGCTCCTCCTGGTAGGACATGCCCTCGTAGCCATAGCCGATGCCGGGTGGCATGGTCTGGTGGAAGACCTGCTGGATGGCGTTCATGACCTGACCGGAACTATAGCCGGGAGCTCCGGTGATGTTGAGTTGGGCCGCAGGGTATTCGTTGAAGCGTAGGTCAAACTCAGGCCCGGTGATGCGTTTGACGTCGGTCACCGCGCTCAGTGGAACCTGGCCGCCATTGGCGCTCCGGACGTAAAAGTCGCCAATATCGGAAATCTTCGTGCGGTAAGGACCCTCGGCTTCGACATAGGTTTGCCACTGGCGGCCGAAGCGGTTGAAGTAGTTGACGAGGTAGCCGCCCATGAAGGTCTGCATGGTCTCGTAAACGTCGCTGAGGCTGACCTGCTGCTGCAGCGCCTTGGCCCGGTCGACTTTGACGTAAAGCTGCGGAACAGAAGGCAGGTAAGACGGCAGGGCCACCTGGATCTCGGGGCGTTTTTGGAGTGCACCAAGGAATTTGTAGAGGTTCTGCGTAAGGAAGGCCGGGTTGTCGCTGCCGGAGCGATCTTCCAGCACCATGGTGACGCCACCGGAGGTGCCCACGCCGGGAATAGCCGGCGGCGCAAAGGAGAATGCAAGGCCGTCTTTGATGCCGGCAAGGGCGCGTGAGAGATTGCGCTGGATGACGGGGAATTGTTCGTCAGGCGCGGTTCGCTGGCTCCACGGCTTGAGGGTGACGAAGAAGAACGAGTTGTAGGTAGTCTGGGTGACGGTGAGGAGGTTGAAGCCGATGACCGAGGTGACTCCCTGGACACCAGGAATTTTGCGGACGGCCTGTTCGACCTCGCGTGCTGCAGCGCTGGTGCGCTGGAGGGATGAGCCCTGTGGCAACTGCAGCGCGATCATGGCGTAACCCTGGTCTTCTGTAGGAAGGAAGGACCTTGGAATCTTGCCGCCGATGAGGACGGCCAGAGCCGCGACAAGGCCCAGAAAGAGCAGAGCGAAACCAGACTTGCGGACGAGGAAGCCCGAGGCGGAGACGTAACCGTCCGTTGTTCTGCGGAAGAGCCGTTCAAAGCCGCGGAAGAAGACGCCAATGGGGCCGCGGACACGCTTTTTGGGTCTCAGCAGCAGAGCACAGAGTGCCGGGCTGAGGGTGAGCGCGTTAAAGGCTGAGAAGATAACGGAGATGGCGATGGTGACGGCGAACTGTTGATAGAGACGGCCGGTGATGCCGGGAATGAAGGCCGTTGGAATGAATACGGCGGCGAGGATGAGCGCGACCGCAATGACCGGGCTGGCGACCTGCTCCATGGCCCGGCGTGCCGCGTCGCGGGGAGACATGCCTTCTTCGATGTGGTGCTCGACTGCTTCAACGACGACGATGGCGTCGTCGACGACGAGACCGATGGCGAGTACCAGGCCGAAGAGAGACAGCGTGTTGATGGAGAAGCCAAGAGCCGGGAATATGACGAAGGTTCCGATGAGGGAGACTGGAATGGCGAGCAGCGGGATGAGCGTGGCGCGCCAGCCCTGCAGGAATACAAAGACCACGAGCACAACGAGACCGAGGGCTTCCAGCAGGGTATAGAGAATTTCGTGCATGCCGGCGGTGACGGCTTCGGTGGTGTCGAGACTGACGTTGTAGGTCATGTCCGACGGGAAGTTTCTGGCCAGTTGGGCTATTTCAGCACGGACGCGGGCTGCGGTCTCCACGGCGTTGGTGCCGGGGAGCTGATAAATGGCGAGCACAGCAGCCGGCCTGCCGTTGTAGCGACCGATGAGGTTGTAGAACTGAGAGCCGAGCGTGATCTTTGCGACATCCTTGAGGCGAACGGTGGAACCGTCAGGGTTGGCGCGCAGAATGATGTTGCCGAACTGCTCGGGAGTGGTGAGTCGGCCCTGGGTGCGGACAGTATAGGTGAACTGCTGGCCCGGGGGCACGGGCTCGCTGCCGATCTGACCGGCCGGGTTGACGGCGTTTTGAATGCGAATTGCCGCGATGACCTGCGGGACCGTGATACCGAGCGTGGCAAGCTTGTCCGGGTTCACCCAGATGCGCATGGCGTATTCGCCGGCGCCGAAGACCTGAACATGAGAGACGCCCTTGACGCGTGAGATCTGGTCAACGAGGTTGATGTAGGCGTAGTTGGCGAGGAAGGTGCCGTTGTAACTGTCATGCGGGGAATCGAGCGCAATGAGCATCATGGGTGCGTGCAGGGACTTCTGCACGGTGACACCCGCGGTGTTTACCTCAGCCGGGAGCTGCGGTTGAGCCTGGTCGACGCGCAACTGAGCGAGAACCTGATCGATATTAGGATCGGTTTTGATGCCGAAGTCCACGGTGAGCATCATGGTGCCGTTGCTGGCACTGGTGGAGTACATGTAGCTCATGTTGTCGACGCCGTTCATCTGCTCTTCGATCGGCGTGGCCACGGACTGGGCCAGGGTGTTGGCGTCGGCGCCGGGATAGGTGGCGCGAATCTGGATCTCCGGAGGAATAATGTCCGGATATTGGGCCGTCGGAAGATTGAACAGGGTCACGGTGCCCATGATGACCATGAGAATGGAGATCACCATGGCCACAATAGGCCGTCGGATGAAGAAATTGGACATAGTCTAGTTGCCTTCCGAAGTCTGCGTCTGCCCAGTATCGGGCGGAGCGGAGGAAACCAGATGGGGCTGGACTGGCATGCCGTCGCGCAGCTTTCCGACTGCCTGAATGGCAATCTCATCCCCCGGCTTCAGACCGCTGTCGATGACCTGCATGTTTCCGAATTCGGGCCCAAGTTGTACGGGTTGGATATGAATCTTATTGTCCGGGCCAACCACGGCAACCTGATAGCTGCCCTGTAATTCATTCAGAGCTTGCTGCGGGACGACCATGGCATTCTGAAGGACTCGTGTTTCCGCCTTGACATTGCCGAACTGCCCGGGTCTTAGCAGGCGATCGGGGTTGGGAAAGCTGCCGGCTATGCGGATGGTGCCCGTCTGGGGATCGACGGCACGATCGACAAAGACGATACGGCCTTTATAGGGATAGACCTGGCCGTTGGCGAGCGTCAGCTGGAGGGGAACGGTGCTGCCGCTATTGAGAAGATCGCTCTTGCCTCCCGCTCGGGCGAGTTGCGAGAGCTCGAGGTATTCCTGCTCGCTGATGGCGAAGTATACCTTGATTGGATTGACCTGCGAGACGGTGGTGAGAATCGAGGTTGGGCTTACCAGGTTGCCGACCTGAATCTGGGCGAGGCCGGCGATGCCGTTGATAAGGGAACGGACTTTTGTGAAGCCGAGATTGAGTTGCGCGGTTTCAACAGTGGCCTTTGCGCTTTCGAGGGCGGCCTTGTCGGCGGCCACCTGCTGGATGTCGTTATCCAACTGGCTCTGTGCGATGGCGTGGGCCTGAGCAAGCGGGCGATCGCGATGCAGGTCGATTTCAGCGAGCTGCAGTTGCGCTTGCACTTGCGCCATGGCGCCGTTGGCCTTGTCTAGGACTGCCTGGAAGGGGCGCGGATCGATCTCAAAGAGGATCTGGCCTTGGTGGACGACGGAGCCTTCGCGGTAGTCCTGACGAATGAGGTAACCGGAGACCTGCGGAGAGATTTGGGCGTTGACATAACCCGCAAGCGTGCCGACCCAGGTGCCATAGATGGGGACATTCTGCTGTTTGACGGCGACTACGGTGAGCGGAATGGGGCCAAAGTGCGGCTGCTGCTGGGGTGCCCGCTTGTGGGAGCAACCTGCAATCAGTAGCGGGAGCAGAGAGGCACACAAGAAGCGCGTAGAGCGCGCAGGCATGAATCGACGCTTGGAATCAGGCATAAAGGTAGAGGCATCCTGCCGGGGTTAAGGATATTGGGTATAAATGAGTCAACCATGCCGGCACGTGGCATAGTTACATACATGTATGTACGAACAAGGACGTTCTTTTGATGCAGAAACCCTTGCCGCGACTCTTCTTTATGGTAGGCCAGCAGCGAAAAGTTGAGGAAAACTAAAGTGTACGCAGGAGACGGGCCGGGAGCGTGATGATGGCAGCGACTAGTTCGAGCACACCTCCAACCGCAATGCCGACGAGCCGGAAGGGCAGCAGGAAGAGCCAGACCAGAGGATAGAGGACTAGAGCCAGCAGCGCTAGCGGCCAGCAGAAGACGAAAAGCAGGCACCAAAGCAAAAACTTGATCATAGAGCAGACCCTCGGCAGCGTCTTGAGTCTTAACTACGCGAAAAACCGGGGATCGGTTCCGATGGAATCGCAACGGGGCGGGCATCCAATGCGCTGGAAAAGTGATTATTGCGACCTCGTCGGTCGCAATGAATCACTAATGCGAGCGCTAAACGTGCTCTTGGGAGGAATTAGTGCCTGGATTTGATGAGAAGCAGAAGTATGTACCGGCGGAGATGGGATTGGCCGAGGCAATCAGCCGGCGATGGAGTCCGCGTGCCTTTGCTGACAGGAGGATAGCGAAAGAGGATTTGCGGAGACTGTTTGAGGCCGCGCGGTGGGCGCCTTCCTCGTATAACGAGCAGCCATGGAGGTTCCTTGTTGGAATGAAGGGAGATCCGACCTACCAGGGTATTTTTGATTCGCTGACGGAATTTAACCAAGGGTGGGCGAAGTCTGCGTCTGTGCTTATTCTTACCGTAGCGCGGACTGAATTCAGCTCTAACGGCAAACCAAACCATCACGGGCTGCATGATCTGGGTCTTGCAACGGCGATGCTTATGGTACAGGCAACCCACCTGGGGCTGCATACGCACGGGATGGCTGGCTTTGATCACGCGAAGGCGAGGGCAACGTTTGGAATTCCGCCGGGGTATGAGATGGGTGCGGTGATAGCGGTGGGGTACTTTGGGAATCCTGAGGACCTGGCAGGTGGGATGAAGGAACGCGAGATGGCCCCGCGCCAGAGGCGACCGCTGGAGGAAATTGTGCTGGCTGACTGGGCGAAGCCGGCGGAACTTTGATTTCTTACTGGTGCGACAGGCCAGGGACCGTGTGTAGCCTGAGAGAGCCAGAAGCGAAATCAGCTGCGGCAGAAATGTCGCGAGTAGAGCGGCGAAGTCTGCTCACTGCGAGTTTGCGAATCGGGTGGCAGTTAGTTTAGCGGTACGCGACGGGACAGATTCGCGCAATTTTCATTTTTAGTGGATAAGGTAGCTGTAACGATGCGGCGAATTTTTGTCTTTTACAACCCGATCCTGGTGGCAGGCCGTGGACGCCGCGCGATGTTTGAGCGGATTGAGGAGATGCTGCGCAATGGACACGAGGCGGAAGGCCGCGAGGTGCAAGTGGCACCTACGTTTTCCGCGACATCGGCCGGAGCGCAGGCCTCCGAGGCAGTAGAAGCGGGCTATGACACCGTGCTGGTATGTGGCGGGGATGGCACGGTGTTTCAAGTGCTGCAGGGGATCGCGGGCAAGGGTGTGTCGCTGGGGGTGATTCCGCTAGGTACTGGGAACGTAATTGCACAGAACCTTGGATTGCCACGGAATCCGGTACGGGCGGCGCAGATGATGGTGCGCGGCCAGGCGCGCGAGGCGCGCCTCGGGCAACTGAAGGTGGCACCGGTAGGGCACCGGCAGATGAAAAGCTGGTATTTCCTGATTTCTGCGGGCATGGGCCTGCATGCGGCGCTGATGAACCTGTCACAGATGGGCAATGGCAAGCGAATTGGCGGGCGGGCGGCCTATTTTGCCGCAGGGGCGAGGTTGCTGCTGAAGGAGCCAATCGAGGAATTTCTGCTGGAGATGACGCGGGCGAGCGGGGGCACCGTTACCGTGGAGGCATCGGAAGCGATTGCGGTGCGTCTACCGGCGATCAACGTGTGGCGACCCGGCGGGGATTGGTTTGGGAATTCACTGCGCCTGGCGTGGATTCCTCGCTGTGAACGGATGGATTTTTTCCGCAGCGTGCTGGCAGCGCTGACCAATCGCGTATCCGGTCCGGGCGAGGGCGAACCGGGAGGGCAGATGCGGCCGTACTACGACGACATTGTACGGATGGTCTGCAAACCGATACCAAATTCGAAAAAGCGGTCACGGTTGCTGGTCGAGGCGGATGGTGAGGTGCTGGGGACCAGGCATCTGGAGGTGACGGTGGCCAAGGAGCGGATCTCGCTGGTGTTTCCGGCGAAATAAGGCATTTCGGAACGAGAGTTGCGGGCCGATGCATGCAGCACTGCCGCAGATGTTGTTCTCGTGCGACAATACTGAGTTCTTCGCTCACAAGTCGATGCCAATTCTTCGTTCCGCTTTCATCGCTCTCTCTCGCAACGCTGCCCTTCGCTCGTTTTCTGAACGGTCTTCGATAGGCCGCCGCATGTCGTCACGTTTTGTGGCGGGCATGCAGGTGGAAGACGTGCTGCGCGTAGCGGAAACCATCAACCAGCAAGGCATGGCTGTAACGCTCGACAGCCTTGGCGAAAACGTGAGCACGGCGGATGAGGCCCGGCGGGCGGCGGATATTTATCACCGTCTGCTGGATGAGATTCGCGCACGCGGGCTGAATGCGAATGTAAGCGTGAAACTGACGCAAATGGGGCTGGAGCTGAGCGAGCCGTTGGCGCATGAGATTGCGGCGGGGCTGGTGCAGCATGCGGTCGAGGCGGGCACGTTTGTGCGGATCGACATGGAAGGCTCGGAGCTCACCCAGGTGACGGTGGACATGGTGAGGGAGATTCACGCGCGGCCAGGGCATGCCGAGCACGTGGGTGTGGTGATCCAGGCGTATCTTTTCCGCAGCGCGGAGGATATTGCCCGACTTGTGAAGGACGGCGTGCGCATCCGGCTGTGCAAGGGTGCGTATAAGGAGCCGGCGTCGATTGCGTTTGCCGAGAAGCGCGCCGTGGATGCGAACTACGTGAAGTTGATGCAGACGCTGCTGACGAGCGGGCTGTACCACGGGATTGCGACGCACGACGAGGCGATGATCGTGGCGACGAAGAGATTTGTAGCCGAGCGCGGGATTGACCGCAACAGCTTTGAGTTCCAGATGCTGTACGGGATTCGGCGCGACCTGCAGGCGGAGTTGGTGGCTGATGGCTACCGGATGCGGGTGTACGTCCCGTTCGGGGCGGAGTGGTACCCGTATTTTATGCGGCGGCTCGCCGAGCGGCCGGCGAATGTTCTGTTCCTGGCGAAGAATCTACTGCGAAATTAAGAGTTTTGCGGCGGCGAGGCGAGTAGATGCGCGACTGCATCGTGCAGTTGCTGCGTGATACCGTCCGGCGATGCGCTGGGGTCGAAACGCATGGGTTGGCCGATCCGGACTTCCATGGCTCCAGCATGGAACCAGCGCTTGCGGTGCTGAGTGATTTCTTTGAGTCCGGCGAGAGCGACGGGAAGAACAGCGGCATTGCTTTCCTGCACAAGCAGGCCGATACCGGAACGGAAGTAGGTGAGTTCGCCTTCGGTTCTGTGACCTTCAGGAAAGATGAGCACATGGAAGCCGTGATCGAGTGCGAGGCCGGCGTGATCGAAGCTGCGACGGAAACCGGCGCTACGGGGTAAAGGAAAGACATTGAGCAGCGCAGTGACGAGCCAATAAGAAAGCGGTCCAGTTACAGATGGAAAATAGAGGTCTTCGCCACGGCGGCGGCGCCAGTCGCGGAGCAGATCGGCCGCCATGGCGATGGCGACGCGGCGACGGAGTGCGGAAGGCAGTCCGTACAGGACAAGCGGAACGTCATAGGTGCTGATGTGATTGGCAATGATGAGCAACGGCTCGGATGCGTCGACGGTTCCTGCACTGCGTATGCGCGGCGCGGCGAAAGCCCAGACGAACGGGCGCAGGACCGCCTCGATGAAGAGAAAGCGAATGGCGCGCACGGGGCGTGACCACGGCCAGCGGGAGTAAACGTCGCGCTGGGGTGGGGGTGACGGTTGTGGCATTGCGGCCGGCGGAACGGTTGGGGCTGTGCCGGGGGCGATAATCGCGACTTCGGCGGAGGGCGTCACCGTATCGGGTGCAATTGGAACACTGGCACCAACTGCAGCACGCAGCTGGCCCAGCGTCTGTGCCTCTTGAATTATTCGGTCGTCGAGAGTCACGCCGAGTTCCTCTTCGAGGCGATCCTGAAGTTGGACGCGGCCGAGACTGTCGAGGCCAAAGTCCTCTTCCAGGCGAGTTGAGTCCGTTATTTTTTCAGGCTGGCGGCCGCTGACGTCGATGAGGAGCGCAATGAGTGGATCCTCGACCGTTTGGCTGATGGCCGGTGCGCTTTCGGGGCGGTTGATCCAGGCGATGAGTGGGCGCAGCTGGACTTTGCCGGTGGCAGTGCGGGGCAGGTCGAGGCCGGGCCAGAGTTTCCAGTAGCGGATACGCTGGTGCTCTGCTAGTTCTGCGTTGGCGGCGACGATGGCGCGCTGGGCATCTTCCTGTGAGCCATGAAATACGAGAATGGCAGCGGGCTCGTTGCCGGAGGCAATGTGGTGCGGGACGACGGCACAGGCGGCGACGCCGGGCTGGCGCTGGAGCACGGATTCGACATCTTCCGGATAGACGTTGAGGCCGGAGGGTGTGACGATCACCTGACTCTTTCGGCCCAGGAAGCGCAGATTACCAGAGGAATCACGCTGGGCGAGGTCGCCGGTGGAGAGCCACTCGGATTCCATGGGATGAAGCGCGCCTTTGCTCCAGGTAGCGCCGGAGATCATGGGGCCACGGACGAGGATTTCACCTTCGTCCGTGAGCCGGACGTCGCGGCCAGGCAAGACCTTGCCGATGGTGCCGCGGCCAATGTTGAAGGGGTGATTGAGAGTAATCAGGGCGGAGGACTCGGTCATGCCATAGCCCTGTACAAGAGCGAGGCCGAGGAGGGTCCAGAAGGTTTCGACTTCAGGGGGCAAGGCGGCGCCACCGCAGACGAAGGCCCAGAATTTGTAACCGAGGAGGGAGTGAATCTTGCGGAAGCGCCACCAGCGTGCCCAGACGCTTGTACCAGCGGCGGCCTTCAGCTGTGATTCCAGCAGGGGAAAATGGTCGAGCAGGTGAGCGCGCAGGAGCTGGAGTACGCGCGGGACGGCGACGAGGAGCGAGACGCGGTCGTCATGGATGGTCTGGATGATGTGCTGCGGCTGGAGGCGGTCGTCGAAGTGGACTTCAGCCCCGAGGAAGGGTGGAATCCAGAGGCCCATGAACTGTCCGAAGACATGGCTGAGCGGCAGGGTGTGCAGAAAGCGCAAGGGATGGACGATGCGTTCGTAGCGAATGTACTTTTGAATCTCGTTTTCGATGGGAGCGAAGCTGGAGAGGATGTTGCGATGGGTGTGGACGATGCCGCGGGGCTCGGCGGTGGTGCCGGAGGTGAAGAGGATCTGGACGGGGGTTTCCGGCTGGACGGAATGGTTGATGTGGCTGCCCTGTGATTCCGGGAGGGCGGTATCGAGTTCGGTGAAGTGGAGGTGGGGGATGGTGGTGTTGCCGAGCGAAGCGAGGAGTTCGGAATCGGCGAGGATGAGTTTGGGTTGGACGTCGGCGAGGACGCGGCGGGCGAAATCGGCTGAGCCTGTGGCATCGAGGGGTACGGCGATGACGCCGCGCTGGATGCAGCCGTGCATGGCGCCGACCCAGAGTGCGCTGTTGGCGCCCCAGAGCACAACACGGTCGCCGAAGTGGATGGAACGGCGCATGAGCTCGAGGGCGAAACGGTCCGCAAGGGTAGCCATTTCGGCGTAGGTGGTGGGATAGCGGCGGACCCCGCGATGCTCGACGATGGCCTTCTCCGGGCCGTGGCGGCGGAAGTCGTCGAGCAGCGAGATGAGCGTTTGCCGCATGCTGAACCTTTCGGCATCCGTGTGGGATGCCTTCGCCTATCTATATATTGTGCAGGAACCGCCTTTCTTTGATGGGATGATGGGTTGGGCGCTGATGGGTTGGGCGCGGGAGCCACGCTTTTCTTGTTTTTCAGGAGGATACATGCGGATTTGTAACGATTTACATTCCCATTCAAGCCAACAGCTGGCTTGAGGAGGCACCCTCAGTTCAAAAAGCTTTTACGACCCCCGTCGTTTTTGTGGGTAAGTGGTTGATTCTATTGGAAGTTATACCCGTTATTGATCGATTAACCCCCGGTGTTTTTGTGGGGATGTTGTTGATTCCATGGGACAGGTTAGGGTTCTAACCTCTCCCTTTGGAGAAAAGCGGTTCACCGCAAAGCACGCAAAGAGCGCAAAGGAAGGCCGCTAAGTTTCTGGGGGTGGTTGGAGGGTCGAAAAAAAGATTCGGAGCCCCCATTGCTTTTGTGGGGATTTTATTGATTCCATGGGACAGGTTAGGGGTCTAAGGGGATCTTTTTGGAAAATCCTCCGGGTGGGGCGAAATGGAGATGGAAAAAGCGGCCCGCAGGTGGGGCCGCTTTTTGTATGTCCTTACTTTCAGGATAACAATTTTGAGCTTAATTACCGGCACATTGGGGACTGGCCGTCCATGCAAAGGCGGCTTCGCCGCGATCCCAGGTCTCCTTTGTGGACCGGTTCGACTCGCTCAGGGTCCGCTCAGGGCGGGCTATGGGGCACGCTGCAAGAAGTAGTAATATTTACTACCAGAGGTACTTATGCCGGAGATCCAGAAAATCAGCGTTGCTCTCACTGCCGAACAAGTCAGGGTGCTCAAAAGCGCTGTGGAGACGGGAGAGTATGCCACCACCAGTGAAATTGTGCGGGAGGCTCTGCGGGATTGGCAGTGGAAGCGGGAGATGCGGGATGAGGAGTTGAGCCGGTTGCGGGAGCTTTGGCGGGAAGGCAAGGCCAGCGGAAGCGCCGCGCCGCTTGACCTGGCCGAGACACGCGAGGCGGCGCGGAAGAAGCTGGGGAAGGCGACAGGAAAAATCGCATGAAGCCTGCCGTGCTGTGGACGCCACAGGCGCGCGAGGATTTGCTCGACATTTACGTGACCATTGGGCTGGACAACGCTGCGGCCGCCGAACGGATGTTCACGATTCTGGAGGAGCGGGTGAGCATGCTTGCGCAGTCTCCCCGCATGGGGGTGCGCCGCCCGGAGATTGCGCCTTCGACGCGCATGCTGGTGGAAGGCGTGTATCTGATTCTTTACGAGACGCACCCGGACACCGACGAGGGCCTGGTCGAGGCTGTTGAGATTGTGCGCATTGTTCATGGGCACCGGGATTTGAGCCGGATTGTTTGATATGGCTGCCCGCGAAGTGGTGCGCCTTCGGCGCATTCCCACGTCTCAAAATCCAGATGTGGGGCACCCTCATTCTCTAAACGTTATTAGAGATGGGCCACCCGCCCACCCCGCGCCGTCGATTAGGTTGGAATAGTTCCTTGAATGGATTGCTTTATCTGGTTATGGTCGCCTGTCCGCCATGCCTCAACCAGCATCCGCCCCTTTGGGCTGATGTTGACCGCATAGGGGACTATCTGATTCTCGTTGTTGCTTTTTTGCTCGAACGTAGCCAATCCAGCAGCGATCAAACGGTCGAAGTGAAGGACGCCGTCGCCTTGGACGATCAGGTAGTCTTGTGGTTGCATTTCGAGGAACATCAATCGGTCTATGGACTCAAGGTCGAAGGCACGATTGATCGCAACGAGCATTGACTTCCAAGCAAATATACTTGAGCGCGGAATGCGCTCACGGTGGTAGAGTGCATGGCAGTTCGGGCAAAGTGCTATCAGGTTTGAGATTTCGTTCTTGCCGCCTTCGGATACCTCGTGAATGTGGTGCCCATGCGATCGTCGTGCGGGGCAGAGTATGGATTGCCACAGACCGTTCCATGTGACACAATGTGACACATGAAGACGATCACGATCCGCGAACTCCACGAGGCCACCGGGCGATGGGTCCGGCAGGCGCAGGAGGGAGA
>JAJYVU010000079.1 GCA_021791875.1 Acidobacteriota bacterium | reverse complement strand
ATTCTGCACTCGGAATCAGGTCACAATTCGATTTTTGACCTGGAAGTTGCCGGCGCGAGCGACAGGACCAAGGCGATGATCGTGGACTGGCAATATGAGCCGATCAAGGGCAACCTGATTCACATTGATCTGAAGCGGATTGCTTTGGACAAGCCGATTCGGGTGTCAGTGCCGGTTCACCTGACGGGTACGGCGGCCGGCGTGAAGGTGCAGGGCGGGATTCTGGACCAGGTGATGCGCGAAGTGGAAGTGGAGTGCCTGCCGGGGGATATTCCGTCGCACATCGATGTGGATGTTTCGGAGCTGGTGTTTGGCACGGTGCTGCGGGTCGACGATCTGCCGCATGGCGGCAAGCTGAAGTTCCTGACAGACGGTGGCAACACGGTCGCGCACATCGTTTCCGTGAAGGAAGAGGCTGCGCCATCTGCCGATGCTCTGGCGATGGCTGGCCCGACGGAGCCGGAAGTAGCCAAGAAGGGCAAGGCCGAGGCTGAAGGCGAGACCAAAGGCGAGGCCAAGAAGTAGGTGGCGGGCGTGTTCCTGGTGGTGGGGCTGGGGAATCCCGGCATCGAATACCAGTTCACGCCGCACAACGCCGGCTTTCTCGCGATGGATGCGCTGGCAGACGAATACGGGGCGGTGGTGAGCAACCGGCGCTGCCGTTCGCTGACCGGCAAGGTGCAGATCGCGGGGCGGGAAGTGATCCTGGCCAAGCCGGAGACGTACATGAATCTGAGCGGGCTGGCAGTAGCGGCGCTGGTAAGGGAGTTTGAGGCCGATCCGCTGAAAGACCTGCTGGTGGTGTACGACGAACTGGATTTGCCGTTGGGAACAGTCCGCGTGAAAGAACGCGGCAGCCCGGCGGGGCATAACGGAGCGCGATCGATTACAGGGTCGCTGGGAACGAGCGACTGGGCGCGCATCCGGATCGGAGTAGGGCCTGCGGGAAGCGAGGACGCGTTTCGCAGGGGAAAGGATTATCTGCTGACGCCGATGCGCAAAGCCGATTTGAATGTGCTGGGCGATGCGCTGGACAAGGCGGTGAAGGCAGTGGAAACGGTGGTGGCGCGTGGTGTTGGCGCCGCCATGAATGAGTTCAACCGGCGGGAGCAGAACGGCTCCGCGGAGTAACTGACAATTTACGGGAAGCAGACGGCGAACCGCTGCCGGTTTCTCGAGGAAAAGAGAAATAGATGGGACGTTTTTACGAAGTGATGTTCATAGTTCGGCCGGATATCGCGGACGAAGAACTGGATAAGCTGATCGCGGGGCTGGAGCATACCGTGGTCAACGGTGGCGGGACGGTGCGGTCGACCGAGAAGATGGGCCGGCGCAAGCTGGCTTATCTGGTGCGGAAGTTCAATGAAGGCAACTACGTGTTGCTGACGATCGACGCGGATGGTCCGCTGGTGGCGGAACTGGAGCGGCGCCTGCGTGTGACGGAGCCTGTGATCAAGTTCCTGACGGTGCGCATGGATGAAGAAGACAAGCGCATCGAGAAGCTGAAGGCGATCCGGGCGAGCCGCCAGAAGTTGAGCAGCCAGGGACCTGCCGAGGCTGGCGAATCCGGTGCAGAAGACGCGGAAGCGGCCGAAGCCGCGGAAGAGCCTGAAGAGGCGAAAGCCGAGGCTTGATTTCGAGGCGGTCTGCACGGGAGTGATCGCGGAGGCGGCTGGTAGCCGTCGAGACAGAAATGATTGACCCGTCACCCAAGGTGGCGGAGAAGGATAAGAGAAATGAGTGACGAGACGACGCAACGCGCGGCTGATGGCGGCGCATCCAGCTCTGGACATGGTGCGGGCCGCTCCGCGGGTGGAGCGCGACCGGCTGCTGGCGGGCGCAAGTTTTTCCGCCGCAAGAAGGTCTGCAAGTTCTGCACGGAGAAGATCGACGCGGTATCGTATCGTGACGTACGGCTGCTGCAGCAGTTTGTGGCCGAGCGCGGCAAGATTGTGCCCCGCCGGCTGACGGGTGTGTGCACGACGCACCAGCGGCGGCTGACGCGGGCGATCAAGCAGGCGCGGAATATCGCGCTGCTGCCTTTTGCGGCGCGCTACTAGTTTATTGAGCGATGGAGCGCCGGAGAAGCGCGGCAATGCGCCGCGCCGGTGCGCGAAGACGGGAGAAGATTCATGGAAGTCATTCTGAAGCAGGATATTGAGAAGCTCGGCCACCGTGGCGACATTGTGAAGGTCGCCGACGGCTATGGGCGCAACTATCTGCTGCCGAAAAAGCTCGCCCTGGAGGCGACGGCAGCCAACAAGGCCGTGATTGAGCAGATGAAGGCGGCGGCGGTTCGCCGCTCGGCGAAGGAAAAGGAAGAGGCAGCGCAGCTGGTAACGCAGCTGGATGCGGTTTCGCTGGTTTTCGAGCGCAAGGTGGGCGATCACGATCACCTGTTCGGTTCGGTGACGTCATCGGACATCGCGCAGCAGCTTGAAGCGAAGGGTTTCCAGATCGATCGCCGCAAGGTGCACCTGGACGAGCCGCTGAAGCAGACGGGCGAGTTCCACATTCCGGTGAAGCTGCATCGCGAAGTGACCGCGCACGTGAAGGTGGTGGTGAAGGCCGAAGAGCAGGAAGTCGCCGCCGAGTAAAGCGAAGCCCTCGGCTGGTTTCGCAGACGGGGGATTTGTTTCAGGCTGTTCCGTTCCATGAAGAGCGTGGGCCACGAGGCTCACGCTCTTTTGCGTCTGGCCACAGGGTGAAAAGCGGCGACAGCGCAGCCGATTTTCCTGCCAGGGTGGGGAGCGGCGGCCAGAGAGTTCAGCACGCCAGAGAGAAAAGCCGCCGGTCATAGGCGGATTATGGGCGGCCCTTCTTATTCTTCTGTGGGGGTCTTTTTGAGGGGTTTGCGGGCGAAGTAGTAGAGGGAGAATGCGAGCAGACAGAACATGCCGACGGAGACCCAGTCGTTGTAGAGGAAGGTGTGGGGCAGGGTGATGATGTTTTCCTTGTGGACAATGCTTTCGTAGAGTTTGAGCGCAACGCCCATGAGGCCCATGATGCCGCCGGCGGCGATGAGCCCGCTGGCGTAGAGGGAGCCGGGGCTGATTTCGCCTTTGAGTTCTTCCTCTTCGCCGGATTTGGCGGCGGCTCGGTCAATGAACCAGCGAATGAGGCCGCCGACGAAGATGGTGAGAGTGGTGGCGATGGAAAGATAGGCTCCGACGGCGAAGGAGAGTGAGGAAATCCCGAGCAGCTCAACGGCGATGACGAGGGAGACGCCGATGAGGACGAGTCCCCAGGGAAGCTGGCGCGTGAGGATGCCGTTGATGACGGTGGCCATGAGCCGGGCTTGTGGGGCGGCGGCACGGGCGCTGCCGATGCCTTCCACCCACTGGACTTCGATTTTGCCGTCCTTCGGGTTGTAGAGGTATTTGCCATCGGGGAGGATATGGGAGCCGAGCGCGTTGAGGACGATGTACTGGGAGGATGGCGCGAGGTAGGTGGTGTGGTTGGAGCGGGTGATCTGGATTTCCGTGCGGTCGAAGTGGCCCTGGACCTGGACGCCCTGTTGGGGAACGCTGATGTTCCACGGCATGGACATGGGGTGGAACTCTTCAAGTGCGCGGTTCATGGCGTTGAGAGTGGCCCCGATGGCGACGGTAGAAACGCAGACACCAATCATGAGCGCGAGCTGCTGCTTCCATGGAGTGGCGCCGATGAGGAAGCCGGTCTTGAGGTCCTGCGAGGTGTCGCCGGCGTTGGCGGAGGCGATGCAGACGACGCCGCCGATGGTGATGGCGAGCGCGCCGAAGGCGGGGGCGGTCCAGCCTTTGACAAGGAAGATGGCCGAAGTGGCCATGAGCGTGGCGATGGTCATGCCGCTGATGGGATTGGCGGAGCTACCGATCAGACCCACAATCCGCGATGACACGGTGACGAAGAGGAAACCAAATATCACGATGAGGATGGAGGCGGCGATATTGGCGAAGACGCTGGTTTGTGCACCCGGAACCGGCTTGAAGGTGAGGAAGAAGAAGATGAGAACGACGATGACGATGCTGCCGACCAGGACGGCGCTCATGGGGAAGTCACGCTGGGTGCGGGGGGTATCGCTGGATGCGGCTGCGGTTTTGGAGGCGGACTTGCGGAGGTCGGCAATGCCGGATTTGAGGGCGCTGACGATGGTGGGGGCGGTCTTGAGAAGGGTGAGGAGTCCGGCAGCGGCGACTGCGCCCGCGCCCATGGGGCGAATGTAGGCGGCCCAGAGGTCGCCGGGAGACATTTGGGAAACAGGCTTGGTGCCGGGGTAGAGGGCTCCGGGGAAGTGCGAGCCGAAGAAGTAGATGGCGGGCATGAGGACGAGCCAGGAGAAGACGCCGCCGGCGAAGATGGTTCCGGCGACGCGGGCACCGATGATGTAGCCGACGCCGAGGTATTCGGGGGTGACGTCGGCGCGAATGGCGGCGCCTTTCAGGATGTGCTGGGAGCCGAGATCGGGCTCATAGTTGGGCGTTCCGGGCCAGGCGGCGAGCAAGTTGGAGTTTTGAAAGAGGGTGTAGAGGGAGCCGAGGCCGAGTGCGAGGAAGACGCGGCTGGCAAAGGATCCGCCACGCTCGCCGGCGAGGAGAACATCGGCGCAGGCGGTTCCTTCGGGGTAGGTGAGGTTGCCGTGCTCCTCGACGATGAGCTGGCGGCGGAGGGGAATCATGAAGAAAACGCCGAGCCAGCCGCCGAGCAAGGCAAGGATGAAGATGCGCGAGTACTCGAGATTGAAACCGAGGAAGATGAGCGCGGGCAGGGTGAAGATGACGCCAGCGGCGATGGACTGGCCGGCGTTTCCGGTGGTCTGGACAATGTTGTTTTCAAGGATGGAGGCACGGCCGAGCGCGCGGAGCACACTGATGGAGAGTACCGCGATGGGAATGGATGCGGCGACGGTGAGTCCGGCTTCAAGGCCGACGTAGACCGTGACGGCGCCGAAGACCAGGCCGAAGAAGCTGCCGAGGAGGATGGCGCGGAAGGTGAACTCTTTGCGATTTTCGCTGGGGCTGACGTAGGGCTGAAAGCTGTTGGTGCTCAAAGCTGGCTGCCTCCGTGGTGCGCTGGAAATACTGCCGGAAGGGGTGAGTGTACCAGCCAGAGGAAGGGATGGGAACAAAAGAAAGGCGGAGATCACAAGGGTTGTGGGATGGCTGCGCAGGGCGGGTGGCCGGCGGGCATCCGCGGTCACAAGAAAAAAGGCCCGTGAGGGAACGGGCCCGAAGGGTAGATCAGTTTTGGCGGTAGCTGCGCTGGTAAGTGCGGGTCATGCGGTCGTGCCAGCCGAGGCGGTCTTCGTCAAAGAGCGACCAGAGGAAGCCGAGACCGAGAGGGAGGGCTGAAAGCAGGGTGGCTCCGACGCGGGCGCGCATGGCTTCGCGCGTGGGGTTTTCATCGTCGAAGGTGCAGAGGGCGATCCCGGCATAGCGCATGCCGGGCGTGCCCTCGGCTAAATTGAGGAAAAGGTACTGGTAAAGGGTATAAAGCGCGAGCAGTGCACCTGCGGCGGCGGCGATGGCGAATTTGCCGGTGGGCAGGTGCGGCGTGCAGGTGACGAACGCCGCCACGAAGATGAGGAATCCGCCAGCGACGAGGCAGAGATCTACGATTCCGGCCATGAGGCGGTCCTCAAAATTGGCGGTGTAGATGGGGGGATCGAGCAGGAGTGAGCTTTGCGATGCTCTGGCCGAAAAATCGGCGGGTAACCCGGCGGCGACAGCCCCGGGCTCTTCGTCGAGGCGGATG
Organism: Acidobacteriota bacterium; assembly: GCA_021791875.1. Classification (GTDB taxonomy): domain Bacteria; phylum Acidobacteriota; class Terriglobia; order Terriglobales; family Acidobacteriaceae; genus Acidobacterium. The sequence goes on along the minus strand of JAJYVU010000079.1, from coordinate 9,530 downwards.
GCATTCCAGTCGGGGATGGCGGGCGCGGGCTCCGGTTCAACCTGGATGGGGGGACCGGCAACGGTGGCGTCGACAGCTTCGGGCTCAGCTTCAAAGATGCGGAGCTGCGACTGCTCCTCGCTGAGATCGTGTGCCGGGCCGTGTTCGTGGCGGGGCCGCGCCTTGTGGGGCGCGACGAGTTCACGGGGGAACTCGATGATGCGTGCCGGGAGCGGCTGTGGGGGTTCGATGGGTGCGGCCGCAAGCTCTTCGAGCAGGGAGAGGGTTTCGGAATCTTCGGCGGGCCCAGATGAAACAGCGGGGAGGGCTGATTGTTCTGAGGGAGATTCGGTTGTGGACGCGGGTTCGTCCAGAGAGGGGATTGCGCGGGTTTGGGGCGCAGGTAGAGGGGGGGGCTGCACGGGCTCGAGGAGCGGTGCGGGGTGGGCGAACAGCTCTTCGACCTGCGGAGCGGCGTCAGCGAGTGGAAGCACTGCCGGTATGGGCTCCTCGGTGGCAGGGGCTGCGAATTCGGCCCAGCGGCTGACGCGCACGCGGGGCTCCGCGGGGACGGGGATTTGTGAAGCGCCGGTTTCAAAGAGGCTGGGCTCGGCGTCGGGCTGCGAGGCGCGCTGCGTCTGGGCGTGTGCCGGTATTTCCTGAGGAGCACGTTTAACGAGGCGGGCGGGCGCCGCGGCGGCTTCCTGCTCGAGCATTTCGCGGTAGCTGGGTGCCTTGGAGTAGCGCTCGGCCACGCGCGCCGCGATGCGGCTGGTCGAGGGCTGCCGTGGGCCGGCAGCGAAAGAAGGTTCGATTTCGGCGAGCCGCCCCTGCATTTCAGGCGAGAGTTTACGGCGCGAGCGATGCTCGCTGAGTTTGGCGTTGATTTCTTCTTTCCAAGCAGGCAGGCTCTGCGATGTGCTCAAGGTTCCCTCATACCTTCCGTCCCGGTCTTCCATTGCAAGGGGTCGAGCCAGGGCGTCTGTGTGTTAACAGAATCAATCCAACGAGGATTGGAAAGGAAGTCACCAGAGATGTACGTGCACGTTCGCGTGCATGCTTTGCACGCGTGATCCGGGCCGACACTTCATCACCAGAGCGGCGGGGTTTCCCAGTTCTGACGGCATGCACCTGCTTTGCTATGCTGGTGCTTGCCCCCGCAATGAAACTCCGCTGGTTTTGGTTTATCACGCTGCTTTCCCTGTGTCATCCGCAGCTTCGTGCGCAGGTGGTAACCACCCAGCTACCTCCCGCGCGAAGAGGGGCGACGGCGCTGCCGCAAGCTCCCGCGCCGGAAGTGTCACTGCCCGTAGCGCAGGTGGTGCAGCAGCCGCCAGCAGGCACGCCGGTGAGGATGCAGTACGACCATCTGAAAGTGCTTCCGGTGCCGCACGGGAACGAGTACTTGCTACACGGGCACATCATTCTCTACTACCGGGACTACATTGTTCATGCGGATCAGGCGACGTATAACAGCGCAACCGGCGAGATCGTGGCGTCGGGTCACCTGATGGTGGATGGCGGTCCCGATGATGAGCATATTCTGGCCGATCGCGGGCGGCTGAATGCCCGGAAAAATACGGCGGATTTTTACAACGTGACCGGTACGCTGGGCGTGCGCAAAGTGAGCGGCCGGCGAGCGGTGTTTACGTCGGAAAATCCGTATGTGGTGACAGGCAAGGAGGTGCAGCAGCTGGGCAAAGGCCACTACCGCGTGATTGACGGCACGATGACGGCCTGCCGGCTGCCGAAGCCGGACTGGCGATTCTATGCACACCACATCGAGCTGAACAACGGCAAGGCCATGGCGATGAATGCGAACTTCCGGCTGTTTGGCGTACCGGTTTTATGGGTGCCGTATGTGAAGCACGAGATCCGGAACATGCGGACGAGCGGCATTCTGCTGCCGGTGGCGGGGAACAACTCGATGTATGGCGGGGTGGTGGGAGATTCGGTGTACATGACGCTGGGGCGCAGCGCGGATCTGGTGGCCGGATCGCTGCTTTACACGCGGCGCGGGTTTGCTCCGTTTGCCACCTTTCGTTACCGGGGAGTGGGAGATAACTACGGGCTGATTCGTTTTCGGAGCCTTCTGGACCGGCACACGGGAATCAACAACCTGGGTGGTGTGGATTTTCTGGCGGATGGGCGGTATGACTTTTCGCCGCATACGCGGGCGGTGATTGATTCGGAGTATCTGAGCTCGTATCGATACCGGCTGACGTTTGAGCAGAATTATTCGGCGGCCATTGATTCCGAGATTCAGTCGCAGCTTTACCTGGAACACGAGGGGGATGGATTTGCCGAGGCGATTCACTTTAATCGCTACCAGAACTTCGAGAATGTGAACCCTTCGGGCGATGAAGTGCGCATTCTTCACCTGCCACAGGCGGATCTGACGGCTGTGGATCATCGACTGCCAGGGACTCCCGTGGAGTGGGGCTATTCGATCTCGTCGGGGGCGCTGTCACGGTATGACTTCAACCCGTATGGGACGGCGTTTCGGACCGGCTCGGAGATTCCGCGAGTAGATATCTGGCCGTGGATGAACGTGCCGCTGCACGGTGGGGGATGGAATTTCCGTCCGGAGCTGGCGATGCGCGACACCTGGTATGACAAGAGCCAGGAGGCGACAGGTCTGACACATTTTCCTGTGCTGCGCGGCGAGTCGATCAACCGCTTCGACGTGGAGACGGGCTTTACGCTGCGGCCGCCGGTGGTGGGACGGGATTTTGACGAGCCGTGGGTGCGGCGCGTGTTTGGCGGAGACTTGCGGCACACGCTGGCACCGTCGATTCAATATCGCTACGTGACGGGAATCAATGATTTCAGGAAGATTCTGCGCTTTGACGATACGGATGTGGCCAGCGATACGAACGAGATTGAATATGGTCTGACGCAGCGGCTGTATTTGAGGCATCTGAAGCCGCATCCATGCACGGGCGAGGCCGCGCTGGGGCCAGCAAAGGAGTGCGGCGGCGGTACGCTCGACTGGATGAGCCTGCGCGTTGCACAGAAGTACTACTTCAATTCGACGTTTGGCGGAGCGGTGACGCCGGGAACTCCGAATCCGCTACTGGCGACGCTGGATTTTACGGGCGTGGATTTTCTGACCGGCCCGAGGCATTATTCTCCGGTGATTTCACGGTGGAGGATCAATACGCCTTCGGGCGCATCCGCAGAGTGGGATCTGGACTACGACACCAAGGCCGGGCATATTACATCGAGCAATGTGTACGCAAATTACCAGCGCGGCAACTACCGGCTGAAGGCAAGCGATGCATACCTGGATACGGTGATTGGCGTGCCGCCGGGAACGGTTTCCACACCGGCGAATCCGACGGACAGGCCAACGCCTTATAACCAGCTGAACCTGAGTGCGATTTACGGATCGTCGGCGCGCCGCGGATTCAATGTAGGGGCGGCGACGGGCATTGATGTGGAGCACGGAAAGATGCAGTATGGCGCCGTGCAGGCGATGTACAACTGGAACTGCTGCGGCTTTACGGTGGAAGTGCGGCACTTCTCGCTGGTGAACATTCGCAACGACACGGAAGAGCTTTTCAGCTTTACGCTGGCTGGGTTTGGTTCGACGGGGATTCCGCGCAGCGCGAGGATTTTCTAGCAGTCTGGGGCGGGACCGGTGCAAAGGCGGCAGGCACGAGGCGACCTTGCGCAGACCTGTGCCTTGCTGGCTCGCTTTTTAGTAGAGCCAGTTGGAAGGTGTGAATGGTCCCCGGCCTTTCCGGTGTTGCCGGCGGAGGTGAGTTTTGCAGGAGCTGCTGCATCTGCTCCTGGTCGACGCCATGGGTGATGACGCGACGTGCATAGTCGGCAACGAGGAATACACCTTGGGCGTAGTGCATGTTGGGTCTTCTGTCGCCGCCGTTGTATGCGCCCGCGGCCTGGTGCTGGTTCCCGTTAAATTTCGTGAGCAAGTTGCTTAGCAACAGCCCGGCATAGGTGGTGAGGACAGGAGTGCTGACGTGCGTGAGGTCCAGCTTTCTGGGCGGACGCAGTCTCGGAGGCAACTGGGAGTAATCGCGTGTATCCCGCAGGTAAAGCAAGTGCGCATAGCGGAGAGTGCTTTGGGTGATTTGCCAGGGACCGAGGGAATAGTCCCGGATGAGGAGCCAGCCACGGCGGCGCCTGAGGAGAATGTCGCCTGGCTGCCAATGGCGAACCCAGACTGTGTGGTGGAGATCGCCGCGGACATCGATGAAGTTGTTCTCCATGGCGCCGACGCCGATGAGCATGGAGAGAGGAATGTGATAAAAGTTCGCGACGTCAATCATGTCGATGGCGAACTGATGGGCGTCCTGGGGTGTGAGCACCTTGTCGGGGGGTATGAGATGGAGCTGCACGCGGGGATCGGTTCTGCTTTTGAAGAGGATGAAGCGGGCAACTGCAAGAGTGAGCAGCGTGCGGGGCAATTGGAGAAGGTGTTCGTGGGGCGGGCGCTGGTAAACCCGCTCGATGATGGTGGTTTGACGGGACCACTTGCTGATTTGGGATGAGGGCGGAGAGCTTAGATTGAAGTTGGGAATCTGGCCTTTGTTCTGGAGCGCAAGCATCCGGTTGGACTGGGAGAGGTAGTTGTTTGGCAGAACGACATAGATACGATAGTTGGGATGATTTGGGTTGCTGGGTCGCCGGATGAGGATTTTCGTTCCGTTGAGGGACTGCAGGGACTGGAGATATTCGAGGCGAAGGTAAGCGGCGAGTGAGGTGGCGTAGCGGCCGACGGAGGCGAGGAGATTTCCGTTGGGCATGGCGAGTTCGACGGAGCCGTCCGGCTGCAAATGAGGAACTGGCAATACGGCGGGGTGCGGGGCCGGCATGGAGGCTACCGGATAGTGGCGTACCAGGTACGCAAGGACGCCGAGCGACGCCAACAGCGTCAGCCAGAGCAGCAGAACGGAAATGGTTCTCGACTTCGACATCCTCTTCCATCCTGCCTGATCGTCAAGCTGCATGCCCACGTGCGCCGATCGACGCGGCTGTGGCGTGCGGTTGCGCCGGCAAGGCTGAAGCCCGCAGGCGGGAGCCGCTGCCGCTGGATGCGACACCGAGTCCCGCCGCGGGAATTTTCTGGCGATTACCGCTTCAACGCAGCAGCCTCTGACGCACTGGCCCGGTTGAGGCGCTCGATGGAAGCGGGGTCAAGCTGGAGCCTGGTTGCTTCGACGAGGGTCTGGAGCTGGCGCTCACTGGTGGCGCTGGCGATGGGCGCGGTGATCCCGGGCTGTGCGATGAGCCAGGCGAGGGCGACACATGCCGGAGTGGAGTTGTGCTGTTTGGCGACGGCGTCGAGCGCGTCGATGACGGAGAGTCCACGCTCATTGATGTATTTGCCGACCATGCCGCCGCGGGTCTTGCCTTCGGCGTCAGAAGCGGTGCGGTACTTGCCGGTGAGGAAGCCGGCAGCGAGCGCAAAGTAGGGAATGACGCCGATGTTGTACTTTTCGACGACCGGAAGCAGAGTGGTTTCGAATTCCTGGCGGAAGACGAGGTTGTAGTGCGGCTGCAGGGAGACGTAGCCGGGAAGCTTGTGTTTGCGGCTGGTTTCGATGGCTTCGGCGAGACGCTTGCCTGAGTAGTTGGAGGCGCCGATATAGCGTACTTTGCCGGATTGAATCAGTTTGGCGTAAGCCTCGAAGGTTTCTTCGAGGGGCGTGGATTCGTCGTCCTTGTGGGACTGGTAGAGGTCAATGTAGTCGGTCTGGAGACGACGGAGGGAATCTTCGACGGCCTGCTGGATGTAAGCGGCTTTGAGGCCCTGGCTGCCGTCGCCCATGTCCATGCCGACTTTTGTGGCGAGGATGATCTGCGAGCGCTTGCCGGAGTGTGCGAACCACTTGCCGATGATGGTTTCCGATTCGCCGCCTTTGTGGCCGGGAGCCCATCGGGAGTAGACGTCGGCAGTGTCAATGAAGTTGAGGCCGGCATCGAGGGCTTGATCAAGCTGGCGGAAGCTGTCCGACTCTGAGAGTGTCCAGCCATAGACGTTGCCGCCGAGGCAGAGCACAGGGACGTGCAGTCCCGAAGGACCGAGTTGGCGTTTCTGCATGATTTCTCCTTTGTTGTATCTGATGACCGGGTGCCGCAATGCGATCCGGTTGCCTGAGGTCAAGCGTTTGTGCTGGAATGGCAGCCATGAAAAGACGAGCCTTCCTGCAGTCCTCGCTATTGGCCTCCGGATCTTTGCTGCTCTGCCGGGGCGGCCTTGCACAGATGATGTCCGATTCCGCCGTTCCTGTGAACCTCGCGATTGACACCTCTCAACTGGGTCATACGATTCAGTCGAATTTTACCGGACTGAGTTACGAGCAGGCACAGATGGGGAATCCGGATTTCTTTGCCGGAACGAATACGCAGCTTGCGGGTCTGATGCAGACGCTGGGAAGGCATGGCGTGCTGCGGATCGGCGGCAACACGAGCGAGTATACGTTCTGGAATCGGAATGCGAAGCCGACGAAGGCAGACATGCACCTGGCCGCGGGTCCGGACAAGGGGCACCATGCGCCGCCGAACGTGACGATCACGCCGGACGCGGTGCGGAATCTGCGGGATTTTCTGGATCGGACCGGATGGACGGTAATTTACGGCCTGAACCTGGGCAAGGGCACGCCGGAAAACGCAGCGGACGAAGCCGCATTCGTAATGGAGACCATTGGGCAGGAAAAGCTGGTGGCTTTCCAGGTGGGGAACGAGCCGGATCTGTTCAACCGCAATGGTCTACGGCCCTCGACGTGGATGGTGGACGATTATTTGCAGGATTGGGGGCGGTTTTTCAAGGCAGTGCGCGCGCGTGTACCGAATGCGCCGTTTGCGGGGCCGGACACGGCCGGTATTGTGAGCTGGCTGATGCCGTTTGCGGAGAAGTTCAAGGACGACGTGAAATTTATTTCATCGCACTATTATGCGGAGGGTCCGCCGACGAATCCGGCGATGACGATTGAGCGGCTTTTGAAGCCGAATCCGCGGCTGGAGGGTGAGATTGCGGCGGTGAAGCAGGCGCAGCAGGCAACAGGACTGCCATTCCGGCTGACGGAGACGAATTCGTGCTACCAGGGCGGCAAGCCGGGTGTGAGCGACACGTTTGCGGCAGCGCTGTGGGCAGGTGATCTGATGTACCAGGAAGCGTCGGTGGGGAGCATCGGGATCAACTTCCACGGCGGCGGCTATGGATGGTACACGCCGATTGCGGGGGTGCCGGAGGCGGGTTTCCTGGCGCGACCGGAATACTACGGCATGCTGCTGTTTGCGCAGGCGGGTCCGGGCAGGATGGTGAGCGCGAAGCTGAGTGGAACGGAGGATGCTCCGCTGCTGACGGCGTATGCGCTGCGTGGCGAAGACGGGCAGTTGCGGGTGGCGCTGTTCAACAAGAACCTGGATAAGGATGTGATGGTGAGCATCTCCGGCAGCAATGGACTTGGGGCTACGGTGATGCGGCTGGAGGCTCCGCGGGTGGATGATTCGACGGATGTAACGTTTGGCGGCAGCGTGGTGGGCGTTGATGGCCGGTGGCTCCCGCTGGTGGAAGAACGCGTGCCGAGCAAGAACGGCCTGTTTCTGCTTCGTATGAAAAAGGCTTCCGGTGCGCTGGTGATCTTCAGCTAAGTTGCGCTGAGAAAACAGGACAACGAGGCGTCCGCTCGGAGCGGGCGCTTTCGTTGTTTATGCGCCGCCATGACAGGCGAGGATGAGGAGCGCGTTGAGGCCAGAATGAAGATGGCGGTGGTTCAGGCGGTATAGCGGAGCCAGCTCTGTCACGATTCCATGTTGAGGATTTTCCTGTCGATCGGGGCGATCCACTTGCGAGCCTCAGGGCTCAATGCGCGGCGGTCCACACTGCCCAGAGCACCACGATCATCATGAAGATGACGTAGACGCGGAGTCCCCATAGAAGGAGCAATTCTTTTCCGCGCAGGCGTCGCCGCGAGATAGGTTTGTTCTTCTCCAGAACCAGTTGGCTTCGTTCCAGAGAGGAGAGAACCCATTCGGTTTCGGCATGTTCGTCCATGTGCTTCTCCTTGGATTCGCGCTTCAATGAAGGACTCCTTCTCTTCTATAGCCTGGCGATCCCGGCAAACGCGTTTGGCATGATGACACTGATTCCGTAGAGAATGCCGGCAGCCGCCAGCAAGATGACAATGAGAGTGGTGAGAACATTCGCCAGAGTGGAGCCTGGCGTGTCGCCCATGATTTCCTTGTCATTCACCAGCAGGTAGAGAAAGACAAGAGCCGGAGGCATGGCGAGAACCGCGATGACATTGACGACGAGCACGACGAAGACCAGAGGCAATCCCGGCGTGAGCACGATGCCGGCGGCAATGGCCGCACACAAAAAGAGCACCGAATAAAAGGTCTTCCCTTCGCGAAAGGGCAAATTGAGGCTGTGCGGGCGACGAGCGACTTCACCGAAGGCATATGCCGAAGAGGTAGAGATGGTAATTGCCGCAACAACACCAGCTTCCACCATGCCCAGTGCGAAGAGTGAGGCGCCGAAGCGGCCAACGACCGGTACTAATGCCTGGGCGAACTGGGCTGCCTGAAAATTGCCCGCGCTCATCTGGCGGGCAAAGAGCGGAGCCGTTGCCAGAATCACCCCTACCGCTGCCAAGGCTGCGAGCAGGGCGCCAATGAACGTGTCGATTCGTCCATAGCGGATATCCTTTTCCGTCAGGCCCTTGTCGACCGTGGCGCTCTGCTGAAAGAAGAGCATCCAGGGTGTCACGGTTGCGCCGATGTCGGAGAGGACGATGAGGACGGTTTCCTTGTCCAGATGGGGCATGGGCTTCCAGGTCACGAATGCATGCGCAATCGCACCCCAGTGGGGGTGAGTCATGAGAGCCACAGGGATGAAGATGAGATTGAAGATGGCGGCCAGCAGCGTAACGCGCTCCCATGTCCAGTAGCGATGACTCAACAGAGCCGCGTATACGACGACGAGCGACAGGAGGATGCCTGCCCATGGTGGAATGCCAAAGAAGCTCAGCCCGGCGCGGATGGCAATGAACTCGGTGATCAGGGTGAGGAAATTGCCGATTCCGAGGTCGATCATGGAGAACCAGCCCCAGAACGGTCCGAAACGTTCGAAGATCAACTCGGCGTGGCCGCGATGCGTGGCGGCCCCGAGGCGGACCGTCATCTCCTGTACGACCAACGCCATGGCAAAGGTGAGAATAACGAAGGGAAGGAAGAACCCGATGCCATATTTAGCGCCAGTAGCCGCATAGGAGAGCATGCTGGGGCCGTCGTTTTCCCCGAGCATGACAAGAATGCCGGGGCCTATCAGAAGCCAGAGGAGCCAGGCCCGCGAAAGGATGCCGCGGCTTTTGCGCGCCAATGAGACTCGCGCGCGATCGTAGGCCCGGTCAACATCTTCATGGGTAATAAGAACTTCGTCCTGGCCCGCGTTGACCGTCATGCTTTCCCTCGTTGGTTGAATGGCGTCCTGCTGCTCGAACGTCCCACCTGAATTCCCGGTGTGCGGATCGCAGTCCGAGGCATGAGCCGGCGGAGAAAATCCTTAGCAATAGTATGGC
>JAJYVU010000015.1 GCA_021791875.1 Acidobacteriota bacterium | reverse complement strand
GACGAAAAGCATGAGCCCCGCTTCGATGGCGGATCTCATACGAGGCCTCACCAGGCGCAGAGGGTTTATGAGACCAGTTCGAGGAGAAAAACTTCAGGTGCGGGTGGAAGGTGAGGATTCCGCTGAGGGAATTTCGTCGAAGGTGAGATTTTCTGCGACGCTGCCGGTTTCGGCGCGCCACTGGTCAAAGAGGCGGCCGTAGCTGAGAGTCATGAGATCGGCGTGGTTGAGACCGAGGAGGTCAGCGGTGCGGTCGATCCAGTCGGAGGGTCCTTCGAGTTCGGCGAAGAGTCCGATCGGGGTTTCATCAATCACGCAGTGGCCGGTGGAGTCGGCGTATTCGGTGCGCCATTTCTGATAGACGAAGGCTGGCTTGTAGCCGATGGCGGTGAAAATAGTGGCGATGGCTTCGCCGTCCTGGACTTCAGTTTCGGTCTCGATGCGGTGTTTGTGGCGTTCCGTGGCGGGGTTGCCATTAGGTGGGAGCGCTTTGTAGGTGACGACCCAACGGTTGCCATAACGGCGTACGCGGAGGATGGACTGGCGGGCGCGGAGTGAGCGGTCCGGTGTGTCGAAGAGGACATTGTGCTCGAAGGTGCGGGGCGTGACCTGCTGAAAGCCGGCGGTGGCAAGCTGCGCTTCGAGGCGTGTGAGGTCGCGGATGCGGAACTTTACTTCGGTTTCGACCGCTGTCATGCAGACAGTATATGCGCCTGCAGTGGGGATGAGATGTGATGTGGCGGGCGGCATGGATAATTAAAGTTCAGGCAAAGAGAAATGAAAGAGACGCTCAGATTGAAGGTGGATCCGGCAGCACCCGAGGGGCAGGAGTTCGGGGCGACGATTGCGCGGGCGGCCGAGATTCTGCGCCGTGGCGGGACGGTGGCCTTTCCGACGGAGACGGTCTACGGGTTGGGCGCGAATGCGCTGGACGCCGAAGCCGTGGCGGGGATCTTTGCGGCGAAAGAGCGGCCGAGTTGGGATCCGCTGATTGTGCATGTATCGGGACCGGAGATGCTGGAACGGGTGGCCGCAAAGCTGAATGAGAATGCGCGGCGGCTGGCGGAGGTGTTCTGGCCGGGACCGATGACGCTGCTGCTGCCGAAGCGGAATGAGGTTCCCGACGTGGTGACGGCGGGACGGCCGCTGGTAGGGGTACGGATGCCTGCACACCCGGTGGCGCTGGAACTGATTCGGGCGGCGGGTGTGCCGGTGGCGGCGCCGAGCGCAAACCGGTTTGGACATACGAGCCCGACGCGGGCCGAACATGTGGCTGCGGATCTGGGCGGCAGGATTGACGCAATTCTGGATGGAGGCGAGACGGCACACGGGCTGGAATCGACGGTGATGGAGCCGCGCGAGGATGGCTGCGTGATTATTTACCGGCCAGGCGTGATCACGGCAGAGCAGGTGCGGGGCGTGTGCGCGGGGACGGTAGAGTATTACGCGCCAGCCGAAACGACGCGGAGGCCGGAGGCACTGCCTTCGCCGGGAGTGGGGCTGCGGCATTATGCTCCGCGAGCGAGGATGGTGCTGGTGGGCGGGAGCGGTTCGGAGCAGGTGGAAGCGTTTCGGCGGACGGTGACCGAAGCTGCGCTGGCTGGTGAACGGGTGGGCGCGATGGTTCCGGATCGGTTTGAGGCGGCGCTGGAAGGCGTTTCAGCAAGAGGGTATCCGTGGGGGCGGTGGGATTGTCCTGAGGAATTGGGACAACGGTTGTATGCAGCGATGCGAGAGTTGGATGCTCAGGAGGTGACGGTGATTGTGTGTCCGCTGCCGACGGCGGAGGGTGTCGGGCTGGCGATTTGTGACCGGTTGAGGAAGAGCGCGCGAGGGGAGTAGAGAGACGCCATCGTGGAGGGGCTGTGGAGGTTCAGCGCTGCTTTTGCGTGAGGCCGAGGCGCTCCGACATTTCTGCGTAGAGGAAGCCGCGCCCGGGACGGTAGGGCTGGACCCATTCGCCGTTGATGACAAATTGGGGAATGGCGCGCTTGCCGACATTGCGGACGACTTCCTGCGCGGCGCCTGGAGTGTCCTCTATGTCTATCTCTGTGTAGGGGATACCGTGTTTGTCGAGAAAGCGCTTGGCTTCTCGGCAGTCGCGGCACCAACTGGCAGAGTAAACAAGTAACTCCATGATTAAAAAGATCATAGCGAATGAGAAGCTGGTTGGCCAGCGGGTCTGCGAGAGCGCGGCCAGATCACCCTTGTGGAAGAGCCCGGATGAGGAGGATCTAGCTCTGATGTTCGCCGCTCATTGGCTCCTGAAAGGCTGGCGAGGGGTTTTCCGGTGCTTCGGCAAGGCGTTAGTGGCTTGAACTCTCCGAGAGAGGCATGGCGTAATTGCCATTCGTCGGCGTCTGCGGGCTATTATGTCCGGCGGCCGGGCGCGGAATTGGGAGAACGCATCCTAGATTCCAAGGCAGTTTCAAGCGTCAGCAAATTCTGATCCCATGGATCAGGCCACGGGCTTGCATCCGCACTCGACTCCTATACTGGTTCGTCGAGTCAATCGCAGATCACAACAGGGGGAAACATGTCCAACGAATCTAAGTGCCCTTTCACGGGCGGCATGCTTAAGCACACAACGGCAGGGGCAAAGGGCAACGGAGACTGGTGGCCCGATCAGCTGAATCTGTCGATTCTGCACCAGCACTCCTCGCTGTCGAACCCGATGGGCGAGTCGTTTCACTATGCCGAGGAATTCAAGAGCCTTGATCTTGATGCGGTGATCCACGATCTTCAGGCGCTGATGACGGATTCACAGGACTGGTGGCCGGCTGACTTCGGGCACTACGGGCCTCTGTTGATCCGGATGGCCTGGCACGGAGCGGGGACATATCGCATTCATGATGGGCGCGGGGGCGCCAGCCGTGGAGCGCAGAGGTTTGCACCGATTAACAGCTGGCCAGACAACGTGAGTCTGGACAAGGCGCGGCGACTGCTGTGGCCGATCAAGCAGAAGTATGGGCGCAAGATTTCATGGGCAGACCTGATGATCCTGGCCGGCAATGTGGCGCTGGAGTCGATGGGCTTCAAGACATTCGGATTTGGCGGTGGCCGTGAGGATATCTGGGAGCCAGAGACGGACATCGATTGGGGCCCGGAGACGACATGGCTGGAAGATAAGCGCTACAGCGGCGACCGTGAACTGGCGAACCCGCTGGCGGCCGTGCAAATGGGCCTGATCTACGTGAATCCTGAAGGGCCGAATGGCAATCCTGATCCACTGGCTTCGGCGCGGGATATCCGCGAGACGTTTGCCCGCATGGCGATGAATGACCAAGAGACAGTGGCGCTGATTGCAGGCGGTCACACCTTTGGGAAGACGCATGGTGCGTGTCCCATTTCTTATGTGGGGCCTGAGCCGGAAGCTGCGCCGATTGAGGAGCAGGGGCTCGGCTGGAAGAACAGCTTTCGGACGGGCAAGGGCGCGGATGCGTTTACGAGCGGCCTCGAAGTCATCTGGACGCCGACTCCTACCAAGTGGGACAACAGCTTTTTCGAAACGCTGTTCGGCTATGAATGGGAGCTGACGAAGAGTCCGGCCGGCGCTCACCAGTGGAAGCCCAAAGGAGATGCCGGCTCGGGCACGGTGCCGGATGCGCACGATCCTACCAAGCGACATGCGCCCACGATGCTGACCTCTGACATCGCGCTGCGCACCGACCCGATTTACGAGAAGATTTCGCGGCACTTTCTAGCACACCCGGATGAGCTTGCAGATGCATTTGCCAAGGCGTGGTTCAAATTGACGCATCGCGACATGGGGCCGGTGTCGCGCTATCTTGGCCCACTGGTGCCAAAGGAGCCGCAGATCTGGCAGGACCCGGTGCCTGCCGTAGATCATGAGCTGGTCAACGATAAGGATGTGGAGGCGCTCAAGGCTGAGGTCCTCGCGTCCGGCTTGTCGATCGGTCAGTTTGTGAGGACTGCCTGGGCTTCGGCTGTGAGCTATCGCGGAAGCGACCGGCGCGGCGGGGCCAATGGCGCGCGCATCCGGCTGGAGCCGCAGAAGAACTGGGAGGTGAACGAGCCAGCCGAACTAGCCAAAGTGTTGTCGAAGCTGGAAGCCATCCAGAAGAAGTTCAACGACTCGCAGAAGGGCGGCAAGAAGATTTCGCTGGCCGATTTGATCGTGCTGGCCGGCAGTGCGGCCGTGGAAGCTGCGGCCAAGAAGGCCGGCCACAGCGTGAAGGTTCCCTTTGCGCCGGGACGCACCGACGCTTCGCAGGCGCAGACCGACACGGCATCGTTCGCGGTACTCGAACCGATGGCGGATGGGTTCCGCAACTACGTTCGCAAGGGACTTGAAGGCTGCGCAACCCAGATGCTGCTAGACAAGGCGCAACTGCTGACGCTGACCGCTCCGGAGATGACGGCGCTGATTGGCGGCATGCGTGCACTCGGCGCGAATTTCGGCCAGTCAAAGCACGGCGTCTTTACCAAGCGGCCTGAGACACTGACCAACGACTTCTTCGTGAACCTGCTCGACATGGGCACGAAGTGGGAGCCGGTGAAGGACGCGGAAGGCGTGCTGGAAGGGCGCGACCGCAAGACGGGCGAGCTGAAGTGGACAGGGACGGTGGTTGACCTGGTCTTCGGCTCAAACTCGCAGCTTCGCGCGCTGGCCGAAGTGTACGCGTGCAGCGACGGCGGGCAGGCCTTCGTGAAGGACTTTGTGGCCGCGTGGACGAAGGTGATGAACCTGGATCGCTTCGACCTTGCCTGGTCCTGAAAGCTGGTCTGAAGAATATCAGGTGCGACCGTCGGATCGGCTGTTCATCCGCTTTGGATCGACAAGGCAGAAGGCGAAGTTCTCTGCTATTGAGTGACGAGAACGGATGAAGGGCCGCGTTGGAATACCACACCTGCTGGTGTGGCGCCGGCTGGCGCGGATACTCGTACCAGCCGGTGCACGATTACATGGCGTTTGGCCGGGATCGCCAATTGAGATGATTGATGCCGTTGGGGCAACTATTGCCAGAAGTGATGGCGGAGACTGCTCCGCGGCGGTTTTGTATTCGGCGTGCGTAGCAACTGCCGAGGGAGTCGCTGAAGCGATAGGACTGATGACCGTGCTGGTCGCGCGAGCCGGTGATGCCGGTTCCGGCGGCGTTGAAAACGGCCGTATCGTGACTGGCGATGGCATCATGAAGCTTTGACCAGAACACAGTGTGGCCATTGCGCGTGTTGTTGAGGCGCTTGACGTACCCCTGCTGCATGCCGATGGTGGCAGTGAAACTGCCGCTGGGATGCATGAGCTTGGTGACGTCGACACGCTGGGGATAGGTCAGGGAACGAACCTGTGTGGAGATTTTGCCGGCGTGTGAAGTGGTAACAGTGTCGGTGACATGGATATTCATGTCGATGATCTGGTGGTAGGTAATTGCATCCGGATGCAGAAATAGCTGGCGATTGGAGAAAGCGGATTGTTGTTGTACGCGGGTGCGGACAAGGCCACTAGAGGTATTCAAATCTCCTGCGATGACATAGTCGCCTTGCTGGATAGTGTTGACGTGGCCATCGATTTCGCCGTGGGGCACGGGTTTCCATTGGCGTTGGACGCGGGGCGCAAGGCGCGCACGGTTGGCGGCGAGAGTGTTCTGAACCAGGCGTCCTGTGAGCACTTTGCGTCCGTGATCAAGATAAACGAGGAGATTGGCCGCGAGACTGAAGAAATGGTGCGCGCCGATGACGCGGACGGCGATTGTGTGCGACTTGCCATTGTCGAGTAGCGCGGCAAAGGGCGTGAGGTCGATGCGATAAGGAACAAAGTTGAGTGTCTGGATGTCTGGCGTGGGGCGCCACAGGTACGGGTCGACGCCTCCGGTGTAGGTCCATGGGTAGACGGGCGCGCGTCCCGCCGGCTGGCCATCGATGCTGACTTCGACTTCGCGGAAATTGCCGTTGCCGCACTGCTCAAGAGGGTCGCCGCTGGCCGGTGGGCCGAGTGAAAACTCGCGCGTGGGCTGGAGATCGGCGTTGTCAATGCACATGTACCACTGCTCGTCGGTGGCCTGGCTTTGGGCGATGACGTCAAGATAAGCGCGCTCGATATTGCGTGGGAAATGGAAGGATCGCGAGAGCGCATCGTGCGAAGTCTGCACGTTGACAGGGGCGCCGAGCGGATCGCTGTCCAAGCCGTAGACGCGATCGGCTGGCGTTGGCATGTCGGCTCCCTTGATGGCGGGGTAGAAAATCAGCTTTGCACTGCCACTGATGACGCCGGTGTAAACGTGGTCGACCCAATTGTTGAGGACCACCTGGCCCTGGCCGGAATGGCGGAAGAGGCTGGCATACCGAGTGAGGTCGCGCTCGATGTGCCAATGCGGCGCGCGATGGGCCGATGGCTCCGCCGTGGTGCCGAAAAAGAGGTTGACACCATCGAGCCAGATGCTTGCTGTGCGGTCGTATTGCCGGCCAGCCGTGACAGCGAAATTCGCGTCGAGGACAACTTTGGACCATGGACCGTGGCAGTTTGCGGGCGGTGTGTAGCGGAAGCTATCGGGCAGCGCGCTCATGGCGGTGGGATTCCCATGAGGCTCAAAAAGTGTGTGGGTGAACAATGGAACGACGCAGGAGCGGTTCGGCGGCTGCGGCACGAGCGGATTGGCGACGGCGACGCCGCGCTCGCCGACTCTTATCGGCAGATTGTGGGCATTCGGCACTGCGGCCAGAGCCGAAACCGAGAGTGCGGCGATCAACACCGGAGCAATCATTCGCACGAGGAAACGCATAAGGGAAGGGTCCTCCTAAAGATTCCGAGACGGCAGTTCAGACAGGCCGGGGTACACGGTGATTAGAGCATTTCCACTGATGCGATGAGGTGTCCTGGCTCGATCCGGTGTGGCCGTTCTTTGATGGAACCTCCACGCCAACTTCCTTGCTCTCCCTTATACCTTCAGTGAAACTGTTCTAGACCGGACGGAATGGTCAGTGTAACGCAGGATCCTCTGGAAGTAGACAAGCTGGAGTTCGCGCACGAAAGCTTCATGGAAGTATGTGCTGTGCGGAGACCAGAAAGATCACGATGACAATGGAGATGGGTTGACCGTGGATCAGTGCATTTGATTCAGAGCGAGGTTCAACTCCAGCACGTTGACACACTTTTCACCGAGCAGGCCGAATTGCCGCGGAGTGATGTGCTGCGCAATGAGCGCACGCACTGCTGCAAGTTGCAAATGGCGCGCTTTGGCTACGCGGGGAGCCTGATAGTAGGCGGCCGCGGGAGTGATGTCCGGATCGAGACCGGAGGCAGATGCAGTGACCAGGTCGACGGGGACTTTCGCGGAGCCGACCCGCTGAGCCGCGACGCGCTGTTCTACCTCTTGAATGAGGATGTGGTTGGTGGGTGCAAGATTCGAGCCGCCCGATGCCGTTGCATCGTATCCGTTGCCCGCGGCGGAAGGGCGGCTGTGAAAATACTCGGGGCCGGTAAATGTTTGACCGATGAGCTGCGAACCGATGACCTTTCCGCTGCGCACGATGAGGCTGCCGTTGGCCTGATGAGGGAAGAACCACTGTGCGAGGGCAGTGATGAGCAGCGGATAGCCGATTCCAAGAACGACGGCCGAGATGAGCGTGTAAAGCACTGCTATGCGCAGGTGTTTCATATGAGCCTCATGGCGGTGATGGCAAGATCGATGAGTTTGATCCCGATGAATGGCACGATAACGCCACCCAGACCGTAGATAAGCAGATTGCGCTGCAGCAGTGCCGCGGCAGACACTGGGCGATATCTGACTCCGCGGAGCGCCAGCGGAATGAGCGCGATGATGATGATGGCGTTAAAGATGACAGCCGATAGGACAGCTGATTGCGGCGAATGGAGGTGCATGACGTTGAGCGCCGAGAGAACTGGGAATGCTCCGGCGAACATCGCGGGGATGATGGCGAAGTATTTGGCAATGTCATTGGCAATGGAAAAGGTTGTGAGCGCGCCGCGCGTCATGAGCAATTGTTTGCCAATCGCGACGATTTCGATGAGTTTCGTCGGGTTGGAGTCGAGGTCGATCATGTTGCCGGCTTCCTTGGCGGCCTGCGTGCCGCTGCTCATGGCGACACCCACATCGGCCTGTGCCAGGGCGGGAGCGTCGTTGGTGCCGTCCCCGGTCATGGCGACCAGCTTGCCTTCGGCCTGTTCACGGCGGATGAGGTCCATCTTGTCTTTTGGCCGTGCTTCAGCGAGGAAGTCGTCGACGCCGGCTTCGCGCGCGATGGCCGCGGCCGTGAGTGGGTTATCACCAGTGATCATGATGGTGCGGATGCCCATCGCGCGCAACTGGTGGAAACGCTCGCGCATGCCACCTTTGACAATGTCCTTGAGATGAATCACGCCGAGCGCCTGGCCGTTTTCTGCAACGACGAGCGGTGTGCCGCCGCTGCGGGCGACATTGTCGACGGCCTGACGCACTTCCGGAGGCATTCCATTGCCGTGCTCTTTCAGGTGCTGGAGAATTGCATCGACGGCACCTTTGCGGATAAAGCGGTCATCGAGATTGACTCCGGACATGCGCGTGGTTGCACTGAAGGGAACAAACTCGGCGTTGTGATGGGAGAGTTCGCGACCACGCAGTCCGTAACGGTCTTTTGCAAGCACCACGATAGAGCGCCCTTCCGGTGTTTCATCGGAAAGCGAAGAGAGTTGCGCCGCATCGGCCAGCCGTTCGGCAGAGATCGTGGGAGCGGGGATGAATTCCGTTGCCTGGCGGTTGCCAATGGTGATGGTGCCAGTTTTGTCGAGCAGGAGAGTATCCACGTCGCCGGCGGCCTCTACAGCGCGGCCGGAAGTGGCGAGCACATTGTGCTGCACGAGGCGATCCATGCCGGCAATGCCGATTGCAGAGAGCAAGCCACCGATGGTTGTGGGGATGAGGCAGACAAGCAGCGAGACGAGAACAAATACGGACTGCGGCGCCCCAGAGTAAATGGCAAATGGCTGCAGCGTGACGGTCGCGAGCAGGAAGATGATTGTGAGTCCTGCCAGCAGAATGTTAAGCGCAATTTCATTCGGCGTTTTTTGACGTTGTGCGCCTTCGACCAGTGCAATCATGCGATCGAGAAATGTTTCGCCGGGATTTGAGGTGATGCGAACCAGAATTTCATCGCTGAGCACGCGAGTGCCGCCGGTGACGGCGGAAAGATCTCCGCCTGCTTCGCGAATCACCGGTGCGGATTCGCCGGTGATGGCGGATTCATCGACGGAAGCAATGCCCTCGATGACCTCACCATCGCCAGGAATGATTTGTCCGGCAACAACCCTTACGACGTCGCTGGCGCGCAGCTTGGAACTAGGCACCTCTTCGATGCCCGCCTCCGTGATGAGACAGGCTACGGTCTCAGCTTTTGCCTTACGCAGCGCATCCGCCTGTGCTTTACCGCGACCTTCAGCCATTGCCTCGGCGAAATTTGCGAAGAGCACAGTGAACCAGAGCCAGAGGGTTACCTGCAGGTCAAACGCGAAGTGGCCGGCGGTGTGCGATTCACCAGTGAATAGCAATACCGTGGTCAATACGCTGCCGACTTCTACAACAAACATGACCGGATTGCGGAGCATTCGTGCCGGATTCAGCTTGAGCACCGCATCCACGGCTGCACGGCGTGCAATGGGGCCGTTGAAGAGCGAGCGGTCTTTCATGGAGTGATGGAATTCGTTGCTCATCGTGTTCCTGACTAGAAGGTGCGGCCTGCGTGCAGCAGCAGGTGTTCAAGGATGGGGCCAAGGCTGAGCGCGGGGAAGAACGTGAGCGCGCCGACGATCACAATCACGCTGGTCAAGAGAACGGTGAAGAGAGGCGTCGTCACGGGGAAGGTCCCCAGCGTTTCTGGAACATGCTTCTTTTGCGCGAGACTTCCGGCAAGCGCGAGCATCGGCACGATCATGAGGAAGCGCCCAATGAACATGGCAAATCCCAGAGACAGGTTGTACCAGGGCGTATTGGCGTTGAGGCCCGCGAATGCGGAGCCGTTATTGCCGGCAGTGGAGCTATAGGCATAGAGAATCTGAGTAAGTCCATGAGGTCCGGGATTGGTGATGCCCGGCAGGCCGAGATGCGGGGTGAGCACAGACACGGCGGAAAATCCAAGAATGATGAGCGGAAAGATCAACAAGTACAGCATCGCCATTTGCACGTCATAGGCTTGTATCTTGTTCCCGAGATATTCCGGCGTGCGGCCCACCATCAGCCCGGCGATGAAGACGGCAAGGATGACGAAGATGAGGATGCCGTAAAGGCCTGCGCCGACGCCGCCAAAGATGACTTCACCCAACATCATGTTGACCAGTGGGACCATGCCGCCAATCGGCGTAAAGGAGTCGTGCATGGAATTGACGGCACCGCAGCTTGCATCGGTGGTGACGGTGGCAAAGAGGGCGGAATCGGCGATTCCGAAGCGCACTTCCTTGCCTTCCATATTTCCGCCTGGCTGCAGCGAGGTGGTTTGCTGGTTGACTCCATGAAAGAGAGGGTTCGGCTGTGACTCTGCCCAATAACAGGTAGTAACACCGACAAACCAGAGAATCAGCATAGCGCCGAGCACGGCCCATCCGTGCCGCGGCGAGCCTGTCATCTGGCCAAGAGTGACGGTCAGTCCAGCCGGAATGAGGAAGATGGAAATCATCTCGAGCATGTTGCTCAAGGGCGTGGGGTTCTCAAATGGGTGGGCACTGTTGGCGTTAAAGAATCCACCGCCGTTGGTGCCAAGCATCTTGATGGCTTCCTGGGAAGCGACGGGGCCCTGTGCGATGGTTTGTGTGGGCACGGTGACGGTGACAGTCTTTCCATCGGCGGTTGTTGTTTGCGTCTGCGGCTGTACAAGGTGGGCCGTGGTGTAGGGATGGAAGTTTTGAATGACGCCCTGCGAAACCAGCGCCAGCGAATAGACGATGCAGATTGGCAGCAGAACCCAGAGGATGGAGCGCGTCATGTCTACCCAGAAGTTGCCCAGGGTTTTCATTTCTTTGCGCGCAATGCCCCGAATGAAAGCGATCGCCAGCGAGATACCCACAGCCGCAGACCAGAAGTTATGTGTGGCCAACCCGAGCATCTGGGTGAGATAGCTCATGGTGGTTTCTCCCGAGTAGGCCTGCCAGTTGGTGTTGGTCGTAAAAGAGATAGCCGTGTTCCATGCAAGATATGGAGAAACGGGACCAAGATGCTGCGGGTTAAGAGGAAGAAAGTGCTGGAGCCGCTCAATCAAGTAAGTCAGCACCAAGGTTGCCGCGCTGAAGGTCAACATCGAGGCGCAGTATGCCGTCCAATGCATTTCTTCGTCTGCGCGAATACCTGTGCAGCGATAGAGCAGCTTCTCAATCGGCAGCAGAATGGGGTCGAGCCGTGTACGCCGCCGTTCGAATACCGCGGCCATGTATGTGCCCATGGGTTTGGCGCATAGCAACACTGCCGCGATAAATACACCAATCTGCAGCCATCCATTTACAGTCATCAAAATTTCTCCGGCCACAAAAGAGTCATTACGAGATAGACGAGAAGCGCCGTTGAGAGTGCGAGCAGGACAATATCTTCAACCACGGTTGCCGTTCCTTTTGAGCGCCTGACATGCTCTCAGGTATAGCAATGCGGCAGCGAAGCAGATAGTGGTGCAGCTGATAGCGATGAGGTCTTTCATGAGATAGATTCCCTTCTGTCACGCGAAGAGGAGTGTTGACGTCCTTTGCGGTGGAACGTTGGCTCCAATAAGAGGTGAGCGAAATCCGTATAAGAAGACCATAAGGATGGTCATCCATGATGGCAGGTGCACGGTATTAATTCGATTTCTTCCGGCCTGATGTACTGCTTCGATGCCGGCTGTCGCGGATGAATCCGACCAGAATCACGAGGAGCAACCCAACCGAAACCGCGGCGATTGCCCAACCCCACCAGATATGCATGCATGAGAACCTCAACTCCATCTCTATGGGAGCGCGGAGTTTGCTAAGGGGGGCGTAAGAGAGGTGTAAAAAATGTGTAAGGAGCCGGCAGCCCGCGAAGAAGCTGTCATGCGGTTGCGGAAGGGATAAAGCGGTAGCCGATCCATGGTTCTGTCTGGATATACTGCGGCGCGCTGCTGCCATGCTCAATTTTCCTTCGGAGCTGCCCGACGAGTACTCGCAGGCTCTCCGGCTGATGCATGCCGGCCGGGCCCCAGATGGCCTTCAGCAGGGTCTTATGAGTGAGCACGCGTTCCGGATTACGCGCGAAGACCAGGAGCAGCTCGAACTCTTTCGGCGTGAGGTGAATTTCTTCTCCGCGCACGCGGACCAGATGCCGCTCCGTATTGATTTCGAAGTCTCCAGCCGTGATCACGGGGCGCGCATAATCGGATTCGGACTCGCGTTCGGCTGCGCGGCGAATCTGCACGCGAACGCGGGCCAGAAGTTCCTGAATGGCGAATGGCTTGGTGATGTAATCGTCGGCGCCTTCGTCGAGCGCGCGAATTTTTTCCTGCTCTTGACTGCGAACAGAAACCACGATGACGGGGGTAGAGGCCCGCTGCCGGATTTCGCGAGTCAACTCGACGCCATCCATCTCCGGCATGGCGAGGTCGGTGATCACGAGCGCGGGATTGACGTCGAAAAATACCTGGAGCGCTTCCGCTCCGTTGGAGGCGGTAAAGATTTCGTAGCCGTTGCTTTGTAGTGCGGCACGCAGCACGCGTACAATTTGGGGCTCATCGTCGACGACCAGAATCCTCAAGGGCATTTCCTCCGCTTTCAGCCGGTAGTTCCCGTACAATCCTATCCGTGAGCAGAGTACGTGCTACGACGTTCTTTCGCGTGGCAGTCGCCGGTTTGAGCCTCGCGGTGATTGTCGAGACCTACCGCTTGTTCTCGCTGACAAGTCCTACCATCGTTGCGCTCACCTTATTGTTGTATATTCTAGTGCTCGCGGCGCGGTGGGGTTTGCGGTTTGCAATTGTCGCATCCCTCGCGGCGGCGGCATGCCTCAATTTCTTCTTTCTTCCGCCGACCGGCACGTTCACCATTTCGGACAGGCGAAATTGGGTGGCGCTTTTTGCGTTCTGGGTGGCGGCCATTATTGCGAGCCAGCTGTCCAATCGAATTCAGACAGAAGCCCAGCAGGCTAAGTCGCGCGAGCGTGAGTTGGAAATGCTGTTTGAGCTGAGCCGTGCGCTGCTGCAGACGGATAAAGTGACGGAACTGCTGGAGGCGATTCCGAGATACATTTCCTCTGCTACGCATGCGACCGCGGTTGTACTTTATGTGGATCGTGGCACACAACTTTTTCATACGGAGAATGTGGGCCCTGAAGATTTGCAGACGGTCGACCCACGCGCAGCCATGCATCTGACCGAAGTGCGCACATCGGTCAACGGTGGATGGACGATTCTTCCGGTGCGAACGGGAATGAAGCCGCGTGGCGTGCTTCTGATACGCGACATCCCGGCGTCAAAGGAAACCTGCGAATCGGTTGCGCGACTGGTTTCGATTGGCATTGACAGGGCCGAGGCCCTGGAAGCGGCGGCGCGTAGCGAAGCAGCAAAAGAGAGTGAGCGGCTGAGGATGGTATTGCTGGACTCAATCACGCATGAGCTGAGGACGCCGCTCACGGCCATCAAGGCTTCGGCGAGCGCACTGCTTTCGGCGGACCATGTAAGCGCGGAAAATCAGCAGGAGATGCTCACGGTGATCGACGAGGAATGCGACCGGCTCAATGGTCTGATCGCGCAGGCAGTTCAGATGGGACAGCTGGAAGCCAGCGTGATGCATATGGACTTTTCCGCATGCCCGGTGCCGGAATTGATTCAGCAAGCCGTGCAAGCGGGCGCATTCTCGCTCGCAGAACATCATCTCCAGGTAACCGGCATGGAGGAGTGCCCACCTGTGCTTGTTGACAGGACATGGATTGAGCGAGCGATTGCCAATCTTCTTATCAATGCGGCGAAGTATTCTCCTCCGGGCAGCACCATTTGGGTCAGGGCGGAGAGCGCCGGTCAAGACGTGACTGTATCTGTTACAGATGAGGGGCCTGGAGTGGATCCTGCAGAGCGGGAGATGCTGTTTGAGCGTTTCTATCGCGGGCAGCGTTTTCGTGGACGCATTCCGGGGACCGGCATGGGATTGGCGATCTGCCGGGCAGTGGTAACGGCGCATCACGGGACCATTCGTGTGGAGAACCAGCCTGGGCGAGGGGCAAAGTTTACGATGACGCTTCCGATGGCCTGAGCCCGTCCGGAAGAGTTTGGCGGACCACTTGGCGGGTGAAGTGTCCGTCTGCGGACAGTGCGGGCTAAATTCGGACAGTGTGTCGCGACTGGGTGGAGTTCATCCTCTTCAGGATCAGTAGCATATGGTGCGGGAACTTTGGCGAGGGAATTGCGTAAAGCAGGGTGGAGCCCGCCATGCAAACCCTACTGCAGGATGTTCGATACGCGCTGCGCCAGATGCGCAAGTCACCGGGATTTACGGTAACCGTAGTGCTGACGCTCGCGCTGGGCATTGGTGCTAATACAGCAATCTTCAGCGTGGTGAACGCCGTGTTGCGGCATCCGGAGGGCGTGGATCGTCCGGGCCGGGTTGCGGTGCTGCATGTGGATTACAAGAAGCTGGGGCTGAATATTCCGGAGGTGTCCGTACCGGATTACGCGGATGCAGCCTCGCTGCACAAGCTGGTGGAAGCGGCGGCGATCGGCTACCAGAGCGGTTTTAATGTCGAGCAGAATGGCCAGATGACAAGGCTGAGAGCCGCAACTGTGTCGAGGCAGTGGTTCCAGGTATTTGGCGCGAGACCGATTCTGGGCCGCACCTTCAGCGCGGCGGATGAGCTGCCGCACGCCGCGCCAGTGACGGTGATCAGCTACAACCTGTGGCAGCAGCAGTTTGGCGGCGCGACGAATGTGGTGGGCAAGAGCATCGAGCTGAACCAGCAGGCGTATCGCGTGATTGGCGTTATGCGCAGCGACTTCGACTGGCCACGGGAGCGCATGCTGTGGGTGCCGATCGGACTGCGCCCGGCTGCCTTTTCCGAACACAATCGCTTTAACGAAGGCGACACGGCAGTGGTTCGGCTGAAGCCGGGCGTAACGCTGGCGGAGTTGAATGCGGGGTTGCGGGAGAAAAAGCAGGAAGAGTTTCGGCTCGGCACGTTTAACAACTATGCACTACAGGCCGGATGGTCGATGTATGCCACATCCTTTACGAAGTACGTTGCGGGGCCGCTACGCAAGCCGTTGTATGTTCTGTTTGGCGTAGTGATGCTGGTGCTTTTGATTGCCACGGCAAATGTGGCGGGGTTGTTCCTGGCGCGCAGTTCGGCGCGCAGCCGCGAGTTTGCGATTCGTGCGGCGCTGGGTGCGAGCGCGACGCGCATGGTGCGGCAGCTTGTGATGGAAACGGTGTTGCTCGCGGGCACGGCTGCCTTGCTGGGCGTTGCCGCCGGACCCGCGATGGGGCGCCTGCTGCTGCACATGGTTCCGCATAATCTGGCCGAGGGCTACCTGGTGCGGTTGCAGCCGGAGGTGCTGTTGTTTACGGCGGGGATTGCGTTGCTTGCGGCACTGCTGGCCGGGATTGGTCCGGCGCTGCGGATGACCTGGCGCGATCAGTCAGTGGAATTGCGCGAAGGCGGGCGAAGCGCGACGGCCTCGGCAGAGAAGCAGCGGCTGCGCAGCGCGTTTGTGATTGGCGAAGTGGCGATGGCGTTTCTGTTGCTTTGCGGCGCGGGCCTGTTTCTTGTGAGCCTGCGCGATCTTCAGCAGGTGAATCCTGGCTTTGACGCGCACCATGTAATGGTTGGGGCGGTTTACTTTGCGGGCAAAGAGCTGACGAGAAACCAGGCGCGCCAGGCGGAATTTGTTCATACCGTGGTTACGAACCTTTCCGCACAGCATGGCATTAAGGCTGCTGCCGCTGTTTACCCCATTCCTTTTGGGACGAGCATGATGGCAAGTGGATTTTGGATTGAGGGGCGTCCCCTAGGGCCGAATCAGGCGCAGATGCACAGTAACATCAGCTATGCAACGCCGGGCTATCTGCAGGTGATGCGGATTCCTCTGATTGCTGGGCGTTGGTTTACGAGTGAAGACCGCGCGAAAACCACCCCTGTGGTGGTGATTGATGAGCGTCTGGCGCATCGCTGGTGGCCGCGCAGCAATCCCATTGGGCACCAGATCCGAACGAACAAGCACCTTCCCTGGGCCACAGTGATTGGGGTGGTGGGCGATGTTCGCGGCGCCTCGCTAGAGCAAAACACAAGCGATGGCATGCGCTATTACCCGCTCGCGCAGGCTAATGGGTATGGAGCCGAGTTTGTAGCGCGCACGCGGGAGGGTTTGACGCAGTACCGCGCGCAACTGCGTGAAGCAGTGCGACAGGCGGATGGGGCACAGGCGATATCTACCAGTGAGACGCTGGAGGCGCTGCTGGCGAATTCCCTGGCGGGGCGGCGGCTGATTGTTTGGATGCTGGGTGCTTTCGCGGGCCTTGCGTTGCTGCTGTCAATCATTGGGATTTACGGGCTGATCAGTTTTGTGACCACGCAGCGTACCGGCGAAATGGGCGTGCGCATGGCGCTGGGCGCGCAGCGCAGCGATGTGATGTACCTGGTCCTTTCCTCGGTGCTGCGCTGGACGACGGCTGGAATGCTGTGCGGCGCTGCCTGTTCCGTGGCGGCCTATCTGGTCCTGCGCCACTTCTTTGCTGATCTTGGAGATGGAGTTCTGATCTCGATTGTTTGTGCCACCGCGGCGTTGATTTTGGCTGGTGCGATAGCAGGATTCCTGCCGGCGCGGAGGGCGGCGTCGGTGGATCCGATGGAGGCATTGAGGAATGAATAGAGGGCCCCGGAGCAGGTGTTCGAAATCGGACAGTCGTGTCCGCAAGTGACCGACGAGCGCAGGGTCGCTGGGAGTTTGGAAGAAGTATCGTGGTAATGAAATGAAGCACTTAGAGGGAATGTAGAGCTGGTCCTGAAAGTGCATGAAGGAAAGACGTGGATATCGCCAGACCAGATTTGAAGAAGAAGAAGAGGCGCCGCCAGATTCTGTTCACGCTGCTTGTTGTGATCGTGGCAGGAGGGGTGGCGATTGCTGTTTCACGGTTAAAACCTGCCGCGCCGTCGGTGGACAGCAGCGAAATATGGACGGGTACTGTGAAGCGCGGAGATATGATCCGGCAGGTGCGGGGCCTGGGTGAGCTGAAGCCCCGGCAGGATCGCATTCGGCTGATTCCCGCGCAGACGGATGCAACGGTGGTGAGTATCCGGATGCTGCCCGGCACCAAGGTACAACCCGATACGGTGCTGATGGACCTGGCTGATCCGCAACTGCAGCAGCAGTTGCTGAATGCACAGCTGGCGCTGAAGGCGGCCCAGGTGGAATACCACAACATGCAGGTGAAGCTAGAAAGTGACCTGATGGATAAGCGCTCGGCCGCGGCGGCGGTGAGCGCGAACCAAAGCCAGGCAGAGCTGCAGGCGCAGACCGACCAGCAACTGTACAAGCTGGGGGTGATTAGCGGGCTGTCGTTTCATAAATCGGAGAGCAAGGCCAAGCAGCTGACCGTGCAAAACGATCTGGAGAAGGAAGAAATCGTCATGAACCAGAAGGCGATCGCGAGCCAGCTGGCTGTGCAGCAGACCAAGGTGGAGCAGGCGCAGGCGAAGCTAGCACTGCTGCAGAACGAGCAGGATGCGCTGCAGGTGAAAGCCGGTATCAACGGCGTGCTGATCGACCTGCCGCACCAGATTGGTGAACATGTGGCGGTGGGGACGACACTCGCCGAGGTGGTTCAGCCGAACCAACTGATGGCCGAGCTGAAGATTCCGGAGACGCAAGCGCATGACATTGAGCTTGGCCAGCAGGCGGAAATCGATACGCATAACGGGATTGTTCCCGGGCACGTGATGAGAATTGACCCCTCGGTAGTGAACGGAACGCGCACGGTAGACGTAGCTATGGATGGGCCGCTGCCTTCGGGCGCGGTTCCGGATTTGAGCGTGGACGGAACGATTGATTTGCAGCGGCTGCACGACGTGCTTTACGTAGGGCGGCCGGCATTTGGCAATGAGAACAGCACGATCAGCCTGTTTCGGCTGTCCCCGAATGGTAAGACGGCGACCCGGGTACAGGTGAAAGTGGGTGTAGCTTCGGTAACGAAGATACAGGTTCTACGCGGGCTGCGAGCGGGCGACCGAGTCATTCTTTCGGACATGTCCCAATACGACAACGTCGACAAAGTGAGACTGAATTAGGCAGAAGGGTGGGGACGGCAGAATGGAAAACACACAACCATTGATTGAAATTGAGGGCCTGACGAAGGTCTTTTATACAGACGAGATTGAGACGCATGCTCTTTCTGGTGTTCACCTGAAGATAGAACGTGGCGAGTATGTGGCGATGTCTGGTCCATCAGGCTGCGGCAAGTCGACGTTGCTCTCGATCGTAGGGTTGCTGGATACGCCGACGGCCGGGAAGTATCTGCTGAACGGGAATGAAGTGGAGAACCTGGATTTTTCGCAGCGGTCGCGGATACGCAATCAGGAGATAGGATTCATCTTTCAGAGCTTTAACCTGATCGGCGACCTGACGGTATATGAGAATGTCGAGCTGCCGTTGACATATCGGTCAGGCATGGCGGCCTCAGAACGCAAGCGTCGTGTGCAGGAGTCCCTGGAGCGGGTGGGGATGGCGCACCGGATGCGGCATTATCCATCACAACTCTCGGGCGGCCAGCAACAGCGTGTGGCCGTGGCGCGTGCGCTGGCAGGATCCCCGTCGATTCTGCTGGCTGACGAGCCGACCGGCAATCTGGATTCGAAGAACGGCGAGGCAGTGATGGAGTTGCTGCGTAACCTGCATCGCGAGGGATCAACCATCTGCATGGTGACGCACGATCCACGCTTTGCTGCGCACGCCGACCGGAATATTCACCTGTTTGACGGCAAGGTGGTGAGCGAGGAAGAACTGCAGCAGCAACTGGCAGCGATCCAAGTGTAGTGTAACCGTTGCGATTACGAAGTCGCCGTTTTCTGGATGTTTTGAAGAAAGGGAGCTGCCATGCGGATTTGGCTTGCCGACATTTCGTTTGCATTGCGACAGCTTCGGAAGGCTCCGGGCTTTGCGTTGCTGGCGGTGCTGACACTGGGGTTGGGTATTGGCGCCAACACGGCGATGTTTACGGTGCTGGAAAACGTGCTGCTGCGCCCACTGCCGTATGCGGGGGCGAGCCGGCTGGTAGCAATCAGTCCGGTTGGGGGCAGCATGCGCGGTGCTACTTCATGGTTGAACTACGTCGATATCCGGGGCGGAATGAAGAACGTGGCGGAGGCTGGCGGATATTCCGATGATTTTGCCGTGGTGCAGACACGCGATACGGCAACGTCGGTAGTGGCACCGCATCTGACGTCGAATTTACTCACGATGCTAGGCGCAAAGCCACTGCTTGGGCGAACGTTCACGCCGCAGGAGGGCTTGCGGGGCGGCCCGCAGGTTGTGCTGCTCTCAGAGGGGGTCTGGAGACAGGAATTTCACTCTGACCCGAGCATTGTGGGTAAGGTGGTGCACATCAGCGGTGAGCCGCGCACCGTAGTTGGGGTGATGCCGACCAGTTTTCATTTTCCTGAGAATACGGGGTCAGGTATTGATACCGCAGTGTGGCTTCCCTTGCAGCCCACTTCAGAGATGCTCAAGGCCCGAGGCTATGACTTCTTGCAGATTCTCGCGAAGTTGCATCCGGGAGTGAGTCTTGCGCGTGGCCAGACCCAGTTGAATGCAGCCAGCCAGCAGATTGGCAGTTTGAACAAGAATTACCGTGGGCTGAAGTTTACGCTCATGCCCTATTCAAATCAGGTGGTAGGAAACATTCGACCGGTTTTAATTGGACTGTCCGCGGCGCTGTTGCTGGTGTTGCTGATTGCCTGCGCCAACGTGGCGAACCTTCTTCTGGCGCGGGCTATCGGGCGTCAGCAGGAATTTGCTGTTCGCGTGGCACTGGGTGCGGGTCGGTACCGGTTGCTGCGCCAGGTGATGACGGAGGGGGCTGTGCTGAGTGCCTTGGGCTGTATGGCTGGACTGGCGCTGGCGTGGCTTGCGATTGTGGGCGTGCATCGACTACCTCCGAATACGATTCCGAGGATGCAGACCATTCACATCCGCTGGACAGTGGTGCTAGCGCTGGCTGGGATTGCAACGCTCACAACGATGCTTTCGTCGCTGTTGCCGGCGCTTCTTGTTTCGGATACGGATCCGAACGCGACGCTGCAGGCTTCGTCTCGTGGCGTGGGAACGCGATCGGCACGCAGCAAACTGACAATGTGGCTGGTATCAGCGGAGATTGCTCTTTCTACGCTTCTCCTGGTGGGTACCGGCCTGCTCGCTCGTACGATGTGGAATCTGGAGCATGCATGGCTTGGATTTCATACGACACGCGTGACGACCTATCAGGTGACGCCGCCGAATGCGTCGGGTTTTTCAGGCATGCAGGTTGTACAGCCGGGAGCGCAGGCACCGACTTCAGTCAACACGCTCGCTTATGAACCCGTGCTGGAACGCCTGCGGCATACGCCGGGCTTCGAAGATGCAGCATTTACGACCCTGCTGCCGCTTGGTGGTTCGAACATACGGACGAGTTACCAGGTTGTTGGCCACAAGGTGAGCGAGCTGAATGCGCCGGAAGCGCTCATCACGGCCGTCAGCAGCAATTATGGGCGCGTAATGGAAACGCCGATGATGCAGGGCCGCATGATTGACGGCGACGACGCGGCGGATACAACGCCGGTGGCGGTGATTAATGAAGCGCTTGCCAATGGCGAATTCAGGGGCAGGAATCCCATCGGTCAGCGGCTTGATCTGGGTGGGAAAGAAACGGGAATTCTGGTACCGCCTACGATCGTAGGCGTGATTGCCAATGAGCGGATGAACGGTCTGCAGTCGCCAGTAGCGCCGATGATCATGCTGCCCGCAGCTCAGGTGCCCACGAGTTCGCTCTATTATGAGGCGCTGTTGAACACGCAGGTGAATTTTGTCGTGAAGACGCGCGGAAATATTCCGGTAGCAAAGGAGGCCCGCGAAGTTTTTCACCAGGTAGCGCCGGGCTTTGCGCTGGACAGCTTCCAGACGATGAGCAAGGTACTTGACCACACGACCTTCCATCAAAGGCTCGGGCTGGAGCTGACTGCATCCTTTGCGGGTTTAGCCATTCTGATGGTCGTGGCTGGGTTGTTTGGTGTGCTTTCGCAGTATGTCGGCTTCAGGAAACGTGAGATTGGGATCCGTCTGGCGCTGGGCGCGTCACGGCAGGATGTCTTGCGAATGGTTTTCCGGCAGAGCATGCTGATGGCCGGCTACGGACTGCTATGCGGACTTGCAATTTCGTTGCTGGCGAGCCGGTTGATTCGCAGCTTTCTGTTCGGCGTGCAGACCTTTGACTGGATGACTTACGCTGGCGTGCTTGTGGTGCTGCTGGCGGTGAGTGTGGCTGCAGCAGTCTGGCCGGCGCGGCAGGCCGTGTCAGTAGATCCCATGGCAACCCTTCGAATGGATTGAGAGGGATGGAATGATTCAGCTGAAAAACATCGAACGCAGTTACAAAATCGGCAGCGGACAGGAGTGGGTGCTGCGGCGCATCCAGCTCAATATTCGCGAAGGGGAGTTCGTTACCGTGATGGGGCCATCGGGCGCGGGAAAGTCGTCACTGCTGAACGTGCTGGCGCTACTCGATGATCAGTGGCAGGGCGAGTACTGGTTGAAGGAGCAGCCGCTGCACACATTCGGCAGGAAACAACGCGCAGAAGTGGCTCGGCGTGAGATTGGCATGGTGTTCCAAAGCTATCACCTGCTTGATGATCTGACGGTCGCCGAAAATATTGATCTGCCGCTGTCATACAAGAACATGCCTCGTTCGGAGCGCCAGGCGCTGGTAGCCGATGCACTGGATCGTTTCAACATTGTGGGCAAGAAAGATCTCTATCCGTCGCAGCTCTCGGGCGGGCAGCAGCAACTGGTGGGTATTGCGCGTGCAGTGATTCATCGGCCCGCGCTGCTTCTTGCCGACGAGCCGACGGGCAATCTGCACTCTGGGCATGCGAAGGAAATTATGGAGATGTTTCGGAGCTTGAATGAACAGGGAACCACCATTGTTCAAGTAACGCATTCGGAGGCGAATGCCGCGTATGGGTCGCGCGTGATTGAGCTGCGCGATGGATGGATGGTAAAGGATACATCGGCGTCGGAGGTTAGTGTTTCGTGAAGTTCTTTTCCTATCGCATCTGGATGAGTGTACCGCTGGCGGCCTTAATGCTTGTGACAGTCAGCCGGGCAGAATCGGCAGCGCACACGCCGGATGCTCCGCAGCCAGTACAAGCCTCCGCGGCGAAGCCGCTGACCGTACAGCAGCAGTTGCAGCGCGCTGCGCACATGCGGTTCTCGATTCCACAGGGGCCTTTTCATGTAGAGCTGCCGCACTCGCATAATCCGTTTGCGGCATATATGCCAAGCACGGTGCCTCCGTTGGATCTGACAAATTCGTCGCGTCTGCGGGACCTGGAGCTGAATGGCAAGCTTTATCTGTCATTACGGGAGGCGATTGCGCTCGCAGTCGAGAACAATCTGGACCTCGCGTATTTCCGTTACAACCTGCCGATCGCCCGGACGGACCTTGCGCGTACCAAGGCTGGTGGAGTGGCCAATGGCGTGAATGTGGGTGTCATGGAAAACACGCCGAGCGGCGCGGGTGGCACGTTTGGTTCAGGAGGTTCCGCTGGAAGTTCGAGCGGCGGCGCAGGGAGCGCGGGCGCATCAGCCGGTGGTGCCGGCGGTATTGTGACGTCAACGCTGGGTGCCGGTACGGCGGTGCATTCCTATGATCCGCAGTTGAGCGCCCAGGCATACATCGACCACACAACACAGCAATTGACGAATATCGTCACTACGGGTACGCCGCTCTTTCACTTGAACACGACGGAGGCGGAAGCGGCTTATTCACAGTATTTCCCACTGGGTACGAACATACACTTCGACTATCAAGGACTACGTCAGACAACGAACAGCCTGTTCAACGCGACAAACCCCACGTTTCAATCTGCGTTCCAGTTTTATGTGTTCCAGCCTTTGCTGGCAGGATTTGGGTTCGGGACAAACGACCGCTATATCCACATTGCGAGGAAGAACCTGCAGCTGACTAATCTTGGATTTCGCGCGCAGGTGATTGCCACGATTACAGAGGTCGAGGATATTTACTGGGATCTTGTGAATGCTTATGAGAACGAACAGGTAAAGGAGCATTCGCTGCAATTCGCAGAAAAGACGCTGCAGGATGACAAAACGCAGCTGAAGCTGCAGGCGATTCCGGAATTGCAGGTGCTGAAGGATGAGGCGGATGTCGCGGCTCGCGAGGGCGATTTGACGATTGCGCGTGCGAACCTGCAATTGAATGAATTGCTGATCAAGAATGCGCTGACCAAGACGATCAGCAATTCAAAGCTGGTGGACATGCCGGTGATTCCGCTCACGCTGCAGCCGCCACAGGACGAGAATGCCGGCCGGCCGATCAAAGCATTGATTGCAGAGGCGGAAAAGAACCGTCCAGACGTGGCGATGGACCAGATTGCGATGGAGATCGCACAACGTAGCCTGCGGTCGATACGCAATGAACTCCTGCCGTCCTTATCGCTTTATGGAGAGTACGCCGGGCAGGGTTTTGCCGGAGTGCCGAATCCCAACTGCCAAGGGTGCGCCTCGATACCGTTCCCGAATTCATTTGGCGGAGCATTTCAAAATTCGTTTAACTACTCATCGCCGGAATATCAGGCAGGGTTTCAGCTCAATATCACGCTGAGGAACCGGATTGCGAAGTCGGACCAGTTCCGAGCGGTGTTGGAGTACCGGCAACGCCAAGTGCAATTTGAAGAGCAGAAGAAGAACATCCTGTTTGACGTGCAGAACTCGCAATACGCGCTGCAGCAGGCGCAGGCGCGGGTGCTGGCCGCGAAAAAGGAACGAGATCTGGCGCAGAAGACCTTTGATATTACCCGGAAAGAGCAGACTTTAGGGGCCAAGTCCAGCTATGACACGCTGGTTGCTCAGCACCAGCTCGCCGTGGCGGAGTCGGCGCTGACGAATGCCGAGACGGCGTATGCTAAGGCTCAGGTGGACATAGACCGGGCGACCGGAGACACCTTGCAACAGGTGGGGATTACGATCGATGATGCCAAGGCTGGCGTAGTCCACAATATACAGCCATAAGAACAGGAAGCATTGGATAGCCCGTGGCTACGACGAACACGCAGATAGAAGCTCCGCGAACGGACAGGCGCGATGATCCGCCCCCGTGTGTACTGATTGCCGACGACCAACCGCATATTCTGGACGCGCTGGAACTGCTTCTGGAACCGGAAGGATACCGCGTGGAGCGGGCGACGTCTCCCCGGATGGCGCTGGAGGCTCTGCTGTCGGGCAGCTACGATGCGGTACTGATTGACCTGAATTACACCCGCGATACTACATCCGGGCAGGAGGGACTGGATCTGCTTAGTCAGATTCAGGAACAGGACAGCCAGGTTCCGGTGATTGTGATGACGGCCTGGGCGAATGTCGATGTGGCTGTCGAAGCGATGCGACGGGGAGCTCGGGACTTCATCCAGAAGCCATGGGACAATGTTCGCCTGCTGACGATCGTGCGTACGCAGATTGATCTGTACCATGCCATGCGACGCGCGCAGCACCTAGAGGCGGAGAATCGTATGCTGCGTGCCGAGGGACTGCCGGAAATGATTGCTGCGGCTCCGGCCATGCAAGCTGCACTTGCGACGATTGCACACATTGGTCCTTCTGGGGCGAACGTGCTGATTACTGGCGAGCACGGCACGGGTAAAGAAGTGGTTGCGCAGATGCTGCACGGGCTATCCCAGCGTGCGTCGCGCATGCTGGTGGCGGTGAATACCGGCGCGCTGCCGGAAGGCATATTTGAAAGCGAACTATTCGGGCACGTGAAGGGCGCCTTTACCGATGCGCGAACAGACCGCATTGGCCGCTTCGAGCTCGCCGATGGGGGCACGTTATTTCTAGATGAGATTGCAAATGTGCCGCTGCGCCAGCAGGCGCGGCTGCTCAGAGTATTAGAGTCCGGTGAGATGGAACGCGTGGGTTCCTCGAAGACACGCCGCGTGGACGTGCGTGTGCTCTCAGCAACCAATGCGAATTTGAACGTTGAAGTGGAAGAAGGACGTTTTCGTGCGGACTTGCTTTTCCGGCTGAATACGGTTGAGATTCATTTGCCGCCACTGAGGGACCGACGGGAAGATATTCCGCCGCTGACCGCACATTTTCTGGCGCGACATACACAGCGGTATCGCAAACAGATTGCAGGGGTGACCCCAGCGGCGTTGATGCTGATGATGCAGTACGACTGGCCGGGTAATGTTCGCGAGTTGGGTCATACGCTGGAGCGGGCGGTGCTAATGGCTCACGGCAGCCAGATCGATGTTTCCGATCTGGGCCTGAGCAAACTGCGCGCTTCTTCGCAGGCGCTGGAAGAGATGAGCCTGGAATCCGTAGAGAGTATCCTCATCCGCAAGGCGTTGGCGCGTTGCCAGGGCAATGTGAGCCAAGCGGCCGAAGCCCTCGGGCTGAGCCGTGGCGCGCTTTACCGGCGGATGGAGAAATATGGCATCTAGAGCCTGTGATTCACTTTTCCCCGAGCGGCGCTGGGAGCCGGTTTTTCTCAGTTCACGGAGCACGGAGCGATGAATATCGGGAATCTTCGAGCGACGAGGGACACGGAAATGAGGGAAACCGGCCCCAGCCCGTCGGGTTGCGGCAAAAACCACGCCATACTGCGTTGTCGTCCTCGGTGGTGGACCCGCCACAACCTTCGTCCTCCGCCTGGTCTGGCGCGGTTTTCGCTGGCAACGCCGCCCGCGCGAAAGTCTATACCAGGCTCTAGTCCCGCGCAGGGATATCGAAAACCAAATGAGCGCAAGCGTGGCAAAGAAGGGAATGTTCTTTCTTACACGGGGCGCTACCGGTTGTTCTGCCTGGTTATGGCAGCGATCATTCTTGCTCTGGCCGGCGCGGTGCTGGCCGGCCAAGGTCTCGGTGCCACGGCCGTGGGCGCGATCCTCGCAGTTTTTGCATTTCTCCTACTTTTTGCCTTTACAGCGTTTTACGAGTCGTCTGTGCGGCCGGTGCAGACGCTTTCCAACGTTGTCTCGGCATTGCGCGAGGAGGATTATTCCTTCCGCGCGCGCGGTGAGAAGAACAACGATGCCATGGGGGAGTTGTCGCAGGAGATCAACGCCCTTGCCGATATGATGCAAGGGCAGCGGGTGAAAGCGCTGGAGGCGGTCGCGCTGTTGCAGCGGGTGATGGTGGAGATGGACGCTCCACTGCTGGCGTTTGATCAACAGTACGCGCTGCGTCTGCTCAATCCAGCGGCAGGGCGGGCCTTCGGTGTTCATGCAGTGCGAGACCTGGGAAAATCCGCGAAGGAATTGGGCCTGGACGGACTTTTGAGCCTGCCGGACGAAGGCGTGTGGCAACGGGAATCGGGAGGGCGCGTGGTGCGCTGGATGGTAAGGCGGAGCCGGTTCCGGCAACGAGGCGCACCACATACCTTATTGCTCCTGTCCGATGTGAGCACGGCGCTGCGGGAAGAAGAGCAATTGGCATGGAAGAGGCTAATTCGAGTGCTTGGGCATGAAATCAGCAATTCGCTTGCGCCGATCAAGTCCATTGCCGGAAGTCTACGCGGTCGGATGATGTCTGGCTGCTCTGACAGCGAATTGGAACGCGGGTTGGGTGTGATTGAAAGCCGTGCGGAGTCGCTGCATCGATTTGTGCAGGCGTACCGTCAGCTGGCGCAATTGCCGCCGCCGGTTTTGCGGTATGTCGAGCTGGCACCGCTCCTGACACGTGTGGCGCAGTTTGAAATGCGGCTGCGGGTGCAGGTGGTTGCCGTGCCCGAGATCGAAGTTCATGTAGACCCGGACCAATTGGAGCAGCTCTTCATCAACCTGGTAAAGAACGCGGTTGAGGCAGCGGAGTGCTGCGCGGACGAGCAGAGTGAGAAAACTGTATCTGCAGAAGTGACAATTTCCGGCGCATTGGCGGGCAACATGGTCTCGATTATGGTTTCAGACAATGGCCCAGGCATTGCGAACGAGGCAAATCTGTTTGTGCCGTTCTATACGACAAAGAAGAGCGGTACGGGTGTAGGGCTGGCGCTTGCGCGGCAGATTGCCGAGGCGCACGGCGGTGCTCTGGAGTTGCGAAATCGAGAGAATGCGACGGGCTGCGTTGCCGAAGTACGGCTGCCGGTGAAGCGCGCCGGCAGCACTTAGATACCAACGTCTTGCGGGATGAATTATTCACTGCGCAATGCACTCATTGGATCGATGGACGCGGCGCGGCGGGCGGGTAGCAGTCCAGCGAGAAATCCCGCTGCAGCCAGGGCTACGGACAACAACAACAGCAGGCCTGCCTGATGGAAGAATTCGAGAATGACAACCGAAGCAATCAGTTTCTGCGTGGCAACCGTCAGCACGAGCCCGCAGCCGATGCCGATTGCGAGCAGAACGGCGACACGCGTCAGGGTCATGACCAGTACGCTTTGGCGAGACGCCCCCAGGGCCATGCGTATGCCGATGTCCCGTGTGCGCAAGTCGACCTCGTGGCTGATGAGTCCATAAAGTCCGACGACTGCCAGTAGGACAGCGAGTCCAGCGAAGATGCCGAAGAGCCAGCTTTCCATACGTTGCATGACGAGTTGATCGGAGATGACCTGCTCCATGGTTTCCGGTGCGCGGAACGGAACCGTTGGATCGAGGTTATGGAGGATGCTGCGCAAATCAGGAACAATAGCCTTCGGGTCTCCGGCAGTGCGCACCATCAGATGCGTGGACATCAGATATGAGGAGCGATCTTTGGGCGGCAGCTCAGAGTAAAGCCAGTCCATCTCCGGCAGAACCGGCCGCGTGAGATCCTGGCGCACGTTTGTGATCTCGCCGACAATCTGTGTTTTTTCGTCCACTTTATCTGCGTCGTCGAGATGCTGACCCACAGGATTCAGCGGAACGGGAATGAACTTCTTCACAAACGCCTGATTGACTACGATGACGCCGGCTTTGTTCGGGAGATCGATGGAGGGCGAGAGCATGCGTCCCTGCAGGAGATGAATGTCCATCGCCTGAAAATATCCCGGCGACACAAATCGTATTTCGGCCAGCGTGATTTCGTTTGGCGGATAGGGCGGCTGACCATAGATATGTATTTCCTGATTCATGCCGGAGGCCTGAATCGGCACCATGCTGATCAACCCTGCGCCGCGGACGCCAGGTATATTCCGTACGCGGCTCAGCAG
This sequence comes from Acidobacteriota bacterium, assembly GCA_021791875.1. Classification (GTDB taxonomy): domain Bacteria; phylum Acidobacteriota; class Terriglobia; order Terriglobales; family Acidobacteriaceae; genus Acidobacterium. Next base: position 32,311 of record JAJYVU010000015.1, on the reverse strand, counting down.
TGGCTGGTAGAAGTCATCCCATACATCCTTGCCCTGATAATTTGCGGGTGAGAGATTGATGTCAGTGGTGAGAATGTGGTGCGGATTGAAGCCAAGATTTTCGTTTCGGAAGCCAACGACCGCCCGAAGCAGGACGCCGGCCACCGCCAGCAACACCAGCGAGAGCGCCACCTGCGTGATGATGAATGCCGAGCGCAAACGGTGCTGCGCGGCCGCAACTCCGGCACTGCCTCCGGTCTTGAGTACGCGATTCGGGTCCGTTCCTGACAGACGCAACGCAGGTACCAACGACGCGAGGACGCTGGTAAGTACGGAAAGCGCTAACGCTGCGGCGAATACTTTCCACTCAATATGGGCATTTGCGCCGCGCGCCACGGCGTGAATGAGAAACGTGCGCATGGCGGTGAGCAGCAGAGCTGCGAGAGCAATGCCGCCGCTCGCGCCACAGGCGGCGAGCACAAGACTTTCTGTGAGTACCTGCCGAATGATGCGGCTACGGGTTGCCCCTACGGCAGCGCGCAGCGCCATCTCGCGTTCGCGTCTGACACCTCGCGACAAGAGCAGCCCGGCGAGATTGACGCACCCAATGGCAAGCACTGCAAGCGCGGCGGCGACCAATGTCCACAGGCCGCCCGACGCGCTGCCATATGTATCCTGCGCAATGGTGAGCATCTCCACTCTGCGGCCGCCATCGGTATCTGGATAGGCGCGGCCGAGATTCGCCATGACATGGTCCATGTCTGCCTGTGCCTGCGCGCTGGTCACGCCCGGTTTCAAGCGCCCGATGATTTCAAGCCAGTGATCTCCGCGGCTGGCAATCTCGTTTTTCGGCACATGGATCGGGGTGTAAATGGCATGACGCGTGCCCTTGAGCATAAAGCCTGCTGGCATTACTCCGATGCAGGTGTAAGGTTTGCCGTCCAGGTCGATCTTGCTGCCTACGACGTTGCGGTCACCGTCAAAATTTGTCTTCCACACCTCGTAGCTTAAGACCGCGACATCCCGCTTACCCGGCTGGTCTTCATCCGGACGATAGGTACGTCCAAGAATCGGTTGCACACCGAAGACCTGAAAGAAATTTGCCGTGCTGGCGATCAAATGAAGGGCCACGGGGCCGGATTTTGCCTGAAGATTTGTGCCGGTATAGTCGGTATAGCCTGCGAGGGCGCTGAAGGTTTTGTTCCCGACGCGCATGTCCAGGTAACTGGGCCATGAAGGCGGCTGCTGGTAACCCTCCTTCGCAATGGTGCGCGGCACTACGATGCGGCTGGGCTGGTTGTATGGCAGCGGTTGCAAGATCACGGCGTCCACCACGCTGTAAATCGCCGTGGCCGCACCGACGCCAAGTGCGAGAGTGAGAACAGCGATTACGGCGAATCCGAGGGACTCACGCATCTGGCGCAGTGTGTAGCGAATGTCCTGTATCAACGTATGCATGACAGATTCTTCCTTTGAGTTATTCGCTTCTGAGTGCGCGCATGGGGTCGATGGATGCAGCTCGGTGGGCCGGCAGCAGCGCGGCAATGAAGGTTGCTAACGCAAGGACCGTGACGGTAGTTGCCAGTACGAGAGGATTGAAAGCGGCAATGCCAAAGAGACTGGCAGACATGAGATGTCCACCAATAATAGCCGCGGGAATGCCAAGCAGGAGGCCGATGCCCGATTGCAAGAAGGCTCCGCGAAGCACCATCTGTTGCACGTGGCCGCGATTAGCTCCAAGTGCCATGCGCACGCCGATTTCGCTGGTTCGCTGAGCGACCGCGTAAGCCGTGACGCCATACAGACCGATGGCGGCGAGAACCAGTGCGAGAAGGCCGAAGAGCGAAGTGAGTTTTGCGATCACGCTCTGCTGGCTGAAAGACTGTTGTACCTGAGCGCCCAGTGTTTGAAACTGAATCATCATAAGGTTGGGGTTAATGCCGGAGAGTGCGTTCTGCACTTTTTCCTGCAGATTCGGGACGGTGCCGTGAGTCTCAAGCTGGATAGAGCCCATGTAGCGCGACATCGTGATGAAGTGCCGGTAGGCTGCATAGTTGGGGTTAGATGGCGGCAACGAAGTCCATTGCGCAGCCGCGAGGAAATACATGGGACGGACAGGAAGGCTCGAGCCCTGATATTTTGCGTCTTGGACTACACCTACAATTTCGTAGGTTCCGGTGTGGTTGGGGCCGAAGTCGCCGAAATGCACGCCGATGGGATCTTTACCGTGGAGAATCCGTTTGACGAAGGTCTGGTTGACGATGGCTACGTTCGTACTGTTTTTATCGTCGCCTTGCGTGAAAGCTCGGCCCTCGATCAGTGGGGTTCCAATCGTCTTGAAATAGCCTGGGCTGACGCGATCCCAACCGGCAACGTTCTGATTGGACGTGACGGGTGGGGCGGGCTGACCTTCCACATAAACCCCCTCGTTCCAGGTGTTGCCGTCCAGAGGGCTGTTCAGCGAATAGGAGACGCGCTCGACGCCGGGGATGGCGGCGAGGGAGTCGTGGAGTTGCTGGTAGAAGGCTGCAAGCTGTTGCGGCTGGTAGCCGGCAGTTTCAGGATCAATGTTGACGATGTAACGGTGTGCGGTCTGGAAACCGAAGTTCTGATGTTCAAGTCTTTGCAGGCTGAGAATCAGCAATCCAGCGGCGCACAAGAGCACCACAGATACCGCAGCTTGTGTGATCACCAATGTTTTTTGCAGGAAAAGGCCGTGGCGGCTGGTGGAGCGATTGGCCCCGCGAAGCGCCTCGATCGGGTCAGCACGCGCGGCGAGCCACGCTGGTGCGACGCCGAAAAGCAGTCCGGTAAGGAGAGACACAGCGAAAGTAAAGCCAAGTACCGGCAACGATGGAGAGGTCTGAATCAACAATGGAAAGGTCTGAATGATGTTGACGGGCTGATTTTGAAAGGCAAGATGCAGAATGAAGCGTGCGCCGGCCCACGCGAGGAATACCCCGGCCAGTCCGCCAAAAACCGCAAGGACGAGGCTCTCAATGAGCGCGCGCTGCACGAGGCGGCGTCGTGGCGCGCCCAGCGCCATGCGTACTGAGACCTGCTGGCGGCGGGTGACTGAGCGGGCCAACAAGAGGTTGGCCAGATTCGCGCAGGCAATCAGCAGTACAAAGCTTGAGATCCACATGAGCAGATGCAGATCAGATTTGTAATCGTCCTGCATGCTTTGCACACCGCCGCCGCCGGGAGTAAGACGGAGATACTGGCGTGGTATGAGAGTGCGCGCCGGATCGGTGATCTGACTCAACGGGCTATTGAGAAATTGTTTCAGCTCGACGATCATGTGTGCCTGCACGGCGGCAACGCTGGTTCCGGGCGCGAGACGGCCGAAGAGGTTGAGCCATTGCAATTCGGGATGATTGATCAAGTTGTTCTGCGGCTCGATTTGGGGCATGAGGTGAATCGGAAACCAGAATGAAGGCGGCGTGGGGCTAAGGCGTTCGCTATAGAAGCCCGGTGGCGCAATGCCGACGACGGTGACAGGAGTGCCATTGATAAGAAATCCGGCCCCGATGATATCTGGGCTTCCACCGTATTTTTGTTGCCAGGTGGAGTAGCTCATCACGGCAACGGGCGCAGCGCCCTGGCGATCGTCGTCAGAGCGCAGGAGCCGTCCGGCGTAAGCCCTGAGACCGAGGGTTGAAAATGAATTGCCGGAAACAAATTCGCCATAAAGCGGTTGTGCGGGATGGTTGCTTCCGGTGCGGCGCACGGCCATCTGCTGGTCGCTGGCCTCGAAGGCCGCCAGACTGGCAAAGCCGGGTGTGTGGTCACGGAATTCCTTGTACTGCTCGTAAGAGAAGAGTGACCAGTCATTTGGCTTGGCGGTTCCAAAGTTAGGCAGGCCGCCATTAACGCAACACTGTTCGTTGTCGCCCACGCGCCAGAGTCCGGCGGGATCCTTTATTGGCAGCGAGCGCAGCAGCACAGCATTGACGATCGTGAAGATAGCTGTGGTGGCTCCGATGCCGAGCGCCAGTGTGAGGACCGCGGTGACTGTGAATCCGGGTGACTTGCGTAGCTGGCGCAACGCGTGACGAACATCTTGCAGAAGGGCATTCATAGAGAAACTCCACTGCATTGGTTACGCAATCGCCTCGCCATAGTTCCCGGGGCGCAGGATATTGATCTTGTGTGGGTTAGGCGCGAGGTTGAGGATTCAACCTGTCCGGATTTGGAGAAAGGTGTCCGGCTGCGGACACTTGGCGAAGGGTGTGACTGCTATCGCTGTTGCCTGACGAGAGCGGTTGTTTGGACTTGCTGCGTAGAGATGAGGAGACGGAATCCCAGCTGTCGGTCAGGGTCGGTGCCGAATTTGCGTTTTGTTCTGGAGCGTTTCCACTTCGTGGGTGGGCGGCCCGACAGAATCTCCCGGGGGCTTCCTAGCGGGGAGAGCGGCTCTGAGACATCCACGTTGCACAGGCTTGAACAAGAGATGTTGTAGACCGTACGTGCAGGTCTCAGACGATTGCAGACGCAGGCTTGCCCGAACCGGAGAGTGGGGAATTACTACTCGCTGCGTTTCATGACTCGGAGGGCCCAAGCGAGCATTTCTATTCGAAAAATGGCGAATAGAAGCAGGCAGAAGATGGGCACGCGGACGAGCCAGGATGGAGTGGCCTCCAGAGCCGGCAGCTTGTGCAGGGCAAGCACTACGACGACCATGGGAGCCAAGAAGAGAATCCAAAGGCGTTGCGCACGCTGCCACAGGAAGCGGCCAGCTTCAGGAGAACTCAGGATGGACACGAGTTCGTGGGCGGCCGAATCGTTTTGATCCAGATTCTGAAGACCTTGCCTTGTGAAGAGGACGGTCTGATATGGGTTCAGAGGGAACAGAACATACCAGACAGCAAAGGCGATGGGGGCCAGAACCGCGGTGAGCAACGAAGGCCATTCCGTCTGGTGGGGTTGGCCGATAATTGTCGCGAAAAGAGTGAGAAACGCGAGGGCGAACAGCGTGACTTCAACGATTGTTCTGTTGTTTTTCTCGAGCACGAGAAGCCAGAGTTGGGGGAATTTGCCTTGCAACGTACGCGGCAGGAACGCGTATCTGATCTCATCCTTCTGGTCTGGAGTGGCTGCCCCGTGACCCAGAGGGGAGTTCAGATTGTCAGGGGGACCTGTGTGGATGACATCTGGGCCGTTGCTGTTCATGTGGAGCTAACCTCCCTTGCTACCTGCGGGCCGGTGTCCGGCGGGGGGATTCCCGCGCGCAGCTTGCCGGAGCGTGCGGGGGGATCACCGGTTCGCAAGATTGCGGAGAATGTAGCACATTCCAACTACAAGAAGATAGGGAGTTATGAGGGGTATTAACTGGTTGGGAAATGGGAAAAATTACAGGAAAACAGGGAAAAATTTACGTTACTTCGAGGGCTCGGCTTTCTCCGGAAATCCCATCTGGGTAATCCATAAGATGTCCACTTGATATCAAAGTAAGTGTGACTTAGTAGCTTAATATCTGCGAAATGTAGCATTACTGCGGCGGATTACTGTTGCGGATTTTGCTTGTTCTGATTGCCTTTAGGGCTTTTCCCGTGCAGGCCGAAGAGACGGGACCAGAAACCACGCTTCTTTTTCGGCTTTGGTTGCTGAGCCGGCTGAGGCTGGGCCGGCTGAGGCGCCGGCACGGTGACCGTGTTTTGCTGGACGGTATTTTCTGGTGGCTGGGTCGGCGACTGCTGAGGTTGCGAGGGCTGCTTTTTCCCGACGCCAAAGATGCGCTGGAAAAGGTTGGGCTGGTTGAGGTTCTTGTGATCACAAGTTTCGGTGGGCTGGGTACCGTCGAGGAACCACGCGGTGTAATCGTCGGGGCAATCGGGTGTGGCGATGAGGTTGGTGGTCTTGTCGAGGGATTCCTCGATAACGCCCTGGGGTGGAGTGAAGGGCTCCATGTCAGAGTACTGAGGGAGTTTCTGGGCGCGCTTCATGAAGTCAGCCCAGATAGGCAGGGCGGCAAGTGCGCCTTCGATGTGGAGGTCTGAGTAATTGTCGTTGCCGACCCATACGACACAGAGGAGATTGCTGGTGAAGCCGGCAAACCATGAGTCGTTTTCTGTGCCGGTTTTGCCGGCGGCGGGGGCGGTGAAGCCGAATTCGCTGCGGATGCCAGCGCCCGTGCCGTGGTGGGAGTCCACGACGGCTTCCATCATGGCGGCGGTGAGAAAGGCGACGCGAGGATCAAGAAGCTGGGCGCTCTGGGGCTGGTAGTTGGCGATGACGTCGCCGTTGGGGGCGCGTACGGAGGCGAGCAGCCAGGGAGTGATTTTGAGACCGCTGTTGTCGAACATGGTGTAGGCGCCGGCGAGTTCGATGGGGGTGGCATCGTAGGTGCCGATGGCGACAGATGGAGTGGGCTGGGCGTTGACGATGCCTGCCTGATGCGCGAGCTGGACGACGTTGTTGAGTCCGGCCATTTCCGCCAGGGAGATGGTGGCGTTGTTGAGCGAGCGGGCCAGTGCGGTGCGGGCGGTAACGACGCCGAAGTATTTGTTTTCGAAGTCGTGGGGCGAGTAAGTCTGCCCGTCGGGCATGGTGAAAGTGGTGGGCTCGTCATTGAGCATGGTGACGGGGGAGAACATGGCGGTGACGCCCTGGAAGTTGGTCAGGGGCGTGCCAGCAAGCGCAGTGTTGAAGGCCGAGGCAATGACGATGGGCTTGAAGGTCGAGCCGGTGGGGCGCTCGGCGAGGGCGTGATTGAGCTGGCTCTTAGCGTAGTCCTGGCCGCCGACGAGGGCGAGCACCTGACCGGTGTGCGGGTTGAGCGCTACAAGCGCGACCTGGGGCAGGATGAGGGGCTTGATGGGCAGGTGGTGGTATTTCTCGTAGCGGACGATGCGGTCGTGGCGTGCCTTGATGAACTTGTCGACCTGGTCCATGCCCTGGGCGACGGCGGTGGTGGCGGCCTGCTGCAACTGGGGATCGAGGGAAGTGTAGATACGGAGGCCCTCGTCGTTATAGGCGTTGTTGCCGAGGCGCTGGGCAAGCTGGTGGCGGACCATGTCCACGAAGTAGGGCGCTTCGCCGGCGTCGACGGCCTGGGCTATGAGGTGGATGGGCTTCGCCTTGGCCTGTTCTGCCTGCTGCTTGGTGATGGCGCCGGTTTGGACCATAGCGTCAAGAACCATATTGCGGCGCACCGTGGCGCGGTGCGGATGGATCGTGGGGCTAAAGTAGGTTGGGCCCTGGATGAGACCGGCGAGCAGGGCGGACTCGTCGAGGTTGAGCTGACCAACGTCTTTGCCAAAGAAGGCGTGAGCGGCTTCTCCGAAGCCGTTGACGGCGAAGCTGCCGCGCTCACCGAGCGGAACTTCGTTGGCATAGAACTGGAAGATCTGCTTCTTGGAGAGCTTATGCTCCAGTTGCAGCGTGACGATGACTTGCAGGAACTTGCGGCGCCAAGTACGGGCGGGGGTGAGGAAGAACATCTTGGCCACCTGCATGTCGATGGTGGAAGCGCCTTCGAGATAGTGGTGGCCGGGGGTGATGTCATTGAGAGCCGAGCGGAGGATGCCGGTGTAGGAGAGCGCTCCGTGGTGGAAGAAGCGGCGATCTTCAATGGCGATGACGGCGTCGACAAGATTTTGGGGCAGCTCGTTGTAGGTGATGAGGCGGCGCTTGACGCGATTGGCGTCCGAGAGGCCGGTGATGAGGAGCGGCTCGAGCTGATATGCAGCCAACTGCTGGCCGTTCTGGCCCATAATCTGAGAGACCTGGCCGTTGCCAAAGGTGATGGTGGCCGAGTCCGGGGCATGATAGGAGAGCGGGCCGGGATAGACGGTGACGGAGTTGGAAGTGACTGAGTAGGTGCCCATCTGTGAGACGGGAGTGGCGCCCTGCTCGGTATAGCCGGCCTGGGTGAGCTGATTGACGACGAAGCCTGGATCGATGGTCTGGCCAGGGCGGACCTCAAACGGGGCGGCGTAGATCTTGGCCGTGTTGGCGAAAAGCGGTTGGGAGAGGCGGGCGTCGACGATGCGCTGGTACTTGTAGTAGTAGAAGGCGAAGATTGCACCGAAGGCGATGACTCCGGCGGCGACGAGCATAATCGCAACGGCGAGGAACTTATGCTTCGCGACACCACGTACGGGGCGCTTAACCTTAACCTTTACTGCCAATCCACTACCCTGCCTTTTTGGTGCTTATGGAGTGATGACGCCTGAGCGGGCGTTCGTGCTCAGGCGAGGAGAGCCGCGAACGCCGCGGCGGCGTCTGCCAGAGGCAGTTCCTGTGTCGATAGGCTGGAGCGGGTGACAAGTTCGACCTTGCCCTCAGCCGTTTTTTTGCCAACGGTGAAGCGGTAGGGGATACCGATGAGATCCGCATCCTTGAACTTTACGCCGGCACGCTCGTCGCGGTCGTCAAGGAGAACATCGAAGCCCAAGGCTTCGAGCTGCGAGGCGAGTTTTTCGCCGGCGGCGCGGAGGCTTTCATCGGAGATGTTGGTGATGGTGACGACCACATCGAAGGGCGCGATGGTGCGTGGCAGCCAGAAGCCGTTAGTGTCGTTGTTCTGCTCGATGGAGGCGGTGAGGATGCGCTCAATGCCGATGCCGTAGCTACCCATGATGGGGGTGACTTCCTTACCGTTGGCGTCGAGGACGCTCGCACCCATGGACTTGGCATATTTATAGCCGAGCTTGAAGATGTGGCCGATTTCTACGGCTTTAGCGACCTTGAGGGGCTGCCCACATTGGGGGCAGCCTTCACCTTCGACGACGTCGCGGATGTCGGCGGCGAGGGTCCAGGTAAAGTCGCGGCCGGGTGTGACGTTGCGGAAGTGGTAGTCGATCTGGTTGGCTCCGCAGACGAGATTCTTGCGACCTTCAAGGCCGTGGTCGAGGATGACGACTATCTCGCCGTCCTTATTTTTTCCGCTGCTGAAGGCCGGTAATTCACTGCCCGGGTTCTGGACTTCCTTTGGCTTCAATCCAATCGGACCCAGATAGCCTGCCGGACCGTGCATGTATTTTTCCAATTCTTCGGTCACCATGGGGCGAACTTCACTTGCGCCAATGCTGGTTAAGAGCTTCGTCTCATTAACAAAGTGGTCCCCGCGCAGGAAGGCAGCCACCGGTTCCCAGATTTCCACGCCATCGTTCGAATAGCCGCATTTAGCCATATATGCGACGCACTTGATGTCAGAGGCCGGGGAGATTTGGAAGAACTCGGCGACGTCGGAGATGGCGGCGGTATTGGGTGTGTGGACGAGCTCGGGTTTGCCATCGCCGGTGGGGGCCATCTCTTCGACGGGGGCGAGGCGCGAGGTGGCTTTTTCCATGTTGGCGGCGTAGTGGCACTGGGCGCAGCTGGCGATGAGATCTTCGCCGGCGTCGGTGTAGACCATGAATTCCTGCGACTGGGAGCCGCCCATGGCTCCGGAGTGGGCTTCAACCGCGACGAAATCGAGGCCGCAGCGGGTGAAGATCGCGCGGTAGGCGGTGTCGTGGAGATCGTAGCTTTTGTCGAGGCCGGCGGCGTCGATGTCGAAGGAGTAGCTGTCCTTCATGATGAACTGGCGGACGCGCAGGAGGCCGGATTTGGGACGGGGTTCGTCGCGGAATTTGGTCTGGATCTGGTACCAGATTTGGGGGAGCTGTTTGTAGCTGCGGAGCTCCTTGCGGGCGATGTCGGTCATGACCTCTTCGTGGGTCATGCCGAGGCAGAGCCATGCGCCTTTGCGGTCCTGGAGACGGAACATGTTCTGGCCCATGGCAGTCCAGCGGCCGCTTTGCTCCCAGATTTCAGAAGGATGAATGGCGGGAAGCAGGAATTCCTGGCCGATTTTGTCCATTTCTTCGCGGACGATGGCGATGATTTTGTTGATGGATCGCTGTCCCATGAAGAGATAGGAGTAGATGCCGGCGCCAAGCTGGCGGATGTAGCCGGAGCGGAGCAGAAACTTGTGGCTGGCGACTTCGGCGTCAGACGGGGCTTCGCGGAGGGTGGGGACAAAAAGCCGGGACCAGTAGTGCATGCGAGCGAGTTTACCTTTTGGAGCCGCAGCCGGTGGCGCGGGTGGAATTCATCCGAGGATGTTTCATTTTAACTGCTGCAGCGGCGCTGAATGGGGTGAAGGGATTGTGGCGGTTGCGCAGGGTGATTCCGGGGAAGAGGATGCGAAAGGTGGGAAATGGATGAACTTGCAGGGAGTTGCAGCAAGGAGAATCGTCGGCGGACTCGGCCAACGATCCCCGTAAGTAGCGGAATCAATGGGAGCTGCAGGCGCCGGTACCTTCTGGGGCAGCTGGGTCGTGCGTTCCCGGAGCGTTGGGCCAATCGGGCTGCTCCATGACGATTTTTGCTGCATCTTCAAGTGAGATGTTGGGCGGGGCGGGCCTGAAATCAGTATCGTAGTCGTCCTCATTCTGGCTGATGGTCTTGAAGAAGAGGATGTGGCCATTGATGTGGACCCGGGTTTCGACAATTTCCCAGACGTAAGGCTCCAGTTCCTTGCGGACGACACAGAAGGTGCCACCCTGGTTCATGTGCCCGAGTAAGCCCCAAAAAAAATTGACGTTATGGATGAGCCTGCCCTTAAAGACGACGATGCGATTCTGTTCGCGATCGAGGACCATTTCTCCGGCCATGGCGGCAAAGACGCGGTCTTCCATGGTGGGCGGATTGAAGTCTGGGTTGGGCTTGTAGCTGAGGGTGACCTCCCTGGGGGTTACATTGGTGACGCTCCAGAGGAACGCGTCGGGGATCATCTTCAGCAACTGCTCGGTTTGCTGAGCGTCGTTCCGGCTGCTCTGGCGCTGTTTTTGCTGGAGGGCCGGACTATTCACGAAGTTGTCAATCTTGGCGCTTTGCTGCTGTATCGGAACTGCTTGGCCGTTGAGTTGGGTAATTCGGTTGAGCGAGCCGTGGGACGTGGTCTGGATGACGATGGTGTACTTGTTCTTCTGGGGTTGAATGTCATGATCGTGGAAGATAAAAACCGAATGGTCGTTGTTCGCGGCGGCGATCTCGGTTTTGACCGCGGTCCAGACCATGTCAGTGACTTGCTGCTGAGTGAAGCCCTGATTCGAGTTCTGGGCAAAGGCCGCTACGGGAGCCAGGGAAAGTGTTGCGATCAGGAAGCTGGAAAGTATGTTCGTTGGTTTCATCATTCAATATGCCGGTTCTTACAAGTGCTTCTATTTCTTAGGATGCCGATTGGCAAGGGGGGACGTCAAAACGGAGCACGTAGATGCTAATCCCTTGACGACGTGGATGAAAACAAGAATCGGAGGGGTGATTTGCGAAATGACATGAGAGGCGTTCCCGTTACACTGGTGCCATGACGATGGGTTCGACGACGAAGCTGCGTGTGCGGTATGCGGAAACCGACCAGATGGGTGTGGTGTATTACTCCAACTATTTTGTGTGGTGCGAGATTGGCAGGGTCGAATTCCTGCGGCAGCTGGGATTTGATTACAAGATGATGGAGGCCGAGGATGGCTGCATGCTACCAGTAGTGGAAGCTAGTTGCCGGTACAAGGCCCCCGCGCGGTATGACGATGAGGTGGTCATCGAGACGCGCGTGACCGGGCTGCGACAGAGCGTGATCAAGTTTGCGTACCGGATGCTGCGGGCAGCGACGGGGGAGTTGCTGGCCGAAGCCGAGACGGTGCATGTGGTGGTAAACATGCAGATGCAGAAGCAGTCGATGCCGGCGCGGTACACCGATGCGATACGAGCGACGATGCATGAGTCATCGCCAGAAGGCGTGCTGGGCTAGCATTTTCTAGCGAGGGGTCGCGGGATGGTTTGTGGCGCCCCAGTAGTCGTCAGGGAGGTTGACGACAATGGGATTTGGCGTGCTGCGGACGACAATCCAGCGGAAGGGCTCAGTGGCGGAGGGGTTGATTTCCATGTGTGGAAGCCAGGCCGGAACGTGAAGGAAGTCGCCTGCACGGGCGATCCCCTCAAATTCTCCGCGCTCTCCCCATTTCACGAGTGATTCTCCGGACAGCACATAGACGATGGTGTCCTGCTCGCCGTGGTGGTGGATGCCGGTGCGGGCTGCCGGTTCGACGAGGAATGTGCCACCCCACAACTGTGAAGAGGCGCCTACCTCAGCCGAGATGGCGGCCTGGCGGTGGGAACCGGGTGTTTGCCTGGTGCCGGGGTCGAATTGATCGGGATGGACGATCTGAATCGATGTGGGATTGCGTTCTGCCATAGATTTTAGAGATGAATCCGTGAGGCCTGAGGTGCCAGCTCTTGGGGCCCAAAGATGTTTCCCAAGGCTTTCTGCAAGGGATTTTTCTTTTGCGGTGTCTTCTGGGTAGTTTGTTGCTGGGTGTTTCCGCCGAACATCTGGCCAAGATCAGGCGTAAAGATGGGGTGCGAGGTGGTGCCGCGAATGGCGACGGGGACGCCGTTCTTCATGGATTGGCCGATGCTGGCGCCGAATGCGCCGGGGAGCATGGATGCAGCGCGCTGGGCCAAGCCGCCAAGGCCGGAACTGGCGAGCTTGATCTTCAATTGATACTTGAGGGCGTTGGACGGGCTGATGGAGCCGTTGCCGGTGGCCGTGCCGAGGCCGCTGACGATTGCGGTGAGGTTCCTGGTCTGGATACCTTTGGGGCCATAGGTGAGGTTCGTGCTCAGTAGCTGGATGGTGGTATCCGAGCCGGTGTTGGCACCGGTGAGGGCGCTGATAGTGGAGAGTTTCTGACCAAGGTTGAAACCGGCGAGGCGAGTGTTAGAAATCTGAACTGGGCCAGCAATGACAGGGGTTGCGGCTGAGCCCGTGATGTTGAGTGCGGTGGTGAGTGTACCGCCTTGAAGCTTCGAGCCGGGCGGCAGTTGGATGCCAAGTGACGGCAGGAATGCAACGAGGGAGTCAATGGGCATGCTCCGGCCGGTGGCGTGGAGGTCGAGGACGGTGGTGGCGCCCTGCGTCTGGTAAGTGCCCTTGATGGATATTGCGGCTTTGCCGATGGTGAGGTCAGCTTTTTGGATCGTGCCGGAGAGGGACTGGAGATTTTGCGCGACGGTAAAGCCGATGTCGACGGGCTGGGAGGAAGGCGTACCGTCTTTCGCCAGCTTGAGTTTTGTTACGTGCAGGGTTCCGTTCAGATTGGCCGTCTGGCCGTTCGAGACAATGTTGGCGTCGAGGTTAGCGATGCCGGAGATGCCCTGGCTGGAGGCGAGGAATTCCTTGGCGAGGTCGGCTTCTTTGAAAGTGACTTTAGCGGTGAGGGGCGTGGCGGCGGCATTGGTGGGATTGATGGGGCCAGCATGGCCCTGGATGTTCATGGAGCCGGTACCGGGCAGATCTGCGCCGATGTTGAATGGAAAGGCGCTGGCGAAGGAGAAATGGTTGGCCGTGACGTTGACATGGCTGTAGACGTGGGGCGCGCCAGTGGCTGGAAGATTACCGATGGTGATAGTTCCGTTCTTGATGGCGAGTTCGCTGACGGTGAGGTTGGGAAGCAGATTACTGTTTGCCGATGAGGGGCTCCTCGATTTTTTGGCCGATGAGTTGCCGGCGGAACTCGCAGATGTTATTGGAGCTGGGCCTCGATGGCTGGAGTTTCCGAGGCTCGAGTAGTTCCAGGTTCCGTCAGCGCGACGCAGGAGCGTGATGGAGGGTTGATCAATGGTAATTCCGGTGATGTGCAGTTGGTGGTTGAAGACGAGCGGCCAGATTTTGACGCCAATGAGGATGTCCTTGGCGGTGAGGAATGGGTTCCGACTGAAGGATGGGTCGTCGGCGACGGAGAGCGAAGAAGCTTCAAGGCTGCCGGTGAAGATGGAAAAGCTGAGGTGGCCAAGCTGGACCTGACGGTCGAGCGATTGTGAGAGAGCCGCTTCAATGTTTCCGCGATAAGTGTCAGCATCGAGGAAGTGATCGATAACAAAGGCGCCAATCAGCACAACGCATACTATGGCTGCAAGGATAATCCAGATTCGTTTGCTCTTCATTGTTAGCCTCCGGCGCTGCCAATGAATACGGATGCGGTCTGAACGCTGGTCGTCCGGGCTGCATCACCAAGATACTCCCGAAGTGTGAATCGCAGTGAGGCGGAGGTCAGGCGGTGAGGCTGCGCGGCTTGACGTGTTCGCGGATGAACTGGACGGTAGTGTCGAGCAGTGTGCCAGGGCCGAAGATGGCGGCGACGCCTTTGGACTTGAGGAATTCGATGTCCTGGTCGGGGATGGTGCCACCGACTACGACGAGAATGTCATCGGCACCGCGTTCGCGGAGGAGTTCGGTGACGCGTGGGACGATGGCATTGTGCGCACCGGAGAGGATGCTCAGGCCAATGCAGTCCACATCTTCCTGAATAGCGGCGTTGACGATCATTTCGGGTGTCTGGCGGAGGCCTGTGTAGATGACTTCCATACCGGCATCCCGGAGGGCGCGAGCGATGACTTTTGCGCCGCGGTCATGGCCGTCGAGGCCAGGCTTAGCGACGAGAACGCGGATCGGAGTGGTGCGGGTGGCGGAAGACATAGGAAACAGGTGAGATTACCACAGAGAGCAGGGTGCGTGGCAGGGAAGTTGCGTGCCGCTGTCTGGAGTAGCGTGGCGCGGGGGTGGGTGGCTCGTGAGATGGGTGCGATGGGATGTTTGGGTGCGAGTGCAGCGGCAAACTGGTTGAAAGAATGTTTTGCTTACTACAATAAGAGGGATTATGACGACTGTGCCTATTTGCAGGAACTGGGCCGGCCGCGTCGTCGATGGAAAGTTCCCCCTTCTGGAATGGCTCGGTGGGTGTGAAGGATGTGGTGTTTTCCTGACGGAACGGCAGGGTTTACCAACGGAACGAGCCGTGATCAAGCTGATACCGGCAGAGGCCGCAGATGCCGATAACCGCGTGGCGGGGTGGCGGGCCGCGCAGACACTGCAGCATCCGCTCTTGTTGCGACTGTACGAATATGGGCGATGTCAGATCGACGGGTCAGAATTTGCCTATGTTGTGACGGAGTACGGTGAAGAGGTGCTTGCGGATATTTTGCCGGAGCGCGCTCTGACGCCGGACGAAGCACATACGGTGCTCGAGTCTCTGGTGGAAGCTCTGGAGTATTTGCATGGCAAGGGCTTTGTGCACGGGCGTTTGAAACCGTCGAAGGTTATGGCGGTGAAAGACCAGTTGAAGCTTTCCGTGGATCATCTTTTGCGGGCTGGGGCCGGCAGTCGAGCGTTTGACGCGCGAGCATATGATGCACTGGATTTGGCGCTTGGCAAAGTGAGTCCGGCGGCGGACATCTGGTCGCTGGGCGTGACGCTGGTGGAAATGCTGACACAGAGGCGGCCGGAATGGGATCGCAAGGAGCATGGCGAACCTACTGTTCCGAAGGAAATGCCAGAGCCGTTTGCCGGGATTGCCAAGATGTGCCTGCGAATTGATCCGGCAGAAAGGTGCACGCTGCGTGAGATTCGGTTGCAGCTGAAGCCTGAGGAAGCAGTTGCAGCGAAGGGTATTACTGAGGCAGATTCGGGGCCAATCGACGCTGAAGTTGTGGAGCCAGTAGTTGCCGCGAGTGTTTCAGGGAGTGTATCGGAGCAGGCATCACCGAGATCGAAGACCTGGATTCGAGTGGTGGGGATTCTAGGTTTGGTGACGGTAATGGCGGTTGCGTGGTATTTGCGGCCGCATCCGAATGGGAAAAGCCTGGCGAGTGAAAATCCCGGGCTCGCGGTGCGGGAGGGGGCGAATGAGCCGCCGCCGACGGAGCCGGTGACGGTGAAGGGCACGGTTGTAAAACGCGTTCCTCCCGAGGTGCTGCCCAGCGCGAGCGCAACGATTCGCGGAACAGTGCGGGTAGACGTGCAGGTGACGGTCGATTCGAACGGGAATGTTGCGGATGCCGTGTATGCCCAATATGGGCCGAGCCGGTATTTTGCGAATGCGGCGATGAAGGCTGCCAAGGCGTGGGAGTTTAATCCGGCGCAGGTGAACGGGCGCGCGGTGAGGAGCGTGTGGCTGCTGAAGTTTGGATTTACCCGGACGGCGAATCAGGTGACGGCAACGGAGATGTCGCCGTAGGCGGCTACTTATCGCGGGCGACGACGAAGTCGGGGACCCAGAGCAGGGCGCGTTTGTAGTCTGAGTCGGGAAAGTCGGCGATGGCGAGGCGCGCGGTTTCGGCGTAGTCGTAGGCCTTATTCATGGCGTAATCGACGGAGCCGTTTCGCAGGAGAGCAGCGAGAATCTGATCATGCGAGACGCGGCCGAAGCTCTTGTCACGAAGCACCGTGAGGATGGCGTCACGCTCGGTCTGGGTGCCGTTTTCGAGAGCATGAATCACGGCGATAGTGGCTTTGCCCTCGCGGAGGTCACTAGCGACTGGCTTGCCCAGGACTTCCTCTGTGGCGGTGAGGTCGAGAACGTCATCGACGATCTGGAAGGCGAGGCCAAGATTGCGGCCGTACTCGCCCATGTTTTCTTCCTCTGTCGATGAGGCTCCGGCAAGGACCGCGCCGAGCCGCATGGAAACCTCAAAGAGGCAAGCTGTCTTGCGGTAAATGAGGTCGTGATATTCCTTGGTGGTGACCTGGCGACCGAGGGTTTCGAGCTGGATCATTTCTCCCTCGACCATTTGCTGGGTGAGGGAGATGAGCAGGTCGAGGACGCGGAAGTTGCGCTCTTCCAGGGCGACGCGGAAGGCCTGCATGTAAAGCCAGTCGCCGGCGAGGACGCACTTGGGGTTGCCCCAGGTGGTGTTGGGCGAGGGGCGACCACGACGAATGTCTGCAGCATCGATGATGTCGTCATGCACCAGGGTGGCGGTGTGGACCATTTCAACGACGGCGCCGAGCCGGGTGGCTCCGTTGCCCGCGTAGCCCTGGCTGCGGGCGGAGAGCAGGAGCAGGGATGGGCGGATGCGCTTGCCGCCACCTTCGCGGAGGTATTCGGCAATGTCGGTGATGGCGCGTACGGAGGAGACAGCAGCGGACTCGAACTCGCGCTCGATTTCGAGGAGATCGTCGTGGAGCAGATCGAAGATCTCTTTGGCCGTTGCTATGGTGGGTGTGCTCACTCGTGCTCCGTTCATCTGAGGCGCTAGTTGGACCTGTAGTTGGTAAATTGCATATCGATGCCGAAGTCGTGGTTGCGCAGCATGGCAATGATCTCCTGTAGAGTATCGCGATCTTTGCCGGAAACCCTCACGGTATCGCCCTGAATCGACGCCTGAGCCTTCTTTTTTGAGTCCTTGATGAGCCTTACCATCTCTTTTGCCTTTTCGGTCGGGATGCCCTGCTGGAGGGTGACCTTCTGGCGGACGCTGGAGCCGGCGGCGGGCTCGATTTTGCCCCAGGTGAGGGACTTGAGCGAGAGACCGCGCTTGACCATTTTCTGTTGCAGGATCTGCTTGACGGCGTCGAGCTTGTACTCGTCAGAGGAGGCGAGCTGGATGGCCTCAGCGCCTTCGATGGTGATGTCGGACTTGGAGTCCTTGAGATCGAAGCGGGTGTGGATCTCTTTGAGGGCCTGGTCGACCGCGTTGCGGACTTCCTGAAGATCGAGTTTGCTTACGATGTCAAAACTATTGTCGGCAGCCATAGAAAAATTACTCTCTAGTAGATTAAATGCTTTCTTGCCAACCGAGAATGTGACGTGGCTACGGGGTGCTCGCCGTCAGGCCGAAAAACGACTGAAAGTTTTGAGTGGTACGCAAAGCGACCTGTTCCGGGGTGATCTCAAGCAGGTCACCAAGGGTCACGGCGACCTCTTTGACCCAGGCGGGCTCGTTGCGCTTACCCCGATAGGGGACGGGCGCGAGGAATGGGCAGTCCGTTTCGATGAGCAGACGGTCGGGAGGCACCAGGGTGGCGACTTCGCGCAGGGGCTGATTGCGTGGGAAGGTGATGTTACCGGCGAAGGAAATGAGGAAGCCGATGTCGAGGGCGCGGCGGGCATGGTCCCAGTCGCCGGTGAAGCAGTGGAGGATGCCGCCGAGGCCGGTGGGCGCCCAATCAGATTCAAGTATGGCGAGGGTATCGTCCCAGGCGTTGGCGCTGTTGTCTGACGGGCGGCAGTGGATGATGATGGGTTTTTTGTGGCGGGCGGCGAGAGCCATCTGGCGCGAGAAGGCTGACTTCTGGGTATCGCGCGGGGAGTGGTCGTAGTAGTAGTCGAGGCCAATTTCGCCGCAGGCGATGACTTCAGGGCGCTGGAGCAGGGCATCGAGGCTGGCGAGTGCTTCTTCGGTGGCGTCCTGGGCTTCGTGGGGATGGATGCCGGCGCTGGCCCAAATGCGCGGTGCGTTGGGGCGGCCAGAGTAGTCGCGGGCGAGGTTGGCTGCGCGGTGCATGGTGGCGGGTCCGTCGCCGATGCCGATGGAAAGGATGCCACGTACGCCTGCTTCATACGCACGGGCGAGCATGGCGTCGCGGTCGTCGTCGTAACGCGCACTGTCGAGATGGGCGTGGGAGTCGATCATTTGAGGCGAGCGCCGGGCTGGACCTCTTCGGCGAAGGTGGCGAGGATGGCTCTGCCTTCCTCGTTGGTGGCGGCGAGAAGCATGCCGTTAGATTCGAGGCCGCGCATCTTGCGGGGTGCAAGGTTGGCGACGATGACGATCTTGCGGCCAATGAGGGATTCCGGCTCGTAGGACTGGGCGATGCCAGCGAGGATCTGGCGGGTTTCGGTGCCGAGGTCAACTTCCAGGCGGAGGAGCTTGTCGGCCTTGGGGACGCGTTCAGCGACGTTTACTTGGCCGACGCGGAGCTCAACCTTGGCGAAGTCGTCGATGGAGATTTTGTCAGAGGCAGGAGCGGGCGCACCTGCTGCGGCGGGCTGCGCCGGAGTGCGGGGTTTGCCGCTGAGGGACTCCTGGACGGTGAGGCCGATGGCCTGCTCAAAGGCGGCGATCAGGGAGGATTCACTGGTGGATTCGGCCATGGCGACGGCGAGGGCCTCGATGGCGGCGCGGAGCCGCGAGTGATGCTGCTCGGGGACTGGAAGGGTTGCGGCAGCCGTGGCCGCGGGCGCGGGTGACGCGCCTTTCGCCGAAGAGGTTTCGGGGGCAGCAGGCGCAGCCTGCTTGGGGGTCTGCTCAGGTTGGGGGGCGTTCTGTTCGGGTGTCGGCTGCGAGGCGGCGTTGTTCTGTTCGATTTCCTGCATACGGGTGACTGCGTCCTTTTCTGCGCGTGGAAAGATGGGGCCTAGCGTGCCGAGCTTTGTGCCGGGCTTGAGGCCGCCCCACAGGAGGTTCTTGAGTTGGCCGTTCTGGGCGGCGGATTCGATGTCGCCCAAGCCGAGCTGGGACCAGACCTGTGCGGCGGCCCAGGGCATGACGGGGTAGACGAGGGCGGTGATGATACGGATGGCTTCGGCGGCGGAATACAGGATGGTGTTGGCTCTATGCTGATCGGCTGGATCAGGCGAGTTAACTAACTTCCAAGGCGCATATTGCGTGATGTAGCCATCGACTAGCGAAATAAGGGATCCGATCCCGGATAGTGCGATGGAGAAGTTTAGTGCTTCGAAGTTTTGCGAGACATCTTCGACGATGGATCGAATGCGGCTATAGGGAAGTACGTCTTTGTCTTGAAAGTTCGGATCTAACGCCGCTACCGTCCCTTGGGGAATTTCTCCGTCCCGCTTTTGGATCATGTTTAGGGTTCGGCTGACGAGGTTGCCGTAGCCGTTGGCGAGGTCGGCGTTGTAGCGCTGGACGAGGGCGTCGAAGCTGAAGCTGCCGTCCTGTCCGAAGACGACTTCGCGCAGGAGGAAGTAGCGGAGGACGTCGGCGCCAAAGCGGCTCTGGTCGGCGGCGGGGAGATCGGGCTTCATGGCGCCGAAGACGTCGAGGATGGTCTCTGCGCGGACGATGTTGCCGCGGGATTTGGACATCTTGTTCTGCTCGAAAAGCAGCCAGCCGTGAGCGACGACGCTCCTGGGCAATGGCAGGCCGGCGCCGAGCAGGAATGCGGGCCAGTAGACGCAGTGGAAGCGGGAGATTTCCTTGCCGATGATGTGGAGGTTGGCGGGCCAGAATTTCTCAAAGCGGGCGCGGGCGGCGGGGTCGTCGCTTTCCCAGCCGAGGGCGGTGATGTAGTTGGCGAGGGCGTCCATCCAGACGTAGATGACGTGCTTTTCGTCGCCGGGTACGGGAATGCCCCAGTTGAAGCTGGTGCGCGAGATGGAGAGATCTTTGAGTCCGCTGCGGACGAAGGAGAGAACTTCGTTGCGGCGGGTTTCCGGCTGGATGAAGTCGGGGTGGGCTTCGTAGTGCTCGAGGAGTTTGCGCTCGAAGGCCGAGAGTTTGAAGAAGTAGTTTTCTTCGCTGACGGTTTCGGTGATGCGTCCGCAGTCGGGGCAGGGCGTTCCGGGAGGGCCTTCGACGTAGGCCTCGTCGGATACGCAGTACTGGCCGGTGTACGTGCCCTTGTAAATGTAGCCGCGGTCTTTGAGCAGCGAGAAGAGGCGCTGGACGGCCTGCTTGTGGCGCGGCTCGGTGGTGCGGATGTAGTCGTCGTAGGTGAGGCCCATGCGGTCCCAGAGCGAGCGGAATTGCGCGGAGACGCCGTCGGTGAATTCCTGCGGGGTGCAGTTGGCGAGGCGTGCAGAGCGCTCGATCTTCTGACCGTGCTCGTCGGTGCCGGTGAGGAACCAGGTGTCAATGCCGAGGGCGCGCTTGCGGCGGGCGATGGTGTCGGCGACGAGCGTGGTGTAGGACGTGCCGATGTGCGGGCGCGCGTTGACGTAGTAGATCGGCGTGGTGAGGTAGAACTTGTTGGATTCGGGCATGAAAAGCGCTTGGGAGACCGCAAGAAATCGTTAGAACTGCCATCTATCTTAAGGCATTTCAATGAGAAGCATGGGCGGTGGCGCGGGTGTTCGACAGAGAGTGACGCTTGCGGCGAAGGCGTGTGTGAGGGGTGAGGACTGGTAGAATCGGCTAGTAAATACAAGGAATTTCGAACATTTTTGGCCTGGTGATAACGACGTGTACCTGAAACAGCAGACGGTATTGAAGGAGCGGTTGAGAGCGATTCTTCGCGAGCAGTATGAGATTGAGCTTCCGGCACTGGTGGTGGAGCAGCCTCCGGAGAATAAGTTTGGCGAGTTTGCGCTGCCGCTGGCCTTTGAGCTGGCGAAGAAGCTGAGGAAGGCTCCACGGAAGATTGCCGAAGAGATTGTGGCGCGGCTTGCGGCCGAGCCGCTGGCGGGATTCGCCAGCTTTGAGGTGGCGGGCGCCGGGTACATCAATGCTCGGCTGCAGCGAGCGGAAGCGGCGCAGGCGCTGGCGAAGGAAATGAAGCTGGCTCCGGAGGAACTGGCGGCGAAGCCGCTGCATGCGCTGGTGGAGCATACGAGCATTAATCCCAACAAGGCCGCGCATGTGGGGCATTTGCGGAACGCGATCCTGGGAGATACGTTTGTACGGCTGCTCAAGGCCGCCGGGAACCGGGTCGATGTGCAGAATTACATCGACAACACGGGCGTGCAGGTAGCGGACATTGTGGTGGGGCTGATTCATCTGGAAAAGATGAGGCTGGCCGACGTGGGCGCGCTGATGGAGCGGCTGACGGTGGAGGGCGAGCGAATCGACTACTACTGCTGGGATTTGTACGCGCGGGTTTCGCAGTGGTACGAGGCGGATGAGGCGAAGAAGGCCGAGCGGAAGCAGATGCGGCTGGATACGCTGCATGCGATTGAGCATGGCGGGAACGAGACGGCGGAGATTGCCGACAAGATTGCCACGGCGGTGCTGCGGCGGCATCTGGAGACGATGCTGCGGCTGGGCATCGAGTACGACTTTTTGCCGCGCGAGAGCGAGATTCTGCATTTGCACTTCTGGAACCTGGCCTTTGAGCAGATGAAGGCGAAAGGGGTGCTGTATTTCGAGACAGAAGGCAAGAACAAGGGCTGCTGGGTAATGCAGCGGCCTGGGACCGAACGCGCGGAAGCGGAGCAGGATGGTCCGGATGAAGATGCGAAGGTGATAGTGCGTTCGAATGGGACGGTGACGTATGTGGGTAAGGACATTGCGTACCACCTGTGGAAGTTCGGGCTGCTGGGGAAGGACTTTGGGTACAGGAAGTTTTTTGAGTATCCGTCGCATAGCTGCTGGATTTCAGCCGAGGAGGGTGAGGCTGACCATCCGCACTTTGGCGATGCGCAGGCGATCTACAACGTGATTGATTCGCGGCAGGCCGATCCGCAGGCGAACGTGGTGGGAGCGCTGATGGGCATGGGATACACGGAGCAGGCGGCGCGGTATACGCATTTCTCCTACGAGATGGTGGCTCTGACGCCACGGTGCGCGATGGAACTTGGATATGCGGTTCCGGAGGAAGACCAGGGGCGCGCGTACATCGAGGTTTCCGGCCGGAAGGGATTTGGTGTGAAGGCCGATGACCTGATCGACAAGCTGGTGGCGGCGACCAAGAGCGAGGTGGACAGCCGGCATCCGGAGCTGGAGGACGCGGAGCGCGCGGAGATTGCGCAGAAGATTGCGGTGGGCGCGCTGCGGTATTTCATGCTGAAGTACACGCGGAATTCGGTGATTGCGTTTGACTTCAAGGATGCGCTGAGCTTCGAGGGCGAGACGGGACCGTATCTGCAGTACGCGGTGGTGCGGACACGGAGCATCTTCCGCAAGGCGGAGACGACGGCGGAGCAGGCGCTTACGGAACTGGCCGGCGTGGAGATCGACGGCATGCTGGACGGTGAGGAGAATGAGGCGATCTGGGCAGTGTGGCTGCGCGCCGGCAAGACGTCGCTGCTGCTGGAACAGTGCATCCAGACGGCGGAGCCGGCGTACCTGGCCAAGCACGCGTTTCAACTGGCGCAGGAGTTCAGCAACTTCTACCGGAAGCACCATATTCTGACCGAGGAGAATGCCGCGAAGAAGACGCTGCTGCTGGCGACGGCGGCGGTGACGCAGAGGGAACTGGTGCGGTCGCTGCAGTGGCTGGGGATCGACGCTCCGGAGGTGATGTAGGTCCAAGGGCGTAGCTGAGATGGTGCCGGGAGCCTGTTCAGGCCGGTTCTTCCACATGAATCGGGCGTATTCTCGAAGCTATGGTCCGGATGACAGTGCTCGCCAGTGGGTCGAAGGGGAACAGCACAGTCATCTCCAGCAGCCGGACGCGTTTGCTGGTAGATGCGGGGCTGTCGTGCCGCGAGATTTTCAAGCGAATGCGTGCGGCGGGCGAGGAGGTTGAGACGCTCGACGCGATTGTGATTACCCACGAGCATCAGGATCATGTGCAGGGGTTGGCGGTGACGGCTCGGAAGCTGGGAATTCCGGTCTACTTTACCGAGGCGACGCACCGGGCGTGGATGCGGTGGATAACTCCGCGGAAGCGATTGACATACGCTGATTGGCTGGAACAGCAGAAAGCTGCGATGGCAGCCGGCAAAGAACCGGTGACCGCGGGCGCCGAGGCCCAGGACGCGGCTGAGGAAGACATCGCCGAGGGAAAGCCCGAAAAGGATCCGTGCGCGCTGCCGGGAGTGGAATATTTCCAGGCCGGGGCGAACTTCCAAATCGGGGATATTGCCATTACTCCCTACACGGTGCCGCATGATGCGGTGGATCCTGTGGGGTTTGTGTTTGCGGCCGAGGGCGTGAGGGTTGGGATTGCTACCGATCTTGGTTACATTCCCCCAAACGTGCATTTGCATCTAAAGGGATGCGACGTTCTGATGCTGGAGTCCAACCACGACGTGGACATGCTGCGTGACGGGCCGTATCCGTGGTCAGTGAAGCAGAGGGTAATGTCGCGGGTTGGGCACCTGTCGAACGATGCCGCGTCGGAATTTCTCGAGAAATCCTATGATGGCCAGGCATCGTTTGTGGTGCTGGCGCATCTTTCAGAAAGCAACAATATGCCGGAACTCGCGCGGGTGGCCGCCGAGCGAGCGTTGCGGGACCGGATGAGTCTGCTGGGAAACAAGCTGATGCTGGCCAACCAGCACGCCCCGCTGGAATCTATTGTTTTGTAGACAGCTGTGTTACTCTGCGATTAAGCCCCTTTTGAGCCGCGTGGAACGTGAAGTTCGACTCAGGAGCGACGCAGTGGATCGCAGGGGGAAGGTCAACGTAGATGAAAACTTGTATTGATCCGGTAGTTGGCGACATTCTTTCGAGCTGGCGCTACGACATTTCCGGGATTACTCCCGAGATGCGAACAGACTACGAGGACCATCTGGCAAGCTGCAGCGTGTGCCGGTCGAGGCAGAGGCTGCATCGCTCGATTGACGTGGCGTTGATCGGGCTGACGACGATGTCGACCATTGTCTTTGTACTGGCGCTGGCAGTGATTCACCATGTAGAGCCTCTGCGCACTTTTGCTCTGTTCATCTTTCACATCCAGCAGTACTCGGTGGTGCTGACGCTGCAGGCGGTGGCGTTTGCCGGACTATTGGTATCGATGCTTGCATGGCTGCTGGTGGCTGTGGCGACTCCGGCGCCGATGTATCTGACCGGCGTGGCGCTGAGCCAGGCGCGCGAGTTGCAGGCGAAGCTCCCCGAGGAATGGAAGAACCGTTTCCAGCGGGGCGCGCTTTAGGAAGCAGGTTTCAGAAAGAAATGGAAGGGCTGGAGATCACTCCGGCCCTTTGATTTTTGCACTGGATTTACTCCTCGCGGCCGGTCTGCATATCACCGATGACTTCAGTGACTTTGGCGATGTGATGGCGGGAGCACCACTGTGCGAGTCCTGAGCCGATGTGCTCGACGGCACGGGGGTCAGCATAGCTGGCCGTGCCAACCTGGACAGCGGAGGCTCCGGCGAGGAGGAATTCGACGGCGTCTTCAGGAGTGCTGATGCCTCCCATGCCGATGACAGGGATTTTGACGGCCTGCGAGGCTTCCCAGACCATGCGGACTGCAATGGGCTTGACAGCTGGGCCGGAGAGGCCCCCGGTGATGTTGCTGAGGCGGGGGCGGCGGGTTTCAATGTCAATGGAGAGCGCGACGAAAGTGTTGACGAGGGAGATGGCGTCAGCGCCGGAGGATTCCGCGCTGCGGGCCATGCTGGCGATGGATGTGACGTTGGGCGAGAGTTTGACGATGAGCGGGCGGCGCGAGTAATGGCGGGCATGAGCGACGAGGTCCGAAAGTGCGGCCTTGTCGACCCCGAAGGCGATGCCGCCGGCATGGGTGTTGGGGCAGGAGACATTGAGCTCGTAGGCGGCGATGCCTTCGGCCTCGTTGAGGCGGCGGATGACCGCGATGTAGTCCTGTAACTGAAAGCCGAAGACGTTGACGATGACTGGGCACTGGTAGCGGGCCAGAGCGGGTAGCTTCTGGGTGATGAAGGCGTCGACACCGATGTTCTGGAGGCCGATGGCATTGATCATGCCGGCGGCTGTTTCGATGAGCCGCGGAGCAGGATTGCCGGGGAGGGGATCGCGGGAGATGCCTTTCGTGACGAATCCGCCGATGCGGTCCAAGTCGACGACGTCTTCAAATTCGATGCCATAGGCGAAGGTTCCGCTGGCAGCGAGGACAGGGTTGGGGAACTCGATACCGGCGATTTTGACGCGCATATCGACGCCGTGCTGGAAGCCGTGGGGCGTGCTCATGCGGTTCTCCAGAAACAGGCGTCAAGACGTGCGCAAGAGGCGGACGGAAGTGAGGTTGCAGTGAAAAGCATTGCTAATTGAGTGTAAATCGGGTCATGAAATTACCGTTGGATGAGTTATGTCAAAGATTTTCAAGGAGATCAGGGAACTTATGAGGGTAAAAAGCGCATCTAAGACATGTAAATGGAAAAGAATAGACGCTGCATGAGACTCCCCGTCCGCTGGGAGGAGGCAGGAGTTCGGGAGAAATTCTGGCGGGATCTGAGGACCGCAAAGCGATGGCTTCTGCTGTTGGATTACGACGGAACGCTGGCGCCGTTCCATGTGGACCGGATGAAGGCGGTGCCCTACGCCGGGGTCGTCGAGCGGTTGGAGCCGGTTGTGACGCTGCCGAATGGCAGAGTGGTGGTGATCAGCGGTAGACAGATTGAAGACCTGAAGCAGTTGCTGCCATTGCGGCAGCCGATAGAGATGTGGGGATCGCACGGACGGGAGCATCTGCTGCATGACGGGCAGTACCGGGTGGCGGATTTAACGTCGGACGAGCGACGTGTAGTGGATGCAGTGACGAGCGGGATGATCGAGCGGGGATTCAGCGGTCAAGTGGAGCTGAAACCGACAGCGGTTGCGGTGCATTGGCGGGGATTGCCGGACAATGAGCAGATTATGCTGCGGGAAACCGCGGAGAAGCTGTTCGCCGGGGCGAAGCCGCCTGAGACACTGGAAATGATGCCATTTGAGTCCGGAGTGGAGGTGCGGTCGCGCTCCCGGACCAAGGGGCAGGTAGTGGCAGACATTCTCGCCGAAGAGCCGAAGGATATCCCGGCGGTATTTCTGGGCGATGACTGGACAGATGAAGACGGATTTGCGGAGATTTGCGGACGCGGGGTGGGCATTCTTGTTCGTCCGGAGGTACGCGAGTCCTGCGCAGACTACCACCTGACGCCGCCGGAGGAGTTGCTTGGGTTCCTTGACCGGTGGCTCGAAAACGCGAAAGTGAGCGTGTGATGAGTGACGGCCAGGTAATGGTTGTTTCCAACCGTCTTCCGCTCTCGACGACGGTGGAATTTGGAACGCTGAAAGTGAAGAGGAGCAGCGGCGGACTAGTGACCGCGCTCGAGCCGATCCTGAAGGACCATGGAGGGATATGGATCGGGAACGGGGGAACACAGGAAGACAAGAAAATGGTGCGGGCACTCGAAGAAGAGGCTCGGAGCAACGGATTCGAATGCGTGCCGGTATTTGTGACCGAAGAGGAGGACCGCAACTTTTACGAGGGGTTTTCGAACCAGGTTTTGTGGCCGTTATTTCACGACTTTATCGGTGAGTGCCGCTTCGAGCCGCAGTACTGGGAATACTACCGCCGAGTGAATGGGAAGTTCGCGGAGGTGGTGATGCGGGTCTACAACGGCAAGCAGGTATTGTGGGTGCATGACTACCAGTTGATGCACGTGGCAGGGAGCCTGCGGGAGCGGGGCTGCGACGGGCGGATCGCGTTCTTTCTGCACACGCCGTTTCCTTCGTATGACGTGTTTGCCAAACTGCCGTGGCGGCGGGATTTGCTGCTGGCGCTGTTGCAGTATGATCTGATCGGCCTGCAGACGGAGCGCGACGTTCGGAACCTGGTGAGTTGCCTGCGGCGGCTGGTGCCGGAGGCGCCGATGACGACCGAGCACGGAGTGCATCATGTTGCCTGGCATGGGCGCAAGGCGGTGATTCAGGACTTTCCGATCTCGATCGATTTCGAGGAGTTTGCGCAGGCGGCGAGCAACCTGGCGGTGGAAGAGCGGATGCGTACAATTCTGGCGCGGATGGGGATGGGGCAGGTGATCTTCGGTGTAGACCGGCAGGACTACACAAAGGGCATTCCGCACCGGCTACGTGCATATGGAGAACTGCTGCGGAGAAATCCGGGCATGATCGGCAAGGTGAAGCTGGTGCAGATCGTGGTGCCGAGCCGGCAGAATATTCCGGGTTATGAGGCGCTGAAGTCGCGCATTGAGCACCTGGTGGCGAGCATCAACGGGGAGTTCACGCAGCCGGGATGGGTGCCGATTCACTACATTCACAGAGCGATTCCACGCGAGGAACTGCTGGCGCTGTACCGGGCGGCGCATGTTGCGCTGGTGACGCCGCTCAAGGATGGGATGAACCTGGTGGCGAAGGAATTCTGCGCATCTAGGATTGATGACCGGGGCGTGCTGATCTTGAGCGAATTTGCGGGTGCGGCGGCGGAGATGTACCGCGGTGCGCTGCTGGTGAATCCGTTTGACCTGGAGGGTGTGGCTGATGCGTTGGACCAGGCACTACAGATGCCCGTTCCTCAGCAGCAGGAGCGGATGCGCAAGCTGCGGAGGTTCCTGAAGCACGCAAACGTGCATCGATGGGTGCAGGATTTTATGGGCGAAATTGAACCGGCAATGGCGGCGCGGGCGCACCGATGAAAATGGCAAGAGGAAAAAGGCTGCCGAGCGGGCAGCCTTTTCTTCTGGGTGGGGCGAGATGAAGAGAGCTAGGCAGATTGCGAAAAAGAAGCGATGGCCGAAGCTTCGTCGTCCTTGATGTCGAAGACAGTGTAAAGTTTGGTGATCTGCAACACGTCGTGAACGCGTTTGGTCAGATTGAGCAGCTTGAGGTCGCCGCCCTGGTGATGAACGGCGGTGAGCGCGCTGGCCATTTCGCCGATGCCCGAGCTGTCGATGTAGGTCACATCGCCCAGGTTAAGGAGAATCTTCTTCTGGCCTTTTGCCAGGAGGTCGCGAACCGCATCACGGAGCTGCACGCTGCCCTCACCAAGAAGAATTCGGCCGCTAAGGTCGAGAATTGTCACACCGTCTACCTGACGGGTAGTCACTTTCATGCTCATAGAGAATTTCCTCCTTGAAGACTCGGTTTTGAGGTCCCCAAATGTTTAATAAGTGTGAGCTCCGTTCCCGGATGCAATTGCCTGAAGTGTACTTCATCCATGAACGATCGAATGAGAAAGATGCCGCGTCCGGATCCGCGGAGCAGATTTTCCGGGGCGAGGGGATCGGGCAGCATGGCGGGGTCCAGCCCGATGCCCTGATCGGTGATTCGGATGATGAGATCCGAGCCGGTGTTTTCAAAAGTTGCTGTGATGCGTTTACCCGGGTCATAGGCGTTGCCATGCAGGACCGCATTCACGGCAGCTTCTCGCACGGCCATGCTAATGCGAAAAGTCTCATCCTCATCGATGCCCGCCTTGCGGGCCATCTGTTCGGCGGTTTGTTCGACTTTATCGACGCTGTCGAGCGAGGATTCCAGCGTGTATGTAACGCGGGTTTCTTCTTGTCCCCTCAAGTAGCTCTACCTCGCTTTTTACACGGCCTAAGTCTTTGACGGAAGTTTGCTTGCTGGGAAGCCGGATGTCAAGCAAGAGGAGAATGGGGAACTTCCGCGGCTCGCAAAACCGGGGCCGGATTCAGTGGCAGCAGGAGCGGGCAGCACGAGCAATCCTTCGCAAGCAGCACCATACGAGCCGTCGTCGCCGAGGCGAGCCCGATCAAGGCAGGGGGCGATTCTGAGGAGCTTTGGTTCCCCTGGATTGCACATGGCCAAAAGTGGTTATCCATTCGAGCGGATTCTGATAGAGGGTGGGATGAGAGCCTGTTAGACTCTTGCCGATGGCCGACGTTCACGCGCGATTCACGCTGACCATGCTGCTTGGCACCCCGGTGACGGATGCGACGGGAAAGCTGCGCGGCAAGGTGAAAGACGTGGCGGTGGCAACCGGCGCCGATGCAGGAAGGGTGGCGGGGCTGGTGGTGAAGAATCGGGACGGGCTGCAGGTGGTGACGTTAGCCGACTTACGGCGGACACCGAGCGGGGCGCTGGAGCTGCGTACGGGAGCGCAACTGCGGCCACTGACCGAGGAAGAGAGCTTTCTGCTGCTGCGGCAGGATCTGCTGGACCGGCAGATTATCGACGTACACGGGCGCAAGGTGGTGCGCGTGAACGACGTGGATCTGGAGTGGTCGAATCAGGAACGGGGTACGACGGGGTATCAGGAACACCTGCGGGTGACCGGAGTGGCGGTGGGGTTGCGCGGCGCGCTTCGGAGGCTGCTGCTGGGCCTGATGCCGCAGTCGACGATCGATGCTCTTGCGCGGAAGGTGCCGCAGCGGAGCATTCCATGGGAGTTTGTCGACATCGTGGAGGTGGACCCGGCGCGGCGGGTGAAGCTGAAGATCGAGCACGAGCGCCTGGCGCGGCTGCATCCATCGGATATCGCCGATATTCTCGAGGATCTTGCTCCGGCTGAACGCGAGGCCCTGCTGACAAGTCTGGACGAAGAGCTGGCGGCGGATGCACTGGAAGAAGTGGATCCGAAGCTGCAGAAGGTGCTACTGCAAGCGCTGGATTCGGAGACGGCGGCCGGGATCGTGGAGGAGATGGATCCTTCAGCGGCGGCCGATCTGCTGGCGGATTTGAGCGAGGAGCACTCGGAAGCGATTCTGGGCGAAATGGATCCGGAAGAGCGGCAGGAAGTGGAAGAGCTGCTGGAGTTCCGGGAGGATTCGGCGGCCGGTCGCATGACGACCGAGTATGTCGCAGTGCCGCAGGATGCTGCGGTGGCTGACTGCATTACGGCGCTGCGGGAATTTGAGGGGGATCCGGAGACGATCACCGAGATCTATCTGCTGGGTCCGCACGATGTGCTGATGGGCGTGGTGCCGCTGGCGCGGCTGGTGCTGGCCCAGGAAGAGACGCGGGCGCAGGTGCTGACTGAGCCGCGGATGATCACCTGCGAGCTGGACGCACATCAGAACGACGTGGCCGAGCTATTCGACAAGTACAATCTGAGAGCGCTGCCGGTGGTGGACAAGCAGCGGCGGCTTGCGGGCGTGATTGAGGCCGATCACGTAATTGCGTTTCTGCGCGAAAGCCGCTGACAGCGCGTGATATGTTCGCTGTGGGAGCAGGAGGCTGAGAATGGCGCCTTCCGGCTCTCCGTATTCCAACTGACAAGCGAGCCTGATACGAGTCGATGCTGAAGCGCTGGAGAACCCGGATTCTGCTGTTCCTTGCTGTGCTGGGACCGGGCTTTATCACGGCCAATATCGACAACGATCCGAACGGGATTTTTGTGTACTCGCAGGCGGGTGCTCAGTTTGGGTACGCGCTGCTGTGGACGATTTTGCCGGTGACGCTGGCGCTGATCGTGATCCAGGAAATGTGCGCCCGGATGGGTGTTGTGACGGGCAAAGGGCTGAGCGACCTGATCCGGGAAGAATTCGGGCTGCGGATCACTTTCATCATGATGCTGCTGCTGGTGGTGGTGAATTTCGGCAACGTAATTGGGGAGTTTGCCGGGCTTGCGGGCAGCCTGGAGCTATTTCACCTTACGAAGTATGTGTCTGTACCGCTTTGCGCGGCGCTAGTTTGGCTGCTGGCGGTGAAGGGCGATTACAAGAACGTGGAGAAGATCCTGCTCACTGGATCGCTGTTTTACATCGCTTACGTGGCGACGGGGATTCTGGCGGCGCCGCACTGGCATTTGTCGCTGATGAAGACGGTGACGCTACCGCATGCGGCGGAGTGGCGGCAGGCGGGTTACCTCTTCATGGTGATCAGCATCATCGGCACGACGATCGCGCCGTGGATGCAGTTTTACCTGCAGTCGTCGGTGGTGGAGAAGGGAATCCGGGTACAGGACTACGCGGCGTCGCGAGCCGACGTGGTGGTGGGGTCGTTTTTCACCGATATTGTGGCGTGGTTCATTATCGTGGCCTGCGCGGCGACATTGTGGGTGCATGGGATGGGCGCGATCAAGATTCCGTCTGACGCGGCGGTGGCGATGCGGCCGCTGGCGGGCAACTACGCGTTTCTGCTGTTTGCCTTCGGATTGTTTAACGCGGCGTTTTTCGCGGCGTCGGTGCTGCCGCTTTCGACGGCTTACACGGTGTGCGAGGGGCTGGGGTTCGAGTCCGGCGTGGACAAGCGCTTTAAGGAAGCGCCGGTTTTCTACTGGCTCTACACGCTGCTGATTGTGGGCGGGGCGGCGGTGGTGCTGATTCCGAATTTTCCGATTGTCGAGTTTTCGATCTTCTCGCAGGCGCTGAACGGGATTCTGCTGCCGGTGGTGGTGATCTTCATGCTGCTTCTGATCAACCGGCGGGATTTGATGGGCGAGTATACGAATTCAAAGTGGTTCAATGCGGTGGCCTGGGTGACGGCGGTGGTGGTGACGGTGCTGTCCGTGATCCTGATGGTGCAGACGGTGCGGCAGGGGATTTGAAGAGTGGATGGCGCCAGCCGCGCGGGGGTGCTGGCCGCTTCGGCGCAAAGACCGAGCTTTTCCGAATTTTCAAGGCGTTACGGGCAAATTTTTCGAGGCGAGAGAACAAAAAGACTTTGACGCCCCCCATCCATTTTGTGGGGAAGTGATTGATTCTATGAGAGCGACTAGTGATCTCACCGTGATTGTTCGCCTTGCCTGCGGTGCGGAGGTCGTCGCTGGAGTGCCTGGGGTGCGTTTCAGAAATAGTTTTCGAGGCCCCTATGGTTTTTGCGGGGAAGTGGTTGATTTGATTGGGTAGTGTACCCGTTATGGATCGGTTAACCCCGGGTGTTTTTGCGGGGAAGTAGTTGATTCTATGGATTGGTCGGGTATTTCGGGGTGCGGTTTTGTTGTGCGGTGCCCTGGGGGCGGCGCGTGGCATGAGAAAAAAGCGACTGCATGGCAGCCGCTTTTTTGATGTCCCTGATTCCAGGATAGTCGCGCACCGGTATTTCCGACCCGCCGTGGATGAAACGGGGTGAGAGGATGCCGTAGAGTTTTCATGCACGGTTGGCATAGAGGTCGGTGT
>JAJYVU010000078.1 GCA_021791875.1 Acidobacteriota bacterium | reverse complement strand
CCGACGTGGACGTCGTGTCATCCTTGCTCCTCTTCTCTGCCATCTTAATGGCTGGCTGAGGAACAGCCCTTCCACTTAGCCCCCTGTCCGAATTTCCGAATCCAGCTCATTGTTCCGGTTCCGCCGCCTGTACCGGTTCCACTTCCGCCACAGGCAGTTACAAAACCCAGCAGCGCAACACTTAAAAGTGCGGCGGCTTGTCTCAGTTTTGAGAGACAGGATGAGGCAGTTGCCCCAGAAGGCTGAAAATCCATACGACGTTCCTCCTTGGAAATCAGCCACGACAACGCAAGAACGCAGTTTCTGCTCTCCGAAGTCCGCCGTTCCAGCAGGAACTCCTTGCTGATTTCGATAATTCTATTTAGCAGATAGAAACGAACAACGATCTGTGATTCGCATCACCAACTCGACGCGTATTACATGCCTGTTCGACTCATACGCAGGCAAGCTGAATCAGGATTCCGAGAACTGGTCCGATAAGTGGCAGCAGCGATTCGTGATCAGTCACATTCTGCGTCACCCACTGGGGCACGATCCAATAGCCATCAGGAAGCGCGATTTCGGCCTGGTCGGCAATCAGGAACTTATCGCCTTACCTGCGTCAAGTTGCAAGTGCCTTTTTCCTTGTAGTAAGCAACAGGCAAATCCAGACGCCGTCCGAACTGGACAATACTTCTCAGTGGACGCAAGTCCGTTTGTGGATGATCCATCGAGCTTTCAGCCATGAGTGGGAGTCGCCGCGTGTTGAACGGCGGGACATTCCCCAAAAGAGAGGTCTGCGATGGAATACAGCTGAGGCTGATTCAACATCGCAGACCTGGGCTAGGAGAACACTTGGCAATCGCTATGCCGCGGCCAGCTTAACTGACGTCGAAGGCGAGGTGCTGCTGGTTTTTGAGGTCGGCAGAGGTGAAGCGGACGGTTTGACCGGAGACGGTTCCCGCGGTGGAGTGGCTCAGGGGCTTTCCGTCCGGCGGGTGGATGTGGACGACGAGGTCGCCGGTAAAAGGCGATTCGAAGTTGATGGTGACGTGCCAGGAGCGGTCGGATTTGGCAAGTGTGGTCCAGCTGAGGCGGCCGAAGCGAGTGGGGCATTGCCCGACTCGGATTTTTTTGCCCGATGCGAACCAGTGCTTGGGCGCGGCCTTTTGCAGGTGGCAGACGGCGGCGTGATTTTCCTCATAACAGAGCAGCCAGCGAAGACCCATAGCCGGCTGCAGTACGCTGTTGACGACAGCGGACCATCCGTAGCGGCTGCCCTGTAACGGTTCACCGCCGGGGACCCATGCGTCTTCCGGTGAGTAGCGATTGCCGGAATCTGCGCAGTAGCAGGTGAGCGCGTAGAGATTGAGCAGGAAGGGACGGTAATCCTGCTGACGGATGCGGACAGAGAGGGTACCGTGCGCCATGAAGTTGGAGGTGCGCTCGACGGCACCGTCGGTGGCGAGGCCCATGATCTGCATGCCGGCGATTTCGCGATGGCGAAGGTGCCCGAGGTCGAGCGCGGGGTCGCCCCAGTCGGAGGTGAACCAGTCCTGCATGAAGCGGTGGTTTTCGTAGCTGGAGAGCTGATGCGGGTTGTGATGGGTGTCATCGGTGGTGAAGGGCGTGATGCCGGATTGCTTCATGGCCGGTGAGCAGCGCGAGAGCGTGATCTCGAGCGAACGCTGGATGAGGGTGCGCATTTCTTCTGCAATGGCGGCGTAGCGGTCGCCAAGTTTCTGGTATTCGGGGCGGTTGTGCTCGCGGGCGATGCGATGCAGGCAGCGCGCGTGCTCGGCGATGCCGCGCCAGGTCCATGTGGCGTTCTGGAAGTAGTAGGGATGGGATTGTGGGTAGTCGTCGCGGGGATCGCCGAGATCGGCTTCGGGCGAGCCCCAGATGAGGCCGTGGCGCGGGTCGGTGGAAGGGAAGTGCTTCTTGCTGTATTCGTAGCGGCCGAGGACGTAGGCGAGCATGCGCTCCAGGGTGGGCAAACGCTTTGCGAAGGCAGATACATCGCCATTGTAGTCATACGCGCGAGCGGAGTTGGCGAGGAAGACGCCGGCGTTGAGCGGAGCTTCGACCTGGTCCTGCGTGTTGTAGAGGAAGTTGCCATCGGGGAGGATGTAGTGGTCAAGGTAGTACTGGAAGTAGGGCTCGACCTGAGAGGTAAGGTTCCAGAGCTGCTGCGCCCAGACGAATTCGTAATGGGCGACGGGGAAGAGGGCGTGGCTGCGCTCAGGGATTTTGGTGTAGGCGCCTTCTCCGATTTGATACGTGGGCTTGAGGCCGGTGTAGCTGCAGCGCGAGAGCGTGATGCCGGCGCGGGCGGCATTCAGGAGCCACTCGTCGGGGATTTCGACGGGCATGGAGCTTTCGTAGAAGTCGTGCCAGTGGTTCCAGATGCCGGCCAGGACGGAATAGAACTCGCCGGGCGAGGTGTTGAGGTAGCGGTCTTGTTCAGATGAGGCGGATTTTTCGTCGGGCGAGGTATAGCGGACGCGGCCGATGGCGCGGCCCTCCGCGCCGGGCGTGATGAGGACGATGCACTCGTAGCCGGCACGGTAGTGCGGGTTGAATACGCCGACGTTGGCGACGGGCAGATAGCCGCTGAGGAGTGTGCGCTTGCTGTAGCCGTGCTGGTAGGCGTAGATCTGCGGATTGCCCCAGGGCAGCACAGAGGTGGGGTCGAAGACGCGGCCCTCCATGTCTGGCGCCCAGGTGGATTGGCCGTCGGCGATCGACTCGCGGCTGATGCCGTCGGCCTGAAGGAAGATGGATTGCTCGGGGCCGTCAGCTTCGTTGCCGGCGTAGGTCCAGCCGATGTATTCGGGGCCGAGGGCAGCGACGTTTTCGTAAGAAGGATCTTCATCGGAGTGAAGGATGTAGTTGCCGGGAACGTCGGGTCCGGGAGTGTAGAAAGCGGTGCGCTGGAAGCGGACGTCAGGAGTATTGATGGGCCGCGGACGAATGCTGGAGAGGTTGCCGATCATCTTGGGGATGTTGGCAATTACGCCCCGCTCGACAGTGACGTAGGCGATGGCGCCGCGATGGGTGACGTGCTTCTCAAAGACGGCGGTGTCGGCGCCGTTGAGGCCGAAGGTGGCGAGGAGTTTCCAGCCGTCGACGGATTCACCGATATCGAGTGCGCGTTGCGATGACTGTAGGGTGACGCGTCGATCATGGAATGCGGAGATGAGCGGCGGCGAGGCAAGCGCTTCGCGTTCGCCGGGCAGGAAGAGGCTGTATTCGTTAGGAATGCGGCCCGGCTTGTACCCTGATTTCGCGGGCTGTCCTGCGGCCAGGGCATGCGCGTAGGGCGTAAGACGAGTGAATTCCAGAGTACCTGCTGCCGCGAGGCCCTGTAGAAAAATACGTCGGTTCATTTCCAGCTTCACCGCTTCTCCTTTTCTTGCTCCTGTCACGGAGCTTCATTTGTTTTACCGATCCTATTCCAGATGACGCCAGTCTGTTGCATCTCTTCGCCTCATGATTAAGGCGACAATCGGTGATGCGGCGGCAGCGACACAGAATGAGCCTGACGGTCGAGTCATGTGGGCTGCGACAGATTATTTCAATTGGATCACACCAACACTATTTGGTCAGGGCTGTTGGATGCATGAGTCAACACAACTACGCTCGTATAGTTCAGTTGACCTACGAACCAAGCGGCCCCGAGACAAAGCCTGACGGCGCAATCTGAGGCACGGCCGCTGCGTGATCCTTACAGCAGGTCGCAGGTATACAGTTCTGCAGGTTATTGCATGGACGCCGTCGTATTGTAGGGGTCTGTGCAACCTGTTCCGGGCAGACAAGTGTTGATGAAACAGGCTCCTAGCGGTCGAACTGAATAATGCCACGGAGAAGAGCGGTCGTTGCAGCTTCGGTGCGATCCGACACTTCAAGCTTCTGGATGATGCTGTTTACGTGATTGCGCGCCGTATTTTCGCTGATGCCGAACACCTTCCCGATTTCTTTGTTGGTGAGGCCCTTGGCCAACATCTCGAGAATTTCAATTTCTCGTGGTGTCAGTTCCTGGCGCCCAATGCGTTCTGTAAGTCGCTGGGCGATGTGACGGGGAAGGTAAAGCGTACCGGAGTGTACGGTCTTAATGGCGTCGACGATTTCATCCTGCGACGTGCTCTTAATCAGGTAGCCGCGTGCTCCAGCCTGTACTGCACGATAGATGTCTTCGTCCATTTCATAAGTGGAAAGGATGATGGTTCGTGGGGAGGATGGTCTTCCGTGAAGGGCTCGAAGAACATCGATGCCGCTCATGCCGGGCATCCGAAGGTCAAGAAGAAGGATATCGACCTGTTCACGTTCCAGAATCGAAAGGGCTTCAGCTCCACTTGATGCCGCAGCCGCGATTTCGAGATCAGGTTTGGTGCCAAGCATGCTTGTCAGGCCTGATCGAATGACGGGATGGTCATCGACTATAAGGATGCGAATCTTTGGCGGCATGATCGAATCCATGAAGCAGCAACTCCTTGAGATGAGTCCATGTGTACAGGAGAACGGTTTTCCACGTGAGGCTCGGAGGCAAGCTTGCGTGGACCATGACGGTGGTGCCATTTTCAGAACTACTGTTGATGTTAAAGCGGGCTGAGATCATTTCGGCTCTCCGACGCATACCTTCGAGTCCGAAACCAGTGGTTGCTGTGGATTGATCGAAGCCGATTCCATCGTCCTGGACGACAAATTCAACTGTGCCATTCACGATATGGAGGTAGATGGCGATGACGGATGGATGAGCATGTCGTACAGCGTTTGCGATAGCCTCCTGGCCAATTCGAAAAAGCGTATCGGCCAGGCCCGGCGGCAATGTGAGAGCATCGTCATTGCCCTCAGCAAGTACCTGAACCTTTCCAACTGTCAGTCTGCCATCCGCGAAGCGTTTTAGTGCAGCGACGAGTCCGAGTGACGCAAGGAATTCAGGGCGAAGTGACGCGACGTTGCGTCGAGCTTCTTCGTGACTGTAACGGACCAGGTCGCGGGCAATGTTCAAGTGCCGACAAGCGTCGCCATCTGAAGGAAGTTGATTGCGAAGTGCCTCGAGTTGAAAGCCAATGCCGGCGAAGCTTTGAGCAAGCGTGTCGTGCATTTCGTGCGCCAGGCGGCCCCGTTCGTCTAGCACCGCACGCATTCTCCAATGCTCCATGCGCGAATGCAGGTACTGAATGAAGAAAAGAAGCAGAAAAACGGCAATGGTGAGCTCGATCAAATGCTGCGGAGTCCACCAGGGTGGACCATGCAGGATATCGAGATCGCCACCGGATCGGAGCAAGAGAGCAAAAGGGGTCAGGTTGTGAGTATAAAGCGGGTCGACAACGCAGACACCCTGAACCGCCAGGAGGCTGCCTGGCTTCAGCTTCTCGTAGAGTGAAGCAGCCTGCTCGCCATATAGAAGAGCCTGGAACGTCTGTTGGCCCGCGCGAAGATGGAGCACAAGAGCATGAGCGCGGTTGTAGCTTTTCGATTGCAGAAGGCCCCGGACCTCAACAAATGTAGCGTCGAAGGCACCGGTTGCTGCCTGCGATGAAGTCGCGAAAACCGGAGGGATTGGGGTGCTCGCCCATAGTAGGCGCACGATTGCATGGCGCAACACCGGGCTGAAAGTTCCGGGACTAACAAGGCCGGTAGCCTGTACTTCATCTCCAATCTTCAGCGGGATAGCTTTTGACGCATCGACGGCAGCCCCACCAGTGGAGTCCTCAATATAGAGTCGCGGTGCGGTTGCGATGACCACGCCGCGTATCGTTGTGGCGCGCGATGAGCCGGCAGGCATAAGTCGCAGACGGTTGATTGTAGTCAGGTTGGGGGCGGGAGGTTCAGTTGTCGCGATTGGTGGAGGGGGCGTTCTCTTGCCTGGCGGCAAGGGCGGAGGCGGTGGGACCGCCAGCATCTTCTCCATGTCGGATTTGGTTGCTGGAAGGACCCGAATGTTTTTCCAAACCCCGCCGGAAGCATAGGAGCGCAGCCCGACACGCCCGTGCGTATAGCAATGAGGATCTACGGCAGAAGTGGTATAGGTTCTGCCGGAATGGAGCGGCCAGGTTACCGACGCAACGATGTGACAACCGTAGACAAGAAGTTTGAGATGGTACCAGCGGAAAGGAACCACTCCGTCGGGAAGGGGTATGTGTTGAAATTCGGTGTATTCGTAGCCTGCTTTACCAAGAATAAGGCTGTCATCCGTGCTGATCTGGCTCTCTCTTCCTCTTAGTCCCGCGTAGTAGCCTTTGTACGCATCTACCCCCGTTTGTTCGTCACTGGAACGGACGATTAAACCAGCGTCGCCTTCCGCGCCTAACAGTTCCATGTCTGCTTCGATGGAGTAATTTTTCCAATAGCGGGATCCAGTAAGGATCTTGGCACCGCGTTCATCAGAGTCATTTCGCATCGCACCGTGGGTTACGTTCCATGTACCTCCGAATGACTGCCAGTTATCGAGACTGCCTGTTTGAAGTGCAAAAGTACGAGGCAGGCCTCGGCTGGGATTGTGGAGCCACGCAACGACAAGCCATGCCGAAGCCGCCGCAAGAATGAGCGCGGTCCCCAAAGCTTGCAGCCCGCGGCGGGTTGAACGCTTCATGATGACCTGCTTCTCTTCCTGTTCGTCGTGGCTGCAGGCGCGATTATTGGCGACGGAGGTTGGGTCACGATTTGAGGCGATATCCAGGTAAGAGGTGGAACATATTTGTGATGAATGTCGTCCAGAATCTGCTGAACGGC
This sequence comes from Acidobacteriota bacterium, assembly GCA_021791875.1. GTDB lineage: Bacteria > Acidobacteriota > Terriglobia > Terriglobales > Acidobacteriaceae > Acidobacterium. Next base: position 8,642 of record JAJYVU010000078.1, on the reverse strand, counting down.
CAGTTGTCCCATCTTGAAAGTGTTCTGCTCTACGATTGCATTGATCTTAATCGTCTGCTCGCCGTCCACGACGATGTCCTGATCGAAGCCAACCACCTTGACCTGACCCGCTCTATGTTCGGCCAGGAGCGTATTCCAGGCTCCGCGTTCGGCTGCCGGGTTGAGTGCAATAATCGCCGAGACCCTGGGAGCCTGCTGGAGGAGTGCTGCAGCTACCTGTGTTTCGTGGGGTATGTTGTAAGCGCCAAAGCGTCGGGCGACGATTGTGATTCCAGGATAGTATTCTCGTAGCGTCGCCTCAAAGCTGCGCTCGCGCTGGATGTTTCCAGTAATTGCGGGATCGATGCCCATCACCGCGGCCGTTCCGTGACCATGCAATAGTTTTCCCAAATATCGGGCTGCCATCTCTCCACCTTGAGTGTCGTTGTTGAGGATGTACGACAGGCCCGGGCCAGGTGGCAGACTAAGCCGAGAACTGACCACAACCACGGGAATTCCGGCTGCTTCGGCATCCTGCACGGCGCTCATCAGCGCCAGGGCATGGTCCGGTGCCAACACAATGCCACTGTATTGTCCGCTGTGTATGACTTGCTCCAGAAGGGCAATTTGAGCTTTGATGTTGTCTTCGCTCGTTGGCGCATTCCAGTAAATGCTGATGTGATGGCGTCTTGCGATCGACTGAGCACCCGACAGCATGGGGCCCCACAGAGGCGTGCCCGTTGTTTGTGGAATGATGGCAATTCGAATCCCGCGCGAGCGGCAACCGGATATGCATACGGTAACCAGCACCATGGCAGCGAGGCGCAAGGATTGCCGTGCACACTTCAGAAATGTCGGCACAAAAGACATCGGCTGTGATGGAGTATAACCGGATGGCACCACAGCTTTCCTGTTCAGCAGAAGCCTAGAACTGGTCTCATAAACCCTCCGCGCCCGGTGAGGCCTCCCATGAGACCCGCCATCGAGGCGGGGCTCATGTTTTTCGTCGAAGCCGCTACGCTATTTATGAGACCAGTTCTAGAGAGTAGTTCACATGAACTAGTTTGGTCTGGTTCGATTGGTGGATGCACGACGCACGAGCCAATGTTTAGGCTTGTCCCCGGCTTTAAGTTTCATTTTAGTCCGGGTCTGAAACCGTTTACATCGTCGAGACACTCCGATGAGGACATCAGCCGCAAAATTGTTAAGCTGGTGGGCCAGCTCTACGCGCGGACCCGGGCATATTCATTGGGAACGTTTTGAGGAGGAAATCGTGCGAAAGATTAGGAAATATCTGGGCCTGGCGCTGATGATTTTTATCTGCGGGTCCGCGGCATATGGGCAGTTTACGTCCGGTGTGCAGGGTACGGTACAAGATCAATCAGGGGCGGCAATTCCGGGTGCGGCGGTCACCCTTACAAATACGGGAACAAATATAACGTCACACACCACGTCGGACGCGAGAGGCGTATATCAATTTGTAAGTCTGCCTCCTGGGACCTATGAAGTGCTGGCTGCAAAGAAGGGTTTTGCGCAGGCACGCACGACGTTCACTCTCACCGCTGGAGAGACTGGCAACATCCCGCTGACCCTGCCGGTCGGAAAAGTGTCTACGAACGTCACCGTGACGACACAATCTCCTCTGTTGGATACAGCCGACAGCCGCAATCAACTGACGCTGGGGCAGTCTGCTTTGCAGAATCTCCCATTGCCCGCATTGAACCCGACATCTTTAATTACGCTTACGCCCGGGGTAACGGGGCTGGGAGCTGGTTCTGCCACGAACTTCAACACCGAGAACTACATTGACGCGAGCGCGAATGGACGCGGGCAGAACGGAAACATGTATATCGTGGACGGGCTGGATGTCACCAGTAGCATACGCCCAGGTGTCCTGAACCTGACCCCGAACGCTGATTCGATTGCAGAGGAAACAGTCCAGGCCAACACATATACAGTCGACTATGGACGCGCGAGTTCCATTCAGGTCGTAATGGTCACGAAGTCCGGTACGAGACATTACCATGGTTTCGCCAGCGAGTACTACACTTATCAGGGCCTGCAGGCCCGCGGTGAGTTCGGTATTCCGCAACCACAGAGGCTTGCTCCGTATCACACGAACAATATGTCCTTCGGTCTCGGTGGGCCAATCATTCCACATAGAAAGTTCTTCTTTTTCGGCTCATGGGAGCCTTATCGTGCGTTGTATTCGAATGGCGGGGCTCTCATCAGCTTTGAGGATCCTGCATTTGTGAGTTTTGCCAAAAATGCTCGTCCGAATAGTCCCGAAGTTCAGCTGATGACGAAATATCCTGCGAGCAACGCAACATTCCGGAAGGTCCTGGAAACAGCCCAGCAGGCGTTTGGCCCGCAGAATACCGCTGCGAACACTGGCTGCAATACCCCCAGCACGGACAGTATTCCCTGCAGCACTCCGGTGTTCGACCAAGGGAACTTCAATTCTTCGAGTTATAACAACTCAGGACAGTACGATCTGCGAATCGATAAGTCATTCGCGAAAGATCGGCTCTATGGACTGTTTTATCGCGATACGATCTCTGAAGGCGGTCCGTCAGTGCGGCCTGCATTCAATGAGACAAGCCATTACTATACATTTTCCATTCAAGGGAACGAAACCCACACATTCTCTCCCACAACTCTCAACGAAGCATTCTTTGGCTACAATCGCATCGAAGGAAACTCCCCGTCGAGCGGCTTGTTTTCGGTCCCGATTGTGAATGTTGCCCAGCTCGGAACTGGGTGGGGTGACGGCTTCGCCAATGGCGATTATATCCAGCATAGCTACCACTGGAGAGATGTGCTGACCAAGATTGTAGGTCAGCACACGATAAAAGTCGGCTATGAAGGGTGGCACGGAGATGATATCGCTCTGTTTGCTGCGGCCTACGCTCAACCTAACTTGTACTTCAGCAACATGATTGATTTAATCAACAATGATCCATACAGCGAAAGCGGCTTGGCTTACAATCCGCTCACGGGCAAGCCAGCCGTTCGCAACTATGGGTACCAGGAAACCACCGGAGGTGTTTTCGCCGAAGACTCGTGGAGGGTCACGCGAAAGCTCACGATCAACTATGGTATTCGCTATGACAACTTCGGAAACCCATATGTAAAACTTAAAGGTACTGTACTGGCAAACTTTCATCTGGGGCAGGGCTCCACGTTTGAGCAACGAGTTGCTAATGGCTACATGAAACAGCAGAGCCATGTCTTCAACCACGATTTGAACTGGGTCTTCAGCCCTCGCGGCGGCTTTGCCTATGATCCTCTCGGCAATGGGAAGTGGGTAATTCGAGGCGGGGTGGGCCTGTATCACGACTACTTTACGCTGGGAAACGCGGAAAACGGACTTGGGTCGAATCCGCCGGGACCCGTTGTTCCCACGTTCTATAACAACGGATCGACGGCGGCGCCGATTTTCGGTTACGGCACGCAGAACACCTATCCGTTCGGGTTTCCCTACCCGGCATTCCCGCCGGAGCAATTGGATGCCAAGGGAGGCATCGTCGGCCAACAGCTGAATGTAGGTGGTGTGGATGTCAATCTAACATCGCCGCACACGGTGAATTGGTCGCTGGCCGTCGGACATCAACTGGCAGACAACCTAGTTGCTACGTTGGAATATGTCGGTTCTCATTCCGGTAATCTTGTAACTGGTGGTGGCAATACCGGAGCAACGTCTTACGGCAACGATGTAAACGCCTACTCCGGAGATCTTCTCGATCACCCAATCTTTTCAAGTTCGGGTGATTACACAGGGTCAGGCACGCAGACACGATTGAACACAAGTTTTGGTGCCCTGACTTATGCGTTCAATGGCCCAACCGCAAACTATGCGGCATTTGTTGCCGCACTACAAGGAAGATTTGCACGGGGAGGATTCCTGACCGCATCCTATACGCGTTCAAAGTCGGAAGATGATTGGCAGAACTACCCTGTGGCGTATCCCTACAGCCAGTTCTACGCCCCGTCTCCGTGGGATGTGCCCAATCGTTTTTCGCTTGGCGCGAGCTATCAAATTCCGGGATTGCAGCTTTCGAATCGTGTAGCCCGAAGGGTTTTCGGTGGCTGGACGCTTGCCGGTACAACGGTTCTGCAGAGCGGTGAACCGTTCACTGTATTCACGGGCGCTCCACTTGCAATCAGTCAGACGGCAACAGATGGAGTGACACTTACATCGTCCAACTATGCTGCGGAGCGCGCGGCCGGACACCTTCAGTTTGCGCCAGGATCGGGAGATTTCAACGCTGATGGAAATAATAACGACTACCCATCTGTTACCTCCTATCACCAAAAGCGCAGCCGCAAAGACTACGAGGTCGGCCAAGGCATTTTCCCGACGTGCCCCGGTGGGGTGCTGCCTTGCGGGGACTTCACGCTGCCTAAGGTGGGTCAGGAAGGAAATGAGATTCCGAATCAGTTCAGAAATCCTGGCTACGCTGAGGTAAATCTTACGGTCAAGAAGACCGTCCCGATACGTGCCGGTGTGAACTTTGAAATGATGCTTGAAACTTTTAACCTCTTCAATCGCGTCAACTTGAATGGGGTTGATACAAACCTTCAGGACGGGACATTTGGTCAGTCCAGCAGTACGCGTGCTCCGCGCAATATGCTGCTGGGTGCAAAGCTGACCTTCTAATCCAGTCCTTTCTGGTGCGAAGAGTGGCGATTCTCAGTTCCACTCTTCGCATTTCTTTTTGGCGATAGATTCGTGTGTTCGCCCGCCTGGAAATATGCCAAACGGGAAGAACGAGGATTGTACGGCAGGAGCATTGTGGATGTGCGACGATCGATGGGCCGGATGTGAATTGTGACCGGCAAACCTGAGCCTGGCATTACACGGCGACAGAGCACGTGACTCATTCGCATGCAACAAAGTAGCGATCCCGAGATCGGGATCGAGAAGCATTTCAACCAGACTACTCACGTTCCGCGCTGCGAGGCGCAACAGTTCCTTCTCGACGCCGGCAGGTTGCGCTGGATCGGAAGATAGCCAGCCAGGGCAACTTGCAAGGTTCTTAATACTTGAAAGATGGCATGGACATGCGCACGACTTTTGGGAAGTAGATGTTCAGATTCGTTGCGAGGCTGGAAACGCTCATTGTATTGCAGACGTAAGTGAAGACCGGAGCGCCATGCTCGAATTCAGGATGTTCCTTGCCGGCGTAGCAGAAGGTGCTTCTGCTATAGCCAGGGTTGCCGGGATGCATGGTGGGCACGTTATAGATGACCTGCCCCGGAGACCATGGCCCCAGAAAGGAAGGCGCAGTGCGGAGGATGATCTTGCTTGAGAATCCCTCGGGCGAGAACATGACCGCAAGCCATCTTTTGAGCCGGGGATGGTAACGAATCGAAAGCTCAGAGATGCCACGCTTCATGACTGGCTTGGCATTTGCGGGATCAAATCCGGTCTTCCACTGGCCGGAGTTGGCCAGGTATTGCAGATGTGCCGCGGGATCGGAAAGCCCCGAGAGCGGAATGCGCGTGGCGAGCAGTGGCCGGGTGCCTTGATTCCATTGCGCGAAAATATAGGCGTACCTGCCGTGCAGGAGCGCGGTGGCGGAAGGATAGGCGTCGGTCCCGTTGGGGACCAGCGGAACGTAGCGGATGGTCCATTTCTGGGGATCGGGGCCCAGATTGGAAATGCGCGCCGGTTCTGCGCCGCAGAATCCAAAGCCAAGCGCATTTGATTTGGCGTTTTCCTCATTTGGGACACAGAGCAGGGTGACCCAGAGGTCATGACGCGCGAGGAATCCATCCAGGGCCCGGAACCAGATGTGAGGATGCTGGGGTGCAAAGAAGCTTCGCGGCTCGCCCTGGGCATTTTTGCGGATGACATAGTGGATGTGCCACTGACCGCCCTTGCAGGTGGAAATGCCAAGACTATTGCGGACCATGCGCGGGGCCTTGTCATTGACAACGCGCTTTTTGCCGTAGAGGGTGTCACCGAAAACCCACACATCACGTCCGTCGCGACGCGGGATGGAGTAAGCAGCGTCTGCGCCGAGCCAGCCGTTGGTTTGCCCCAACTGCAGGGGAAATTGTGGGGTGCAGTTGAAGTGGCGCATGTGAGCTTGCGCGGACGCGGGCATAAAGGCGAGCATCAACACGGCGAACCGAAGGGCGAGTTTGGGCCAGAACAAACAGCGATGCGAAGCGGCGGTCCGATGAAAACGCGTCATGACTGCCCTTTGCAGTAACAGGTTCTTGTTAAGCTCTCAAGCTGGCCGTGCATGGAGAGGCAATTCCGGAGTGCCTGCCGCCTGTGAAACGTCAGGCTATTTTCTTGTCTTCGCCGGCCGCGATGATTTGGGTGGTCTGCGGGGCTTTGACCGCCGTAGCGGCGCGATCGAGGGGCTGGCGGATGAGTCCGCGGGTGTCCCTAGCGTTTCGTCTGTGCTGATCTGGGCGCGCAGCAGGGATTCAGCAAATTTCAGATCTTCTGCGATGGCGCGCCTCGCAGCGGTGGCGTCTCCGCTGGCGATTAGTTTGTAGATTCGCTCGTGATGCGCGCAATGTTTTTTAAGGCTTTTCACAAACGGTAGAACGCGGTGGCGTCCTTCGGCCAGCGCGTCGTACATCATGCGCATGGTGCTCTGAATGGCCGCATTGTCCGAGGCCTGGGTGATGGCGTCATGGAATTCGATTTCAGCGTGGACGAACTGCTCGGCGTCGTGGACAGAAGCTCTCATGGCGGCAAGCGCGGCACGCATCCTTTCGCAGTCCGCGGGTGTAGCGCGGCGCGCAGCCAGGGCCGCGGCCGCGGGTTCCAGTATCTGCCGAAGTTCGTAAAGTTCGAGATATTTGATTTCCTGCAACAAGAGCATCCAGCGGAAATGGCCGCTGACCATGCTGCTGAGACTGGGCTGAAGGTAGGTGCCGTCTCCGGGGCGCGATTTGAGCAGGCCCAGAAACACGAGTCCCTTGAGCGCCTCACGCAGCGATGCCCGGCTTATCTTCAGCATTTCCGCAAGGCGAGGCTCGGAGGGCAAACGGCTGCCGCGTCCCAACTGCCCATTGCGTACCAGCGACTCCAGCCGATTTGCCACCAATTCCATCACTGTCTCACGCTGCGGCTGCACGGTGAGATGTCGAGTTCTGGATTTGAATACTTTGTCTGACATATAGAACAGTCTGTCAGACAATAGGACATTGTTTGCCGCGCTGTCAATGGACTGTAATCATGGCTTCCCTGACGGTTGTGCCTCAGAAGTACGGATGAGCAAGAGCGATGGAGAATCCTGATAGGAAATTTGACTGTGCTGGATGTGCAGGTATATATACGGTGATATTTGTCAGACAAAGTTTTTCTCGGAAGCGTTTTCCATGACGATGGCTCCACGGGAAGGACAGGCGCTGCTGAGGGAAGAATCTTTCTCGACGTATTGTGACGGGCTGGATCATCCCGAGGGGTTAGCCGGCGACCACTCAAGTTATAAGCGCGGGTATCTGGAATAGAAAAGTATTGACGATCTCTGGGAGCTTGCCGATGGGGACGCGGATGCGGAGCGGCGGAAAACTGTTGGGGCTGATGGCGCTGTTGACGCTATGCGGGTTTACGATTTCGGCCTGTGCGCAGCAGCGCATATTGTGGCAGATCGGCGAGTTCAATTACTCATCGCAGGAATTCCGGACCGAGGGCGTGAACTATAACAGTCCCAAGTCCAACGTGGTGTATACGCTTGGGAAGAGTCACGCCAAGGACTGGCTTGGATTTCAGCCGGGCCCCGTAAACGCGATCGCGGGAGGCCGTCTGCACCCGTACCGAGTGGACTTTGCTCTGCAGCAGACGCCGCGTGGGTTGTATCAGTTGCGCATCGGCATCCTCTATGAGATGCCGAGGCTTTCGGCATTGCAACTGAAGGTGCATGTACCGCAGGTGATCCTGCGCCGTGAAGCAGGTACTTCGTTGCCGGGATTTGGCGGACCGACCAATCGCGTGAGGTTCAAGGCGGCGGACGTGCCGGCGATGGGATACCGCGTTTTTGCGATTGTGCCTGCGAAAGGATCCGATTCTCTCCAGCGGCAAGCTCTTCCCTCTGCACTGCACGACCTGGTCCTCGAAAACAACTATTACCGCGTCACGTTGGACGTGAAGCATGGAGCCATCAAGAGCATCTACGAGAAGCAGCTTCACCGTGAGCTGGTGAGCACCGGCAGCCGGTATGCGTTTGGCGCGTACATCTTTGTGGAAGGCGGCAATCACATGCCGGCGAACAGCCTGTATCGCTATGGTTCCGCGCAGGTTCCGCCGAAGCCGACGCCACTTGAGTCGGGGAATGGAAAGCTGGTGAGCATAAAGAGAACCGCGCGAGGTGTGACGGCGGTTTTGACCTCGAGTGCTCCCAATACGCCCTGGATCCGCACCACGATTACGCTGCCATCGCATCAGAGGGCGATTGACATCAGCTATCGGTTCCACAAGACTACTACGCTCAAGAAAGAGGCTGCGTATGTTGCGTTTCCGTTTGCCGGGAGCCACCCGGTCTTTCGTTATGAGACGCAGAATGGATGGGTCAATCCTGGAAAAGACGAACTGCCCGGTGGCAGCCGGGAGTGGTACGCGGTGAATCACTGGGCCGCGATGAGCAGCGACGGTGTAACCGCAGCGGTGATTCCTGAGGATGCTCCCAGGGTGACTT
>JAJYVU010000165.1 GCA_021791875.1 Acidobacteriota bacterium | reverse complement strand
CGGCGGACAGGGGAGGTATACCTGGTCGGGTGTCTGTGCCCCCAGGCTGGAGTGCGGGCGTCGGGATGTACCAGCTTTACGAACCGCATTGGACTTCGTACCAGACCGATCCCGGCAAGCCCAACCCGATCACCGGAACTCTGCCCACACCGGCTCAACTAGAATGGGCCGCATTTGCTCAGCGAACGCCGCACTACATGCTTTCCAGCTCCAAGGCATCTGCGGCGTGGCCCAATACAAAGTTCATCAGAAGCCTCGACGACATCGTCGCGATCAAGAGTCAGCCCGGTAAAGATATCTACCTCATCGGCGGAGCCAAAACCACCGCTTCACTCATCGATGCCGGCTTCGTCGACGAATCGCGCTTGATCGTCTATCCGATCATCGTTGGCAAAGGGAACTCTCTGTTTGCAACCTCCGAACAAGAGCGCAGACTCGAACTCAAGAGTGTGCAGCAACTTTCAGAGGGGCGCGTAAGTCTCGTGTACGCGATGCGATAACCAAATCAGCCAGGTTCGTGCGCCGGCTCTCGAAGAATCATGCCCAGGCTCTACAATCAGCCGCAATGGCGATCGAGAGTCCACATTCCGAGTCAACAGCGGGCGATGCGAACCGGGACTTCGAGCGACTCGCCGAGCCATTCCGGCGCGAGATCAGGCTGCATTGCTACCGGATGCTGGCCTCGTTGCATGAAGCAGAAGATCTGGTGCAGGAAACCTACTTGCGCGCGTGGCGCAGTTTTGCAAGGTTCGATGGGGGATCGATGCGCGCCTGGCTACATAAAATCGCCACCAATGCATGCCTGAATGCGCTCGAAAGCCGCAAGCATCAGCAGCGGTACCTGCCCGACCAGCTGGGTCCGGCCGTTGAACCGTCGGCGTTTGGCGCCCCCGCTACCGATATCCCGTGGCTGGAGCCCTACCCGGACTCCACCCTCGAAGGCATCGCCGATGCCACGCCGAACCCCGAGGCACTATTCACGGCGCGTGAATCTGTGCAGCTTGCATTCGTGGCCGCCATCCAACAGTTGTCGCCCCGCCAGCGCGCCGTGCTTATGCTATGCGATGTGCTCGGTTGGGCGTCGGCCGAGGCAGCCAATCTGCTCGAAAGTTCCACCGCATCGATTAACAGCGCGCTGCAGCGGGCGCGTGAAACGCTCTCGAAGAACTACTCTGATCGCCGGCCATCCATCCAATCTCCGCCGACTGCTGAGCAGCAAAAGCTCCTCGGCCGCTATCTGCAGGCATGGGAAGGGCACAATGTTGACAACTTCGTCGCTCTACTTAAAGAGGATGCGGCTGCCGTCATGCCTCCGTGGCCGCAGTGGCTCGCGGGGCGCGAGATTATCGGGGCCTTCTTTGCTGGTGCATGGAAGACCTGTGGCGGCCTCCACCTGGTACCTACCTCCGCCAATGGCCAACCCGCCTTTGCCGTTTATGAGTTCTCTTCCGCCAATGAGCAGTGGAACGCGCACTCGATTCACGTAATCACGCTGGAGAAAGACGTGATCGCTCAGATGACTATTTTTATCGAGCCCCGACTCTTCGACGGCTTTCGGCTGCCGCAGTCTCTTGCGCGGGACGCCGTCCCTAGGCGAACACACCCAGCATGCCTCGTAGGCCGCTGTCAAACTTCAATCTGAACACCACTTGTGATCTCATCGTGATCTCGAATTGCGGTAAATTGACCTTGCCCGCGTAAAACGTATCCCTTAGCTGAGCTGCTGTAATAGCGAAAGGGGCGGCAGATGAGGAACGGAAAACGGGGCAGGTACACGCTGGAGTTTAAGCGGGAGGCGGTGCGGCTGGTGGAGTCGGCCAGAGCATTGCCGAGACGTCGCGCAGTCTGGGAGTGGTGGAGCAGACCCTGTCCAACTGGGTGAAGGCGAAGCGGGAAGGCAAGCTGAAGGAAGTCAGCGGCAAGGCTGGGGTGACGGCCGAGCAGATGGAAATCAGCCGTCTGCGTGCGGAGCTGGCGCGGGTGAAGATGGAGCGCGACATCCTGGGAAAAGCGACGGCATACTTTGCAAAGGGCCAGAAGTGAAGTATGCCTTCATCGAGCGTCATCGGCGCCTCTGGCCGATTTGCATGCAGTGCCGGGTGCTCAAGGTGAGCGTGTCGGGCTTTCATCAGCACCAGGCGCGGTACCGGAAGATAGCTTCGCGCCGGCACTTGAGCGATGCGGCGCTGCTGGCGCACATCAGCGCGGTGTACGCGGAACATCGCGGCGCCTACGGGTGGCCGCGCATCTGGCGGGAACTGCTGAAGCGCGGCATCCGCGTGGGCAAGCAACGGGTGCAGCGGCTGATGCAGCAGCACGGCATTCGTGCCCGTGGCAGGCGGCGTTTCCGGGTTACGACCACCGACAGCCGGCATGATCTTCCGATCGCGCCGGACCTGCTGAACCGCAACTTCACCGCGTCTGGTCCCAACCAGGCCTGGAGCGGTGACATCACGTATATTGCCACCGAGGAGGGCTGGCTGTTTCTGGCTGTGGTGATCGATCTATTCAGCCGCAAGGTGGGGGGCTGGTCGATGCGGCCGGACATGCACCGCAGCCTGGTGATCGACGCGCTGGAGATGGGCGTCTACCAGCGCCGTCCGCAACCAGAGGGATTGATCTTTCACTCGGATCGCGGC
>JAJYVU010000077.1 GCA_021791875.1 Acidobacteriota bacterium | reverse complement strand
GCGGCTGCGTGTCCCGGCGAAGATGACATCTTCCATCTTGCCGCCGCGCAGGGTCTTTGCGCTCTGCTCACCCAGCACCCAGCTCACACCGTCGAGGATGTTGGACTTGCCGCATCCGTTCGGGCCGACAACCACACCGATGCCGCTGCCGGGCAGCGAAATTTCGGTGCGATCGCAGAATGACTTGAAGCCCAGAATCTGGATCTTCTTTAACTTCAGCATGGCGCAACTCCAATAAGCCGGGTTTCAGTCAAAACTGTAGCGCCGGGGGTATCGAGGGTCAACAATCGAACCCCAATATATTGTGGATAAGCAGTCCCAAATACAAGCAATGGAGATCGCTTTGGGGAACGAAGTCTCGCTCGGAAGCTCGAATTCACTGGCAGAGTTCGTCTAACCTGCTGATTATGAAGCACAATCTGGCGTGAAAGCGCGCCCGAGGGGCATTTCGGGCTACACGCGGGCCCAGGCAAACTTAAGCCGGGGCTCCCGGCGTCTTCAAAGCGGTTTGGATACGGCTTCCGCACAATTCTTACCACGGAGGATATCAGCACGGAGACGCTGCGAAAACAGCTTCCCCGCCTTGGAAAAAGCCAAATCAATGGATGCGGTAGGAAAGCCCAAACCCTAGAATCTGGGGCGACAGAGCATGGGGGTAAAAGTTCCAGCGCTCAAACGTATAGTCAATCGGTCGCAGCGTGATGTGGCCGGTGAGGTGATAGTCGATGCCCCCGCCAATTCCAATCGCGGCATGCTCTCCTTGCTGGTGGTAGCTGATGACGTTGGCGGCACCGAAGTGTCCGATACCTCCGCCGAACTTGGCAAACGGCTCGAAGCGGCCCATGCGGTGGCTGATCTTGGGGCCGGCAAGAAAGCTGGAGAGATAGCGCTGTTGAGCGCCGTAGTGATCGGGAACCTTCGTGTAGTTCAACTCCAGCGCGACGGGCCAGGAGCCGCCAAGGATGTAATAGTCCCCGTAGACGGCAAAGGCGGGCTGGTTGAGACTTTTGTTATTCGCAAAATAATCGGAATCAAACAGCGCGTACTCGCCCCCAACAAAGATGCTGTGCGGGCGCACATAAGCGGCTGGCGCGGTCTGGGCGGGCGCATGGACCGGCACCAGCAACGGTAAGAAACAAAAAATCGCTAGGGTTCTCAGTATGATGGTTCGCAAGGCGACGTCTCCTGTCCTGGGCTGTCTTCCGATGCTTTCATGATGAGCAAGAACTATTCCAAATCCGGACAATTCTCCTAAGCGAGTCACCATGTAGTAAATAGTCCCAATGGAGACTGCGCATCCGGCTTCGCTCAGTACCACTCCTACGGCAGGAGTCATGTCATCGTGTGTGTACTTTTGTGATCTTCGCAAGCATTTTTTTCATGAGTCGGAGGAAAATGGATCAAACCGGTAATCGCGTGGATCGCTCCTCAAACCGACCCCGTGGCCCCGAGCAGCAGAAGCAGTGCCCGCCTCAACCCAAGCTCTCGGCCAGTTGCATCGTACCATTCATTGCGTGTGTGAATTCCTCCGCCGTTGCCGCCGGCCCCCAATGCCATGGCAGGTACGCCAAGCGAGAGCGGAATATTGGCATCCGTGGAAGCGACGCGCGTCTCGGTGCGCAACCCAAGCTGGCGGTCCACCGCATACAGCAGGTCCAGCAGCCGCGAATCCTCGGGGAGTTTGCCCGCCGGTCGCTCCCCGATTTTCTCTACCGTAAAATCCACGTTTTTGCGATCTGAGAGGGCCGCACCATTTCCCGGCCGACGGGTGGCCATCTCATGGTTTGCCTGCATCACGGCATCTTCCACCGCGCGATGCAACTCCACTTCCAGTCGAATGATCTGCCCCGGATCCGTCGAGCGGAGGTCGAAGCTGGCCACGGCTCGCTCGGGAATCGCATTGATCGCGGTTCCACCCTCGATGGTGCCTACGTTCAGTGTGGTGCGAGGCGAACGTGGCAGCTCGCCCGCGCCAAGGCGGGTGATGACCTGGCTGAGCAGCAGAATCGGATTTGGCGCTCCGGCATCGGTCCACGAGTGTCCGCCAGGCCCCGTGATGGTAACGCGGTAGCGCTGGCTTCCAAGCGCCTGGGTGATGGCCACATTTTCGCCTGCGCCATCGAGCACAATATGTGCTTTGATCTCGTGCCGCCACGGCGCATGCTCGTAAATGTGCCGTATGCCGCGCAGATTGCCGTCACCCTCCTCGCCCACATTGCCCGCAAACACCACGTCATAGCCCGGCTGCAGGCCCGCGTCCATGAGCGCGGAGGCAATTGCGAGCATGCCTGCAATGCCTGCGCCGTTGTCGCAGGCTCCCGGCGCGGCAAGCCGCTCACCGTCTACGATTGGCGCAATGGGCGTGCCGGCGGGGAAAACCGTATCGATGTGTGCTGAAAGCAGTACGCAGCTGCCGCCGGAACGGCTGCCGCGCAAAATCCCAATCGCGTTGCCGGCCTCGTCGAGACCCACATCTTCCAGCCCAAGTTCGCGAAATTTCCCGGCCAGCCACTCCGCCCTTGGCTCCTCACCGAAAGGCGGCGCGGGTACCTGCACGAGCTCCACCTGCCAGCCGAAAACCGTTCGTTCCTGCAAATGGAGCCACCGGAATGCCTGGTGCACGCGGCGATCTCCCGCCAGACGCGTAATTTCTCCAAAAGCAGATGCCGTAGCAGGCGAAGACATAGCATCAGCCTACATCGAGTCAGTAGTTCACGCGGAGCAGAAACAGCCCGCGCGCCGGCGCAGTTGGTCCGGCCGCCGACCGCTCGCGCACCGCAAGGATCCCCGGCAGGTCTCCCACGCAGATCTGTCCCCGGCCCACATCGAGCATCGTGCCAACCAGGTTCCTCACCATGTGGTGCAGGAAGCCGTTGCCGTGCACTCGATAGATGAGCAATTCACCCTCGGCCGACCACGAGGAGGCATAAATTTCACGCACGTTGCCCTCGCGCCCATTGTCGTCCTCGCCTTGGCCAGCCGCGTCTTCCGTCGCGCGCTGGGCGACATCCGGATCGGTCGCGGCAAAGGAGGAAAAGTCGTGCTCGCCCACGAAAACCTCCGCAGATTCATGCAGCGCGTCGATCTCGAGCGGCCAGTTCAGCGCGTAGACGTAGCGCGCGATCCACGGTGGGCACAATTCGCCACGGTAAATGCGGTATTCGTACCATTTGCTCTGCGCGCTGTGCCGGGCGTGAAAATCGGGAGTGACGCTTTCGGCCTCAAGAATCCGAATCGCCGCCGGCAGCGTCCGATTGAGGGCGCGACGCAGGTTTTCTGGCGGAATCGGTGCAGCAAGAGGAAAGCTGGCCACTTGCGCAAGCGCATGCACCCCGGCGTCGGTCCGGCCGCTGCCCTGGGGCAGCACGCGCTCGCCGGTGATGCGCTCAATGGCATCGGCAAGCAGACCCTGGACGGTCGGCAAATCCGGCTGCACCTGCCAGCCGCGAAAGTCCGTACCGTCGTAGGCGAGCGTGATTTTCCAGTTTGCTCCCATAGTTACACTTCGGGTGATATCCTCCACTCTTTCTGTGCGGTAACTCACCGAATATGCCGTTTCTCCAAGGTATACTCAGGCTTCGCCAGTTGTGCAGCCCACCAGGGGCTTCACTGCAAATTGCGCGGGCAAAGTCTCTGTTTTCCACTGAAATGAATGTAACTTGCGGAACCTGGGAACCGGGCGCGAAGATCAAACGTATAGCAACGAAACGCTCCCCGTCAGGCGGCGGAGGATGCAGGGACAGAAAGAGGGGCGAATGAGCTGGTTGACTGACCTTACATCAGAGCAGAAGCAGCGGAGTGCGCTAGGTTTGCAGCGGCTGAAGGCGTGGGCGGCAATTGCCTGCCTGATGGCCGGAACGGCCCCGAGCTATGCACTGGGCTACGGCATGGGTCAGCAGACCTCGGCAACGGCGCAGGGAGATATGCCCTCCGCCCCGCAGCCGCACTTTACGGAACCACTGTATTTGCGTCCTTCCAAGCAGAATTTTTCGCGCGCACGCGGCTATTTCCCGAATCTCATCGGGCCTTACCTGCCGATTAATGTCGCGCCTGGCCAGAACTATCTGAACGCCCTTACCCTCGGTCAGCTGTTGCGCGGCGGCAAGATCTACCTCAGCCTGAGCGATGCAATTCTGCTGGCACTGGAAAACAACTATGACATCGCCATCCAGCGCGTGAACCTCAACATTGCGGATACCGATATCCTCCGGGCACGCGCCGGTTCAAATCTGTTTGGTGTGAACTCCGGCCTGGTGACCGGAACCCTCGGCGGGTCGACTGCTTCGGTGAATTCGGTCGGCGGCGGTCCGGGCGGTACAACTTCCGGAGCTGGCGGTGCGGGCGCCGGTGCGGAAGGACTCGCGCTGACGGCGAATGGCAGCGGACCCACGCCTGAAAATCTCGATCCCACGCTGCAGGCTCAGGTTCAACTCAACCGCGTCAAGCAGCCGCAGCAGAATATCCTCTTCAGCGGCGGATTGCCGGCTATCAACACGAATACGGACCAATACAACTTCACCTATAATCAGGGCTTCGTGAGCGGCACAGGGTTGCAGGTCACTTTTGACAACAGTCGCATCACGACGAACAATCCCTTCGATACCTACAGCCCGACGCTGCTTTCCACCTTTAATGCCCAAATCACCCAGAACCTGCTGCAGGGCTTTGGCCCGGGCATCAACGGCCGCTTCATCGTACAGGCCAAAAATGACCGCCGCATCGCGGACTCAGCCTTCCGCGCCCAACTGCTCTACACCATCAACCAGGTAGAGAATATCTACTGGGGACTGGTCAGTGCTTACGAAGATGTTGCTGCCAAGCAGCGCGCGGCTCAGCAGTCCGCCAATCTCGTCAAGGATGACGAAAAGCAGCTTCAGGTGGGCGCCATTGCTCCGCTTGATCTCGTCAACGTCAAAAGCCAGCATGCTGCCGACGAGCAGGCTCTGATCACCGCGCAAAGCACGCTCGAGTACCAGCAGATGCTCATGAAGCAGGCCATCTCCCGCAACCTTGACAATGCCGTGGTGGCCAACGCCCCCGTAATTCCCACGGACCGCGTCAACCTTGCGGAAACACCCGAGGAGTTGAAATCCATCAATCAGCTCGTTCGCGAAGCCGATCAGGATAGCCCATCCATCGAGCAGGCGACCCTGGCTCTCAAGAATGACAGAATTACTCTCAAGGCCGACAGGAACGGTTTGCTGCCCACAGTCCAGTTGTATGCCTTTTATGGAGCGCAAGGCATCGGCGGCGCCGTCAGCCCCTACTGCAACACCGGATTCTTCGGCAAAAACATCTGCAACCAGCTTCCCAGCACCGGCTATAGCACGGTGTTTACAAACCTGTTCAACAGCACCGGACCTAATAAAGGCGCCGGAGTGAATATCACGATTCCGATTCGCAACCGCACGGCCCAGGCCTTGGAGTCCCGCTCCCGCCTTGAGTACGAGCAGGAGCAGATGCGCCTCCAGCAGCTTTACGTGCAAACCCGCATGCAGGTCATCAACGGCCAGTACGCGCTCACCAACGACCGCGCCGCCGTGCGGGCCGCTATCGCGAATCGCAACTACAATCAGCAAAGCCTCGATGCCGAAATCAAGAAGCTGCATCTGGGCGCGGCCACCACGGCCGACGTGTTGCAGCAGGAACGCAACCTGGCCGCGGCGGAAGCCACTCTGATCTCCGATACAGCAAAATACGCCACGGACCGCGCCGCGCTGAGTGAGCTGCTGGGTATTACACTCGACCGCTATGGCATTTCGATCGTGGACGCCGCTACGGGGCAAATCTCCACGCCGCCGATCATCCCCGGCATCGAGCCAGCCAGTACGATGCCGGAGGTGAATTTGCCGGCTCAGAAGCAGCAATTAAAGAAGCAGCAGAAAGAGCGCGTGCCCCAGCCGGAGAAACCGGCGCCGGGTGGCATGCCGCAGCATTCGAAGTCGTAGCACCGGGCACGGAAAACCCGGCAGCCTGGTGACGAAGTGAAAGTTTTCCTCGTTGCCGGGCTGAAATCAGCGCCGCGGACTGCTAGAATCTATTGAATCCACTCCTCGGAGAACCGATGCAGGCGATCCTTGCGCTCGAAGACGGGCGCATCTTCCGCGGTGAGGGCCATGGCGCGCACGGCGAGTGCTACGGCGAAGTTGTTTTCAACACCTCATTGACCGGGTATCAGGAAATTTTCACCGATCCCTCCTACGCCGGCCAGATTGTCGTTCTTACCAATCCGCAGATCGGCAATTATGGCACCAATCACGCCGACAATGAAGCCAACCGGCCCTATATCGAGGGGCTGGTCACCCGCGAATTTTCCCCTATAAGTTCCAACTGGCGTTCCCAGCAGGTAGCCGACGAGTACCTGGAGCGCTTCAACGTCCCGGTGATTTCTGAAATCGACACGCGCGCCCTGGTGCGGCATCTTCGCACGCATGGCGTCATGCGCGGGGTGCTTTCTTCGATAGAAGCCGATCCCGATGTGCTTGTCGCCAAGGCTCGCTCGTTGCGCAAGATGGAAGGTACCGATCTGGCCAGCGTCGTCACCACCAAGACCCGCTACGAGTGGGAAGAGGACTCCACCGACCCGCTGCAAACCGAAGATGTGGCCATTGCGATGCCGAAACCCCATCTGCACGTCGTGGCTTATGACTTCGGCATGAAGAAGAACATCCTGCGCATGCTCGCTCGCGAAGGCTGCCGCGTCACTGTGGTTCCTGCGCAGACCTCCGCCGAGGATGTGCTCACGCTCAACCCTGACGGCATCTTTCTGTCGAACGGCCCGGGCGATCCCGAACCGGTCACCTACGCGCAGGAAAACATCCGCCAGCTTGCCGGCCGCAGGCCGATCTTTGGCATCTGCCTCGGCCATCAGCTCATCGGCCTCGCCCTCGGCGGCAAAACTTACAAACTCCGCTTCGGGCACCATGGCGGGAACCATCCGGTCAAGGCCATGGAGACAGGCAAGGTGGAGATCACCTGCCACAACCACAACTTCGCCGTCGATCCCGACTCGCTGAACCCGGGTGAAGTTGACCTGACGCACATCGACCTCAACGACAACACGCTGGAAGGCTTGCGCCACCGCAGCCTGCCGTTGTTCAGCGTGCAGTACCATCCGGAAGCCAGCCCCGGCCCGCACGACTCGAATTACCTGTTCCGGGACTTCCGCAAGATGATGGAGGAGTGGAAGAAGTAGATGCCACGCAGGAATGACATTCGCAAAATTCTCGTGATTGGCTCCGGCCCGATCGTCATCGGCCAGTCTGCCGAGTTTGATTACTCAGGCACGCAGGCTTGCAAGGCGCTCAAGGCCGAGGGCTACGAGGTGGTGCTGGTGAACTCCAACCCGGCCACCATCATGACCGACCCCGAGTTGGCCGACCGCACTTACATCGAGCCTCTTACCGTGAAATATCTCGATGAGATTCTCCGCATCGAGACCGAAATGCTCGCCCAGAGCGTTCATGGTGACGGAAGGGACGGTAAGTTCGCCGTGCTGCCGACCGTTGGCGGCCAGACAGCGCTCAACCTCGCCGTCGAACTCTCCGATGCCGGCATCCTGGACAAGTACGGCATCGAGCTCATCGGCGCCAAGCTCGACGCCATCAAGAAGGCCGAAGACCGTTTGCTCTTCAAGGACGCGATGACGCGCATCGGCCTCGATGTGCCGCGCTCCGCACTGGTCAACAACCTGCGCGATGGCCTCGATTTTGCCTCGAAGATCGGTTTCCCGGTCATCATTCGCCCATCGTTTACCCTTGGCGGCTCGGGTGGCGGCCTCGCCTACAACCGCGAAGAAATCATGGAAATCCTCGCGCGCGGCCTCGATCTCTCGCCCGTGCACGAGTGCCTCATCGAAGAATCGGTGCTCGGCTGGAAGGAATTCGAGCTCGAGGTCATGCGCGACCTCGCCGACAACGTCATCATTATCTGTTCGATCGAAAACGTCGACCCGATGGGCGTCCATACCGGCGATTCCATCACCGTCGCACCCGCGCAGACGCTCACCGACCGTGAGTATCAGGCGATGCGTGACGCAGCCATCCGCGTCATGCGCGAAATTGGCGTCGAAACCGGCGGCTCCAATGTGCAGTTCGCTGTCAATCCGCAGAACGGCCGAATGGTTGTCATTGAGATGAACCCGCGCGTCTCCCGATCCTCGGCGCTGGCCTCCAAGGCTACCGGCTTCCCGATTGCAAAAATCGCGGCCAAGCTCGCCGTCGGTTATACGCTCGACGAAATCCCCAACGACATCACGAAGAAAACCCCGGCCTGCTTCGAGCCTACTATCGATTACGTCGTCACCAAAATTCCCAAGTGGCAGTTTGAAAAATTCCCCGGTTCCGACGAAAACCTCGGCCCGCAGATGAAATCCGTCGGCGAAGTCATGGCCATCGGCCGCACCTTCAAGGAATCGTTGATGAAGGCGTTGCGCTCGCTGGAAACCGGTAAACGCGTCGGCGCAGAAGTCCTCGAGCCGCGCCGACTCACGCAGCGGCTTGTAACCCCGCAGCCGGAGCGCATGAGCTACATTCGCTTTGCCTTCCGCCAGGGCCTGTCTGTCCGCGAAGTGGCGCGGATGACCTCCATCGATCCCTGGTTCCTCTACCAGATCAAGGAAGTCACTGACGAGATTGCGCGGCTCGCAGACACTGCACCCGCCAAAGTGTCGCCGGAAGAGTTGCGAAAAGCCAAGCGCATGGGCATTTCCGATGAGCGCCTGGCGGAAATCTGGGGCATGAACAGCAACGATGGAATAGCAGAAGTCCGCAAGCTGCGCCGTCGTAACAAGCTCGCTCCGGTATTCAAGCTGGTGGATACCTGCGCCGCCGAGTTCGAAAGCGCTACGCCCTACTTCTACTCGAGCTACGAGGAAGAAGACGAAGCGCCTCCGACCGCAAAGCGCAAGATCATCATTCTCGGCAGCGGACCCAACCGGATCGGGCAGGGAATCGAATTCGATTACTGCTGTTGCCACGCGGCCTTCGCTCTCAAGGACGATGGCTACGAAACCATCATGGTCAACTGCAACCCCGAGACGGTTTCCACCGACTACGATACCAGCGACCGTCTCTACTTCGAGCCGCTCACGCTTGAAGATGTGCTCTCCGTCTACGAGCACGAAACCTCCGGCGGCGCGGAAGCCGGCATGATTGTCCAGTTCGGCGGACAGACTCCATTGAATCTCGCGCTGCGCCTCAAGCACGCAGGCGTCAACATCATCGGTACCTCGCCTGAGTCCATCGATCTCGCCGAAGATCGCAAGAGTTTCGGCAAGCTGCTTGAAGAGTTGCAAATTCCGCAGCCGCAGGGCGCCACAGCCACCAGCGTGGACGAAGCTCTCGCCAGTGCCGAGCGCATCGGCTATCCCGTCCTCGTGCGCCCGTCCTACGTGCTCGGTGGACGCGCCATGGTCATCGCATATGACGCAGCGGCTGTATCCCACTATATGAAGGAAGCCGTGGAATACTCGCAGGAGCGGCCCATCCTCATCGACCATTTTCTCGAAGACGCGGTCGAAGTGGATGTGGATGCGCTTTGCGACGGCAGCGACGTGGTCATCGCCGGCATCATGCAGCACATTGAGGAAGCAGGCATCCACTCCGGAGACTCTTCCTGTGTACTGCCCGCCGTCGATCTCTCACCGAAGGTGCTCGACACCATCCGCGCGTACACGCGCAGGCTTGCTCTGGCCCTCAAGGTGGTTGGCCTCGTGAATCTCCAGTTCGCGATCCAGCGCGACAAGGTCTTCGTCATCGAAGTCAACCCTCGCGCTTCGCGCACGGTGCCTTACGTTTCCAAGGCAACGGGCGTACCGCTCGCCAAAATCGCGTCCCGCCTGATGACGGGCCGCAAGCTCCGCGAGTTCCTGCCCGAAAACATCGCTACCGCGAGCGATCTCAGCACGGGTTCGCACTATTACGTCAAATCGCCTGTTTTCCCATGGAACAAATTCCCCGGCGTCGACACGGTTCTTGGACCCGAGATGAAGTCGACCGGCGAAGTCATGGGCGTGGCAGACAACTTTGGCGAAGCCTTTGCCAAGGCCCAGCTTTCCGCCGGGCTCATCCTGCCCACCTCCGGCACGGTCTTTTTCAGCGTCAACGACCACGACAAGGCGGCAATTGTGCCTTTGGCGAAGCAATATGTCGATCTCGGCTTCCAGATCGTCGCGACCGAGGGCACGGCCCGGGTCTTGCAGGCCGCGGGCATGATTGTCGAGCAGGTCTACAAGGTGAAGGAAGGCCGTCCGAACATCGTCGATCTCATCAAGGGCGAGCGTATCCACCTCATTGTGAATACCCCGCGCGGGCAGGATACTTTCTTCGACGAAAAGGCGATCCGGCGCGCAGCCGTGTCGCAACGGATTCCAACCATCACCACTATCGCGGCTGCACGCGCTGCGGCGGAGGGCATTGCGGCCATGCACCGCAAGCAGATCTCTGTCTATCCGCTGCAAATGTTGCACGCGGAGCGTGCGGCGGCAAAGTAGCTTACAAAACGAAGGGGATCAGCGCGCGCACCTGCTCACGGTAGCGCGCGTATTCCTCGCCAAACTGCTGCAGCATGAACTGTTCCTCTATCCGCAGCTTGTACGAGAAGCCCAGCGTCATCAGGGCGACTCCGGCAAAGCACTCCGCGCGCAGAAACACAATCGCCGTGCCCAATGCAGCAGTCATGAGCCCTGTGTAGATGGGGTGGCGCACAAGCCGATAGGGGCCCGTGCGAATAAGCTGGTGATCCTGCTTGATGGTGACCGCACCGCTCCAGTTGCGGCCAATCGTGATGCGCGCCCATACGCAGAACAACATCCCCGCAGTCGTCAGGCTGAGGCCGAAAAGCGCAACCGCGCTGGTCGCCGGGAGCAGATCGTCCGTCATCACCGTACCGCGTAACCAGAATGGGGATCCGAGCAGGAGCCAATACGCAACCACCTGGACGGCAATCTGTAGCAGCCGCGATTCGGAACTCTGGTGCTGAACCGACCGCTTCGACGTCATGGCTGCGATCACCCAGGCGACGAACAACGCATACCAGAGGAGAAAAATCCAGCGGGAAATCCAGAAATACAAGTACGGCTCTCCGGCGAAAGTATTCTCTCCAAGATACGCGAGAAATGGCCGGCAGGTTCCTTGTTTTATATCTTGCCTATATCTCGTTATCGTTCCATAATGCCGCTCCGCCCAGCAGCCCGTCCGCATTGCTCACCAGGGTAATCTTTGGGTCTGGATCGAGCGTGATATGTTTGGCGTTACCTCCGCCTATGTACAGGTGGTCCCAGTTAAAAGTGAGCGCGGTTTGTTCAATGGCTTTGGCCAGATACTTGTTCCATTTCTTCTTCCCATATCTCTCATAACCATCCCGGCCCAGGTAATCTTCGTATGTAAGGCCCTTTCGCCATGGGTGATGTCCGAGCTCAAGCCCCGGGCAGAGGTGGCCGTTTGTGTAGATGGCAGAGCCCAGTCCCGTGCCCAGCGTCAGCACCATTTCCACGCCGCGTCCCCGGATGGCTGCAAAACCTTGCACCGCGGCGTCATTGGCAATGCGGACAGGGCGGCGCCAACGCTTGCGAATCGCACTGGCAAAAGGGAAGCCGATCCACCCCGGATCAAGATTCGCTGCCGTATGCGTTATCCCCTGTTTGATGACACCCGGGAATCCGATGCTCACGCGGTCAAATCCCGTTACCTGCTTGCGGAGCTCGTCGAGCGCCTGCATCACGTTGTCCGGCGTCGGGGGCTGTGGCGTAGGCAGGCGCAATCGCTCGCTGATAGGCTTGCCGTTGTCGTCGAGCAGCATCATTTTCACGCCGGTGCCGCCAATATCGATAGCGAGAGTGATCGGTTTCTTTTTGCTCATAGCACAGTGCCAATCTTATTAGATGGACATATTTTGCGCCCCGGCTGCCTTTCTAACCGGAAGACAAATTCATTCAGCCTCTGTCTTTGATGCAATCCCTTTAGGATAAAAACACTACGACATGAAGGTGCGCCTCGACAAACTGATCTCTGACCGCGGCCTGGCCCCCTCGCGCGAGCGCGCTCAGGCTCTCATCCTTGCCGGACGCGTGCTGGTCAATGAGCAGAAGGTCACCAAGCCCGGGCACGCCGTAGACGAAGCTGCCGTGCTGCGCTTGCTGGGCGACGATCTGCGCTACGTGAGCCGCGGCGGACTGAAGCTCGAAGGGGCGCTCAAACATTGGCAGATTGACCTCACGGGGAAGTCCTGCCTGGATGTCGGCGCCTCAACCGGCGGTTTCACCGACTGCATGCTGCAGCACGGCGCGGCCCGTGTGCTTGCAGTCGACACTGGCTACGGACAGATCGCCGAGCGCCTCCGTCGAGACGAACGTGTCAGCCTCATGGAGCGGACCAACGCCCGGAATCTTGCGCCCGGCGATCTGCCCGCCGGCATCCAGTTCTTCGCCATGGATGTTTCCTTCATCTCCGCGACGCTCATCTTGCCGCCCATCATCGCTGCGGCCCTCCATGGTGCGCCCGGGGAGGCCGCCCTCGAAGGCATCATCCTCGTCAAGCCGCAGTTCGAAGTGGGCCGCGAACGCGTCGGCAAAGGCGGCATTGTGCGCGACCCGGAGGCGCACCGTTTCGCGGTCGAGCGAGTCGCCCAATGCGTTCGGGCTACCGGGGGTGATGGCGTAGACGTCATTGACTCACCAATTACCGGTGCGGAAGGGAATCGCGAATTCCTGCTCCATGCCCGCTGGAAGCAGACTTAGAACAGCTAAACTGAAGCATATGCGCCGCGTTGCCATTATTGCGAAACCGCAGAAAGAGGAGCTCCACCAGATCCTGCCGGAGCTGCTGTTATGGCTGCGCGCCCACGGCTACGACCCCATCCTGGATCACATTGGATGCAGCTACACTCAGGATGCCTGCATCGTTCCGCGGCACGAGCTGCCCAACGAAAATCCCGAGCTTGTGATCGTCCTCGGCGGGGATGGCACGCTCCTGGCCGCGGCACGTGTCTTTGCCAAAACAGGCGTCCCCATACTCAGCGTAAACCTCGGCTCTCTGGGTTTTCTCACCGAGGTTCGCCTCGATCAGCTCTACAGCCACCTGGAAGGATGGTCGAAAGCCTGTTGCGGCATCGAAGAACGCTCCATGCTGCACTGCGAATTGCACCGTAACGGTGAGTTGGTCAGCGACTATGAAGCGCTGAACGATGTGGTCGTCTCCAAAGGCGCCATTGCCCGGATGGGCGATTTCCGGGTAGCTCTCGACCATCAGCTCGTGGCGGCGTTCCGCGCCGATGGCGTCATCATCTCCACGCCCACTGGCTCGACCGCCTATTCGCTTGCGGCAAATGGCCCGATTCTGGCGCCGGATGTCGATGCGCTCATCGTCACGCCGATTTGCCCACACCTGCTCACGCTGCGGCCGCTCGTGGTGCAGGGAAATTCTGACCTCATTCTGAGCGTTACTGACGTCCCGGATCAGGCTTATCTTACCGTGGACGGTCAGGAGGCGATTGCCCTGCAGGTAAATGACGAATTGCACTGCCGCAAGTCCGTGCACAAGGTGAAGCTGGTGCGGATGGGTACCACCGGATTCTTTGACGTGCTGCGCGCCAAACTGAAATGGGGCGAGCGCTAGCCTTAAGACTGTCCGCTGACTGATCCGCCCCGGATGGATGAGACCTTTTCTTAGTCTGAGACGCCTCATATGTATAGAGAAAGCTGAGGCACATCGACTTCCGCGGGTAGTGTTGAATCAGCGCCGGCGTCGAGCCGTGAAGTTGCGCTTGAGTGGAGCGACGATCACCGAGACTGTGGTGCAGTGCGAGTTAGGCCGATCGGCGGTGATCCGCGCCATGCAGGCCTACGAGCGGGGTGGCTGGAAGGCCGCGGCAGTACCGATTGTCGGCCGGCCGGTCGGCAGCGGACGGCAGTTGACCGCCGAACAGGAGCAGTAGATTCAGCAGTTGATTCAGGACCGCATGCCGGACCAGTTGAAGCTGGCTTGCGCCCCGTGGACGCGCCAGGCGGTCAGTGAGTTGATCGAGGCGGTGTACGGCGTACGTCTGACTGTGCGCAACATGGGCAAGTATTTGAAGCGCTGGGGATTCACACCGCCACAGCCGCTGAACAAAACCTATGAGCAGTCCCCCGCAGCGGTCGCGAAACCGGTGAACGAGGAGTATCCAAAGATCGCGACCCAAGCCAGGCAAGAGGGTGCCGAGATTTAGTGGGGCGACGAGACAGGACTGCGCTCAGATGATGTGCGCGGCCGCGGTTATGCGCCGAAGGGAAAGACGCCCGTGGTACCGGCCAATGTCAATCGGTCCAAGCTGAGCGTGATTTCAACGGTGACCAACAAGGGGCGGATGTGCTGGAAGGTCTTCTCCGGAGCGATGAACACGAAGATCATGATTGGCTTCATGAAGCGGCTTGTCGATGGACGGCAGAAGAGAGTTTTCCTGATCCTGGACAACCTGCGAGTCCATCATTCGAAGGCTGTGAGGAAATGGTTTAGAGGAAACGCAGACAAGATCCAGGTGTTCTATCTGCCCAGCTACTCGCCAGAACTGAACCCCGACGAGTTGCTGAACGCCGATCTCAAGCGCAGGGTGACCAAAGTTGCCCCAGCCCGAACGAAATTGGCTCTGACGCAGACCGCGGTCAGCGTCCTGCGCAGCATTCAGAAACAGCCTGGCCGGGTCGAAAACTACTTCGGCCAGAAATATATATGTTATGCCGCCGCGTAGCAATACTTCAGGGTCGGATAAATAAATACGAAGCGAAGCCTTTTCCATCACACCGCGCGTCTTCCGGGGCATGAAAATCTTAAAGCCCTTACTCGACCGTACGGCCAACTCTCCCCCCGTTCCAGAGTGTCGGCCATACTCCCGGTCCGTACCCCCTTGTCTGGACTTCCACCCCCTGACCCCACCACGGGCGGGTGAGGGACGCGGGATGAATGGGTACAACCCAGATGCACGTCTGTCGCATCGCATCGCGGGAAGTATGTGTTGATATTTCCAACGCTTACGCCGTATCACAGGGACAACTGAAAAAAACTGGAGATCATGCATGGGAGCCAGTGCGCAGTCATCAGTCCGTAAGGGGACTACGAGGGGCAATCACACTTCCAACCATGAAAACTTAGAATCCGAAATCCTTTCCGCGATCCTTCACAGCCTCTGCAGAATGAAAGATGGAGACTTCAGTGCACGTCTGCCCGTCGCTTGGACTGGGCTTGCCGGCAAGGTCGCTGACAGCTTAAACGAGATCATGTCTGTGAACGAGCAGATGGCGATGGAGTTGAAACGGATCAGCCGGGATGTGGGCAAGGAGGGAAAAGCCAGGGAGCGGCTGCGCATTCAGATGAGGCGCGGACAGTGGGGCGAAATGGAAGCCTCAGTCAACACGCTCGTGGAGGATCTCCTGCGACCCACCACTGAAGTCACACGAGCCATTGCCGCAGTCGCTCAAGGCAATCTTACCCAGACCGTGCGCCTGGAAGTGGATGGGAGGCCTCTCGAGGGCGAGTTTCT
>JAJYVU010000076.1 GCA_021791875.1 Acidobacteriota bacterium | reverse complement strand
CGGGTCCACGAACATCATGTCCATGAAGCCGGTGGGGTTGTCGCTGATCTGGAAGGATTTGGTGAGGTCCTTGAGGTACTGGAAGGAGCCGCGGAACCAGCCGCGGTGGGATTTTCTGGCTTCGTAGGCATTGGCCGAGAAGGCCTTGCCGAAATCGACGCGGGCAACGCTGTATTGGTCAGAGACCGGCACCTGATAGAGAACAGGATCGGGGCGCAGGTTCTGGATGTAGGTCTGGACGACTGGCGTATCCTTCTCGATGGCCTTGATAGTGGCCTGTTCCCGCACCATGGCCGTCCGAATGAGCGCTTTCTGTTGCGCGGTAAGGGGCGGCAACTGCTCGCGGTATTTGTATTTCCTGGCCCAGACGGGAGCAACCCCGAGGCTCAGGACTAAACCCAGCACGCAAAACTTACGAAACATTGAAGGCTCCTGACTGCATGGTTTGAAAAGGTTGGATCGTTTCGATCCATTTCGAGCAAATCAACAAAATAGAAATTTGAGACGGGATGAGCCATTGTGATTTTTCCCGTCAGGTCATCTGGAACGTAATGCGAATGATACGGACAGCGTCGATGGGGTGGCCATCGCGCGTAGCCGGCTTGAAGCGAATCTGCTCGGCGGCAAGTTCCGCCTGTTTGTCCAGTCCGTAGCCGAGGCCGCGCACGATGCTGAGGACCTGCACCTGTCCAGCGGCGGAAAAGCGGACGCGCAGTGTGACGTCGCCCTGAATATGCTGCTGGAGGGCTGCGGCGGTATAAGTTGGGAGCGGCTTCCAGAGCACGATGATGGGCGTAGTGCTGGGCTTCTGCTGCCGAGGCAGATGGCGACCCGAGTTGCCATACATGTTGCTGCCGAAGGCCGCCTTGGCGATCGTACCGGGGCTGCGACGGGAACCGGAGCCGCCGACGACACCATTGCTGAATCCCGCCGAGGCGACGGTGCCGCGATCATGGCCGCCGCGAACGCCGTTGGAGACGCCGGAGCCGAAGTCGACTCCGTGGACGGAGCCGGGACGTGCTCTGCCAGCGCCGGAGTTGGCGGAGCCGGGCGCATCCTCAGAGGAGCCGAAGGCGACAAGGATGGGTTTGCGTTTGGCGTTGGGGTCAGCATGCACCCCTTCGGGATCGCCGAAGCCGCCAGTATGCACCGTGGGGTGTGACTTGTTGTTTGCGACCGGGGTGGGGTTGAAGCTCTTGAAGAGACCAACCTTGGGCTTGGGCGGGGGAGCCACCTTCAGGGGCGGGGCCGCCGGAATGTTTGGCAGAGCCGGGGTCGGCATCTTGATATGCGTGATCCTGGGCGGCGCCTTCACCGGTTTCGGGGCCGGCATGAAGATCTTGGACGGCATGGTGGGAGGCGGAGCGAAGACATGGACGCGTGGCGGTGGCTGGACGACGGGCTTGGGTGGAGGCGGCTGGAAGATGAGCTCATTGGCCACGAGATTGTTCTCGTGCACAACATGTACGGCTGACATGGAGATGATCAGCACAATGACCGCAATCGCGATATTGATGAGCGCACTGATCCCCAGTGATTTAAATCCGCGCTTTTCTTCCGGCAAGAGTCCGAAGGTGGGATGGTTCGAACGGTCCGTCGTTGCCATAAAGAAAATCTCACTCCAATTGGGGTGGGACGCAGGTCTGATTTTGAGGTCAGCCTGGTCCTCTAACTATTTGTGCTGCAAGTCGCGTTCCAAATTGACGAGCAGGATGCGCGCTGTTTGTGTTCAGCCCCGGAGCCGGCTGGACCCCCAGGGGCCAATGCAGAATTTACAAGGCGAACAGACATTAGGATCCGCACTGCAATTGGATCACCGTGTCGCTTTCGGGGAACTGCATCCGGCGCGGTCCGAATCGCAAAGTTAAGAAATATTTAGACGGCAGACAGGGCAGCAGGAACCAAAGTGCTGAATTGGCCTCCTCGTGGCTTCATATTAGCGCTGATGGGAGGATAACTGCACGAAAGGGGATGCGAAAGTTTTTCCAGAGTACAGAGCAAGGAGAGAAGTAATTCCATGATTGGGGGCGTGGGAGAATGAATGAAAACGGATTCATTGCCTCTGCCGCGCAGCGGTGACGGCATGGGAAAGCAAGAAAAGACGAGGAGCGGGAAGGCACAGTGAAGATTCTTGTGACGGGCGGCGCGGGGTATATTGGCGGAACGGTTGCGGGGTTGCTGGTCCAGCAGGGGCATGAAGTGATAGTGCTGGATAACCTGACGCATGGCCGGCGGGAGATGGTTCCGGCGGGAACAGAGTTTGTAAAGGCGGAACTGGCTGACCGGGAGGCGGTGGAGCGGGTGCTGCGAAGCGGAGTGGGGGCGGTAATGCATTTCGCGGCGCTGATTGAAGCAGGCGAGAGCATGCGGGTGCCGGAGGTCTATTTCCGCAACAATACGGCTTCGACGTTGACCCTGTTGGAGGCGATGCTGGCGGTGGGTGTCAACCAGCTGGTATTTTCGTCGACAGCGGCTGTTTATGGGGAGCCGGAAAAGACGCCGATTGCTGAAGACGCCAAACTACAGCCGACGAATGCATATGGCGAGTCGAAGCTGCTGGTGGAGCATATGCTGACGTGGTTCCACCGCTGCCATGGGTTTCGGTATGCGAGCCTGCGCTACTTCAATGTGGCGGGGGCGATGCCGGGGCGCGGCGAGGCGCATGAGCCGGAGTCACACCTGATACCGCTGATTCTGGATGCGGCAATGGGGCGGCGTGAGGCGATCAAGGTATTCGGGACCGATTATCCGACGCCGGACGGGACGTGCATTCGGGATTACATTCACGTGCACGACCTGGCCCAGGCGCATCTGCTGGCGCTGGATGCGCTGGATGATGAAGAGCGCGGCGGAAGGCTGATCTACAACCTGGGCAACGGGCAGGGTTTTAGCGTGCGCGAAGTGATTGAGGGGGCGCGGAAGGTGACGGGGCGGGACATTCCTGTGGTGGAGGAGCCGCGGCGATCCGGGGATCCGGCGGTTCTGGTGGCGAGTTCAGAGAAGATTCAGCGAGAGCTGGGGTGGACGCCGCAGCACGCGAGGCTGGAGGAGATTCTGGCGAGCGCGTGGGAGTGGCACCAGCAAAGGTACTCGTAATTATTTTTTTTCAGAAGATTTTTGCGGCATCGAAATCAGTGATAATACCGTGATTTGAGGGGTCCGTGCGTGATCGTGGGAATGAATCACGAAATATACCCTCGATCCAGTGGAAAAAGTGCCGGGGCAGGATGCGAAACTATAGGCAGAGAGAAACGATTGACTGCCCGTATGGGAACGATACGAGAACGGGGACGAAGTTGGGCAAATAGTTCCTGAAGGGAGCCGCAGCAGCTTGCAAGAGCCGATGGATACAGGGGTGGGCGTGTAGGGCGATGGCAGCAGGTTGGATTCGCAAATTCGTTGGGGTGGCCTGTCTTGGATTGGTGGCGGCGGTGGCGGCACCCGTGGTCAGGGCATATGATAGCGGGAAGCGCGCGGATCCGCCCGGGGCTATTACGGGTAATGGCGCGAGCCCGGCGGGAGTCGTGCTGATTCCGCATCCCGTGCATTACATCGTCCCGCACCTGATGATTGCGCCGAAGCTGAGCGATTTTCTGGTGGTTCCCGATCACTCCACGGTGGCGGAGCGGATGTTGCGGGTGTCGCATTTTGTGGAGCACTATCCGGACGCCGGGGGAGCGCCGGAGAATGGGACGACGGCGTACATGGGTTACACGCACCGGGCGTTTTTTGTGGCTTTTGTGTGCAAGGACCGCGACCCGAAAGAGATACGCGCGCACATGATGCCGCGGGACGGCCTGGGTGGCGACGACTCCGTATCGCTGATGGTGGACACGTTCGACGATCACCGGCGTGCATTTGTATTCCAGAGCAATCCGTTGGGGATACAGGCGGATGCGATGTACAGCGATCAGAGCGGTTACGACTACTCGTTTAACACGGTATGGGACACGTGGGGGCAACGGACGCCGTTCGGGTACGTGGTACTGATGCGGATTCCCTTTGCGAGCCTGTATTTTGCGAAGGTAACACCGGGCGCGCTGCGGCGCTGGGGAATCATCCTGGGGCGTAATGTGGCGCAGACGGGCGAGTCGGACTACTGGCCGCGGATTCATCACGATATTGCGGGCTTGCTGACGCAGGACATGACGGTGCAGGGCTTTGGAGATATTGCACTGGGACGGAATTACCAGTTCGATCCGTATACGCTGGCGCGGAATCTGCGGCAACTGAACTCGGTGAATCCGTTGAATCCTTACTTTGAGGACAAGCATTTCCAGGGGATCTCAGGGCTGGATTCGAAGTTCATACTACACAACAGCCTGGTGCTGGATACGACGATTAACCCCGATTTCAGCCAGGTAGGAGTGGACAATCCCGCGGCGCCGAATCAGCGGTTTCCACCGTACTTTCCGGAAGTGCGGCCGTTTTTTATCGAGAACAGCAGCTATTTCCAGACGCCGGTCAACTTGTATTACACGGACAACATTGTGATACCGGAGTTTGGGGCGCGTCTGACTGGCAAGGCTGGGCCGTGGGCGCTTGGCTTGTTGAGCGTGGACGATCGAAGCCCGGGCCTGGCCGTTCCACAGGGGACGCCTTATTACGGGACGCGGGCGGAAAATTATGTGGCGCGCATTGACCGGGATATCGGGACGCAATCCGACATTGGAATGATTTATGCCGATCGCCAGTATCTGAGTTCGTATAACCGCGCGGGGGGATTCGATTACCGGATGCAGGTGCATAAGCGGTGGACGCTGGTGGGGCAAGCACTGACCTCGCAAACCAAGAACCTGAGCAACTCGACGGCCGGGGAGCAGGAGTGCCTCTCGACGCAACTGTACTGCAGCGGGCAAGTCTATCTGCAGCATGTGAGCTACTCATCGCTTCATACCAACTGGTGGGGCGGGTATGATGATACGGCGGCTGGATTTGTAACCGATACGGGTTTTTTTCGGCGCCCGGACGTAAGGGAAGTCAAGGGTGGGTATAGCTACACGTTTCGACCGTCTGGGGGAGCGATTCTGTCGGACGGACCTTCGTTGTATGCGCAGCGGCTCTGGGATCACAGTGGCGTACCGCTGAATTTGTATCTGCAGCCATCCTATTCTCTTAATTTTGAGGACCAGACCTATCTGCACGCATATGTCGGACTTGGGCAAGACCGGCTCAGACCGATTGACTACTCGATATTGAAGCAGGATGTGGAGTACCACTCGAACACGGAAGGCGTGAGTCTGTATAGCGCACCAGTGCCTTACCTGGGCCTGGGGATGGGATATTCGCAGGGGAAGGTATTGAACTTTTCTCCGCCCAGCAACCAGGGGCCAGGACCGGTCCAGATGTCGTCGCCGAGCGTAAGCCTGAACCTGAAGCCTTTGCGGGCGCTGGATTTGCAGAACAGTTATGTGTTTACGCGATTTTCAAACCTGGAGAACGGTGCGCCGGTATATGACAACAACCAGGTGGTGGCGCGGTGGAACTACCAGATGACGAAGGCCGCATCCTTCAACGTGATCGGGCAGTATGTTTCGACGCTGCCGGACGCGATCTACACGAGTGCCGGGAACTCGAAGACGGTGTTCGCAGATGCGTTGTTTACGTACATGCCGCATCCGGGAACGGCTCTTTACGTGGGCTACATCGGGAACTTTGCGAACCTGGCGCCGGGACTGTGCACACGGGAGGTAAGCGGGTTGTGCAACCCGGGCGATCCGATTCTGCCGACGGATTCTTCGTTGATGAATGACGGCAAGATGATCTACGTGAAGATGACGTACCTGTTGCGGTTCTGAGAGTTGCTGGTGGGAGATAAGGACAGGGCATGATGATGGGTTTGGTACGGGTGACGGAGACGCGGGCTCGCTTTACTTGCCTTATCGGGGTCAAAGAGAATATGTTGAGCATTCGGTCTGAGGAGAACGAGTAATGCCTCTAAGCGGCGAAGCCATTCGCATGATGAATTACGTAGATGATGTAGCGGTAACCCTGCGGCGTGTTCTGGCCCTGGTACCTTCCCTTACCCCCGAGGAGCGTGAGCGCGTGAGCGAGTACATCCGCGAGTCCCGCCCGAACGCCGACAGCGTGCTGCAGGCGCTTTTGTCGAAATAACCGCCATAGAAATCAGGCAGGCCGCCATGATCGGCGCCGGGTTTTCGGCCGGAGGCGCGAGTGGAGAGCTGGCCGCGGATGTAAGTGACTCTGCGCTGGACTGTTGCGCGGGGCTGCGGGGTTGGTTTCGTCCAAGGAACTAATTGAGGGCCGTGCGCGTATCTGATAGCACGGATGCAGAGCTTTGGCGACATTTTCGGTCAGGTGTTTCGCGCGATCTGGGCGAACAAGCTGCGGTCGTTTCTCACGATGTTCGGGATTGCGTGGGGAGTGGGCTCGATGCTGCTGCTGATTGGCGTGGGCGAAGGATTTCGCGTGGGCCAGCACGAGCGGCTGGCCGATGTGGGCAACGACCTTGTCATGATGTGGGGCGGGACGGTGCCGGCGGTGGCGAGCCAGCATGTGGGCATGAGGCCGTACTATCTGACGCTGCGCGATGAAGACGCGATTGTGACGCAGGCGCCAGATGTGCGTGATGCGACGGCGATTCTGGACCGCGATGATCTGAAAGAACAGAGCCAGTACGAGACGATTTCGGGCGCGGTTTACGGTGTGCAGCCAAATTTTCCGGTGGTGCGATTCATGCCGGTGGCGCAGGGGCGATTCCTAAACGAAAACGACCTGATTCATCGCAACGATGTGATGGTGCTGGGATCGCGCGCGGCAGAGATGCTGTTTCCGCACCGGCCCGCACTGGGCGGTTATGTGACAGTGGGCGGCATTCGTTTCCTGGTGGTGGGAATAGCGAAGAAGATCGGACACGGGGACAACAACAGCGAGAACCAGCAGGTATATATTCCGCTGACGGTGATGATGGATAACTTTGCGATCAAGGGCAAAGACGGCGAGATGGTCCCGAGCGACGCGGTGACGTCGATCCAGTACCAGCCACGCACGCATGCGGTGCATCTGGACGCGGTGAACGAAGTGCACCAGATTGTGGCGCGGCTGCACGGCTTCGATCCGAATGCGCCGCAAGCTTTCAACGAGTGGGATACGATCCAGAGCGCAGAGATGGTGGACAAGATTTTCGAGGGGATGGATGTGTTTCTGGGCAGCGTGGGGCTGGTGACGCTGGCGCTGGGCGCGGTGGGAATTGTGAACATCATGCTGGTGGCGGTGACGGAGCGGACACGTGAGATCGGTTTGCGCAAGGCAATTGGAGCGACAAGCCGGAGCATTCTGGCGCAGTTTTTTCTTGAGGGCATTACGCTGACGGGCCTGAGCGGGCTGATTGGCATTGGCGGCGCGGCGGCGTTTATGTGGCTGCTGCAGCAGCTTGTGGGCGGTGGGCTACGCGGATTTGGTCCGCCGCACATTGTGCCGTGGACGGCGGCGCTGGCATTTGGTTCGCTGACGGTGTGCGGGGTGATTGCGGGCGTGTATCCGGCGTCAAAGGCGGCAGCGATGGAGCCGGTGGAAGCGCTGCGGCGGGAATAGAGATTGGGGTGCGGAGATGCTGAAGGACATTTGGCAGCAGGCATGGGAAGCGATGATGTTCAATCGCCGTCGCACGATGATCACGATTTGCGGCATGGCGTGGGGCATTGCAACGGTGGTGCTGCTGCTGGCGTACGGCGCTGGATTCTCGAATGCGATTCAGGTGATTTTTGCGCAGTGGGGCACGCAGATGATTGGTGTGTTTCCGGGCAAGACGTCAGAACAGGCAGGCGGCATGAAGGCGGGCGTGCCGGTGCGCTTTACGATGAGCGACGTGGACTTGCTGCGGAATACCGTGCCTGGAGTTGAGCGGATCACGCCGGAGCTCTCGAAAAACCTTGTGGTGTCGAATGCGCTGCACAAATTTACATGGAGCGTGAACGGCGACGATCCGGACATCAACGAGATCATGAACCTGCCCGTGGCGGTGGGGCGCTTTTATAACGAGAAGGACAATGAGCAGCATGCGCATGTAGCGGTGCTGGCTTCTGACTCGAAGAAGCTGCTGATGGGCGGTTTGTATCCGATTGGGGAAAAGATACGGATCGCTGGAGTTCCGTTTACGGTGATCGGGGTACTGAAGCCGAAGATGGCCGAGTCGGGGAACGATGTGAACCGGCAGGTATACATTCCGATCCGTGCGATGGCGGAATTGATGGACCCGAAATATCTGACGGGGATCTGGTTCAGCTATCGCGGCAATAATGTGCCGGTGGAGCAGGCGCTGCGGAATTCGCTGGCCGCGGCGCATAACTTTATGCCATCGGATCACAACGCGATTTATGTGGCGAATATTCAGGAGCAGCTTCACCAGTTCCAGATCATCACGATGGCGCTGCAGGTGCTTTTGCTGTTTATCGGTGCGCTGACGCTTGGGATTGCCGGCATTGGGCTGATGAACATTATGCTGGTGGCGGTGCAGCAGCGAACGCGGGAGATTGGCGTGGAGAAAGCACTGGGCGCGCAGCGGCGGCATATTCTGCTGCAGTTTCTGGCCGAGGCGCTGGTGATCACGGGCGTAGGAGGTGCGCTGGGGATTTGCTTGTCGTACCTGGTTTCCGTGTCGGTGGGACGAATTACGTTTTACAGCGCGATTGCCTCAAATGCGCACGCAGCGGATATCCGGCTGCTGATTTCGCCAATGATTGTTCTGGCGGCGACGGTGACGCTAGTGGTGGTGGGGACGGTGAGCGGAATGATTCCGGCGATCCAGGCGGCCAACCTGGATCCGATAGAAGCGCTGAGATACGAATGACGGCGGGCAGCGCGCACCCCGTCCATCTTACTTAGGCAGCTTATAAGGTACTTGAATGTCGTGGCGTGCTTCATTGAGCGCGCCGGACGTGT
Organism: Acidobacteriota bacterium; assembly: GCA_021791875.1. Classification (GTDB taxonomy): domain Bacteria; phylum Acidobacteriota; class Terriglobia; order Terriglobales; family Acidobacteriaceae; genus Acidobacterium. The sequence goes on along the minus strand of JAJYVU010000076.1, from coordinate 6,928 downwards.
TGTCGTGTGTCATGAGGGCTTCGCGGTATTGGCGGATGGCGCGGTCGCGCTGGCCCGTGATATCAAAGATCTTGCCGATTTCGATGTGGCTCCAGACGTTGGTCCAGGGTGGGACGCCGTCACCGTGCAGCGCGTCACGGTAGGCGTTGACGGCGGCCTGGTAGTCGTGCTGCTGGAAGAGCAGTTCGCCGATGCGGAAGTTGGCGAGCGAACTGAGCGGGTTGACCTTGAGCGCGGCCTGATATTGCGCGAGAGCGCCGGCGACATCTCCCTGCGCGGCGAGCTGCTGGCCACGGAGAATATCGACGCGTATCTGCATGGTGGGGTCGTCCTGGAGGATGTTGCCTTCAGGGTCGACGGTGATCTTGCGCGGCATGCCGAAGGTTTCAATGTTGAACGGCGTGCTGGTTCCGATGACGTGAACGACGCGGTTGACGGTTTTGCCCTGAGTTTCGATGCGAATATCGACGGGCATGTTGAAGAGTTCGAGTTGCTGCTTGATTTCGCCGACAGTGCGGAAGCCTTTGCCGTTGCCGAGGCGGAAGATAGTCCACTTGGTACTGAAGCTGGGCGCTCCGGTGCCATCGAGCCACTCGGCAAAGAAGGGTGTGAGGTCCTGCTTCGTGTCGGCCTGGGCAATTTTCTCGAACTCGGCGGTAGTGACGCCTTTGCCAGCGTACTGCGAGGTGACGTTGTCGAGAATTTTGGTGAAGGTATCATCGCCGACCATCCAGTTGAGCATGTGAAGGACGAGCGCGCCCTTGTAGAAGGTCATGGACTGGAACTGTGGCGAGTAGGCGTTGAGGCGTCCGGCGCTGGTGAGCGGCGTCGTGTCATAGGCGAGCGCGCCGGCGGAGATATCCTTGAGTGCGGTGAGGAGAGCGCCCTGGCCGTCCTGATATTGAAGGTAGAGGAGCTCAGAATAGGTACACATACCGTTGGTGAGCCATGCGTCGCTGAGAGTGGCGGGACTGACTTCGCTGCTCCACCACTGGTGGGCGATGGTGTTGGCGAGGAGGCGGAAGTCGAGCGCCCCGCCGATGTGCGCGCCGGCGATGGCGGCGATTTGCGGAGCCCAGTAGGCAGGGACGGTGTTGTCAGGGAGCTCGACGATGTTGAGATCGTTGGACTGCGGTTGGCCGAAGGTGCTGCTGAAGTAGGCGAATTCGTCGAGCGCAGAGTTGCCGTAGGTGGTTTGAGCGGCCTTTTTATGCGCGGCGGTGACGTAAAGATGGATGTTAGGCGCCTGCGGCGCAGGAACGTCGATCCACTTGCCGATGAGGATGGTGCCGGGGAAGCCGGGCTTGTCCCACTTGAAGGTGTACTGTTCGAGGCCGTTGGCGGCCTTGGGCTTGCCGGTGCTGCCGCTGCCGATGACGGTGTAACCGGCGGGGACGGAGATTTGCATGTCAGCGGTGAATCGGTCGGTGAGATAGCCGTCCATGGGGAACCACGCGCCGCCGTAGAGGAGATAGCTGATGGAGGGGTTGATGTCAGCGAGCGTGAGGCCGGGGACGGGTCCGCCATTGCCGCCGTTGAGGTTGCCGGAGTAGGTGAAAGTCCACGTATAGGTCTGGTCTTTGGCGAGCGGCGTGGAAGGGGTGATGAGCAGAGCGTCGTTAGCGCCGCGGACACCATTGAGGGCGTTGCCCTTACTGTCGACGATTTTTGTGATGGAGAGGCGTCCATGGAGGAGGAAGCCGGCGGTCTGGAGGTCTTGATTTGCGGTGAAGGTGACCTGTGCGGTGGCAGAGAGGGTGTGGGTTTGGGGCGTGACGGTGGCCTGGATGTTGTAGGCCGTAATGTCGATGGGCTCGGACTGCTGGGCGCGGGCGGAGGAGGCGCAGAGCAGGGAAATCGCGAGGGCAGCGATGGCGTGGGCGATGCGTGGACGGAAAGTTTTCATGAAACTGAACTCAATCTGGCCTGCAGGAGATGGGCGGCGGTTTGGGCGACACGCGAGATAGCTCCACCAGCGGGCGGAGCGAGGGCATGGCGGACCTGAGCCATTTGCGCCTGCATGGTTTGCCGTAGCTGCTCGTTGTGGAGCAAGGGTTCCACCTGTGAGACGATGGCCTCCGCCGTAAAGTCATGCTGAATGAGCTCGGGAACCATCCGCCTGCCTGCTATCAAGTTGGCCATGGCGACGTGGGGTACGTCCACTACCCGTTTGGCAATGGCATAACTCAAAGGAGATACGCGGTAGACGACCACAAACGGATTGCCGATGAGGGCGGCTTCCACGGTGGCGGTTCCGCTGGCAACGATGCTCGCGCGGGCGTGGTGGAGGGTGGCGCGGGCGTCATCGACGACGGCGATGCGGGGCGGATTGGACTGACCGGCGACGAGGGAGGCGAGATTTTCGCGGATGTGGCCGCGCTGATTCTCGGTGAGTGAGGGCGCGAGCGGGAAGACGTATTCGTATGCGGGGCCGAGTTTGGCGGCGGCAGCGACCATTTCCGGGAGGTTGAGGCGAATTTCCTTGCCGCGGCTGCCGGGGAGCAGTCCGATCCAGAATTTGGCGGGATCGAGGCTGTGCTGGGCGGCGAAATCTTCGCGGGAGATGGTGGGCAGCGGCAGCTCGGCGAGGGGATGACCGACGAAATCGGCCTGGACGCCGTGGGAGCGGTAGAAGTCGACTTCGAAGGGGAAGATGACGAGCATGCGGTCGACGTAACGCTGGACCTTGCGGATGCGGTGCTTCTTCCAGGCCCAAAGCTGCGGCGAGACGAAGTAGAGGACGGGCGTGCCCTGCTGGTGGAGGGTGCGGGCGAGCGTGAGGTTGACGTCGGGGAAGTCGATGAGGATGGCGAGATCGGGCTTTTCGGCGAGGATGGAGGCTTTGAGACGGAGGTATTCGCGGTAGATACGCGGCAAGTGGCGCACGACCTCGGTGATGCCCATGACGGCGACGTCTTCTGCGCGGACGATACGGCGCATGCCTAACTGCTGCATGCGCTGGCCGCCGAGGCCGAAGAAGTCAATGGAGGGGTCGATTTGGCGGAGCGCGGAGATGAGCGCGGCGCCGTAGTGCTCGCCTGAGGCTTCGCCGGCGGAAAGGAAGATGTTGGGTCGCGCTCGCATGGGCCGGAAACTGCTCTTATTGTATGGCGAACGGCGGCGAGGGCTGGAATGCGGCCATCCTTTGCCGGGAAAGGATGGCGCGAAGTTATTTTGCGGGCGCGGGATCGCGGTAGACGCGAACCCAGTCGACGAGCATTTGCGCAGGGAAGTGGGTGGTGGCGTCGGGGTTCCCGGGCCAGGCGCCGCCGACGGCGAGGTTGAGAATGATGAAGAACTTGCCTTCGTTGAAGGGCCAGACGGCGCCTTCGGGCAGGTCAGCGGGCGTGAGCGTGGCATAAATGTTGGAGGGCCTGTCGACGTAGAACTGGACTTTGCCGGGCGACCAGATCATGCCGTAGATGTGGAATTTTCTGTAGAAGTCAGCATGGTTGGGCAGCGAGTAGGGATGGGTGATGATGTGGCCGATGAAGCCGGGGCCGTGAATGGAGCCGTAGACGGTGGCGGGTGTTTTGCCGATGTTTTCCATGATGTCGAACTCGCCACATTTGGGCCAGCCGACCTGGGAGATATTGTCGCCGAGCATCCAGAAGGCGGGCCACATGCCCTGTCCGCGGGGGATTTTGATGCGGGCTTCGATACGGCCGTACTGGAAGCTGTGGAGGCCCTTGGTGTCGAGGCGCGCGGAAGTGTAGACACCGGGGGATGGCTGGCGGGCGACGATGTGCAGGTAGCCGTGCCGGTCGATGAAGGAGTTAGGGCGTCTGGCGCTGCAGGGCGACTTGTTGGAGCCGTAGGCGCAGTAGGTTTCAAGTTCGCGGTTGCCGTTGCGCTCAGGGCCGGTGATGTAGTTCCAATTGGAGGGATTGGGCGCGCGGCTGGAGGAATTGAAGTTGTCGGCCCAGACGAGGGTTTTATGCTGCGCGCGGGAGGACCTTGCAGGCTGTCCGAAGAGCGGAGCGGCGAATAGAAGGATAGTGAGCAGGGCGAGTGGGCGAGGAGTTTTCATCGGGTAACGTTATACCGCGAAAGGACAACGTTTGGCTTGTAGATTCGTGTGTTACCTGATTTTTTGACAAACGATTGTCTGAATGGCTGACTGACGCCGGCGGGCTTTTGGGGAGGCGAAGAGTACTGCGGGTTTCCCAGCTACGTTCGCTCTCCGGATGGTGAGCGCACCACCGACGAAATGAGGAATTCCAAGGAGTTCGAAGCGGGCGTATTAGAGCATTTCCCCTATTGATGCAGACCGGAGAGAGAATGCTGACGCAGCTTTTCCGTTAAGAAAAGCTGCGCTTGGTTGAATTCAGAAAGTTCACAGGAAGAGGGAAAATGCTCTAATCCGTGCCGAGGGCGAGGGAGGGTGTGAGGTTGCGCGGCGCGGCGGAGAGTTCCTGATCCTTATATTGTAACTGATACAGTTTCCAATAGAGTCCATGCATCGCGAGCAGTTGCTGGTGCGTGCCGATTTCGCGCAGATGGCCGCGGTGCATGACGAGAATGAGGTCGGCTCGCTGGACGGTGGAGAGCCTGTGGGCGACGACAACGGAGGTGCGGTCTTCGACCATGCGCTCGAGCGCGGTGCGGACGCGGAGTTCGGTGTCCGTATCGACGGAGGACGTGGCTTCGTCGAGGATGAGGATGCGGGGATTGTGGGCAAGGGCGCGGGCGAAGTTGATGAGCTGCTTCTGGCCGGTGGAGAGACTATTGCCGCGTTCGCGGAGCATTTCCTGATATTGCGCGGGGAGGGTTTCGATGAATTCGTCGACGTTGACCTGCTGGGCGGCGAAGCGGAGCTGATCGTCGGAGATGTTTTCCGTGCCAAGGCGAATGTTGTCGGCGATGGTGCCGCTGAAGAGAAATGGATCCTGGAGGACGACGCCGAAGTTCTGGCGAAGGAGGGTGAGGTCCTGTTCACGGACGTCGACGCCGTTGACGAGGACGCGGCCGTGCTGGATGTCATAAAAGCGCATCATGAGGCCGGTGATGGTAGTCTTGCCGGCACCGGTATGGCCCACGATGGCCGCAGTCTGGTTGGGTTCGATGGTGAAGGAGACGCCGCGAAGGATCCACTCGACGTCGTCCATGGCCTCGAGTTCGGCAGCGGTTGCCTGGGCGATGCGTTCCTGTTGATCAGGGGTGAGGCGCTGGTAGGTGAACCAGACATCGCGGAATTCGATGCGGCCTGAACCGTCGCCGGGGACGGGGCTGGGCGGCGAGACGATTTCCGGCTGGGTGTCGAGGAGCTTGAAGACGCGCTCACTGGCGGCCATGGCGGCCTGGAGGATGTTGTATTTTTCGCTGAGGTCCTGAATGGGGCGGAAAAAGCGCTGTGCGTACTGGATGAAGGCGACGAGGACGCCGAGCAGGACGACGCCATGAAGGACGCCGAAGCCGCCACGCCAGATGATGAGGGCGATGGCGAGCGAGCTGAGGATTTCGACGGCGGGGTAGTAGAGGGCGTAGGCGAGGATGGCATCCTTGAAGGCCTCAAGGTACTTGCCGTTGATGGATTCGAAGCTGCGATAGGCGGGCTCTTCGCGGTTGAAGAGCTGCACGATGGACATGCCGCTGACGTGCTCCTGCGAGTAGGAGTTGATGCGGGCGAGGGCGACGCGGATGCGGCGGTAGGAGTCGCGGACGTAGTGGCGGAAGATGCGAGTGACAAGCAGGATAAAGGGCAGGACCGAAAAAGCGATGAGCGCGAGCCACCAGCTCATGCGAAGCATGACGATGACGATGCCGGCGAGGACAAAGACATCCTCGAAGATGGCAAAAACGCCGGAGGTGAACATCTCGTTGAGAGCGTCGACGTCGTTGGTGAGGCGAGTGACGAGGCGGCCGACAGGATGGCGGTCGTAGAAGGCGACGTCCATTTGCTGCAGGTGGCGGAAGATTTGCCGGCGCATGTCAAACATGACCCTCTGGCCGGCCCATTGGATGAGGTAGGTCTGGAGGGCCTCAAGGACGTAGCTGAAGAGCAGCGAACCGATGAAGATGAGAGCGAGCTGCGTGACGCCCTGCCAGGGATCGTGGCTGAGTCGATGGCCCAGAAAGGGATGCTTGCTGATGCCGAGCTGCGCGAGCGCGGCTTTGGCCCTGGCGGTTTTCTCCATGGCCGGGGCGAGGTAAAGATCGACGGCGACCATGGTGAGGTAGGGGCCGAGGATGTCTGAGGCGGACTTGAGGATGACCGCGACGATGGAGATGAAAGCCACCCACTTGTAAGGGCGAAGATAGGTGAGCAGGCGAGCCATGAGGCGGCTGTCATAGGCTTTGCCGACGACGTCGTCTTCCTGCTGAGCGGGTTTGGCCGGGGCAGGCTGCGCCGGCGTGGTGCTTTGATCGGCCTTTTTGTCTTCCTTGGATGGCATAAGCGAGCTCTTTTATTTTAACGGCGTTGCCAGGGTGAAGGTGGGATGCGGGCAGGGGCCAGTCCAGTGCGAGAATCAACTATAGATGGAGATGCTGGGGCTTTACCTGTCGATTCCGTTTTGCCGGTCGAAGTGCACGTTCTGCAACTTTGCTTCGGGGGTGTTTCCCGCGAGCTATATGGAGCAGTATGTGGCGCGGCTGGAGGCGGACCTGGTGGCGGCGCGTAAGTGCGGGTCGGAGTGGGGTGCGGTGCTGCCGGAGGCGGTGGATAGCGTCTACTTTGGCGGCGGGACGCCCTCGCTGCTGCCGGGCGAACTGGTACGGCGGGTAATGGGTGCGATTCGGCGGGAGTTTGCGGTGGTGCCGACGGCGGAGGTGACGTTTGAGGCGGCTCCGGCGCATTTATCGGACGAGACGCTGGCGGCGATGGCGGAGTGTGGCGTGAATCGCGTGAGTTTTGGCGTGCAGTCGTTTGTGGATGCCGAGGCGCATGCGACGGGACGGCTGCATTCGCGGCGGGATGTGTTTGCGG
>JAJYVU010000164.1 GCA_021791875.1 Acidobacteriota bacterium | reverse complement strand
GACGCCGGCTCCTATGCCGTGGTGGTGGCTGTCGATTCGACCAATAACCTGCTCACCGTTCAAAAAGAACAGGCTGAGTCCGTCACCTACGATCCCCGCCGTCTGACCGGCGTCAGTGTTTACCGGGAATCAACACTTGAATTTGCCGTAGGCGACAGGATTCAGTTCACCGCGCCGAATAAGAAGCTTGGCGTCGCCAACCGAGACATTGCCGTGATGGAATCGATTTCGCCAGATGGCCGGATGAACGCACGGCTCGACGACAGTCGCCAGATTGAGTTTAATGCCGCCGAGCATCGACACTTCGACCACGGTTACGCTGTCACCAGTCACAGCGCGCAAGGACTCACCGCAGAGCGAGTCCTGATCCACACCGACACGAGTGTCCATCCTGATCTCCTCAATGCACGATTCGCTTATGTCGCAGTCTCCCGCGCCAGCCACGAGGCGACGGTCTATACAAACCATGCAACACGGCTCGCACAGCAACTTGGAACAGAGGTCACCAAAACTGCCGCCCTCGAATTCAATCAAGTCGTGTCCGATGGGCAGGGGATAAGAATGCATTGATGGAGGAAATGTAAAATTGCGAAGACCACAATCAAAATAGAAGATCGGTAGCTACGCTAGTTGTTCCTGAAAAACCAGGAAAAGGTGCATAAAAACAGGAAAAGGCGGGCAAACAGGGGCATAGAATTTCCCCATAAGAAGCAGTCGTGAGGGGAGAAGCTGGGGAAAACGATGCGACCGAAGAGCGAGCCGAAGCAGGTGCAGCGAGAGTTGTTCCAGGTGGAGCTGGAGCAGATCATCGACATGAATCACGCCCTGGTGCGGCTGGGACAGAGCATCGAATGGGCAGAGTTTGAGGAGGCGCTGGGAGCGACGTATCACCCGACCCAGGGAGCCCCCGGCATTTCCACGCGCCTGATGGTGGCACTGCATTATCTGAAGTACCAGCACGATCTGAGCGATGAAGGGGTGCTGGCGCATTGGGTGGAGAATCCCTACTGGCAGCATTTCAGCGGAGGGCGGTACTTTCAGCATCGTCTGCCCATGGACGCGTCGAGCATGACGCGCTGGCGCAGTCGGCTGGGCGAGGCCGGAGCCGAACAGATGCTGCGCGCGACCATCACGGCGGGGATCAGGATGGGTGCGATTCGCAGCTCTGAGCTGAAGCGGATCAACGTGGATACGACGGTGCAGAGCAAGGCGATCCGTTATCCGACTGACGCGCGGTTGTATCACCGCTGCCGGGAGCGGCTGGTGAAGGCGGCGCGGCAGGAAGGAGTCAAGATCAAGCAGAGTTATCAGCATGTGGGCAGGAAGCTGTTGATGCAATCCAGCCGCTATGCCCATGCCCGGCAGATGCAGCGGGCGCGGGCCTGCACACGCAAGCTGCGTACCCAGTTAGGACGGGTGATACGCGAGATAGAACGGCAAGTGACAGAGCCTTCCGATACGTTATCGAAGTTGCTGGAAACGGCGCATCAGATCCACGCCCAGCAAAGGCATGACAAGAACAAGGTGTACAGCGTGCATGAGCCCGAGGTGGCCTGCATCGCCAAGGGCAAGGCGGGCAAGCCGTATGAGTTTGGCAACAAGGTCAGTGTGGCTTCCACCAGCCGGGGCGGATGGCTGGTAGGCGCAAAAAGCTTCACCGGCAATCCCTATGATGGTCACACGCTGGCCGCGCAGATGAAGCAGGTCAGGAGCATGATCGGCGAGCGGGTGCGCGAGGCGCATGTGGACATGGGCTATCGCGGTCACAACTACCAGGGCCGGATTACGGTGCATGTGGACAAGCGAGGAAGAGGCCGCACGCCGCGACCGCTGTGGCGCTGGATGAAACGCCGCGCCGCCATCGAGCCCAGCATCGGCCATCTGAAGAACGAACACCGACTGGACAGGAACCGCTTGAAGGGTGTTGCCGGTGATGCGATCAACGCCCTGCTCGCGGCCGCAGCAATGAACTTCCAGAAGCTCCTCGGAGTTTTTTGGCTCTATTTTCTGCGCGCTCTGCTGAACGTGCTGTCGCGATTGCGGCTCCTCACCGCGCCAACCAACCCGCCGATCTCATCCCTAACAACCTGAAATCCACTTTTCAGGATCGACTACGCTAACCATCTATTAGAAAGGCTTCTAATGTACCGGTTCCAATAATCCCCTATGAAGCTCCACATCGTGGGTTGCGCAATTCATATTCGCCGCTGGAATGATCCATCGGTATCGAAGTTCCGCTATTCGATAACGAAAGATCAATATCTGCTTTGGTATTGGAGAAACAGGTATCACACTAGTAGGTGAACTCAGACAGGGACCGTCTCTCCAGATACAGGCAACGCGGGTTTACCCCGGCATTAGGACTCACAGCCCTCTGCGATCAAAGACGCCTGAATATGCTGTATTGGAACGACTGGTGCGTTCCCCACGGTGTAACGTGCATTTCTGGTTCGCATTTTAGGAGGCTGAACTGCGGACCTACCTCCGCGGCCAGCATTGGCCCGTCATATCGCTGCACTTCGAGCCCACTGCACTTTTCAGGTCCATCTAGAGCAAACGTACCGATCACGGCATATCCGCCGACCGAAACCGTCTGTTCCAGAACCATTCGGTAGGCTGCACGGTCCGCGGCAGACGTAAGAAAATGGAAAACGGCTCGGTCGTGCCATACATCGTAGGTCTCCAGAGTGGGTGCAGCAGTAATGTCAGCGGCAATCCAGTAGATGTTGCCAGCCT
>JAJYVU010000075.1 GCA_021791875.1 Acidobacteriota bacterium | reverse complement strand
CGGACGATGGCAGCGGGGTTGAAGGTGCTGGTTGCCTCCCAATGGACGAGCGTGTGGCGAATTGGGTCGAAGAAAACGGCGCGCGGGTTGGGCGTGAGGATGGGCGCGTCGATGGGGCGGGTAAAGGGACCGAGGGTCCAGTTGGGCTGCGCGGAGCACGAGGGGGGTGTGAGGACAGCCGCAGTGGCAAGGAGACAGACGGCCAGGGATACGGCGGCGCGTTTGTGAGCGGAGTGCGAACTGAGAAGAGAGGTCATTTCCTGAAGCTCCTGCGCGCCGGCACTTTCGTATCGTTTCAGAGTGCCAGTGCGGGCCGATAGGGACTACTTTTTGTGGGGCATGCCGGGACCCTGGAAGCCGGGAGGCCAGCTGGGCCAGTTAGGTTGCGGCGCGGGCGGCTGGGGCGCGTTGGACGGGAGCCAGCTGTGGTCGATGAGCCAGCGGCGCAGCATGGAGGGCCAGACGCGCAGGGGCAAGATGGAGCCGCAGAGGCCGCAGCCATGGATGGCGTAGTCGAAGACGTGGAGCTCAGCTGGGACGTGATTGCGGGTCAGGGCGGCGTAGAAGTCGAGCGAGTTCTGGACGGGGACCGCGGGATCGCGCTGGGTGACGAAGAGGAAAGTGGGCGGCGTGCTGGGCGTAACGTGGAGCTCGTTGGAGAATTCGCGCACGAGCTGGGGGGATGGGTTGGGCCCGAGCAGGGAGCGGCGAGTTTCCATATTGGTGATGGACTTGCGCATGGAGATGACCGGATAGGCGAGGATCATGAAGTCGGGCTTGCAACTGAGGCGATCAATAGGATCGGACGCACTGAGGTTGGGTTTGTTGCAGCGGGTGCCGAGGGTGGATGCGAGGTGTCCGCCGGCAGATGAGCCCCAGACGCCGATGCGGTTGGGGTCGATGCCCCACTCCTGGGCGTGAGCGCGGATGAGGCGCATGGCGCGCATGCCGTCTTCGATTTCGGCGGGGTAGTGGTATTGGGGGGCGACGCGATAGTCGAGGACGAAGGCGGGCATGCCCTGGGAGCGAATCCACTCTCCGATCTGGAAGCCTTCCTGGCCGATAGCGACGTGGTCATAAGCGCCGCCGGGGATGACCAGAATGGCCGTGCTGGTGACGGGTTTTTTGGGAAGCATGACATAGAGAAGCGGGATATCACGCACGCCATGACCGTGTGCTCCGGGCGGTGTGCCTTTGTAAAGGTGAATGGGCGTGGGCACGCCCTGCATGGAGACGGTTTGTGCGAAAGCAGGCTGGGTAATGGCGATGAGTGCGGCGAAGAGGAGAACGAGGGGGGCAATGCGTAGGTTCTTCACGAGAGTCAGTATAGATTTCTGAATCATGCGAGCGCAGCGGGGCCTTGTTGCCGGCACTTCAAGTTGTGTGCGCTCACGAGGCGTGGCGGATTCGGCTGTCTGATCGGAGTTGGAAATGAAAACGGCACTCGTCTGGCAGGGGCGAGTGCCGCTCTGGGGCAAGAGGTGCTATTTCGTGTTGGTGAGCATGCCGGGGCCTTCGAGGCCGGTGGGCCAGTCCTGCCAGTTGGGGCCGGGCGCGGGCGGCTGGGGTGCATCGGCGGGAAGCCAGCTGTGGTCGATGAGCCACTGGCGCAGGAGGCTGGGGTAGCTGCGCAGCGCGGGGATGGTTCCGCAAAGGCCGCAGCCGTGGACGCCGTAGTCGTAGACGTGGAGCTCGCCGGGGACGTGGTTGCGAATCATGGCCTGGAAGAAGTCATAGGAGTTCTGAACAGGCACGATGGGGTCGCGCTGGGTGACAAAGATAAATGTGGGCGGGGTGCTGGGCGTGACGCGCAGCTCATTGGAGAATTCGCTGACGAGTTTTGGTGATGGGTGCGGCCCAAGCAGGTTGAGGCGCGAGCCGGGATGAGTGATGGACTTGCGCATGGAGATGACGGGGTAGGAAAGGACCATGAAGTCCGGCTTGCAACTGAGTCGGTCGATGGGGTTGGCGGCGTCGTGGTTGGTCTTGTTGCAGTGGGTGCCGAGGGTGGATGCGAGGTGACCGCCGGCGGAGAATCCCCAGACGCCGATGCGATTGGGATCGATGCCCCACTCTTTGGCGTGAGCGCGGATGACGCGCATGGCCTGAATGCCGTCTTCGATTTCGACAGGGTAGTTGTAGGGGGCGACGCGGTAATCAAGGACGATGGCCGGCATGCCTTGCGAACGCAGCCAGTTGCCGATTTGAAGACCTTCGTGTCCGAGAGCGACAAATACATATCCGCCGCCGGGAATGACGAGCATGGCGGCGCTGGTGGTGGGCTTTTTAGGGAGCATGACGTAGAGCTTGGGAATGTCCGCGGGCTTGTCGCCAAGCGCGCCCGGTGGTGTGCCCTGGTAGAGCGGGATGGGCTTGGGGATGGTCTTGAGCCAGTCAGGCTGTGCGGATGCGGGCAGGGTGGAGGCGAGAAGTGCGGCGAAGGCCAGAAGGAGCGAGGAAAGACGCAGGTTGTTCACGGCCAACAGTATAGAGAAGCGAAATGCTAACTGTGCAGCGCGGCGATGAGGCGGTCGAGAGCGAGTTGCCAGGCGCGGTGGGCATCGGCGGCGGTGAGGCCGCAACCGGCGGCGTAGGCGGTGACAGCGAAGCCAGGAGAGTTGTCGATGCGGGCGGCACGGAGAACGAGATCGACACGGGCATGGGGCTGGGGCTGCGCACGGAGGGCGGCGACGAGGGTATCGAGCAAGGCTTTGTGCGCGGCGAAGGATGCGAAGAGTGCGGGGTCGGTTGCGAGCATGTCGATGTAGGACGCGCAGAGATGGAGTGGGGCGGGCGCGAGATCGGCAGCGTCTAATTCGTAAGGGTCAGGCGAATCGGGATCGGCCGGGGTGGTGGTCCAGAGGTCACACTTGGAGGTGAACCAGGAGGAGCCGGGCGAGTGGAGGGTGCGAAGCGCGGCGGCGAGCGCGGGTTCGGCCGCAGCGGAAGGGATGGACTGGATGGCGGCCTCAAGGTGAGGGCCGGCGTGGCGGAGGTCGCACCAGGCGAGGGTTTCTCCGGAGGCGTGGGTGGGATCTTCGGCCAGCGGTTCTGCGGACCAGGGGACGATGATTTCCGGCAGGCCGGGTGCGATTTCGGCGGACCAGTCAGCTTCCATGGCTGTGACCGGATTGATGGAGGAGGTAGTTGAGGAGCAGGTGCTCGGCCCAGTAACCGTCGCGCGGAGAAACCTGGGTGGCACGGTTGGCGCTGGGGCCGGGATCGGTGAGGAAGGCACAGTGGCCGCCGTGCGTGGTTTCGACAAATGTGACGTGGGGATTGGCGAGGAGCGCGGCGCGCGTGGAAGGCAGCATGCGGATGAAGGGATCATCCGTGGAGTGGAGAATGAGTGTTGGAACACGGAATGTGGATGCGTACTGGGAACTGGCGACGGTGGTGTAGTAGTCGTCGGCATCGCGGAAGTTGCCATAGCGGGCGACGATGTGCTCGTCAAACTCGCGCATGGTGTGGAGCGGGGCTTTGAGCGCCGGCTGATAAAGGCGCGGGAAGAGCTTCGCTTTGCAGTGGAGGCGGCGGCGCATGTTGCGAAGGAAGTGCCACTCGTAAATGCGATTGGCGGGCTCATGGAGCGCGGCTGAGGAGGGTGTGAGATCCATGAGCGGCGAGATGCCGACGACGGATTTGAGCTGCGGGGGCGGGGCGTCGGCGTATTCGCCGAGGAGCTTAAGAACGAGATTGCCACCCATGGAGTAGCCGACGAGGGCGATGGATTCGAGTTGCTGATCAGAAAGTATGCGGGAGAGGACTCTGGCGACGTCGCCGGAGCGGCCGGAGTGATAGATGGTGGGCGAGAGATGATCGGTGCCGCCGCAACTGCGCATGTTCATGCGGACGACGTTACAGCCGGCGGCGAGCGCGCGGGTTGTGTTGCCGATAATGTACTGCGAACGAGAGGAGCCCTCAAGGCCGTGAACGAGGACGATAGTGAGGCGGCGACGGCGGACTTCCACAGGCTGCCAGTGGCAGTGGCAGAGGATTTGCGTGGGGCCGTACTCGTCGACGGGGCCTTCGACTTCGACGAAGAGAGATTCGGGTTCAGGGAGGGTAAGGTGGCGCGGGAGGAAGTTGCCGGCGAGGGTCTGCAGGTGACCGTTGCGCAGATAGCGCCGCGGAACGAAGGGCGGCACGAGCGCGGGAATGGGGTCGACGGGCAGCTGGATGGGTTCCGGCTGGGTGAGGAGTGAGCCGGGTGCTTGCCGGTGTGCGGGGGTGGTCACGGTGGTAGGGTCGCTGGTGCGGGATGCGCCATCTGCTGGCATGCTATGCGGAATTGTATTGCTTTATGTTCGGCTGCGCAGGGGTTGGGATGGGGCGGCTAGTGGGGATCGAACCCACGACATCCTGAGCCACAGTCAGGCGTTCTGCCGCTGAACTATAGCCGCCACACAAGAGTTGATTGTAGCATTTTTGCCACGGTGGACCGAGGGCATACGCAGTGTATACGCCGCCCGGAAGGCCGTATTGAATGCAGACAGGAGAACGATGGCGAGAGTACAGGAACCGGAAGTGCTGCTGCCGCTGCGCCCGAGGTGGAATGCGGGTGGCCGCTGGCTGGGCGATGACAATCTGGATCTGCTGGCGCATCTGCTGGACGACTGGTTTCGGATTCCAGGGACGGCGATTCGGATTGGTTTCGACGGGGTGATTGGGCTGATTCCGGGCTTTGGTGATGTGCTGGCGGGGCTGGCGTCGCTGATTCTGATTGTGGCTGCGTGGCTGCGGGGAGTTCCTTATGTGACGTTGGCGCGGATGGCGGTGAATGTAGGGATCGAAGTGCTGGTTGGGTCGGTTCCGTTTGCGGGCGATGTGTTTGTGGTGGCGTGGAAGGCAAACCGGCGGAATTACCGACTGATGACGCGGCACATTGCGGAACCGCACCGGCACACGTGGAAGGACAGGCTGTTTCTGGCCGGTGTGGTGGCGGGGCTGTGGGCGGTGTTTGTGCTTCCGCTGGTGGTGATTGTGCTGCTGGTGCGCTGGGTGGTGCGGTGAGGGCGCCGACCGCATGGGGACTGCGCGTCCGGCGAATCGCGGCTTCGCCGCAAAGGCCCACCCTAGCTGCGCGAGGGTGGGCAAGCGGCAGGTTTGGGATGGCGCAGGTCACTGGATAGGGATTGCGGTGAGCTGGAGTTCCATGGTGTTGGGGGAATCCGGGTCATCGGAGGTGAAGAGAACGGTGGATCTCCCGATGGGGACGAGGACCTGGGAACTCCAGCGGTTTTCCCGAATGAAGGGAGGCGAAAGCTGCGACCTGGCTTGCAACGCTTTGTCTTTCCGGATGGTCCTGATGTTTCCGGTGACGGTCATGGCGAGGCGGTTGCCGATGAGTGCCGCGTTCCGACAATCGATATCGACTCCTGTTTCGACATAGTTGTATTTGCCTGGCGCGGTCTGGACCGGGACGCGCGTGCCATTGTGGATGGAATGTACATCGTAAGGATTCATGAAGGGCTGGAAGTCGTGACGCAGAGTCTGGGAGAGGGACACGACAGATATTTCGGTGGTGTAGTTTCGGATGTTGAGGACCTTCTTGCCCTGAAGTTCCTTGAGTACAAAGTGAAGGCGGAAGAACTTCGGGACGGCGTGTGTGCGGTGCGCCGCGAGGGGTTGGGCGGCTTTTGGTTTTGCCTGGGGTAGCGCGGCGGCGCCCGCAGAGGTGAGCAGCAGGACGCATGGAATGAGAAGTGCTCTGCAGATTTTCATTGTGCATTCTCCAGGTGATATGGAAGAGGATTGAGTTGGGGATCGAACTGTGCGACAGATAGTGGCGCGATGTTGAGTGCGCCGGTCCGGCGTACGGAATGAGCGGCGCGGCGACCTCCTCGATAGCGAGATTGGTTGCAAAATATTCACAAGTAAAGAGCGAAGGAAGAAGATCAGTGTTGAGAAAAATGCGATGCAGGGAAGGCGGCGCGATACAGAGCGCGCGGCCTCCCGTACACTGAGTCCAATGCCAGAAGCTCCCAAGTGAAAGACTGTCTATAGGCCAGAGTTGTCACCATTGAAGATTCTCCACACGATTCAGTCGCTATCGCCCGCGGACGGCGGACCGCCGCAGGCGGTGCGCAACCTGATGCGTGCGTATCGCGAGTGGGGCGTGGAGGCGGAAGCGTTCTGCATGGATGAGCCGGAGACGGAGTTTCTGCGGGATGTTGCCGCGCCGGTGCATGCTCTGGGCGGGCGCAGGAGCCGCTTCGGATATTCGACGGAAGTGCGGCGATGGCTGGAGGCGCACGCGGCGGACTACGACGCGGTGGTGGTGCACGGCATCTGGAGCTACCAGAACCTGGCGGTGCACGCAGCAGCGCAGAAGCGCGGCGTGCCGTATGCGGTGTTTCCGCATGGGGCGCTGGATCCGTGGTTCAACAAGCAGTATCCGGTGAAGAAGCTGAAGAAGTCGCTGTTCTGGCGATGGCAGTATCCAGTGCTGCGCGACGCGAAAGCGGTGCTGTTCACGAGCGAGACGGAACGCGAGCTGGCGGGCACGAGCTTTCGGCCAAGCCTGTGGAATGGAATTCCGGTTCCGTACGGAGCGATGGAACCGGAAGGTGACGCGGCGGCGCAGCGAGAAGCTTTTCTGGCGCGGATGCCGCAGCTTGCCGATAGCGGTGGCCGTGCGCGACGGTTTCTGCTGTTCATGGCGCGGATTCATGAGAAGAAAGGCTGCGACCTGCTGCTGGAGGCATTTGCACGGGTCGCGCAGAGCGAGCGGGATCTGGATCTGGTGATGGCCGGGCCGGATCAGGTGGGATTGCAGGTGCGACTGCAGGGGCAGGCAAGGGCGCGAGGGATTGCAGAGCGAGTGCACTGGCCGGGGATGCTGAGCGGGGATGTGAAATGGGGCGCGCTGCGCTGTTGCGAAGCGTTTGTGTTGCCGTCGCACCAGGAGAATTTTGGAATCGCGGTGGCCGAGGCGCTGGCGTGCGGGCGTCCGGTGCTGATTTCAAACCAGGTGAACATCTGGCCAGATATCGCGGAGGATCGCGCGGGGCTGGTGGAAGAGGATTCGCTGGCCGGGACGGAGAAGCTGCTGCGGGGATGGTTGGAGATGGATTCGGAAGAGCGCAGCGGTTACGCGGATCGCGCGATTCCCTGCTTCAGGAAGCGCTACTCGATGCGGGAGACGGCGCGGACGATCCGCGATCTGTTTGCGGGAGGTTGAGGCGCGGCAGGCAGAAAAGGGGCGGATTTGCGCCCCTCCTATAAATGTAACCAATAAAGATACAAATAGAATCTGCCGTGATCCGGCGGCTATTTACTGGTGAGGGTGTCGAGCAGGGCGTCGAAGTCTTCGAGGCCAGAGTACTCGATGATGACCCGGCCGCGGCCATTCTTGTCTTCAATGCGGACCTTGAGGCCGAGGGCGCGCTGGATCTGCTCCTGAGCTTCGCGGACGTTGGGATCGACTTCAGGCTGTTTGGGCTCTTGCTTTTTGGCGTGCTTGCGCTCGGGATACAGGATGCCCTGCACATAACTCTCTGTCTGGCGGACGGACATTGAGAGGGCGAGGACCTTTTGGGCAGCCTTCTGGATGGATTCGGGGTCTTCGAGGGCAAGGAGGGTGCGGGCATGGCCGAAGGTGAGTTCGCCAGCCTCGACTTTTCCCTGTACGTCCGTTGGCAGACGTAGGAGGCGCAGGAAGTTGGCGACCGAGGCTCGCTCCTTGCCGGTGCGTTTTGCCATTTGCTCCTGGGTCATCTGGAATTCATGGGCGAGACGCTCATAGGCGCGGGCCTGTTCCATGGGGTTGAGGTCAGTGCGCTGGAGATTCTCGATGATGGTGATCTCCATGGCCTGCTGGTCTGAGACCTGGCGGAGGATGGCAGGGATGGTGACTTTGCCAGCACGCTGGGAGGCGAGCCAGCGGCGTTCACCGGCGATGAGCTGGAATCGGCCGTTAGGCAGCGGCCGCACGAGGATGGGTTGCACGACTCCGTTGGCGCTGATGGAGTCGGCGAGCTCGGCCAGCTCCTTTTCTTCAAATTGGGTTCGGGTTTGCCACGGGTTGCGGTCGATGTGATCGACGTGGATATCGCTGGCCTTGCCGGACTCGAAGGTGGGAGCCGGTTCGGCGGGCGTCGCGGGTTTGGCGGCGGGTTGAGACTGGGCGCGTGGGAGGAGAGATTCGAGACCTTTACCAAGGGCGCGGCGCTTGTTGTGTTCTTTTGCGGATTCTGCCTGCGTGGTCATGAGCGATACCTGCGATGAAGGAAGTTTTGCAGTGATGCCGATTGGGGAATGTCAGATGGGCTGTGGGCTGGGTTGAGGGTAGCTTGAGGCGGGGCTAGGTGGAATATGGCCAGAAGCGTACGGTGTTTCTTCGGGGGGTGGCGGCAGTGTCTGCCTGGGCTTGTTTTTTGCGTTCGCGGGCGGCAGGGCTTTCGATCTGGTGGCGATCGAGGAGTTCGAGGGCGAGGTCGCGATAGCTTTCCGCGCCGCGGGAGCGGGGATCGTAGAGGGCGACGGGCTTGCCGTAGCTGGGGGCTTCTGCAAGGCGGACGTTGCGGGGGATGGTGGTACGGAAGAGTTTTTCCTTGAAGAATTCGCGGAGGTTTTCCGTGACCTGCTGTGCGAGGTTGGTGCGGTCGTCGTACATGGTGAGCAGCACGCCTTCGAGAGCGAGTTTCTCATTGAAGGTTTCGCGGACGCGCTCGAGGGTGTGCATGAGCTCACTGATGCCTTCGAGGGCGAAGTACTCGGCCTGCATGGGAACCAGGAGACCGTCGGAAGCGACAAGAGAATTGAGGGTGAGCAGGTCGAGGGCTGGTGGGCAGTCGAGGACGATGTACTGATATTTGTCATGGACTGGCTCGATGGCTTCGCGGAGCTTGAAGGCGCGGTTGTCCTGCTGGATGAGTTCGACGTTGGCTCCGATGAGGTTTTTGCTGGAGGGGACGATGGAGAGCTCGGCGATTTCGGTTGGGAGGATGGCTTCAGTGAGCGAGCAGGCGCCGATGATGACGTCGTAGGTGCTTTTGCGGTCGTCGTCGCGGGGGATTCCGAGGCCGCCACTGGAGTTTGCCTGGGGATCGCAGTCGATGAGGAGAGTTGGAAGGCCTTCCAAGGCGAGAGCGGAGGCTAGGTTGATGGCGGTCGTGGTTTTGCCGACTCCGCCTTTCTGGTTGACGACCGCGAGGACCTTTCCCATGTCGCCTTTGAGGGTATCGGCTGGGAGGGGTTTTCGGCAACGAAATCGATCTGTGGGTAACTGGGCCGTATTTGTGGAAGAAATTCCGGACCGATTTTAGGGGTGGGTGCTAAATGGCACAAAATGAGGGCGATGCGAGGTCTGGAGAATTACTACAAGAATGTTAATGGGATCGGGGTGTCGGTGGAAAACTTTTGAAAAATGGCGATTGTTCCACGTGGAACGCTGGTTCCAATGGCGCCCGAAATTGGGGCCAGCCGCATGATTTGTTCCACGTGGAACGCTCTCAATCTTGGGTGGGCGAATGAGCTGCAGGGGTGGATGTTCCACGTGGAACACCCCTCTACGAGTGACCGAGAAGCAGAAGGCCGTGTTCGGAGTGGGGCAGATGGGCGGGGCGTTGCCAGGCGATGGAGGGGATGGAGGAGATCAGGGAGTCGATGAGGCGGTCAGTGGTGAAGATGAGGATTTGTCCGCCGGGAGCAACCCTTTGGACGGCGACGCGGCAGGCAGACTCCATCTGATCGACGGCGCGCAGGGTGACAGCATCGTAGAGTTCCTCGGGCGGCATGGCTTCGACGCGCTGCGACCAGATTTCGGCGTTCAGATGAAGGCGGCGGACTGCTTCGCGGAGAAATGCTGCCTTTCGGTTCTGGGATTCAGCCAAAGTGACGTGAATCTGAGGGTGCGCGAGGGCTATAGGGATTCCGGGGAAACCGGCCCCGGAGCCGAAATCGAGGAGGGTGTGGGCGGAAGGAGCGAGGTGCCGAGCGCAGAAGAGGCTGTCGGCGAAGTGCCGGAGGACAATTTCGCTAGGCTCACGGATGGCGGTGAGGTTGGTGCGGGCATTCCATTTGAGAAGCAGCGCGAGATAGGCGGAAAGCTGTTCGGACAGGGGCGGATCAGCGGGGATTCCAGCGGATGCCAGAAGAGAGGCAATCTCTGCCGCAGAAAGGCTCACGGGCGGGACACCGTGTTTGGGATTGGCTGCCAGGCGCGTGCGGCATGGACGAGGGCGTCAAAGATGTTCTTGGAAAACTGGTCCTCATGAAATGTGCGCTCGGGATGCCACTGCACGCCGATGGCAAAGGGGAGGCTGCGCATCTCGGCAGCCTCCACAACGCCGTCGGCTGTGCAGGTGGCAGCGAGTTGCAGGCCGTCTCCGAGCCGCGCGACAGCCTGATGGTGGCTGCTGTTGACGCGGGCCTCGGTGCAACCGGCGAGCTGGTGCAGACGGGAGCCAGGGGCGAGATTCACGGTGTGAAGTGGGGGGAGTTGGCCACCGATGCGCGCGTGGGCCACTTCAGAGGGCTGCTGTGTGGGGAGATCCTGGATGAGCGAACCGCCGAGCCAGACGTTCATGGACTGAAAACCGTAACAGATGCCGAGGACGGGCTTGCGGAGGTTGAATGCGTCCTGAAGGAGCAGCTCATCGGTGGCTTCACGGGCGGGGTCGGCAGGGTTGGAGCCGTTCTGCACTTCGCCGTATTTGGCGGGATTGACATCGGCTCCGCTCCCGGGCAGAAGCACGCCCTGGCAGGTGGCCAGCGTGCGCGCAATTTGCTCGGGAGTGGCAGAAAGTGAAAGGCGAACCGGTTCACCGCCAGCGGCTTCGACGGCGGAGGCGTATCTCGGCCAGTTGTCGCGGCTGTATGCCTCATCCAGTGCGGAGGGTTCAGGAATGGCAATGCGGGGACGGTTCATGTTCGACCTTCCGGATGAACTGCGATTATACGGGGAGCGAAGGGTTGGCCAGGTCGGTCGCAAGCAGCCCATGGACTTCTTCGCAAGGACGAGGCAGGTAGGTGTGGGTGTAGTAAAGGTCAGCGATGGAGTCGGTGAGCTGCTGCGTCAAGGCATCCAGGTCCTTCATGGTGAGTCCGGTGGTGGGAATAGCTTCGCCGATGGCCAGGGTGACCGGTACGGGGTGGAGTTCACCGGCATTGATGGGGAGCAGTTCATAGGTGCCAATCAGCGCCATGGGCACGAGCGGAACCTGGGCGCGAATAGCCATGAATGCGGGGCCATTCAGGAATGAGCCGAGATGGCCGTCGCGACTGCGCCCCCCTTCAGGGAAAATGACGAGCGGCATGCCGGCCTTGAGGGTTCGGACGGCCGAGCTGAGGCTGGCGATGGAGGCGCGCGGGTTATCGACATTGACCGGAACCTGGCCTGAGCGGCGCAGATGCCAGCCGATGAAAGGCAGCTTCCAGAGATCGTGACGAGCGACGATGCGGAACTGGAAGGGCAGCGAACCGAAGAGCGCAGGCGTATCCATGTAAGACAGATGGTTGCAGGTATAGACAGCGAGCTGGGGTTTAAGCCGCTCGGGATGCAGGATGGTGAGGCGTGCTCCGCTGACGCGGACGAGGACGCGAGCCCAACGCTGGGCAATGCGGTGTTGCCACTTGCCATCCTTCTCAAAGACGGAGGCGAGCAGCGAGAGGCTGCCGAAAACGGCAGTTGCGCCGATGATGGCCGGTGCACGCAGGCAGAAGCTGACAGCGCGTTCGTGCCAGGGAAGTGGCGAGGGTCGCGGCCCCAGAAGGTTCGAACTCATGCGCGCATGGCCTTCTTACGGAGTGCTCCGGCGAGATAGACGGAGCCGGCAATCACGACGAGGCCGGTGTGCGGAGTGAGTTCGAGGGCCAGATCGAGTGCCTGTTCGGGGTGGGAGGCTTCGACTGCCTGGATCTGCGCTGCTGTGGCTGCTGCGCGGAGGTCCTCAAGAGAGACGGCACGAGGCGAGGGGACCGTGGTGAGGACAACGCGATCAAAGGCGGGAAAGAGAATCTGCGCCATTTCGCCGAGAGCCTTGTCACGGAGGCAAGAGAAGACAAGCGTCATCGATGGAGGGGGAGGATCGAAGTGCGAGAGTGCGGAACGCAGCGCCCAAGCTCCGGCGGGGTTATGGGCAACATCGATGAGGATATCGGCATGGGTATCGTGCTGGATGCGTTCCAGGCGCGCGGGCCATTGTGTTGCGCGAATGCCGCGTGCGATTTCCGCCGCTGTGATTTTGTAACTGTATTGGTTACGTAACTCAACTGCGGCCGCAATGGCGAGTGCAAGATTGCGCTGCTGGTGGCTGCCGGCGAGGGGAAGATCGACGTCGACGGATTCGTCAAGCACGTTAAGCGTGTAGTGATTGCGGGGGCCGGTGTGCGTGGGGTTGAGATAGGGGATGTAGGCGGCTGCGTTGACTCCACGGGCATTGAGCGACATTGCCACTTCACCCAGGACGTGATTTGCGGAGGGGTGCTGAGGGAGGGTGACAAGGATGCCGTTGGGGCGAAGGATTCCGGCTTTTTCGCGCGCAATGGCGTCGATGGTAGCGCCAAGGTACTCCATGTGGTCGAGGGAAATATCAGTGATGACGGAGAGCAGCGGATCGACGACATTGGTGGCGTCGAGACGTCCGCCCATGCCGACTTCAAGGACGGCGACGTCAATGCGGGCCTGAGCGAAGGCGACGAAGGCAGTTGCGGTGACAGCTTCAAAAAAGCTGGGCGGAGCGGGCAGCAGTCCATTGTGCTGCAGGGTGACTGCAGCGGCTTCCACTTTGGCGAAAGCGTCAGAGAAGGGCTCGTCCGGAATCGGTTCCAGAATGCCGGACGTGTTGCTGATGCGAATGCGCTCGTTGACCTGCTCCAGATGTGGCGAGGTGTACAGGCCGGTGCGGTAGCCGGCTGCGGTGAGAATGGATGCCAGCAGTGCGGCGGTAGAGCCTTTGCCGTTAGTACCGGCGATGAGGACGGATGCGAAGCGGCGCTCCGGATGGCCGAGCGCTTCACAGAGCTGCCGCATCTCCTCAAGGCGATATTTGCGGGGTGGTCCGGCAAGCTCGGAGGCGAGTGCGAAGAGCCGGTCGACCGCGCTGGCGTATGTCATACGTCAATTTTAGCCGGGAGGCCTTTCCAGCGAGCAGCGGGGGATGACGAGTTGACTTTGGGGCAAAAGAAACCCCGGAAGGTATCCGGGGTGGGGAAAGTATTTGTGGAGTCATTTACAAAGGTAGAGACTGCGGAGCCGGAAGTCTTGAGATGTTCGATGGTTTCTTTTCTCTAACTTTGGGTGGAGAAAAGCCATTTATTGCTGGAGTTCGCGCGGAGTCGCGTGGTTTGCCGCGCGGCGGGTACAATGTGGCGGTGCTTGCCGTGGCAGCAATTTGAAGACTCCAAACTCGGCCGAAGGTTGGTAAGGCCGTCAGTGCGGTGGCGCGACAGCATTCCGTGACGCAGATGTTGATTTCCTAATGGGTAAAGGATGGAGTAATGGCGAAGTCGGGTGGAGGATTCTGGAAGGGCGTTTTCTGGGTCATTTTGATTGAAGCCCTAGCTGGCGTGATTGGGGTGCTGGTGGTGCAGTTTGGCGGGTTCCCGATGGGGGCCGATGCACATCCGAGCCAGTTGGAAGCACAGCTTGGACACTGGACGCATGACGCGTGGGTGCAGCATCACGCGCCGAATGTGGCGGATCCGGTTCCGGTAAACGAGCAGACGCTGCTGGCTGGCGCGGCTTTGTACCAGGGCAACTGCGCGGCCTGCCACGGCGGTGAGCACTACACGAATAGCCCGCTGGGACGCGGAATTTATCCGGGAGCGCCGCAGTTCATGCGGTTTGTGGAGTACCAGCGGACACATCCAAAGTTCAAATTGCCTCACGAAACTCCGGCGCAGGAGCAGGCGCGGAATGATCACTCGTTCTTTGTGGTCAAACACGGGATCCGTTTCACGGGCATGCCGGCGTGGAGATACAACATGACCGATACGCAGATATGGGAGGTGGTGAACTTCCTGCATCACATGGGCCACCTGCCACCGAATGTGGAGCAGGCATGGAAGCAGATGCCGATGAGCCCGATTCCGGTGCCAGTGGCTGCGCCGGCAACGCCCGCAAAAGCAGGCAAGACGATGAAGAAGAAGTAGCCGCGGTTCTGTGGCAGCGCGCTGGTCGCGAAGGCCGGCGCGCTTTGCGTTTGTGGTCAGCCAGCCGGTAGAGTCGAGGTGACTTCTTCGGCAAGAGGGTATTGATTGCGTCAGGTTCTGGTAGGTGTGCTGCTCATTCTGTTTGCCGTGGGCGCGCGTGCGCAGGCGCCGATGGCGGTGAGCGCGCAGAAGATGAGCGAGCATCTGCTGAAGCAGGTTCCGTTGGTATATCCGGCGCAAGCCAAGGCCGAAGGTGTAACCGGGACGGTGGTGCTGCTGATTGAAGTGAGTGAGGCGGGCAGAGTGGACCGCACCCGGGTACTGAGCGGACCGCCGATGCTGAGAGCCGCGGCGCGCCAGAATGTGGAGCAGTGGGTCTTTCGTCCTTTCACGAAAAATGGCCAGGCGGTGGAGGCGGCGGGGCTGGTGCAGGTGGTTTTCCAGCCGGACGCGGGGCCTACGCCGGTAGTAGAGTTTTTGACACGGGCGCGGGCGAAATACGCGACCGAGCCCGGCCTGGCGGCGGAGGGCTTCCACTGCCGGGTGGAGCCGGCGTGGAGGGAGTTCCCGCAGGTCGAGCGTGTGGCGTCGGATTCGCCGCTGGTGACGCGGCTGAAGCGGACACGGGTGAGGCTGGTGGTGGCGACGACAGGCGCGGCGATGACAGCGGTGAAAATCCCCAAGAAACCCAAGCTGAATCTACAAGAGTTGACTGCGGCCAACGAGCTGGTGACGATGACGCGGCAAATGCTGGATGGCTTTTTCATGACCTGGCTGCCGTTCGCGGTCCGGGGGCCGGGCGCGCCGGCAGATGCGCAGGTGAAAACGACGGGTGCGGGGACGGTGATCCAGTATGAACAGGGCGGCGTGACGGACTGGATGAGCTTCGACGGGAATCTGCGGATGCTGCACTATACCGAGCTGCTGCCGAGCGGCGAGGCGATTGAGCAGACGCCCGTGTTTGCGGCCAGTCCGGATGGGCTGCTGCTGTATACGGGAGCGGATTTTGCCATGCACCAGGGCGATGCGACGACGCATGGGGCGTACCGGATCGAGTACCAGGAGGTGGACGGATACCGTCTGCCGAAGGTGGTCGAAATCAAGGCGGGAAAGAGCCTGGATGTGCATTTCCGGCTTCGGGGCTGCAAGATTGGGCAGCCACCAGTGAAGCGGGCAAGGATCGACCATCGAGGCAGTCGCGCCTGACGGCGGGACCGGCCGCACGGGCATCGACCGTCCAGGCGACCGCGCCTTCGGCGCATCCAGCAAGAATCTGCCGCTAAGACGCAAAGGCCGCCAAGGGATCGGCCGCATGGGTGGGCCGTGCGTTGCGCGCCGGAATCAGCCTTTCGCTTGTTTTCAATGATTTACGCGCAAATTCTGGGCGGGTGGGCGTAATCTTTGATGCTTTGGCGACTCCCCTCGTTTTTGTGGGTAAGTTCTTGATTTTATGAGATCGCATACCCGTAATTCATCTGTAACCTCCCGGTGTTTTTGTGGGGAAAGTGTTGAATCTAAAGGGATGACTAGTGTGCGAGCCCTCAGTTTTCAGTCCTCAGTCCCCAGCGGTCGTGACTTCGGCACGATTCTTCACCCCAAAGACGAAGAGCTGTCCGTGGGACCCTGATTCCCATGTTTCGTGATTCCCGTAATGGGAATGGGGCGATTTCAAAAGTCGTGGTCAACGTCCCAGAAGTTATTGATACGAAGGGAGTTACAAAGGGGTGAGCCTCGTAAGTCTCTTAGAATCAGTGCCCGGTTCAGGGGCGAATTCGGGGCAGAAAAAAGCGGCCGAGTTCGGCCGCTTTTTTGTGTCCTTACTTTCAGGATAGTCGCGCACCGGTATTTCCGACCCGCCGTGGATGAAACGGGGTGAGAGGATGCCGTAGAGTTTTCATGCACGGTTGGCATAGAGG
>JAJYVU010000014.1 GCA_021791875.1 Acidobacteriota bacterium | reverse complement strand
GTAAGCGTCCGGGTTGAACCGTAGTTGTTCGGCTTGGAACTCAAGTGTCCACGTAAATCTCAAGTGGACACTTGAGATTAGGCGGGGTGGTTCTGGGGTGCGTCGAGATTCCAGGGCAGGAGTTCCTGGATGCGGTTGATGGTGTGATCGGCGATCTGTTCGAGCACGCGACGGAGATAGAGCTCCGGATCAAGCCCATTGAGCTTGGCTGTCCCCAGCAACGAGTAGATGGCGGCGGCACTGTCGCCGCCGGCATCGGAACCGCAGAACAGAAAGTTCTTTCTTCCCAAAGCCACAACACGCAGTGCCCGCTCGGCCGCCGAGTTGTCCATCTCGATGCGTCCATCGTCGAGGTAGCGGGTGAGCGCACGCCAGCGCGATAGCGCATAGCGAATCGCCGCGGCCGTGTCGGACTTGCGCGAGAGCCTGGTGAGAGTTTCGTTCAGCCAGCGATGCAGTTCCTCAACCAGAGGCCAGGATCGTGCCTGGCGGACCTGACATCGCAGGTCGGGAGGCTTGCCGCGGATCTCTCGTTCGATGTCATAGAGCGCGCCGATGCGCTGGACAGCTTCGGTTGCGATCGCGGAGCCGGTCGCAACTTGAATGTCATACAGCTTGCGCCTGACGTGGGCCCAGCAAGCCGCTTCAAGAATCCTGCCGCCCTCATACAGATGATGAAAGCCCGCGTAACCGTCAGCCTGCAGGATGCCGGTGAAGTCACGCAGATGTCGGCGCGGATGTTCGCCCTTGCGATCTGCGGTGTAAGCGAACCAAACAGCCGGCGGTACCGGCTGGCCCGAGGGGCGATCATCGCGCACATACGTCCACAGTCTCGCCGTCCTGGTCTTGCCGTTGCCCGGCGCCAGGACCGGCACCGGCGTGTCATCGGCGTGGATCTTGTCCGCCGTCAGCACATGCCTGCGAATCTGATCGACCAGTGGAGACAGCAGATGGCTGGCAGCTCCCACCCAGTCAGCCAGCGTGGAGCGTTCGAGTTCAATGCCCTCGCGGGCGAAGATCTCCGACTGGCGATACAAGGGGAGATGGTCCGCGTACTTCGAGACCAGCACATGCGCCAGAAGGTTCGGTCCAGGCAATCCGCGCTCGATGGGCCGTGACGGCGCCGGCGCCTGAACAATGACGTCGCATCGGCTGCAGGCCATCTTCACCCGCACATGGCGGATCACCTTATAGGTGGCTGGCACACGCTCCAGAATCTCCGAGACATCCTCGCCCAGCTTGCGCAACTGCCCGCCGCAATCCGGACATGCATCTTCGCCAGGCAGATGCGTGTGCACTTCGCGCGGCAGATGTTCGGGAAGTGGACGCCGTGCCGGTCTGGCCTTAGCGGGAGTGCTTGTCTCTGGGGATGTCGCAACGCGCTCCGCCTGCTGCGTCTCCAGCTCTTCGAGCTTCAGTTCCAGTTGATCGATCTCGCGGCTGATCTTCTCGCTCTTCGTGCCGAAGAGCATGCGCCGCAGCTTCGCGATCACCAGCTTCAGATGTTCAATCTCGTTGTCGCGGTTGAGCAGCTTCTCCTGCTGGGCTGCGATCAATGCTTCCAGAGCCGCGCGGTCCAGAGAACTCAGATCAACAGTCGCCGGGTGGGGAGAAGCCATCGCAGTGAGTATGCCACAGATAGAGAGCAGTTACAGGTCAAAAATGCGTGACTTATCCTGCCATCGGTGGTTCCCATGTTCTCCGCGGCTGACGCCAGTCAATACCCTCCAGAAGCATCGACAACTGCGCACGCGTCAGTGCCACGGTTCCGCTCTCAGCCTGCGGCCATACGAAGCGGCCGCGCTCCAGGCGCTTCTGAAAAAGACAGAGACCATCGCCATCGAACCAAAGCAATTTGATCAGATCTCCGCGCTTGCCCCGGAAGACAAAGACGTGGCCGGAATAAGGCTGCTGCTCCAGCACCGTCTCGACCAGTGAACTCAGGCCTCGAAAGCCGCGACGCAGATCCGTGAATCCGGCTGCGATCCATATCCGTGTGCCTGTCTTCAGATCGATCACCGCAGCAGACTCCCCAGAACAGCACGCACAAGTGTGGGATCGACGCCGTTCTCTATGGTTACCAGTCCACGGCCCGGCAGCTCAATGTGGATCGAACCACAGGAGCCCGCAACCGGCGCAGCTTCAGCCGTCACCATACTGTCCGGCTCGCTGGTCAAGGTCACCGGCAGAAGCTCTGCGCGTGTTCGGCCAGCGGCCCAGCCTATCCCCCTGCGGTGTTCATAGCGCCACTGGAAGACCTGGTTGGCGTTGACGCCGTTCTCGCGTGCCACGCGGGCAATCGACGCACCCGGCACCAGCGTCAGTTCTACAATCCGCCGCTTCTCCTCAGCCGTGCGATGAATCCGCTTCGCACGACCGCCTTCGCTCCCAACTTCTATCGCGTCGTTCACAAGGAAATCGTCAAGCACGACGCCAACCACGTCTACACGGCCTGAAGCGGACGCTTACTGAAGACGACGGGGGAAGCATGAAGAAATCTCTCTTTAGAAGATCGGCAAACCGGATTCTCGCACTCATCGCGCGGTTTGCCCCAGGTTCGACTTCCTTTCGACCGTTTCTTCACAAATTACGCGGCGTCCGTATTTACGGCCATGTCTTCATCGGAGACGACGTCTATCTGGAAAACGAATATCCTGAATGCATCGAAATCCACGACGGCGCCCAGATCTGTCTCCGCTCGATTCTGATTGCACATACCCGCGGTCCTGGACGCATCGTGATTGAAAAGGATGTTTTCATCGGAGCAAACGCACTAATCTCAGTATCCGTTGGGGAAACAGTGACAATTGGTGAAGGCTCTGTGATCGCTGCGTCATCCATTGTTTCGTCGAGTGTGCCGAGCCACGCGCTCTTCGGAAGCCAAAAATCAAGAGTGCTTGGAAAAGTCACGGTACCGTTTACGATGAATACCTCACATCGAGAGTTTATTTCCGGATTACGACCGCTTGATAAAAAGTAACTCTCGCGAAATATTTTCGGCTACGGTCAGGACATCTCACAAAGAAGCCGGTGTGCGCCGAATCCCTCGCATAATTTACGAATTTGGCGAATGCACGATTGCGTGCATTACCTGCTCAGAATAACGTCAGTGAATCGACGCAGATTCTCTGAGCTGGGCAACGAACGCCTCGAACGAAGCAGCACCCGAGAACCGGTCGAAATCGATATTGATTCCAAACTCCTCGCCGATCAGTGTGAGCACGGTGACATGGGCGATGGAATCCCACCCGCTCGTGTTTTCAATGTTCGCGGACTCGATTTCATCTGGGTTCAAGTCCGGAAATACCGCCGAAAAGCAACGCACTAACTTCTCTCTGATTGTTGCATCGTCCACTGCTCGATGACCTCGTGATTTAGCATTGGGCAAACTGCGGAGAAATCCGCTGCCGATAGTTCGACCTCACCTCTAATAGTGAACCCAGACAAATTGAGTTGACTCAGAAATGTTTGCATGGGGCCATTCTTTTCAGTAGGTTTGAATCTCAATAAAATCGATTTGGCTCCGGACCTTTCAAACAATTGCCGCAGAATCTGAAATTCAATGAGTCGCGAGAAGGCCCTGCAACTCATCACGTAAATATCCACGATGCATCGGCCGCCTTCGAAGTAACCTCCGAGAACTGCGATTCGCCCTAACTGACCGAAGCGATCCTCATAAGAAACAGTGGTCAGAAACGTGCCGGGACGGTTTAGCCGCGTCTGCCACTCCGCCTCGGTGTACCGCATGCCATTGAGATTGAATTGATTGGTCTTATTCACCAATTCGAACGCACGTTTCTGGTTGCCATCGACAGGCTCGAAAGTGACCCTTGCATTGAGCCGTGCGATAAATTCAGTGGAACCGGCTTCCACGACCTCGTCCTGCAACTTGGACACGCTGCGTAAACTTGCTGCGCGCAGGCGATCTTCCTCCTGGACCTCTTCCTTTCCGAACAATTCCCGCAGACGCTTGAGCAGGGCCAATATCTCAACAGGATCGGAAGGCTGAAACTGCAAGCATTCGATGAGCGGGAATCTCTCAGAAACCTCAGACAATTCCATCGGACTGTCGTCTACAAAGACTACGCTGTCAGCACCGACATTCCATGCCTTCAAGATCCGGCCCACGGCGTCGGATTTGCGTCCCCAGCCGGTTTCGACAGGATAAAATGTCTCCGCTCGCAAAAGGAGGTCGGTTCTCAGCAACGCCGCGCTCACCGGTTGGGGATCATTTTTCGAAGCAATTGCTAAAAGCACCCCGGCTTCCGCGAGCGAATCCAGCAGTTGCTGATAAAGCCCGTGGACTTGAGCTTTGTCATTGAGGGACCACGATACGCCATGCACATCCACGTCGCCGAGGATGCCTTTCCATAAGGTCTGATCAAGATCGGTGATCAGACCCTTTTTCGGCACACCCGGGAACAGGGAGTTGACGGAAAGGCGAGCGAGCGTATCGGCGTGTCCAATCGTGTATGGAAAACCCACCGCCAATTCTAGATTTACATCGTGGCGACTTTGGAAGGGAGACTCCTGAGCAAGGTTCAGGGAACTAAGCAACCGAATCCCGGGAAGTAAAAAGACTTTGGCTAAAAACTCTCCTAAGTGAACATTGAGGAGAACTTCGCACTTGCTGGCCAGCACAGGCGAAGAATGAACAAGCAGGGGAAGGGGCAAGGTAGGAGAAACGAGAACAACCGGCGCCGTCCGGGTCAATGCTTCAATTTTCGTCAACAATCGCGCAAGCTTCGCTTTGGCCTGTAAAGCTATATCTTCAATCTTCGCTACCGTCCAGCCACCGCTCCCACGAAAACCAAGCCGGGTATCGATATCCTCCCATTCCAGAAAAATAATGGAGCCTTCGGATGGCTGTTCAAGCGCTCTCTCCAGATTTCCTTCCAGGTCGCCATATAGGCCCGTATGAATGCGGATCGAATCATTCGAAAAGCGTAATTGCAGATAAGCCTTTAAAAAGGTCTCTAAGTGCAAAGGGGAAAATCCGGTAAGCAGGTGAACAGACCTATCGAGCGTGCCGCCTTTTCGTCCGGCAATCTGCAATGCTTCAGCAAGACGCATACCAATCCAAAATCCTTCCTTCGTTAGCTCGCAAGCGGCGCTTCTGGATTGACACCTACGAGGAAATCGTATCAGGCGGCGGCTGAGTCAGCATGCCTGATTCAGTAGATGGTCCAGGACGGATGCGTCGTTGGCCGAGTTCCTGGATGATCGGTTGCCCGGTAGGCCAAATCATTCATGGTTGCCACCGATCTCCCGAAGAATCGGCTTTGCCTTAGGAGCGGCGATGGAAGTGAGCCTCGATGATGCCGCCTATATAACCTCGATCAGCAGCAGTTCGAACTATGTACGCTTTCAGGATCTGGCACGCGCTTTCGCAGATGCTTGAATCGTGCTGATCGCAACGTACAATCCCAGACGCTCGCGAAAGAAGAAAGCAATTTCGCGGTACGGACGTCCCTCGCGCCGCAGTTCCGGATTAGCTCGCTGTGCGATGCACACGTCGAACCGGGGAGATTCTGCGGAAGAGATTCATAGGATGGATGGTAGCTCTGGCTCCGTGCGCGACGGCTATAGAGCATCTTCGATCATCCTCCCGTAATAGTCCGGTTACCGGTTCCCACTTTATCTGAAAGGACCTTGTGGCGCCTTCCGTGCCGTTTCGTTTCAAGAAGTTACGAAACAGACGGTCATTTTAACGGCTGTAACACGGGGTTCGAATCCCATCGGGACGCCGCCGCTGTTGCGACAGCTCCACCAGTTCCAGCTCCTGTCTGCAGTACCAAGGTAACTAAGTGGAGTCAGCCACTCTCAAAATTGCTTGCACGCCCACGCTCTTCTTGTGACCATGCAATCCATGAGGTCGTATTCCCTGTCTGCGCTGCTTTGCACCATTGGAACGGCAATCATTCTGTCGTCATTCGGACCGGCGTGCAGCGCACAGTCATCGAAAACGATCTTCCTTTACGGAGGAAAGCATCACAAGACATTCCTCGGTTGCCTGAATTGTTCAGAGACGAGCGAACAATCCATCTGTAACGAAGATGGCCGCTATGGATGGGACCTGCAGCCCCAGAGCATCTGGAACAATTCCGGAGAGTTCGGGTCTGACCTCTCTCCCTCGAGCCCATGGAACGACCTCGGCCAGCACCCGCCAGTCATTCTCGACACCAACGGCAATTCTTACGGATATTTCACCACCAACTCCCTGTATCCTGACCGTACCCAGATACCATGGGTACTCAGCGCCCTGAACAGCTACGCGAAGACCAACGATCGTGCCAGGGCACACAAACTGTTGTGTGACGTCCACAACTCAAATACCAAAGCGAGTACTCCGGCCGCAGACCTGGCGGGCATGCACGAACAGCATCCCGCACACGATTGCACTTTGCTCTTTTTCCTTCATCGACCATGCCATGCTGCCTCTCGAAAAGCCTCTGGTTCTTACCCAGGAAATAGCCGGTAACCGCATCGGACCGACGCATCTGGCGAATTGGACGCGTTGGAATCAGCATCCGGCAATTCCCCAACTCTGCCCAGCCTGACGCGCCCAGAATTTTGTTGAAAAACGCGCCGAAGCATCGAGCGAGGCGCAGCCAATTGTGCAACGGCAAACAGGCACACGCAATGGATTGGGTAGGTTCCTGGTTGAAATTCTGTCTTTCAACAAGCTCCTGGGCATCCCGTTCTCCCGAACCATAGCATTGGCCAAAGCAACATAAGTCTTATCTCTCGTTGCCGCTCACAACCCCTCGCCTGTTCTACCCGCTCGGATTTCATCCAGGCCGTGTGCAAAAAGCACGATAGCGGAAGCGACAGATCCAGCAATCAGCCCGCGATGTCAGCTGAAACGCCACTCAGAATAAGCACCGCCGGTTCCTCCAGCACTCTCAGAACAAATTGCCGCAATCCGACTGTCCCCGCTCCCTTCATGAAGATGTGTCATCCTTGCGATCGCACTCCCACTACCGTGAGTCACCAAATAGCGGGCGGGCGGCTGGTAAGCAACGGAACATTTCTCCCCGCGATCCATCACTGTGCGCCCCATCACCGAACTTCGCCTTCTGCCGCGCTACAGATCACGTAGGTGGCTCCTTGCCTCGCGAGCGTAACAGGCGCTGCCTCTCGTTTCCGCAATCGGCGCCCTCGCAGATCCATACCACCGCACACTCCGAGCTGCTGGATGGCAACCATGACGCTCTTCACCTTTCCGGGCTTCGAAACACTCGCAGAGCCGCTGCATCCGTATCTGCAACAGCGAGAGTTTCAGATTCGCCGGTTCGCAAACGGCGAAATCTTTGTCACCATCGCCACGCCATTCGATCTCTCCCACTGCATCCTGCTCGGCTCCATCACGCCGCCGGATGAAAACCTGCTTTCTCTGGCATTGCTGGCGCACACGCTCAAGAAAGACGGCTGCAAGAGGATCACTGCGCTCATTCCCTACCTCGCCTATAGCCGTCAGGACAAACAGAAAGCCGGCGAGAGTCTCGCCACAGCATGGACGGGTTCAATTCTGCACGCCTCGGGCGTCGACACTGTCATAACTATCGATGTACACAGTGAGCACGACCAGGCGCTCTATCCCATGCCCCTGATGTCTGTTTCACCCGCTGGTGTCTTCGCGGAGGCCGCGCGCAAATTCGGACTCGCGGATGCCACCGTCGTTGCCCCTGATCACGGCGCACTCCAGCGCTGTCGCGCTCTCAACAATGCACTGGGACGCGCCGGCGTCGAGGTTCCCTACCTGAGCAAGCGCCGCGACCCGTCCGGCGTAAAGCATCTTGAATTTTGCGGTCAAGCGGCGCCGCGCGTTCTCATCCTCGATGACATCCTCGATACCGGCGCTACACTCACCTCCGCCTGCGAAATGATCCTCCGCAACGGCGCCAAAGAAATCGTCGTCATGGTCACACACGGCCTTTTCACCGGCTCAGATTGGGCCCGCCTCTGGTCGCTCGGCGTATCCCGCATCTTCTGCGCCGACACGGTCCCGCTTCCCGGAAGCATCCTCGAGGACCCGCGTATCACCGTACTTCCGGTCGGCAGCCTGCTCCGCGAAGGCTTGTAGCCGGCTCCCATCGCCGCGCACTCTACCGTGAACAACAGGCCCTACGCCGCACCCTCAAACGACAATGCCACCGCACCCTCTGCCCGCTCGATGCGCACCAACTTCGGCGACCCTTTTGCGTTCGTCATGTAGGTCAACCGTCTCGGCCCCGTAATGTTGAGCAGATAGTCCGTCGGCTTCCGGTCAAGCTGCACTGAAATGGCTGCGACCTTGTTCTCCAGCACGTGCGCTTCAAGCCTCACCAGCGGCAATCTCCGCGCTGCAACCGGAAATCCAGGGTGCCCATCCGTGAACGAAATCGTCGTGGTAATCCCCGCATAATGCCGCGTGAACCACTTGCAGAACAAAGTCCAGCTGGCCAGCGGTACTTCGTGTCCATCCACCGACTGGCGCGCGCCTTTTCCAAAGAGTTCTGCCCATTCTTCATCCAGCCCACCGAGCAGGGAGCCGCCCTGAAACGACAGCTCCGACGAACCATGATTCTCGTAACCTGCGGCGCCGCGTTCGCCTTGTCCCCATTCCAACTGCCCGCGAATCGGCGCGTCGCTCTCCGGCAATGGACCCGATACCGGATAAACTCCCGAGCGGCCTACCTCGTCGCGTAACCGCTTTTCCTGTGTCGTGCCCTTCTTTGCACTGCTCGATTTCATCTTGCACCTCCACGCGGGGAGAACCAAGCCAGGTCGTCCTCAAGCTGACGAGCATATTCTGGGCAATTTCGTGCGCCATCGAATGTGCATTGCATCACACCTTCATCTCAGCGCCCGAATCTCCCCATCCACTCCGTTTCACCCTTCACATGGCCGCGCATCGCGCCCTCCAGCTCCACATGGGACGCGCCCGCCTTGAGCTTCAGCATTGTGTCCAGTGCATAGAGATGGAAGAAATACCGATGCGTCTGCCCGCGCGGTGGACACGGCCCGCCAAAGCCGATTTTTCCAAAGCTGTTCCGCCCCTGCAGCATGCCGCCGGGCAGTTCGCCCGTCGGCGCTACATCTTCCCAGATGCCTCCGGCGTGACCAGGTATGTTGTAAACCATCCAGTGAAACCACGTGCCGCCCGGCGCATCCGGATCATCGGCAATCAGCACCAGGCTCTTCGTGCCAGCGGGTGGCGCACTCCAACTCAGCGGCGGAGATACATCTGCTCCACTGCACGTGTACTTCGTCGGAATCGTCTCTCCCTGGGCGAACGCTGTCGTTGAAACACAAAACGCCATCCCGCCTCCTTGCTCCGTCGAAGCAGTGTACGGTGACACCTCACGCTCCGCAACCACCGCTCCGCTATCATGCATGCGGGCGCTCACGCCGTCAGTGGTGGACAGGCTTACCCAGCTTGCTCTCGACTGAATCCACTGCCCCTTCCAGCCGTCCGACCCGCCCATCGTAATCGTCCGCATGCATGATCGTGATCACGCGATCCGTCTTCATCCGCATTTGCTGGTGGCACTTCTTCGCTACGTCCATCACCCGGTCCCACTCCCCTTCCAGAATCGTCCCTTCGGCTGTCAGTTGATAATCAACCCCGCTCGCGTCAATGATCTTCACCAGCTCAGCAATATCGCCGCTCATCGAGCGTCCGCGTCCCAGTGGAATAACGTTGAGTTCCAGCAGCATCTCACCCTCCTTGCGTGTCCTAGCCGTTTGTCCTTTGACTCCGCGCCTGACTATTTATCCGTGCGTAACAGGCAACAGGCACGACCGCTCCCGAATCTCTTCCATGCGATCTGCGGGAAACCCATGAATACTCAGCAACTCATCCCAATCGTGAATCTCACCGCCATGACGTTCGCGAAACGCCACGATTTTGCGCGCCATGTCGATCGCAATTCCCGGTAACACCGTCATCTCGTGGCTACTCGCGGTATTCAGATCGATCCTCGCGTCTATCTCCATAGGTCCTATACCCTCCCGCGTTGGTGCGAAGTTCAGTTACGATGCGGCGGGATGCGAGGTGTATAACTCCGACACTGCAACTTCGCGCCCATGTGCATGCGTCTTGCCTTCTTCAAAAATTGATTTCAGGCGCACAAACTCCGTCTCCATCATGCTTCTCGGGTCCAGCCCCAGCAACGTCGCGACCGCATGCCCCGCCAGGCCCGCTGGCGGCACATAGCTCATCCGCAGATGAACCCTCGTATAGCCATCACCCGTCGGATCGATATGAATCACCCCGTGATTTTCAATCACTGAGCCCTCTTCGCTTCGCCACTCGATCAGCTTGCCGGGTCGACGCCGAACGATCGTCGCAGTCCACGTCAAAGGCACCCCAGCAGGCCCCGCGATCTCCCACCGATACCTCTCTTCCCCTTCACGGCGCACGGAACGTACATGCGAAAAGACATTGGAGTAATTCTCCGGATCTGAGAGGAAGGTATACAACTCCTCCGGCGACGCCAAAATTCTCATGGTTTTTTCTATGTGAATCCCCGCGTCTTCGCCCACTCCCGCCATCTCTGCCACACGCCTGTTCCACACCGACCGCGCCAGCAGCAGTACGCCGGCTATCGTCGGCACCGTGCTCATGGTTCCACGCTTTGCCAGGCCGTACATCACCAGGGCCAATCCTGAACTGCCCGCCATCACGCGCTGCGTCGGCGACCACCGATTCCGCCACCCACCCGCGCCGCCTCTGCCACGCCCACCTTGCAACGCCGGTATGC
This sequence comes from Acidobacteriota bacterium, assembly GCA_021791875.1. Taxonomy (GTDB): domain Bacteria; phylum Acidobacteriota; class Terriglobia; order Terriglobales; family Acidobacteriaceae; genus Acidobacterium. The sequence continues at coordinate 52,950 of JAJYVU010000014.1, read as the reverse complement.
TTCCAGACTCATTGGCTGAATGCAGAAACGCAGAGACTTCCTTCACCCCGGGCACTGCCTTCACAGCCCGAATCAGTCCGTCCAGTTCATAAGTCATCGCCCATCCCGAAAGCTCCACGGTCCCGTCTTTGCACTTCACCTCCATCGCACGCGCATGCGATACGTAGCGGCCAATCACACTCCGCACCCGCTGCTCCAGCACCTCGTCAGAAACCCCTTCCTTCTCAAACCGAAGCATCTTTTCCGTTTCTGCCACAGTCCCTGCAATGCGGTTCGCTGCATCGCGCTGGAAGCGTCCCGAAAATTTCTTCGCTTCATAACCCGCATGCACAAAGCCGTCTTTCACTCGTGCGCGCCTCTGTTTCCCCCGGTCCGGATCAAGCAGATACATCGCAAACGCGCCCATCCCTGCCAGCGTCATTGCTGAACGCCACCTGTTCATAACCACCTCCTGCGGAGGATGCCCAAACGAGCAAAAAGATCAGCCGCAACCTCAGCCACTACTCGTTCAGATGCGCACCCTCCCGCGCGCGTTCACAGCTTGTGACCGGAATCACATTGTGCGCTTCCCTCGCTGGGCACAATTTCTCGTAAGTACTTTGTGTGAGTCGGCAGCGTCGCTCGGGTCACTTGTAGCTCCGGCGATTTCTGCGACTCCGCCCGCACAATCTCGCCCTTGCGCGCACATCCCCTCACGCGCGCCATTGAGAGGTGAATATGCTCACTCCCGACCAGCGCATCCTTCCCTTTGAACGCATTGCAATTCTCACTGACCTCGGAGACGACATCGAAAAAACTCTGGAGTACACGACCGCCTTGTGCCGCTGGTACAACTCCGAGTTACTTCTCTTCCATGCAACCGACGGCAATTCGCCAGACGAGCCCAAACAAACGCTCGCCGCACTGCTTGAGAATCCGGCCTGGTGTGATCTTTCCTCGAAAATCATCGTCACCAAGGCCAATATGAGCGATGGCCTCGGCCAACTCGACACCTACAAGCCAGACATCCTCGTCCTCACTACACGCGCCAAACACAACCTGCAAAAGTGGGTGGCGGGCTCTATCACCCAGGAGATCTTCCGCCGAACCCACCGGCCTGTTCTCGTGCTCGGCCCCGCAATCACCTCCCGTGAAAGTGTCACACCCAAACCGTACAGCGGCATCCTCTATGCCACTGATATGTCCGCCGTGTCGGTGATGGCGTTGCATCTCGCAGCCGGAATCGCGCACGACCAGGAAGCACAACTGACAGCCCTCTACGTCGAATCAGACTCCGAAAAGGGATTCACCGCGGATCGCGTCATTGCTGAACAACGCTTGCGCGACTGGATGCAGGACCACATCCGCGGCATGGCCCACGCGATCGAGAAGGCTCGTATCACCGTCGCCTTCGGAGAACCCGCAAAGCACATTCTGGACACCGCCCGGGACCAAAAAGTCGACCTCATCGTGATGGGAGCACATGGCATGGGAGAGATCGCCGGACTCGCAAGCCGCTTCCTCGGTGGCACCGCCTACGAAGTTTGCTGCAAGTCGAGGTGCCCGCTGCTGATTGTCCCCGAGCCTCACTGACCAGCCTGCCCCTCGACGTTTCCAGGCCTGCACTCGCCTGCGGACCTTCACGCCTCGGGCTTGCGCGGATAGCGGATGGGGCGAACCTCCCTCAGAAAAATCCGCGCCGTTACAGGGCCGATGTACTTGATCTCCTGAAGTTTCCGTGACAACTCCGTCGCCGTCCCCGCCTGGCTCATCAGGCTTGAGATGCTTCCATAGGTGCGCTTCAACTCACTGCACACTTCCAGCAGTTTTGTCGCAGTGGAAAAGTCATACCGCACATAATGTGCGCGATCCAGCAACAGAACCAGCTTGTCCCATCCGGCGCTCAGAATCGCGTCGGGGCTCGTCAATCCTGCTTCGGTCAATTCCCGATAGGCCTGCTCGGCGATCTCCGTCTGGATCGGTTTCCCAAACAGCAGGCATGCCAGAAGCCACTTGAACAATTCCGTCTCCCGGCCCGACGCAAGATCAATCGACAGCGCCCGTGCCTCATTCCGAGCCGCCTTCGCCATTATCCCGCTTTCTTTCTCTCTTGAAGAGCCCTTGTAGTCAGCGTATGCCTCTTCATGCGCGAACCTTGCCGGCTCACCATCCGCACGCTGCTGGCCTGCGGACCCTTTTCGCCCGCCTCCTCCGCAAATGTGACTGTGGTCCCAGGCTTCAAGTCGTCGAACGCGTCATTCAGGACGCTCTCCCTGTGGAAGTAAATCTCCCTTCCCTCCGGCGTCATCAGAAATCCATAGCCCTGATCCTCAAACACCTGCGTGACGTTCGCCGTCCCCGGCGCTATCAGCCGCTTTGTGTCGCCGCGCTGCTTCCGTGCATAATCCTGGAGTTGCCGCCGTGCAGCCTTGAAGGCATCGCGGACAGCCCGGTGTAGAATCTGCCGCTCCCTCCGCACTTCCATGCCCTTGCGAATCTGCGCCTGCTCCATCTGCCGCGCCATCCCGCCCAGGCTCGGCTCGCTCTGCACCACAATCTCCCCGCCCGGCACCGTCAAATCAATCCGCACATTCCACAAATTTCCGCTGTGGCGGCCGCTCTCGTGTTCTACCTTCACGCGGCACCCCATGATCCGCGGATAATATCGTTCCAGCTTGGCAGCCTCCGATCGAATCAGCTCTTCAATATCAGGAATCACCTCCGCATGGTGAAAGGCGATTTGTAGAGGAACAGGAATCGTTCCGGAAATCTTTTCCATGACTTTCCTCCTACTTTCCTGGACATCGTTGCCGAGCAAGAGGATGTACAGATGTCCTGATTTGATTCTCCGCTCGCTCCCCGCCCGCAAATGTGCGATGCGTCACCCCACACTCCGTTTTGCACAGACCTACCATCACAACCACCCCCGCCGCAGCGTTTACCATCAACATGGATCACCCATGACGGACAAGAAATCTCTTCCCCCTGCTACCCTTGCCCACATCGCCCAAACCCTGAAGCTTCCTCTCCGCGGCATCGTCGCTGTCATCGAACTCCTCGACGACGGCGGCACAGTCCCCTTCATCGCTCGCTACCGCAAAGAAGCCACCGGCAATCTCGACGAAGTCCAGATCCTCGCCATCTCCGAGCAACTCGCCTACTTCCGCGAACTCGAAGACCGGCGCGCTACCGTCCTCGCGTCCATCGCCGAGCAGGGCAAGCTCACTGACGAGCTCAAGACCCGCATCGAAACCGTCCTCGAAAAAACCGAGCTCGAAGATCTCTATCTCCCCTACAAACCCAGGCGCCGCACCAAGGCCACCATCGCCCGCGAAAGAGGCCTCGAACCGCTCGCCGCATACCTCTGGGCGCAGCAGCCCGCAGAAGAATCCCTCAACACCCTCGCGCCTAAATTCGTTAGTGAAGAGAACGGCGTTCCTACCATCGACGAAGCCCTTGAAGGCGCGCGCCACATCGTCGCCGAATGGATCAGTGAAGACGCTGACCTCCGCAAAATCCTCCGCCAGTTTGTCTTTGACGAAGGCGTCGTCGTCAGCCGCAAAGTCACTGACGCCGTCGATGAGCAGGAAAAGTTCCGCATGTACTACGAGTACCGCGAGCCTGCCAAAGCCATCCCTTCCCATCGCATGCTCGCCATTCGCCGCGGCGAAGACGAAAAGGTTCTCTACTTCCTCATCGAAGTCGAACCCGAGCGCGCACTCGCGCTCATGCGTCGCCACATCCTCCGCCAGCCCGGCGACTGGACACCCCAGCTCGAGCTCGCCATCGACGACGCATGGAAGCGTCTCCTCAACGCGTCCATCCAGGGCGAAATCCGCCTCGAACTCAAGCGCCGCTCCGACACTGAGGCCATCCAGGTCTTCCGCGACAACCTCTACCACATACTCCTCGCACCACCCGCCGGCCCCATCTCCGTCCTCGGTATCGACCCCGGCCTTCGCACCGGCTGCAAGGTCGCCGTTGTCGACCAGACCGGCAAGCTCCTCGCGCACGACGTCCTCTACCTCCACACCTCCAAACACGGCACAGACGAAGCCTCTGCAAAACTCGAATCCCTGCTCAAAAAGCACACCGTCCGCGCCATCGCCATCGGCAACGGCACCGCCTCTCGCGAAACCGACGCTTTCGTCCGCAACTTCCTTCGTGACAAAGGCATCGCAGACATCTTCTCCGTCACCGTCAGCGAGGCTGGAGCCAGCGTCTACTCCGCATCTGAAGTCGCACGCCAGGAATTCCCCGACCTCGACCTCACCGTGCGCGGAGCCATCTCCATCGCCCGCCGCCTCCAGGACCCACTCTCTGAACTTGTCAAGGTCGATCCCAAATCCATCGGCGTCGGCCAATACCAGCACGACGTAGACCAGCGCCAGCTCGCCGAATCCCTCGAACAGGTCGTCGAAAGCTGCGTCAACCGCGTCGGCGTCGACCTCAACACCGCCTCCTGGACCCTCCTCCGCCACGTCGCCGGAATCTCTGAGCGCACCGCACTCAACATCGTCACCCACCGCAACCAGAACGGCAGCTTCCGCTCCCGCATGCAGGTGCTCGACGTCCCCGGTATTGGTCCCAAGACCTTCGAGCAGGCCGCCGGCTTCCTCCGCATTCGCAACGGCGACAATCCCCTCGACATGACCGCCGTCCACCCCGAGTCCTATCCCGTCGTCGAGCAGATCGCAGGCTCGCTCAGCACTTCCATCGAAGAAATCATCCGCCAGCCGCAACTCCTAGAAAAAGTCGACCGCAGCCAGCTCAGCGCCGGCGCCTACACCCTCGATGACATCCTCGCCGAGCTCCGCAAGCCCGGCCGCGACCCGCGCGACAAATTCGTCGCACCTTCCTTCGATGAAGGTGTTCACACCCTCGAAGACGTTCAGCCCGGCATGACTCTCGAGGGCGTCGTCACCAACGTCACCAAGTTCGGCGCATTCGTTGACATTGGCGTTCACCAGGACGGCCTCGTCCACATCAGCGAGCTCTCCAACCGCTTCATTAAAGACCCCTCCGAAGCCGTCAAAGCCGGCCAGATCGTCAAGGTCAAAGTCCTCACCGTCGACGCCAAATCCCGCCGTATCGGCCTCTCCATCAAGGCACTCATGCCCCCCGCATCGCACCCAACCTCGAATTCAACTCCGCGCAGGCAAAAGACCCCACCCCCATCCCCACAGGACAAGCTCGCCGCTCTCTCTTCCAAGTGGCGCACCCGCGCCTAACAAGCCGCCTCAGGGGTCCCACACTTTCTCCTCGTGCTTTTCGAGGAGAAAGTGTAGGCCGGATGCCGGATAACAATGTCATTCTGAGGCTAAGCCAAAAAATCCCGGTAATGCGTAGAGCCCCGACACCGTCCTGAGCTTCTCCCAGAACCCCAGCCCCATGGCGTATCATGGGCCGCGAGGTGAAATCCAGAATACGTTTTCACCCCCACGAAGTTCGCCCTCAAGGAACCGCCATGACAAAACTGCTGACCCTCCTCGCCGCAATCCCCCTTTGCATTCTGCCCATCACCCTCTCCGCTCAGCAGCCCGTCCAGATTCATGTCCACCTCAATCAGCCCACCGGCACGCTCAAACCCGTCTGGACTTACATCGGCCATGACGAGCCTAACTACACTTACTCGCCGGAAGGTCGCGCGCTCCTCAATCAGCTCGGCCATCTCAGCCCCTACGGCTTTCACGACCGCACCCACAACCTCCTCACCACCGGTAACGGCGCGCCCGCGCTCAAATGGGGTTCCACCAACGCCTACACCCAAAATGCCGCCGGCCACCCTGTCTACAACTGGAAAATCCTCGACCACATCTTCGACACCTACAAAGCCACCGGCATCACTCCCTATGTAGAAATCGGCTTCATGCCCAAGGCGCTCTCCACGCATCCCCATCCCTACCGCCATCACTGGCCCAAAGGACCGCTCTTCACCGGATGGTCGTATCCGCCCAACAATTACACCAGGTGGTCCAATCTTGTAGAGCACTGGGTCCGTCACTCCATCTCGCGCTACGGTCGCGACAACGTCCAGCGCTGGGACTGGGAAGTCTGGAACGAACCCGACATCGGCTACTGGCACGGCACTGAGGCGCAGTACGAAGAGCTCTATGATTACTCGGCTGCCGCCGTCAAACGTGCCCTGCCCAGCGCAAACGTCGGCGGACCGGCCACCACCGGTCCCGACTGGCCGCACGCCGCCGCATATCTCCGCGCCTTTCTCACCCACTGCGTCAGCGGCAAAAACTACGCCACTGGCAAAACCGGCTCCCCGCTCGACTTCATCTCCTTCCACGCCAAGGGCCGCACCCGCATGGTCGACGGCCACGCCCAGATGGATCTCGGCCACCAGCTCCAGGACATCGCACACGGCTTCGCCATCGTGTCCAGCTTCCCCACCCTCCGTCATCTTCCCATTGTCATCAGCGAGTCTGACCCCGAAGGCTGCGCTGCCTGCGCCGCCAGCCTCCATCCTGAGAACCAATACCGCGACTCTCCGCAGTACGCCAGTTACGAAGCCGAGCTCCTCACCCGCACGCTCGCCCTCGCCGCAAAGTATCACGTGAACCTGCAGGGATATGTAACCTGGGCATTTACATTTCCTGGCCACCCCTGGTTTTACGGCTATCGCTCGCTCATGACCCACGGCGTGGACAAGCCCGTCCTCAACGCCTTCCGCATCTTTGGCATGCTCCAGAAAACCCGCATCGCCGCCACCAGCACCGGTGAGCTCAGCCTCAACGACCTCCTGCAAAACAGCGTCCGCACCCAGCCAGACGTCGGCGTGATCGCCACTCGCGGCTCCCACACCGCGAGCATTCTTGTCTGGAACTACGACGACAACTCCACCGCCTCACCACCGGCGCCTGTCACCATCCAGATCGACGGCCTGCCCCGCAACGTCGCCCGCGTCCTCGCCACGCAGTTCCGCATCGACGACCACCACAGCGACGCTTACACCGCCTGGAAATCCATGGGCTCACCCCAGCACCCCACCGCTGCGCAAATCCACCAGCTCAAGGCCGCCGGCCAGCTTCAGCTCTTCACCTCGCCGCGGTGGCTCGACACCCACTCCGGCCAGCTCACGCTCTCCCTCACCCTGCCCCGCCAGGCCATGTCCCTCATCCGCCTCCACTGGCGCTCCGAATAACCCCAAAAGAGAATCGCAGCTGTCCTAAAATTCAGACCAACTGCGATTCTCACCTTAATTTGTAGCGATATGAGTTTCTAATACCGCGGCGCTGGCTCCTGCCCCGGCTTAAACCACTTTCCAGGATCCCGGTTCCAGTCCGGCGGCTGCTCATGCAGCATATTCTTCACAAAGAAGTCCTCCAGCTTCCGCTGCACGTAGGCGTGCGCGATCCCCACGCCGTGATCCCCATTTGGAACCTCCAGCAGGCTGAAGTTCTTGTTTGCCGTGATCAGCGCATTCACCACCTGCAGCGTCGACGACGGATCCACGTTGTGATCCATCCCGCCGAAAAACAGCAGCAGCTTGCCCTTCAGCCGGTATGCATTCGCCACGTCCGACGAAGCCGCATACTGCGGACCCACCGGCCAGCCCATCCACAGTTCGTTCCACCAGACCTTGTCCATCCGGTTGTCGTAGCATCCGCTGTTCGCCACCCCCACCGTGTAGAAGTCCGGATGAAACAGCAGCGCGCTCAGCGTGCTCTGCCCGCCTGCCGAAACACCAAAGATCCCCACCCCGTGCGAAATGTCATACCACGGAAACTTCTTCGCCGCCGCCTTGTGCCACAGTATCCGATCCGGAAATCCGCTGTCCTTCAGGTTCTTCCAGATCACATCCTGGAAGGCCTTCCCGCGATTATTCGTTCCCATCCCATCTATCTGCACCACCACAAATCCCAGCGCGGTCAGCGGCTCAAAGCGCGTCGTAAACGACTTCGGAACAAATGAACCCTGCGGCCCCGCATAAATATCCTCCACCACCGGATACTTCTTCTGCGGATCAAAGTTCAGCGGCTTGTAGATCAGCCCCCATATCTGCGTCTTCCCATCCCTGCCCGCCGTGTGAAACACCATCGGCGGCTTCCACCCTGCCGCGACTAACTTACTGATATCCCCATGCTCCAGGTGCATCAGCACCTGGTTGCCCGCTGTCCGCTTCAGCACCATCGTCGGCGCCTCGCTCACCGTCGACCACGAATCGACGTAATACTTCCCGTCCTTCGAAAACTCAACCTGGTGATTCCCCGGCTCCGGAGTCAGAGGCGTCATCCCCGTCCCGTCAAAGTTGATTCGGTACTCGTGCACAAAGTACGGGTCCACGTTCGGATTCACTCCGCTGGCCTCGAAATAAATCTGCCGCTTCGCAACATCGACGTAATTCACATCGCGTACGACCCACGGCCCGCTGGTGATCCTGTTTTCCAGTGCGCCTGTCATCCCGTTGTACAGGTACAGGTGCGGCCAGCCATCCGCCTCTGACATCCAGATAATTTCCTTGCCGTCATTTACGTCATAACGGTAAGTCCATCCAGTGTCATACTGGTTCCCCGTCAACCCCTCGTAATCGATAAACGTCTTGCTCGTTTCATTGATCAGGACCCGCGCCTTGCCCGTTGTCGCGTTCACTTCAATCACGCGATACACTTGGTGCCCGCGCTGGTTGTACTCAAACGTGAAGCCGCGGCTGTCCTTCCACCACTTCATCCTCGACAGATTGAACGGATTAGGAAACAGCGCATTGTCAATCGGAATTTCCTTCCGCTCCGCCACATGAAACAGCACCGGCTGCTGCAAGTCCAGCACATCACCTGGCTTCACGTATTCGATGGACGAGAGCTTCGGCTGCAGTTGGTCCGGCGGTGCCGCCTGCACATAATAAACCCGCCTGTGAAAGCCCGGTCGAATCCGAAACGCCGCCAGGTCCTCCGAATTCGGCGACCACCTCAGCGATGGGAAATAGTAAAAATTCCCCTGCGACCCATCCGTGCTCAGCGCAACCGCGTGTTTACTCCCCTTTTGCCTCACATAGACGTTGAAGTTCTGGATAAACGCTTCCCACTTCCCGTTCGGTGAGGTCACCACATCTGACGGATCGTTCTTCGGCGAAAGCCACTGCGGCTCCTGCCACCACTGCACGTCCGGCCCCGTCCGTTTGCATACGTACTTTTCTAAGTCACATTCCCAGCGCGACTGGTCTGCGGCAAACAGAATGCTTTTTTGATCTTTGCCATAGCGGAACTCCTCAAACGGTAGCTTCAGAGCCGTCACCGTCTCGCCGCTCGCCTTGTTGTAAGCCATCGCCAGTTTTGCCTGGTCAAATGCCGGACCGCGTGTCTCGGCCCTTGCATTCACCAGCACAAATGCGTAACCGCCGTTCACGCTCTTGCGGTACCAGAAGCTGTCCGTGTCTCCGATCCAGACCGCCTTGCCCGGAACATTCACCGTCAGGCTGCTGTACAGCTTCCCAAGCGTCGCTGCCTTTTCATATTCGGCGCGCAGTGTCTGGCCGAAACCTGCAACCGGAAAAATTGCCGCTGGCAGTACAAAAACCATCAGGTATCGATATAGCTTCCGCATTCGCTTCTCCTCACTCGGGCATACTGGACTTTGCGCGCGCAACCGGTATAGCGGGCAGTGGATTGCATACAATTTGTAGCGTATGATTGTGTACGATCCAACCTGGGGCGATGTCAAGTCGGAATCATGAAATTGCCTTCATTTCTCCGGCAAATGCCCAAAAATAAATGCGGCTGACTCAGCCGCATCTCGTGTACATTGCCTCAAACAAAGCGTCTACCAGGTGCCGCGTTCTCCAAACAGGTCGATCACCTTCCCCAGGCGCTGAGAGCCATTGCTCCAGTTCAACTGCAATGCCGCCTCCACGCGATCCGGGTCCCCTTCCTGGATCGCGTCAATAATCTCCTCGTGTTCTGTCACGCTGTTGTGCAGATCGTTGATGATCGAGCTGGCATAAAGCCGCCAATACCGCTCCGTCTGCGGCTTCACGGCGTTATATAGCGCCATCAGGCGTGGCCCCGCGCTGGCCTTCACCACCGTCGAGTGAAACGTCGTGTCCAGATCGAAAATATCTCCAGCCCTGCCTGTCTGGTCACGGCTGATCGACTTCAGCCCGGTATTCAGCTTCCTGAGCTGGCGCACAATCTCCATGCGCTTCTCCTTGGGCAACTGCGCCGTCCGCCTCCCGGCAAGTCCCTCCAGATGACCAACAATCGCGTACAGCTCCGACGAATCTTCCTTCGTCAAAGGCGCCACAATCATCCGTGATTTGCTCACGTTCTTCTGCTCAATCACGTACCCTTCGCGCTGCAGCCACTGCAGCGCTCCGCGCACCGGAGTCCGGCTCATCCCCAGCCGCTGCGCCAGATCAGCCTCCACAATCCACATGCCCGGTGAAAGCTTCCCATGCACAATCAGCTCCCGAACCTGCTGAAAGGCAGTCTGTAACCCCGCCCCATGCTGAGCAGCCGCCTTCTTTGCATGCGGCTTACGACCCGTTTTCGAAGTCACATTCGCCATATTGTTATCAACCTAAGTGTATGTACTATGGTTGCCGCTGTGAAGTATATTCGCTCCTGTCCGGACTCCGCACCGGAAACATCCACCTCATGCCCCCGTCTTAACAGTTCCACGATGAACTGATAATCTAAAGACAAGAATGTATCCAATGTGGTAGACATAATTCGGGGCCAAGCTTGCTAATGTCCGTTCTGCATCGTATTCAGGCCATCGATTCGCACACCGCTGGCGAACCCACGCGGCTCGTCATCGCTGGCGCTCCGGAATTGGGCGATGGATCTCTCGCCGAAAGGCTTGACCGCCTCCGTACTCAGTTCGACGACTTCCGCTCCGCCGTCGTCAATGAGCCGCGCGGCTCCGATGTCATCGTGGGCGGCATGCTCTGCGAGCCCCAGGATCCCCGCTGCGACATCGGCGTCATCTTCTTCAACAACGTCGGCTATCTCGGTATGTGCGGCCACGGAACCATCGGCGTCGTCGCCACCCTTGCCTGGCTCGGCAAAATTCAGCCAGGCGAGCACTGGATCGACACCCCTGTCGGCGCCGTCAAAACGACCCTCCACCCCAGCGGCGCGGTCACTGTCACAAATGTCCGCAGCTACCGCGCCGCACAGCACGTTCCCATCGAGGTTCCCGGATACGGCATCGTCACTGGTGACATCGCCTGGGGCGGCAATTGGTTCTATCTTGTCGACCACCACAACCAGCAACTCGACCTCCAGCATGTCGAGAGCCTCACCGAATTCACCTGGGCCATCCGTCAGGCCCTTGAATCGCAGGGCATCTGCGGAGACGACGGCAAGATCATCGATCACATCGAAATCTTCGCTCCACCAGTCAGCCCTCAGGCCGACAGCCGCAACTTTGTACTCTGCCCCGGCAAAGCCTATGACCGGTCACCCTGCGGCACCGGCACCTCTGCCAAAATGGCATGCCTCTACGCCGACGGCAAACTCAGTCCCGGCGAGCTCTGGCGCCAGGAAGGCATTCTCGGCAGCATCTTTCAAGGCTGCATCGAGGTCCGTGACGACGGCGTCTATCCCAGCATCACCGGCAACGCATACATCACGGCCGAAACCACACTCATCCTCGACTCCACCGATCCATTCGTCGCCGGAATCCGCACATGAGCTCCAATTGCGACGCAATTGTTCTCGGTGCCGGTATCGTCGGAGCAGCCTGCGCCATGGAACTGGCCCACGCCGGCATGTCCGTCACAGTGGTCGAGCCCGGCGTCATCGGCGGAGGAGCAACCGCCGCCGGCATGGGTCACATCGTCGTAATGGATGATTCGCCCGCGCAGCTCGCGTTCACCCATTACTCCCAGCAGCTCTGGCATGTCCTCGCACCGCAGCTTCCACCTGCAGCCGAATATGAAACGCCCGGAACCATCTGGGTCGCGGCTGACGAGGTCGAAATGCAGGAGGTCGCGCGCAAGCAATCCATTTACGTGACGCGCGGCCTGCCAGTTCGCGTCCTGGATTCGCATGCCCTGCTGCATGAAGAACCGCATCTCCGCCCCGGCCTGGCAGGCGGACTCCTCGTCTCCTCTGACGCAGTCCTCTATCCCCCCGTTGCCGCGGATTATTTGTTGCAACAAGCTCTTTCTTCCGGTGCTTCCCTCATCCGCCAGGCTGCCTTGCAGGCCGGTGAAGGCAAAGCTTGTCTTGCCAACGGAGACATACTCTCCTCACCGCGCATCATCAACGCGCTCGGGGCCGCAGCCCCATCCCTCGCCCCGGGGCTGCCGGTCCACCCGCGCAAAGGTCATCTCGTCATCACGGACCGCGCACCCGGCTTCGTCCGTCATCAACTCGTCGAACTTGGCTACGTCCGCAGCGCAGGCTCCGGCACGGCAGATTCAGTCGCCTTCAACGTGCAACCGCGCAAAACCGGACAGGTCCTCATTGGCTCATCGCGGCAATACAACGCACACGACAAATCTGTCGACCACCAAATCCTCCAGCGCATGATGCAGCAGACTCGGCGCTATATGCCCGGCATCGACAAACTCTCCGTCCTGCGCACCTGGACCGGCTTCCGCGCCGCCACGCCGGACAAGCTGCCCCTCATCGGACCACATCCCGCCGATCCCACGCTCTTTCTCGCTACTGGACACGAGGGCCTCGGCATCACCACCGCGCTTGCCACCGGCAAATTGATCCGTCACATCCTCACCGGCTCGGGGTCCGAAATCCCCGTCGAACCCTACTTGCCCGCCCGCGCATTTCATCCCACAACGGAGACTGCGCATGCCTGACGCCATCACGATCACGGTCAACGGCGCTCCGGTGCAAGTTCCCTCCGGCGTCACTGTCGCCGTCGCGCTCACTCTTCTGAACGAACCATGCCGCACCTCCGTGACCGGCCAGCCGCGCGGACCGCTCTGTGCCATGGGCATCTGTTACGAGTGCCGAGTCACCATCGACCGCATTTCCAACCGGCTCGCATGCCAGACCCTCTGTGTGCCCGGAATGGAGGTGAGCACACATGCGTAACCGTAACGAGTACACTTACGATGTCCTCGTCATCGGCGGCGGACCTGCCGGCATCGCGGCCGCCTGTGCTGCCGCCCCTCATGCCCGCGTCGCCATCGTCGATGAAAATCCCGCCCTCGGCGGCCAGATCTGGCGCAACAGCTTCCCCGCTCGGCAGTCCCATCCGTCTGGACCATGGCACAACCGGCTTCAACAAACCCAGGCCACGCGCCTCCACGGCCTCCGCGTCTTCGACGCTCCAGCTTTCAACACCCTCCACGCTGAAGCTCCCGACGGCCTCCACATCCTGCGCTACAATAAACTCATCCTCGCCACCGGTGCCCGCGAGCGTTTCCTGCCATTCCCCGGTTGGACTCTGCGCAATGTCATCGGTGCGGGCGGCTTGCAGGCGATGGTCAAGTCCGGCCTGCCCGTCGCTGGCAAGCGTATCGTCGTCGCCGGCAGTGGTCCGCTTCTACTTGCCGTCGCCGCTTTCCTCAAGAGCCATGGGGCCCAGGTCGTCGCCGTCTGCGAACAGGCGCCGCCCCGCCAGCTTGCTCATTTTGCAACATCGATTGTTGCATACCCTTCGAAAATCTCTCAGGCCGTGCAATATCGCACGCAGCTTGCCGCTGTGCCTTATCGCATCGGCTGGTGGCCCGTCACGGCTCACGGCAAGTCCCAGGTCGAATCCGTCACGCTCACCAACGGAGCGCGCCGTCTCACCCTCGACTGTGACTTCCTCGCCTGCGGCTTCCATCTCGTTCCCAACACGGAGTTGCCCGCGCTTCTCGGCTGCTCGCTCCACAACGGTTTTGTCGCGGTCGACTCCTTGCAGCAGGCCTCCGTACCCAACGTATTCTGTGCCGGGGAAATCACCGGCATAGGCGGACTCGACAAGTCACTCATCGAAGGCTCCATCGCCGGATATGCCAGCACCGGCCAGAACTCCCCAGCTCGGAAGCTTTTCGCCAAACGCAACAAGGCCCTGGGTTTTGCTGCCGCGATGGAGCGCGCATTCGCTCCGCGCCCCGAATTGCGCCGCCTGCCTGCGCCCCAGACAACTGTCTGCCGCTGCGAAGATGTCGCTCACGAACTCCTGCAACAACACGATTCCTGGCGCAGCGCCAAGCTCCACACTCGCTGCGGGATGGGCCCCTGCCAGGGCCGGGTATGCGGCGCTGCAACTGAATTTCTTTATGGCTGGCCCGGTGAGTCCATCCGCCCGCCGATATTGCCGGTGCGCTTTGATACGCTTGCCGAGGCGGAGAAGCCCACGGCGCAACATTGAATTTCGCCCTCGATAAGGAGAACCAATCATGCAATGGAAAGGCGTCATGCCCGCCATGACCACCTGCTTCGATAACCATATGCGCGTGGACCACGAGTTCATGAGCAGACACGCCAACTGGATGGTCGACAGTGGATGTAGCGGCCTTATCATGCTCGGCTCGCTTGGCGAAGCCGCGACCCTGACTACAGAAGAAAAACTCGCCATTCTCCGCAACATGGTGCAGACCGTCGGCAGCCGTGTTCCCGTGGTCGCCGCAATCTCGTCACTCTCCACCCACGAATCCGTCAGCCTCGCCAAAGCAGCCCACGACGCGGGCTGCAGCGGGCTCATGGTCCTGCCGCCTTATGTCTACAAAGGCGACTGGCGCGAGATGAAAACCTATCTCAGCGAGGTATTCCAGGCCACGCCGCTTTCCTGCATGCTTTACAACAATCCTGTCTCCTACGGCACCGATTTTCTGCCCGGACACATCGCCGAACTCGCCACCGAACACGCGAACCTTCACGCCGTCAAGGAATCCAGCACCGACGTTCGCCGCATCACCGCCATTCGCGCCCTGACGGACACGCTCTCCATCTTCGTCGGCGTCGATGACGCCATCGTCGAAGGCATCTATGCCGGCGCCGTGGGTTGGGTTGCGGGCCTCGTCAATGCATTCCCCGCTGAATCCGTCGAGCTCTTCAACCTCGCCTCGCACGGCGACAAGACCGCGGCCTTTGCCCTTTACCGCTGGTTCCTGCCGCTCTTGCGCATGGACACCGTGCCAAAATTCATCCAGCTCATCAAATTTGTGCAGGAAGAAGTGGGTATGGGCAGCGCTCGTGTACGTGGCCCCCGTCTCGAACTCTCAGGCACCGAACTCGAAGAGGCCCGCGCCATCGTGCAGCACGCTCTCGCAAACCGGCCCTCCCGAAAGGCCTGACGCCGCATCCTAAAGAGGAAATGCCCATGCTACAAGGACTCTCCATCATCGGCTCGGCCCCGCAACCGGGTTCAGGCGAGACATTCTCGGCCGTCAATCCGGCCACCGGCGAGCGCCTCACGCCGCTCTTTCACTCCGCCGCGCTGGACGACGTCAGACAGGCCGCAAATCTCGCCGCCGAGGCTTTCGTCACATACAGCAAGCTGCCCGGCGCGCAAAAAGGGCACTTCCTGCGCACCATCGCATCCAGCCTGGAAGGCGTTTCCGAAGAACTGGTCGCGCGCGCGCATCTGGAATCCGGCCTGCCCATCAAGCGCCTTCAGGGCGAGCTCGCCCGCACCGCCAACCAACTCCGCCTCTTTGCACAAATGGTCGAAGAAGGCTCCTGGGTACAGGCCCGTATCGACCCCGCGCTGCCGGAGCGCAAGCCGCTTCCGCGCTCTGACATCCGGTCCATGCTGCGCCCCCTCGGCCCGGTCGTCGTCTTCGGCGCCAGCAACTTCCCACTCGCTTTCTCTGTCGCTGGCGGAGACACCGCCTCCGCGCTCGCCGCTGGCAACCCCGTCATCGTCAAGGCCCATCCCGCTCATCCCGGCGCCAGCGAACTCGTCGGCCACGCCATCGTTCGCTCGGCAGTCAGCTGCGGCCTGCCGCCCGGCGTCTTCGCGTTGCTTTTTGATGCCGGCACGCAAGTCGCCGCCGCCCTCGTACAGCATCCCGCCGTCAAAGCTGTCGGCTTCACCGGATCCCTCCGCGCCGGCCGCGCGCTCATGGATCTCGCCGCCGCACGGCCCGACCCCATCCCCTGCTTCACTGAAATGAGCAGCACAAATCCACTTGTCGTGCTGCCCCAGGCTCTTGCCTCACGCGGAGCAGCCATCGCCGCCGGCCTCTTCGATTCCTTCACACTCGGCGTCGGACAGTTCTGCACCAAACCCGGCCTCGTTTTCCTCCCGGCCAACTCTGACGGCGATGCATTCGCGCAGGAGTTACAGATCCGCACCCGTCAGGGCGCCAGCGCCATCATGCTCACGGAAGGCATCTGCGGCAACTTCCGCGCCGGCCTTACCCAGCGCAAAACGCACTCCCGCATCCAGATCCTCGCCGAAGCTCCCATCACAGACGAGTCCGGCTATCGTGCCGTTCCCGCTCTCCTGCAAACCACCGGCGAAGCCCTCCTCGAGCATCCCGAGCTCGCACACGAACTCTTCGGCCCCACCACACTTCTGGTGCGCTACGCCGACCGCGCTCAGCTTCTTGCCCTCGCTCACGCACTTGAGGGCCAGCTCACGGCATCTCTTCACGGCACTGAGGCCGATCTCGCCGCCTTCGCCGATCTTGTCGACTCGCTCCAGCAAAAAGCCGGACGCATCATCTTCAACGGCTTTCCCACCGGCGTCGAAGTCTGCCATGCCATGGTCCACGGCGGGCCCTACCCCGCAACCTCAGATAGCCGCTTCACTTCCGTCGGTAGCCAGGCCATATTCCGCTTCGCGCGCCCGGTCTGCTATCAGGACTTTCCACAAGCCGCCCTTCCTGAAGAACTCAAAGATGCCAATCCCCTTGGCATCTGGCGCCTCGTCGACGGCTCCTTCACACGCGACGCCGTCTCGTCCTGAAAATCACTCACCCCCGCCCTTGCCCGGACTCATCCTCCGGGCGACGCGGCCTCTTCCCGGCGCCATCGTCGCCCATGCACCCCAGAATCCCGCCATTCCTTCATTTCATTGCTGAAGATTGGATGTAATTTGGTGTACAATTCGCCCACGCATAGGAACGACAATCCAACTGCTCCGGGAATCTCATGAAAAAGTCCCTTACTGCCCTTGCCGCCTGCACTCTGACGCTCTTCCTCGCCTCCATTCCGGCACTCTCCCAGCAAACACGCGCACAAGAGACCACAGGCTTCCACTTTCGCTTCATAGGGCCTCGCATCGGCAATCGTGTCTCTGCCTTCGCTGGAATCCCCGGCAACTCCAGCATCTACTATGCCGGAGCAGCCTCCGGTGGCGTCTTCAAATCCACCGATGGCGGCAACCACTGGCGCCCCATCTTTGATCACGAATCCGTCGCTGCCATTGGCTCCATCGCCGTCGCGCACTCCGACCCCAACATCGTTTGGGTCGGCACCGGCGACCCTTATCCCATTCGCGACATGAGCGTTCCCGGCAACGGTGTCTATAAATCCACTGACGCTGGCAAGACCTGGCAGCACATGGGCCTGGCCAAAACCGGCCGCATTGCAAAGATTCTCATTAACCCGCGCAATGCCAACGACGTTTACGTCTGTGCGGAAGGTCGTCTTACCGGCCCGCAGCAGCAGCGCGGCGTTTTCCGCTCTACTGACGGCGGCAAAACCTGGACCCGTGTCCTCTTTGTCGACGAGAACACCGGCTGCTCCAGCCTCACCTTCGATCCCCGGAATCCGCGCACCCTCTTCGCCGGAACATGGCAGGTCGTCATCCACACTTGGGGCGAGTTCAGCGGTGGCCCCGGCAGCGGCATCTACGTCTCACACGACAGCGGTGCCACCTGGCATCGCATCACCGGCCACGGACTGCCCCACTCCCCGCTCGGCAAAGTCAGCGTAGCCGTCGCCCCCACTGACTCCAACCGCGTCTATGCCCTCATTGAGACCCGCGGACAGGGCTCCTTCTGGCGCTCCGATGACGGCGGCAACAACTGGTACCGCACCAGCTACGACCGTACCCTCATCGGCCGCGCACCCTATTACGGCACCATCGCTGTCTCACCCACGGACGAAGACGAAATCCTCGTCGCCAATAGCAGCCTCTCCATCTCGCGCGATGGCGGCCACACCTTCAAGGCCACACCTTGGGGCGGCGACAATCACGACATCTGGTGGGATCCCAGGAACTCCAGACACTTCGCCATCACTTTTGACGAAGGCATCGACATCACCACCACCGGCGGACACGGCTTCCATTACGTCACTCTGCCCATCGGCCAGATGTACCGCGTCGCCGTCGATGACCAGATCCCTTACGAGGTCTACACAGACATGCAGGATGCCACCACCATGCGTTTCCCTAGCATCCCGCTCAATGACGAAGATCCCAACGCTGGCCACAACCGCGGTATGGGCGGCTGCGAATCCGGCTTCGCTCTGCCCGACCCCGCCAATCCCAATATCGTCTGGGCTACCTGCTACGGCAACGAGGTCACCCGCTGGGACGCCGCCACACAGACTGCCCGCTCCGTCAGCCCCTGGTTGCACACCCTCGACGCCGCGCCCAACCAGGTTAAATACCGTTGTCATTGGACCGCGCCGCTCGCCATCGACCCCTTCAACCATAACGCTGTCTACTACGGCTGCCAGGTCATCTTCAAGACCACCAACGCGGGCCAAAGCTGGAGCGTCATCAGCCCTGACCTCTCCACCCACAACCCCAAATACCTCGTCTCCTCCGGCGATCTCATTCCAGACAACCTCGGCCAGTTCTATGGCGAAGTTGTCTACGCCATCGCACCGTCCACCCTCAAGCAGGGCCTCATCTGGGCTGGCACAAACGACGGCAAACTCTGGTACACCTCCAACGGCGGCCAGCACTGGAACGACGTCTCCGCAAACATGCACATCCCGGCATGGGGAGAAATCACCAGCATCCAGCCATCGTTCTTTCACGCCGGCACAGCCTACGTCTCGGTCGACTATCACCTTATGAACGACCGCGCACCCTACATTCTCAAGACCACGGACTACGGCAAAACCTGGACCCGCATCGACTCCACCCTCCCGCGCGGTCCGCTCGCCTGGGTCCGCACGGTTTCAGAGGACCCCAATCAGCCCGGCCTCCTCTTTGCCGGCACCGGCAACGCGCTCTACTACTCCCTCGATCGCGGTGCCCACTGGATCCACCTGAAAGCTGGCCTGCCGCCATCGCCCGTCTCCTGGACCATCGTGCAGAAGCGCTTTCACGATCTCGTCGTCGCCACCTATGGCCGCGGCATCTACATCCTCGACGACATCTCTCCACTCGAACAGATGGCCCGCGAGCAGTCCAGCGCGCCGGTTCGTTTCTTCACGCCGCGCCCCACCTACCGCATCATCCACAACGAGTACGTTTACTTCACCTTCTCGCTCAGGTCTGCGCCTAAAAAGCCGATCCGGATCGCGATCTCTGACTCCAACGGCAACGTCATTCGTACCCTCACCGCCACCGCCCACGCCGGCCTCAATCGCATTCCCTGGAACATGCACTACACTGCGCCACACCAGGTCAAGCTTCGCACCGTCCCGCCAGAGGATCCCCACATCTTCCTCGAATCCCGCTTCATCGGCAAGAGCTGGCGCCCCATCACCCACTGGGGCATATGGCGAATGCCCACGCCCATGGCCGCGCCCGGCAAATACACCGCCAAACTCACCGTCGACGGCCAAAGCGACTCCGTCCCCGTCACCATCCTCATGGACCCGAACAGTCACGCCACTCAGGCCGGCCTCCAGGATTCCGTAAAACTTCAGGAACGCATTATCAATGACGTCAACCACGTCTCCGCCATGGTCAATCAGATCGAGTGGATGCGGAAGCAGCTCGCCGACATCGAAGCCATGCTCAAGAACCATGGCGACGCCTCCATGCTCACCTCCGCGCAAAACATGGACGCGAGCATGCAAAAGGTCGAGTACCAGATGCTCTCCAGAGCGCTCGCCGTCGGCGACGACAAAACCTACATGTCCGCCTATAAGATCTACTATGGTCTGCTCTGGCTGAATGCCGAAATCGGATCCGGCGCGGGCGATGTCGCCGGGGGCGCGGACTACCAGCCGACCGACACGGAATACGCCATGACCAAGTACCTCGAGCAAAAACTCGCCGCCGCCACCGCTGCCTACAACAACCTCATGAAGAGCGAGGTTCCAGCTTTCAATCGCTCCCTCGTCCAGCACAACATCATGCCGCTGGCCACCATGCCGAAAGCAGAATAATCCGCTGCCGCTCAGCCCGGTGCTGAGCGGCTCACCCTCGGTTCAACAGCGTTCAGAGCAACCACAACGGCTCCGAACCCTGCAGCCCGCAGGCTCCTTGCCCGCGGGCTGACTTTTGTTTGGGAGTGAACTCACTGCCATTTCCACCCGTTGCAGAAATCAGCTCCTCGATCGCCTCCCTGCACCGCGCGCGGCCTTATGCGGAAACTTCTGTCTCCACTTCCAGTGCAATAACTTCTGCGCTGACCGGCCGCTGCTCCCGACGGAATCCGCGCCCCCGCAGCTTCAAGCGCACCCCTCCTGCCGCAATCATCACCAGCACCACGCCGTACAGATAGATCTTGCCTCCGTCCAGCAGGTCAGGATGCCCCGTCTTCAAATTGGGATCCGCCAGAATGCCATGAATCAGCAGGCACACCACCGCCGGATATACCAGGTAATGCAGATTTCTCCAGACTCTCCGCGACATCCGATGCCGCAGCAGCGACGTCCCCATCACCAGCAGAATCAGATACAGCGCCACAGCTCCCACCGTGTTGACCACCGGCTGCAGCGGAGATCTCACCGGCAAAACAACGTCAAACCAGCTGAAGTGCGGCTTGTGCACAAACAGAAGCACCGCGGGGTGCGACAGAATCAGCACCACCGACAGGTACGCCGTCCATTGGTGCCACGCGAATAGATTTACTCGTCGATAGGGCCAGCAGCGAACCGGGCTGTAGCGCAGCGCAATCAAAACACCCAACAGCAGGTTCACGGCAATCGCGCCCACTGCCGCCTGACCAAGATAAGCACAGAGATCCAGAAGTGTCAGACCAAACATCGTTCCTTGTATCTAATCATTGGTTTACCTTTTCGTAAATAACCCGACCCCCCGCGAACTCAGGCGCTGTCTCGGTACATCCGTCACAACCGGTCTTCACGCCACACCCTCGGCGCAAATGAGCAGGCGCCAGCCTGAGCGGGCTCAGCAATCACCAGAATGGCATCGTCAGGAAACATTTACCCCGCAAATCATTGCAAAATTCAGATGCCAACCATGCGCTACCTGTGAGATATTTCCGTATACGTATACTCGCGCCATCTGTGGTCGTGAATCCGCTGGTCGTAAGACGGTGCGCCGCTCGAAACATTGGCAGCCAGAAGCGCAGCGCTCCTGCAATCTGCGGCCTCGACGCCCGGTAAGACCTACATGAAGAGTTCGTCATCTGTCAGCAAGACCGTGGCGCGCTTCTTCGTGGCGTCTGTGTATAAGGTTCCGCTTGGCGATAGGTAGTTCACATTCCTGCTGGAGGCTTTTGCGTGCGCAGCGTTAACAATGTCGACAAACATGGATACAATTCAAGCGTGATATCCACCCACGCATGCACTCTCCATGAGCGCGCTCGCTGCTCTCATCCACGCGGCGCCCATCGCACCTTCATCGAATGTCTCAGGCAATGGAGTTCCCCGTTCCACCGCTCCATGCTTTCTCCCGCCTGCCTGCTCGCATGCGCTCTGCTCATCTCCGCGCCCTGCGCCCGCGCGCAATCGTCCGCTGCTCAGCCCGCGCCGCCACAACCGGGCCCAATGCTCGCTCAGGGCATCGAACACAGGCAGACCCTCCATTTCCATCTCGATCTCGTCCGCTCCTCGCAAACTGCCGCCGCGCTCGAGCCCAAAGGCTCACACGGCTTCAGCTTCACGCCCTCTGACTGGCTCGTACGCCGCTCCACCAATGGCTACTATCATCTCGGCGATCTCGACTTGCGCCTCCGCGTCGGCTCCACCGGCCCATGGCAGGACTATTCCACCGCCTTTCATCGTGAGCCCGTCGAGGCTCTGCCCATCCACGGCAACGAACTCGCCTCGGCCGACCTCGCACCCACGCTTCCCGCCAACATTCCGCTCCG
Source organism: Acidobacteriota bacterium (assembly GCA_021791875.1). Classification (GTDB taxonomy): domain Bacteria; phylum Acidobacteriota; class Terriglobia; order Terriglobales; family Acidobacteriaceae; genus Acidobacterium. The sequence goes on along the minus strand of JAJYVU010000014.1, from coordinate 30,923 downwards.
CATCGTCCGCACCTGGCGCATTGACGGCAAAAATCTTGCCCTTCATTTCCAAATCACCAACAAATCCTCCCATGCCGTCACCATCGGTGCCCTCGGCATTCCGATGGTCTTCAACAACATCCTCACCGGACGCACGCTCGCCCAGGTCGCCGCCAAATGCAGTTTCGACGATCCTTATATAGGGGACGACGCCGGCTATGTGCAGGTCACGCGCCTCAGTGGTCGCGGTCCTGCGCTCGTCATCATTCCTGAGGGGCGCACGCCGCTGCAGGCATGGAAACCCATCCTCAACCGCCTCGGCCCAGATCACCGGCCGCTCATCTTCAACGACCCCACGCCGCGCAGCATCACCTTCGAGGGCTTCTATGACTGGATGATCTACAGCGGCGCATACCAGCAAAACCAGTGGAAACACGCGCGCCCCTGGAACACCGCCACCACCCTCACGCTCAATCCCGGCGAGTCGCATAGCTTCGGTCTCATCTTCCTGCTCTCGCCCACCATCCAAGGCATCCAGCAGACGCTCATCCGCCACTTCCGCCCTGTCGCCGTCGGCATCCCCGGCTACGTGCTCCCGCAGGACATCCACGCCGAACTCTTCCTCCACTATCAAGAGCCCGTCGCCTCCATCACTGTCAATCCCGCCGGAGCCATCGCCATCACGCCCGAACGAAACACACGCTCCGGCTGGATGAAGTACTCGCTCCAGGGCAATACCTGGGGCCGCGCTCGCGTCACCGTCACCTATCAGGACGGCACCCGCCAGACTGTCAGCTACTTCGTGATGAAACCCGAGCAGCAGGCCGTCGCGGACATGGGCCGCTTCCTCTTCACCAGGCAGTGGTACGTCAACCCGCACGATCCGTTCCACCGCAGCCCGTCTGTCATTTCTTATGACAACCAGGCCCATCGGCAGGTCACGCAGGAAGGCCGCGTCTGGATCGCAGGCCTCAGTGACGAAGCCGGTGCAGGCTCATGGCTCGCCGCCGCCATGAAGGAATACGGCCAGCCCGACAAACACCAGGTCGCTCAGTTCGAGCAGTTCATCGACCACGTCCTATGGGGACACCTGCAATACAGCACCGGCCCCGAAAAATACGGCGTTCGCAAGAGTCTCTTCTACTATCAGCCTGACAAATTCCCCGCCGGCTTCTACAGCGACAAATACAACTGGAAAACCTGGGCCGCGTGGAGCCGGAAGCAATCCGAAGCCGTCAACCGCTCCTATGACTATCCCCATGTCGCCGCCGCCTACTGGTCGATGTACCACCTCGCGCGCGATCATCAGGGCCTCGTCACCAACCACCCATGGCAGTGGTATCTCGATCATGCCTACCAGACCTCCATGGCCATGGTGAAGTACTCGCCGTACCTCGCAAAATTTGGCCAGATGGAAGGCGACGTCTTCCTCCGCATCCTCAAAGACCTCCAGCGCGAAGGCTGGACCACGCAGGCCAACACCCTCAAAGCCGCCATGCGCAAGCGCGCCGACCTCTGGAATCATGAAGCCTTCCCCTTCGGCAGTGAAATGCCGTGGGACTCAACCGGACAGGAAGAGGTCTATGCCTGGACCCGCTATTTCGGCTTCCAGCAAAAAGCCAACCTCACCCTCGATGCGGTTCTCGCCTTCGATCCCTCCATTCCCTCCTGGAGCTACAACGGCAGCGCCACGCATTACTGGGATTTCCTTTTCGCCGGCAAAGTAGAGCGCCTCGAGCGTCAGCTCCACCACTACGGCTCCGGCCTCAACGCCATCCCCGTCCTCGCCGCCTACCGCCAGGACCCCAAAGATCTTTACCTGCTCCGCATTGGCTACGGCGGAGCCATGGGCGAGCTCACCGACATTGACCAGCAGGGCTTCGCATCCTGCGGATTCCACTCCGACCCGGACATGCTCAGCTTCGATCCCTACTCCGGCGACTATGGCCCTGGCTTCTTCGGCTTCGCCCTCGACACCGCCACCTACGTCGCCCACAGCAAGGCCTTCGGATGGCTCGTCTTTGGCGGCAATCTCTCGCAGCAGGCGCACACCATCCACGTCACCCCGCTCGACGCCTTCCGCTCGCGTATTTATCTCGCTCCTTACGGCCTCTGGCTCCGCCTCAACGCGGGCCGCTTCCGTTCCGCCAGTTTCGATCCCAACACCCAGACCGTACACATCACCCTGGGCCCGGCCAACCCATACACGCATCAGGCACTGTTACGAATTTCCCAGCCAGCCACGCTCCCCGGCGTCGGCAGCTTCCATCCCCAGGGGCACTTCGCAAAAATCCGCGGTGCATACGCCATTCCGCTGCACGCAACCGCCACAGAAATCGTTCTCAAGGCCACGCCCGCAAAGCCTTGAAACAACAACCAGACCTAACGTCAGGAGGTCCAATACTATGAGTTGCAAACACGATCTCTCCCGCAGAAGCTTCCTCGGCTCCGCTGCAGCGCTCGGCGGCCTATTCCTGTTCCCGCACGAGCTCCAGGCATTTCAGGACGCCGTCATGGACATCCCTGTCAGCGCCAACGGCACCGGCTACGAAAAAGTCCTCTGGCGCTATCTTGACTTCCCCATGCCCCAGGTCCGCATGCAGGACGGCGTCCTCAAGAATGCCATGGAGATCAACCGCCAGTATCTCCACCTGCTGCCCAATGACCGCCTCGCCCACATGTTCCGCATCACCGCCGGCCTGCCATCCACCGCCGAACCTCTCGGCGGATGGGAAGCTCCGAAAGTCGAACTGCGCGGCCACTTTGCCGGTGGCCACTATCTCTCCGCCTCCGCGCTCATGTATGCCTCCACCGGCGATGAAAAACTCAAGGCCAAGGCCGACGAACTGGTCGCCATGCTCGCCGAGTGCCAGCAGCCTGACGGCTACTTAAGTGCGTTCCCCGTTTCCTTCTTTGATCGCCTCCGCCATTTCCAACGGGTCTGGGCGCCCTTCTACACCTACCACAAAATCATGGCAGGCCATCTCGATATGTACGTCCACGCCGGCAACAAGCAGGCCCTCCACACCTGCGAGCGTATGGCCGACTGGGCCATCAACTACACCAAGCCCATCCCTGAAGATCAATGGCAGCGCATGCTCCTCGTCGAGCAGGGCGGCATGAATGAGGTCTCCTTCAACCTCTACGCCGTCACCGGCAAAAAGAAGTACCGTGACCTCGGCTTTCGCTTCGAGCACAAGCTCATCTTCGACTTCCTCGCCAAACGCGAAGACAAGCTAGCCGGCAACCACGCCAATACCAACATCCCCAAGGTCATCGGTGCCGCCCGCGGCTACGAGGTCGCAGACGACAAGCGCTACAAAACCATCGCCGACTTCTTCTGGCATGCCGTTACCACCGATCACACCTACGCCACCGGCGGCACCAGCGACGGCGAATACTGGCACAAGGTCGGCACCCTCGCCCAGCATCTCGGCCCCGCTGCAGAAGAGTGCTGCTGCAGCTACAACATGATGAAGCTCTCCCGTCACCTCTATGGCTGGAGCGGCGATCCCCGCATCTTCGACTACTACGAGCGCCTCATGTTCAATGTCCGCATCGGCACGCAGGACCCCACCGGCATGCTCATGTACTACGTCTCCCTCAAGCCCGGCTACTACAAAACCTTCGGCACTCCCTTTGACTCCTTCTGGTGCTGCACCGGCACCGGCGTCGAAGAATACTCCAAGGTCAACGACTCCATCTACTTCCACGACGCCCAAAATATCTACGTCAATCTCTTCGCCGGATCGCAGGTCCACTGGCCTCGCAAAAACATCACCCTCCTGCAGGCCACCAACTTCCCCGTCGAAGAAGGCACCACCCTCACCGTCCAGGCTGCCAAGCCCACTCGCTTCGGCCTCAAAATCCGCATCCCTTACTGGGCCACCAGCGGAGTCGCCATTCGCGTCAACGGCAAACTCCAGCATGTCAACGCCAACCCCATGACCTACGCCACCCTCAACCGCACTTGGCAAAGCGGCGACAAGGTCGAGGTCAGCCTTCCCATGTCGCTGCACTCCGCTCCGCTGCTCGACGCGCCCGAGGTTCAGGCCGTCATGTACGGCCCCATGGTGCTCGCCGCCTCCATGGGCGACGAAGGCCTCGACGACAAGCTCATCTACGGCCCCAACGGCCCGTTCCCTGCACACGTCAACTACCCCATGCCTGAACTCACCACAGCTTCCGGCGAGGGCAGCGACGCCGTTCGACGCATCTCCCCGCACGACCTGCACTTCGAAACCGTCAACCAACCCACCAAAATGCAGCTCAAACCCCTCTACCAGGTCATGCGCGAGCGCTACACCGCCTATTTCAAAGTCAACAAGACAACCGTGTGATCACACGCTTTTCCCCAATAGGGCATTTTCACTGAAGGTGTAGGGGAGGACAAGGAAGTTGGCGTGGACGTTCCATCCAGGAACGGCCACGACGGATTGATCCAAAACCGCTCATAGCATCAGTGAAAATGCTATAAAAACGCCACGCCGGCAAGCATCCCCTGCTCCTCGGCGTGGCGTCCTTTTTTTTTGAATTGTCTTTGTCTTACTTGTGCTTGATGAACTTCCCCGTCTGTAGTTCGCTCATCGCTGTCCTCAGTTCTTCCGGGGTATTCATCACGATCGGCCCGTACCACGCCACCGGCTCCTCCAGCGGCTTGCCAGAGACCAGCAGGAACCGAATCCCCTCTGGGCCCGCCTGCACCACGATCTCGTCCCCGCGGTCAAACAGTACCAGGTTGTGATTCTTCGCGTCGTACACCGCTGGCGCATTCGGATCATGCGCCTTCTCCGTCAGCACTGCCTGTGGATCGGAGGCATCCCGAAACGTCCCTGCGCCTGCAAACACATATGCAAACGCATTCCGTGTTACCTCCATCTTCAGCCGGCGTTTCTTGTTCGGCGGAACTGACACATCCACGTACTGCGGATCCGCCGCCACGCCTTCCACCGGCCCGCGCTTGCCCCAGAACTCCCCGCTGATAATCCGCACATGCGTGCCGTCGTCCTCGGTCACCTCCGGAATCGCTTCCGAAGGAATGTCCTGGTACCGCGGTTCGGTCATCTTCAGCGACCGGGGCAGATTCGCCCACAGCTGAAACCCATGCATCCTGCCCTGCGCGTCGCCCTTCGGCATTTCCTGGTGCAGAATCCCGCTGCCCGCCGTCATCCACTGCAGGTCGCCGGCTCCCATACGGCCCTTGTTTCCAAGGCTGTCGCCGTGCGCCACTTCCCCCGCAAGCACGTAGGTGATCGTTTCAATTCCGCGATGCGGATGCCACGGAAACCCCGCAATATAGTCCTCCGGCTTGTCCCCGCGAAAATCGTCAAAAAGCAGAAACGGATCGAATTCTTTCGTCTTTCCAAACCCGAAGGCCCGCCGCAGATGCACGCCCGCGCCCTCAATCGTCGGTTTCGCTTCCAGAATTTCTCTTGTCCCACGCAATGACATTGCTCCTCCTCGCTTGCGGCCCTCGCCGCGGTTCAGGCCCGTACGGCCGGGCCTGAACGCTTCTCACCGGCCACTCAGGCACGAATCGCCGAAATATCCAGCTCGATCTTCAAATCATCGCCTACCAGGAAGCCGCCCGTCTCCAGCGCCGCGTTCCACGTCAGGCCAAACTCGCTCCGCTTGATCTTCGTCTTGGCAGAAGCTCCTGCGCGCACATTGCCAAACGGATCCTTCGTCTCCGCCGTCGGCCCATCCACGTCCAGCACCACTTCCTTGGTCGCGCCGTGTATCGTCAAATCGCCCGTCACCTTCAGTTCGCCGTCCGCGGCCACGTCCACCTTCTTGCTCTTAAACGTAATCACCGGGTGCTGCTCCACGTGCAGAAAATCCGCACTCTTCAGGTGCGCGTCCCGCTGGCCGTCGCGCGTGTCAATCGTGCTCGCATCGATCACCGCGTCGATTTTCGTCGCAGCCGGATTCGCAGGATCATACTCAATCGTCCCCTCCACCTTCGTGAAACCCCCACGAACATTGCTGATCATCATGTGCCGAACCACAAACTCCGCGCCCGAGTGCGCCGGATCAATCTTGTACGTTGCCATAAAGCCTCCTGTCCTTTTTCTTGCATCTGGACCGCGCCAGAAAGTATCTTGATATCAAGATAGATGCGGGTCCTGTAAAAAGGATTCCGGAAAGAGCCCAAACGGATGCAGAAAAATCTCCCCACCCCAGATTCCCCCGGTTCCAGCGCCCAGGCGACCGAAGACCTCAGCGGACTCCACCTCTGGCTCATCCTCTGGAAGGCCTACCGCGCCGTCGAGCATCTCGCCTTCCAGAGCATCGCCGGTCTTGGTATCGGCCTCTCCGACTTCGCCGCCCTCGAACTGCTCCTCCACAAAGGACCGCAGCCCGTCAACACCATCGGCAAAAAGATCCTGCTCACCAGCGGCTCCATCACCACCACCATCGACCGCCTCGAAGCCAAAGGCCTCGTCCGCCGCACCCACCTGCCCACCGATCAGCGCGTCCGCCTCGTCCAGCTCACCCCCGAAGGCAAAAAACTCATCTCTTGCGCCTTCTCGCAGCACCGCGAAGACATGGAACAGGCTGCCACCGCGCTCTCCCCCTCTGAGCGCCGTCAGCTCACCCGCCTCCTCAAAAAATACGGCCTCTCCGCTGCCAGCCAGACAGAACCAGTCACAAAGAATTAACCATGGGCGCGGGCCATAGCGTCCGAAGGACGCACGCCCTTCACTGTCAGCTTTTCGAGCGGCACGCCTCCGGCAGCTCAGTATTCGTCCAGCCACCCAGCAACAGCGTCGCGGCGCCGTCAGGCAAGAGAACGAAGTCGAAGCAGCCACATACCGCCCCCCAGACCACCCATCCTACATCTCGAAATGCCCAGTTGCTTTGGTTCCGAGCAGTCCACCTCTTCGGCCGGCGTCTCTGTGGCTTTTCTTTGCGTTATTTGCGGGCTTTGCGGTGAAAAGGTTCTTTTTTGTGGCGAACCCGCCATTGCCTGGACGGCCAGTCCCGCTCAGCCTTCGTCCACTTCTACAAACGAAAGTTCCAGTTCGTTGCCGCCAATCAGTTCCATCTTCTCGCCGGCACACCCCGGGCACGGCTCATCCGAATCTGCTGCCTCGAACTCGTACCCACAGCTCACACAGCGATTCCGCCGCGGACAACTCTGCAGGTCAATCTCCACATGCTCCAGATCGGTGCCCACGCGCACGGCCAGCAGCGCAAATTCCAGCGCCTGCAAATCCACGCCGGACAAAACCCCGACGCGCACGCCAATGCGAGTCAGCCGTGCTCCTGCCAGCCGCGCGGCTTCCGCACGGCCGGCCTCTAGAATCGTGTTGGCTATCCCCGCTTCATGCATGCGCTTACACCGTCACGGCGCATTCGCCGCCCAGAAAGCCCTCGTCCTGCCGGGCAGGGCTTCTATCCACTTTCGCATGAAACGGACAATTCCGGTATGTGATGGCTCTCACCGGCCGCACACGCCGATGAGCGGAACCCCTGGAAACACAGCTTCCCCTGTTTCCGGACCGCCCTATTTCGGCTCCTGTCCTGTGGCCCACTCCCGCCATACCGTCGGATCGGTCAGCATCTTGATATAGACCCCTCCCACAACCGACCTGGCCTGGAATCCAACCTGCTTGCCTGTCACCGTGTCGTACCAGTCGCTCAGCGGCACATGAGACGGCGTTTCGGTGATGTATTTGTAGAGCGGATCGATCAGCGCCTCAAAATCCTTCTGGTTCGTCGCCAGCGTCGCGCTCCAGCTCGTCCAGTCAAACTTCGTATAGGTATGCCGGTCATCCAGCGGAAGTCCGAAGGCATTCTGGTGCTTCAGGTAGAAGCTGACTTCTTCCCGCGCCAGCGAGGGAGGAAACAGATTCAACCCCAGGATCCGGTCCCACACCAGGTTGTACTTCTGGCTCCAGGTATGGGGCATGTCAAACGCCAGCCGCGTATGATCGCCGTCCGCGGCCATCGTCATCCACTTGCCTGCCATCCGCCTCGCGGCGCTCCCATAGCTCTCTGCTACAGACTCCTTGCCCAGCATGTGAGCCAACTGGGCATAGCTCCCGATCGCAATGATCGCCTTGATCGACAAATTCGCGTTATGCGCCAGATGCCCCGCAAAGTCATCCGTGCTCAGCTGATTTTTCGGATCCATCCCAAAGGCGCGCAGATATTCGGCCCATTGCGTCAGCAGCGGCCAGTACTGTTTCGCAAACTCTGCGTTTCCTTCTGCCTTGGCAATCGCGTCAAACAGAATCAGCATGTTGCCGCTCTCTTCGACCGGCATTTGATCCACTTGGCTCTTCTCCGCGCCGCCATACACCTGCCCGTTGGCCAGCGGATAAGTCCCGATATCGTGCGGCGCAAACTTCCACGGCCACCGCGGCATCTCGGCATACTCCATCACCGGCCGCAGCATCGCCTCCAGCAGCTTCGGATTGAAAAACAGAAACAGCGGCGCCGAAGGATACGTCACGTCCACCGTATCCATGCACCCGTTGCTGAAGTTTTCCTTTGAAAACAACAGCGGGTTGCCATTCACATCCCGCACCAGTTTGGTCGCGCCCAGCGTCTGCTGATATGCCAGGATCGCCAGCTTTGCATAGTCCTCTCCGCCAACCTTCACCAGTTCGCTCACTACTGCCTTGTCAAAGGCTGTCGCGCGCGCATTCAGCTCCGGCTCCTGCTGCTCCGCCTGTTCCAGCATCTTCGCAAACGTCATGCCATGCTGATCCCAGTAGTCCGCCAGGCGTGCGTGGAAAAACTCAATCGCCCTGCGGTCGTCGTAGGCCAGCATCAGGCGCCGGGTTGCCGGCGTAGCCGATACCTCTCCCAGGTCGAATCGCACCATCATCACCGGCATGTCGATGCGCACCATCCGCGGCATCGCCAGGTCGTCGCTCGCCGGGAACCCTCCCGTCAGAACAGCCCGGCGAAACGCGTCCACCCCAACCGTTGCTACGGATGCGCCGTCCTGCTTCGGTACCGCAACATCCGCCCAGCCCCAGTCGATCCGTAAATTGTCGCCGGACTTGGCCAGTTCCTGCTGCATGGTTGTGCCCATGTGCATCACAGCCATGTCGCCAACGCGGCTTGTCCCCCACACTATGTGCTCATAAACGTCATTCACCGCGAGCTGCGCACTGGCCGCAAAGTAGATATCCACCTGATGCGGCCGCCCATCCGTGGAGCGCACGCTCCAGCTCAGGTAGCTCAATGGGCGAGACAGCACCGTCAAATCCTGCGGCAGGTCGGGCGTAAAGAAGGTTGCCGTCAGCTCGATCCCCGCGCCTTCAAACTGATAAATCACATGCGTCGGCCAGATCGCCCGCGACACCTGCTTCAACGTCGGCAATCCCGTTCCATTGCCCATGAAACTCCAGCTTTTGCCGTCCACACGCACCACGCCCATCAACCGCTGATTCACCCCCGTCCAGTGATGGGTCGGCCCGCCCGTCAGCCTGTTGTTGAACGACCACACGCTGAAATACGGATCATGCACCACCAGCGGCGTCGCCGGAGTCTTTGCCGTGAGAGGCTGCTGCGCCATGGCCACTCCCGCCATGCCAACGCCAACTAGAAATGCCGCTACCATCCCCGCTGTGAGACGTCTCATCCTCATATTCCCGCTCCAGGCTCCTCTTATCAGCTATCTCTTATCAGTTACCTTTGCAGAGTGACCCTCAGGCTGCTCCAGTCGCTCTTCGTCTGTTAACGATACCGGCTTTGTGCGCTGCACAACCACAATGCGGAGAGCAACCCCGCGTTTATATTCTCCGGCCTGCATCCAGCAGTCTTTATTTTCTTACTGGAAACGTGCTAATGTATTCGATTACAAAACTATAACAGGAATTGCGAATGCTACGATTGTGCTCCTTCGCTCCATCTCTGCATCCGCCGCTCCAAATTCTGCAACTCTGCGCCCAGGATTTCTCTCCAGGTTGATCTTCCTGCCCGGTAGACAAACTCCGGGAACACAGTTTGTCCGCTTCAGCGGGGGGAAAACAAAGTAGCCGTCTGCGCTCCTTGGAGATCAAAAATGCGGGTATCCTCGAGTCGTTTTCTACTCAACCGTAGTGCTACCATCGACAGCGGCATGAAATAAGGCAAATCAACGCACCGAAGGATTATAAAACCGAGGACTGCCGGCATGAATATTAAGGAGGTAGCGCGGATCGCGAAGGTTTCCACCGCCACCGTCTCGCGAACCATCAACGGATCTGACAAAGTCAGCGAAGAGACGGCACTCCGCGTCCGGCGTGCTATTGAGAAGCTCCGCTACTACCCTGACACTAACGCTCGCGCCCTCGGCTCCGGCCGAAGCAACCTCTACGGACTCATCATTTCCGATATCACCAACCCGTTCTTCCCTGAGTTGGTCAAGAGTTTCGAAGACGTCGCTATGCGCCACGGCAAAGAGGTCCTCGTTGCCAATACAAACTACGATCCAGTCCGAGCCGAACATTGCGCTCGCCGCATGCTGCAGAGAAAGGTCGATGGCGTCGCCATCATGACCTCTGAAGTGCACTCCCAGGTGCTTGAGGACTTTCACCAGCAGCGCATTCCTCTTGTCTTCCTCGATACCGCACGCTCCCGCAATAATGTCAGCCGAATCGTCATCGATTACCCCTCAGGCATAGAATCTGCGGTCGAGCATCTTCGTTCCATCGGCCATACTTTCATCGGTTACATCGCAGGTCCCGCCAGGTATCACTCTGCCCGCATCCGCCACAAGGCCTTTGTGAAAAGTATGCAGCAGCGCGGACTTCTCATACCCGACCATTTCGTCCAGAAGGGCGACCACACTATCGGCGGAGGCTACGATGCCATGACCCTCATGCTCGCCGGGCCAGTCTTGCCAAAGGCCGTCATCACGTCCAACGACTTGACTGCCATTGGCGCCCTCCGGGCAATCCGTGACAAAGGACTCCGTGTCCCCGAAGATATCTCCCTGGTTGGCTTCGACGACATTACCTTCAGTTCCTACACGCAGCCGCCACTCACAAGCATTCGCATTCCCAGGAACGAGATCGCCGAAACAGCCTTTCACGCACTCGTCAAAATGCAGAATGACCATAACTTCAACGTTCTTCGCATCCCTACGGAACTGGTCGTACGCCAGTCCACCATGGCCCCTTCCTAGCCTCTTGCGCGCCGAATCCAGGCAGAGGACATGCCCCTCAAGTTTGGGTGCCTCATCGAAAAGTGAGTTCTTCCATCGGATCACGCAGCGGTACTTGGCCTCGCATGATATGCAAGCTCACAATGCCGCCTCGCCAGTGCATAATTTAGAGATAGAATCACTCCACTCTCGTGGATTACCCATGCCCGTTTGTTTCCCCGGTCTCCGCTTTTCCCTGCCGTCTGCAAGGCGGAAAACCTGCTCGTCCATCGCTCTTCTCTGCACCCTTTTCATCCCGCCCGCGCTGATAGCTCAAACCAATTCTGCTGCCGCTGCTCTTCATCGGGCAGACTCTCTCGCAGCCGGCGACCATTTCGAACAGGCGAATCTGCTGCTGTCCTCCCTCGTCCAGCGCGAACCGCACGACGCAGAAGCCTGGCTGAAACTCGGCGAGATTCAAACCCGGCAACGGCTCTATGGCGACGCTATGAAGTCCTTCGAATCCGCGCTCGCCATCTCGCCCGGGTCCAGAGCGGCTCAATCCGGCGAAGTCCACGCCGCAATCAAGGATGCACTCTCGTTCCGCGCCGCCGGCGACCAGAACGGAGCCTTGGCCATCCTTTACCGCGCGCTCAAATCTGTGCCGGACTCACCCGAACTCCTCACCGACTTTGGTATCCAGGCCGACGGAATGCAGATCTATCACAATGCTGATAAGGCCCTGACCAAGGCCCATCGCCTCGACCCCTCCAACCTCAAGACGCTGTACGCGCTGGCGCATGTCGAACTCGATGAGCAAAACATGCCGGCCGCGGAAAAGCACCTGCGCGCCTATCTCCTGAAGCGGCCCAACGACGCAACTGCACATTATGGCTTGGGCCATCTGCTCCGCATGATGTCTCAGTACGACGCTGCTGTCGTGCAGTTGCGCCGCTCCATCGCGCTCCAACCCAACCAGGTCGCTTCCTACTATGAGCTGGGCGTCATCGCTCTCGACCGCCAGCAGAACACCCAGGCCAAAGCCGAGTTCACGCACGTTCTCTCCGTGAACCCTTATCACGGTGGCGCTCTCACCGGAATGGGTATCCTTGCCTTCCGAGGCAAAAACTACCAGGCTGCGGCGAAGTACCTGGGTCAGGCCGTGCTTTATGCACCCAGCTATGTCACTGCACATCGCTACTACGCCATGACGCTGGCCCAGCTCGGCAAAAAATCCCAGGCAGCCAATCAAATGGCCGAAGCCCAGGCCCTCACCGCGAAGCAGGCACAGCTGAGCCATGGCTATACCATCGAGAAATCTTCCGCCACGCAACCTTGAATCCGTCTCGCAACTCTCACGACGAACAGCATAGACATAATCCCTTGCGCAGCGCGCTGCTTCGGTTCACACGCTCGCCTCGCCTCCCAGATAGCGGTTTAAACTGATATCAATCCTGTGATCAAACAGCGGCGCCATGCCGAGGCGGATCCCATGGAATAGTCTTCGATGATGCTCCGCATAAAACTGCTCCGCGTGTCTGAAATGCTTCTCCTTGCAACTCTCTTTGCGGGCAGCATTCCCGCGCGCGCGGTAACCCCCGCACAGCAACCCGCGCCTCCTGCCGATCTTGCCGCCCCCACGCAGCTTCTCTTGCACAAACAGTACGCACAGGCAGTAGCCCTGCTCCGAAAACTCCTTCCCGAACACAAAGACCAGGCCGAGCTTCATGTCATGCTCGCTTACGCCTTGTTTCGCGCAGACAAACCCGCGGAATCCCTTCAGGAATACACTCGCGCCGCGCAACTCCGCCACCCCACCGCCGAAGACCTCAAATGGGTCGCACTCGACTACGTCCTGCTCAACGATTACAAGGACGCCGCGAAATGGATGTACCAGTCTCTCCGCATGAATCCTCATGATGAAATGGCCTGGTACAGCATGGGCCGTATTCTCTACACACAAAATCTCTTCAAGAAAGCCGAAATCTGCTTCGAACAGGCCCTCAAGCTAAAACCCCATTCCGTCGACGCGGAAAACAACCTCGGCCTCACCTATGAGGCGCTCTTCAAATGGAATGACGCCATTGCAGCCTACAAACAGGCCATCGCCTGGCAGCAGAACTCAACCCATCCCAGCGAAGAACCGCTGCTCAACCTTGGCATCATCTATCTGGACCAGAATCATCTCACCAGGGCCCTGCCGCTGCTCAAGCAGGCAGCAACCATAGACCCTCGCAGCCAGCGCATCCTGACTCAACTCGCCCGGGCGAACTACCGCCTCGGCAACTTCGCCGACGCGGAAGCCGAACTCCGAACTGCGCTCAAGAAGGCTCCAAAAGATGCAGCTCTCCACTTTCAGCTCGGACGTGTTCTCAGCAAGGAAGGCAAGACCAGTCAGGCAAAAGCCGAGTTCGCCAGGGTTGCGGCACTGGACGGAACCCACTCCGACAACCCGTGAAGCATTTCTCCTCAAGATAGAGTGGAGAACAAAGCACCCGGCATGGCCATTCCAACAACAAACGGCCGCATCGAATCCACCACACCCGTCACAACTTATCTATTGAGAAAAACCGCCGCCCCCTCAAGCGCAAGAGCCGTGAAAGCCCAGATCGGCCCTACTGCTTGGGTTGCTTGCCGCTCGCAGCGCTCGCATTCGTCTGGTTCAGCTTGAGGAAATCCTGCGCGCTCTTCGCGCTGGCCTGCGTGCTCTCCTCTTGCAGCTTCTGGAACTTCAGTACCGCGGCCCGCGCCTCTGGAATCTTGCCCAGATGCCGGTACGCCTGTGACAACTGATACCACGAGCGCTGCGCAATCGGCCCCGCAACATGCGTAGCCAGTTGGAACTGCACCGCCGCCTCTCCATATTTGCCTTCCGACGCAAACGCCCGCCCCAGGTAGTAATTCGCCTGCGTCGGCACCTGGTAAATCTTCACCACGTGCTCCAGCAGCGGAATCGCCGCCGCGGGTTGCCCGTTCTCCACTTCCGAGCTTGCCAGGTTATACATCGCAATCGGATTTCCCGGACTCAGTTGTAGTTGTTTTTGAAACGCCACCACCGCGTCGCTGTTGTCATCCAGCGCCCGGTACTGCCATCCCAGCCCTTCCCACAGATCAGGCCGGTTTGGCGCCAGCTTGAGTGCCAGCTTGTATTCCTTCACCGCGTGCTGGTGGTCGCGCGCATCGTTGTCAATCACCGCGCTCAGCTGATGAATCCTCCATGAGGAAGGATCCAGCTCATACAGCTTCTTATAGCTTTGCTTTGCCACGGCCAGGTGCGCCTGCACCTGGTAATCCAGAACATTCTCATCCTTGGGGTTCAGCTCGTTCGCCTTGTCCAGTGGACCCACCGCGAGCTCAGGATGTCCCATATTCAGCTCCACGATCCCCAGCCACATATACGCCTGCTCATCTTTGGGGTTGTCGTGGATTGCCAGCTTCAGATCCCGCACTGCATCTTCATTGTGGCTCGCCTGATATTCCGCGATCCCCAGAAACAAATGCGCGCCCGGCGACGACGGATCGAGTTGCAGGCTCTTCTGAATTGCCGCAATCGCCTGGGGCACCTTGCCCTCCCGTAATTGCGCCAGCCCCATGTCCAACCATCCCGGTGCAAGCCCTGGATCCAGCTCCGTCACCTTGTGAAATGCTGCTTCGGCACCCGGAACATTCCCCGCCTGCATCGCCTCTGCTCCACGACGAAACCATCCTTGCACCAGCGCCGAGTTGGCATCCTGACAATACCCTGTCGCGCTGATGCCTGCCAGCAGCAGCAATCCAGCGATCCCGCATCTTCTTAACCGCATAATCGTGGCCTTAGCCTAGAAACGATAGCCAGGAAAGTCAACCATGCTTCTCCGGCTCTCGGGAATGAAAAGGGGGAACCTGCCACGAGACAGGCTCCCCCGCAAAGAAACGGCAACCGTACCTAGAAGGTGATATTCCCAGAGGCCTGGATGGCCCTTGGTGCATTCGCCTGGTACGTCGGTATACCGAAGAAGAACGCCGCTGGGTTCGTGTTCGGCGAACCAAATATGTGCCGGTTGAAAGCGTTCAGGATGTCGAACTTCAACTCAAAGGTCAAATGGTGCGCAATGGGCGTGTCTTTGACCAGGCTGAAGTCTTCATCCATCCATGCTGGCATCCTCTCCCCGGTCACACGAGGAGTATCTCCAAGCGTGTAGGGAACGTTCTGCGTGGTTGCATCCACCGCCGCCACCTGATCGTGGAAGGCAGGCGTTGCCGATCCATTCAGATACGCTGCCGAACCATTGGTATCCGAACCGTTAAAGAAGCTGTTGGTTTGCGGATTGGACCCTCCGGCCGTGTTGAACGGATTGATGCTCTTCCATCCCCGCCGGTAAACAGGGCTCTTGACGTTGACTCCCGGGATATAGTCATACCGCGTTGCGTTTTCCCAGCCCGGTATGCCGACCGTACAGCAAAACGCCGTTGGCTCACCATTCTGGTAACGCTGAATGCCTCCAATCTGCCACCCTCCCAACATGTAACTCAGAGGTCCATGATTGAAGTATTTCTGCCCCTTGCCTGCCGGCAGTGCATATACATAACTCAGCACCAGCGTATTCGGAATGTCCTGAATGCTGATCGCCTTCTCCTGGTGCAGGTTGTCAGGATTCTGCACCTGCGGCTGGCCAGGATTCGTGTTCGGAAGCGCACTGTCGGAGTCGTTGATGTTCTTCGACCACGTGTACGACGCCTGCAGTGTCAGATCCTTGAAGTGTCCCTGCAGAGATACCAGCATCGCTTCATAAGTGGAGTGACCCGTGTTTTCCAGGCAGCACCCGGAGTCGATGAAGTCATACTGCGGGAACGGACGCAGCGCTTGCTGAATTTGTACCCCGTTGCCCCACAGATTGAAATATCCGGGGAAAGGTACGGAAACGCCGTAAGGATTGTTTTGCAGACCATCCCCAAGTTCCTTACCTAGCGCAAGGTCCTTGTACGGAATGTTGTTGATGTTCTGGTTGTTGGCTTGCAGGTTCTGCGCGCCGCTGCCAATGTAGCCGACGCTCAGGATCAGGTTCTTCACCACCTGCTGCTGCACGTTCAAATCCCAGTTATAGACTTCGGCTGGCCGGCCTGCTCTCTTCTCGATATAGGACCCAGGCAAAAACGTTCCGTTGTACATGCCGGGATCGAGATTCGGCGGCGACTTGAATGCCGGGTATCCGTTGTCGATCTGGAACGATGGATCGAATCCGTTCTTCGAAGGAAATACCGGGTTCGCCTTGTATCCGGAATCCATCGCGCTGCCGAAGTCGTCATACTGCAGCGGCCCGTAAAGAATCCCGAAGCCTCCGCGAACCACCGTCTTATCGTTCATGGCCGGCGGCGTCCACGCAAACCCTAAACGAGGCGCCACGTCTTTGTGGTACGTATCCGCCCAGCGCGTATTGCAGCCGCTGCACGTCGTACCGAACACCAGCGCACCGGGCACACCGTACTCCGGATCGATCGCCGTCCGGCTGAAGTTGGCGGTGAAGTTGTTCGCTTCCT
Organism: Acidobacteriota bacterium; assembly: GCA_021791875.1. Lineage (GTDB taxonomy): Bacteria > Acidobacteriota > Terriglobia > Terriglobales > Acidobacteriaceae > Acidobacterium. The sequence goes on along the minus strand of JAJYVU010000014.1, from coordinate 14,341 downwards.
TACGCGGAACATCCACGCTATAGTTGACGCCCAGGTTCAGCGTCAGGTGCTGCGTCACATTCCAGTTGTCCTGGATGTAACCGGAGAAGTACCAGGAAATCCAGCGCGACTGGTGCGCATACACCACCTGTGCGCCGCCGCAGGCATCGCCCAGAAGTTCGCTGGCCAGGCCGTTTCCGTTTTGCGCAGAACCCAGATAGGCCGAGGTCTGATTCCCGCAGAAATTAATGCTCGGCGAGTTGCCGACAATCGGAGAGTACTGCTGATAACGATCATCCGTACCGATCGTGATGCTGTGGCTGCCCTTCTGCCACATCACGTTATCGACCAGGCGCAGACCGTTATCGATATTATCCCCATAGTTCGGCATGCCTTCCTGATCCGTCAGTCCGTTCGTGATAATCGGGAAGTTGTTGGAATTCGCGTTGCCGATACCCGCCTGCTGCAGGTAATTGATGCCGTTGGCAATCGGAACCGCATAGTTCTTGCTGTTCGACCGGTTTGAACCAATCGTAAAGTCGTTCAGCAGGTTGGGAGTAATGGTGTAATCCCATCCAAACCGCCAGAAGTGCGTCTCAAAGTCCTGCGCCCACGTGTTCGGATCAATCGGGTACGGTAGGATTTGCGGTGTACCCGCGATTCGGTTGTTGTCGCGCGAGGTATAGGAACTCCAGATGTGGCTCTTGCCCACAGTGCCGTCGATGCGCAGCGTCATCGTCGTGTTCGTGATCGGTGACGTCGCCGCAAACGTGTAGTTGTTAAACACGCCACTGTTGGTCGGCGCGGGGAAGTAGCTGAGAAGCTTCTTCGAGGCAGGCGAGAAATCCTGCGTTGGAATCTTGTTGCCCGGGAACGGATCGCGGCACTCGATCCCGTTCACCACTCGCGTCGTCGAGGGATCGAAGATCTGGCCTTGATACACCGGGCCGCCTGTACATGGATTCGTACCCACCACCTTGCTGGTGTTAAACAGTGCGGGGTTGGAGAAGTCGCCCGAAAGCTCCTGCGGCGTAGGCACGGTTGTTGTTGCGGTCGTGCCCAGAGCATATTTCAGCTGTTCCCACGAGAAGAAGAAGAACAACCGGTTACGCCCGTTGTACACATGCGGAATCGTGACGGGCCCGCCGAGCGTGACACCATAATCGTTCTTGTGGTCTGCAGGCGTTGCGTAAATCTTGCGGCACGCCGGCGTATCGTTCGCGCCCACGCAGTTCTGCGCCCTATACCCGTTGTTGAACCAGAGATTCGCGTCGAGTGCCGCGTTGCGCAGGATCTCGTAGACCATGCCGTGGTACTTGTTCGTGCCGCTCTTGGTAACAAAGTTTTCCACACCGCCCGTCGTGCGGTTGAATTCCGCCGGCGGCACCGCATCCGTCACCGTCAGTTCGCGAAGAGCATCCACAGAAGGCGCTTCCTCGTCAAACGACGATCCATTTTCGCTGCGCTGCTGGTCAATACCATCCAGGAACACTTCGGCGCCGAAGTTCTGGCCACCGGCCAGCTTGCTGAAAAACACGCCGTTGCTGTTGTTGTTGCTGGTTCCGGGCCCGGTGTTGCCGGGAAGCAGGAATACAAATGCCTCCGGCGACCGCAGCGCACCCACACCGCCCAGGGTCAGCGGCAGCTTCAGGTACTGCTGCTGCGTAATCGAACCCGTAATGTCTGACGTCTGGGTCTGCAGGCTCAGTGCCCCTGCGTTCACCGTAATACTCTGCGTCGCGGAACCGATTTTCAGCATGACATTGGCCGGCGTCGTTTCCTGCAGGTTCACGCGAACTGCCTTGACCTGAGCGCTTTCAAAACCCGGCGCGCTCACCGTAAGGTCATACTCACCAACCTGCAACTGCAGAAAGCGGTATTCACCCTTTGAATTGGTGACCGCATGATACGTAAATCCGGTTTGTTCTCCCACCAGCGTGACAGCGGCCTTTGGAATCACCGCGCCTGTCGGATCTGTCACAGTTCCGGTAATACTTCCGTAAACTCTTTGCGCTCTTGCGTGAGGAACTCCAAGGACCAGAAATAGTCCCAGTAGCGCAAAGCCTAGATAGGCCTTCGCGAGCCTTGACCTCATGATTTGCCTCCACAACGTTTCCCTGATAACGACTCAACAGTCCAAAACATGCTCGCCCGCTTCTCATCTTCATGGAATCGGGCTTCTTTCTATTTCGCTTTCCGTGACTTATCTGGAAAGCGTTTTCGTACCGATCTACTCAGCGCCCGCTCCTTAAAGTTCTGCGGGGGCTTTTTCAATGTCTGACGAAGTGATGCATGCCGGCATCCGCTGTAACGGATTACATCCAACCTTGTAACGAACGCCGAACAAAATTACAGCATCGCGTACAATTTCATGTCAATAGGATTTTCACTGATTTACCTGTGGAATTCTGGGCGGCCCCATACAACCGCATCAAAGGCAAACTCTTCACTTCCCGCAGGAAGCACGCCGCCCTCGACAAGTCTCGCACACCTTTCCCGTTCGCGCGGCACACGCATCGCATCAGTAAACATTTTCGCGATCTCCTGTCCGCCTCACCTCGCGGCCCGCCGGATCCGGATCACCGTCACGCTCTCATGAGGGAATACATGCCGCAAAACATCCCCGTGCAACACCTCGGCCGTCCGGTGCGGAATCACTCTTGCCGGATCATCCGCGTCGTTTCCCTCGCCCAGATAGCTCGCCTTCAGAGTCTCAACCGTCGCCTTCCCTTGTGCTGCAAAATGCTCGAGCGTGATCTCCGCCGGAATATCCGTCGCCAGGCTCCGGTTCACGCAGAACAGATCCAGCGTCCGGCCGTCCGCCGTCGTCGCCGCCACCACATCCAGGTAAGGAACATCCGCGATATTCGGCAACCGGCTCACCCCATTCCGCACCGAGTAGCTCCCTCCGTCCGTCGTCACCTGCACTGGATGCACCCCGTCCGCTGTCGAATACATCCGGAACGCGTAGTACCCGGGCGCCGCATACACTTGCCCGCGCTCCTTCCAGATGCCCGCGAAATCCATGATCCCCGTCATGTCCGAAACCGGAACAATCGCCGAGTGCCGCATCAGCATGTTCAAAAAACCTGCCGTATCCACCGCTCCGCCCATGTTCGTAAAGTTCGGCGTTCCCGGCCGGTGCCCGACAAACAGCCATTCCGTAAACGCAACATGCGCCTTGTGCGCGAACGCTGGAACCGAATTGATCTGTGCCTGCTGCTGCTCCAGCTTCTGCCCCAGTTCCACCGGCAGCGCAAACGCCGCCGCGTCGATAAAGTCAGTTGACGCATGGGGCGTGTCCATCGCCGTCGTGGTCACCACGAAATGTGTCGATAGATAATCGAACGTCCCGGCCGGATTCGTCAGTTGCGTCGCATTCCACTTCGTAAAATCATCCGGATCTTCGCCCGTCGCGATCAATCTCGCCGTGGGATCAACCTTCCGCACCGCCCGGCTGAAGGCAAGCGTTCTCCCTGCGAACTCGTCCAATGTCGGGTAACCCATGTTCCAGTTTCCCCACAGCTCATTTCCCAACTCCCACAGCAGCCCCCCGTGCTGGTGCCAGTGCTCGTCCACATGGCGCACCCAGTCGGCGGCTTCCTGCGGCGTTCCGCTGCCCAGGTTCAGCGCAAACTGCGGCTCCGCGCCAATCAGCTTGCAAAAATGCAGAAATTCATCCGTACCAAACGTGTTGTACTCCGGAATCCCCCACGCTTCGTTCCGCATGCTCACACGCTTATCCCTTGGGCCAATTCCGTTCCGCCAGTTGTATGACGAGGTAAAGTTCCCTCCAAACCGTACCAGCGGCGTATCCATCGCCTTCGCCATCCTCACCACATCCGGATCCAGCCCATCCAGTGCATCCGCCGGCATCAGCGACAATTCGTCCAGATCCACCCGTTCGCTTCCCTCCACCTCCACCACAAAATCTTCGGGATCGAGCCGGTGCAGCTTCCCCTGGGGCAGCGTCAGTGTAAAGCGGTACTTCGTCCAATTTGCACTCGTCGCGGTTACATGAGCAGCCGCCAGCACCTCGCTGCCGTTCCGCGGCCGGATCGACACCGTAATTCCGTCGGGCCCGCTCACATGCCTTGCATAAAGGCTGCCTTCATAGGTCAGCTCTCGCTGCACAGGCAGATATACCTTCTGCCGGATTCCCGTCGCCCGCCCGGGCACTCCCATCACTTCGACCGACTGCCACGAGTTCGCCGCATTCCCATACAGAATCGCGTACCGGTTCCCTTCGCTGAAGTCCAGCGGCTCCCACGGCAGCGGCAGATCAAGCTCCGAAGCCCGCGCCAGAGACGGCTCCGCCCGCAGCATCTCCGCTACATGCGGCGCGTCCCACATTCCCGACTCGAGGCTGGGATTTTGCAAAATCTGCGCCCACAACCCGTTGTATGTCGAGTTCCCGATTGGCTCCAGAAACGTCCCGAAAATCGTCCGCGGTATCGCCTTCCCCGCCGGAACCGCCGCATCCACTCGAATTGTCGCCGTCTGCGGTATCGGCTCATTGACCGTGATCTGTGCCATGGTCGGAAGAGTCACAGCGATCGGCAAAAGTAGCAGCGAAAGCAAGAATTGTCCGGCAACTCGCATGGGCTTGCACCTCAACAGGGAGAGATTCAAAATTTGCGGCAGAACACCGCTTCGTCGTGCAATCGTTTTCAATACTAGAGCAAATCTCCTGATAATGCGGACCAGACCGAGATACCCGTCATGGCCGTTCCATCAAACAACAGCCCCTTGTCGAATCACAATCGCTCCATGACGATCAGAAGAACTGCTCTGGGTTTGACCGGCCCGCAAATGCAAAATTAGACTATGCGCCATAGGAGACATTTTGCACAGCCCGGCGGCACGGCGGCCGTTCCTTCTCCGCCTTCGGCTGTCTTTTTCTTCCCGCCAGCCTGGTCTTGGCGGGGTGCGACTCCTTTACACAGTGAAGGCACAACGCCTGAAGACCACAGGGCGATCGGCACCTGAATCATATTTGTTGGGGAACCATGCAGCGACGCAACTTTCTCAAATACGCCGCCGCCCTGAGTGGAATTACAGCCTGCGGGCTCGACAAGGCAAGCGCATCCGATCCAGCGTCCAGTCTCCTTTCCGGAGCCCTGCCCGTCGGCTCGCCCCCTGCACAGCAGCCTGCAAAAGCTACGCCAGGCAAATTCATTGACATCACCAAGGCCAGCGGCGTCGACTTCGTCGGCAAGGCCTCCCATACATCGAAGAAATACCTCCTCGAAACCATGGGCTCCGGCGTCGCGCTCTTTGACTACGACAATGACGGCCGCCTCGACATCTTCTTCGTCAACGGGGCCCCGCTTTCTGACCCCACCCCGCCCGGAACCATCCCTAAGAAAACAGGCCCCGAATACTGGAATCGTCTCTACCACCAGAAATCCGACGGCACCTTTGAAGACGTGACAGAGAAAGCTGGCCTGCAGGGCGTCGGTTATGACATGGGCGTGGCCATCGGCGACTACGACAACGATGGCTTCCAGGACATCTATGTCACCGGTTACGGAGGCAACCGCCTCTACCACAACAACGGCGACGGCACATTTACGGATGTCACAGAGCAATCCGGTACCGGCGGCGGCGGCTGGTGCTCCAGCGCCGTATGGGTCGACCTCGACAATGACGGCTTGCTTGACCTTGTGGTCCTCCGCTACATGAAATGGGACTTCCCTGACATCTGGTGCGGCGAGCACCGCCCCGGATATCGGGCCTACTGCAGCCCCAACCTCTTTCCGCCGATTTCGGCGCTTGTCTATCACAACGAAGGCAACGGCCGTTTCACTGAGGTTGCGGCACAACTCGGCCTCGGCAAACCCGGCAAGGGTCTCGGTGTCTCTATCGCCGACTACGACCGCGACGGCCACATCGATCTCTTCGTCGCCAACGACTCCATGACCGAGTTCCTCTATCACAACAAGGGCAACGGAACTTTCGAGGAAAATGGCCTGCTCGCCCAGGTCGCCGTCGATGGCATGGGCCTCACCTACGCGGGCATGGGCACTGACTTTCAGGACTACAACAACGATGGCTGGCCAGACATCATCGTCACCGATCTGGCGAATCAGAAATACGCCCTCTACGAAAACAACAAGGACGGCACCTTCACCTACGCCAGCTACATGTCAGGCATCGGCGGCGCAACCCTGCTGCACTCCGGATGGGGCGTTCGCTTCCTCGACTATGACAACGATGGATGGAAGGACATCATCATCGCCCAGAGCCATGACATCGACAACATTCATCTCATGTTTCCCCAGCTCCACTACCGCGAACCCATGATGCTCCTGCGTAACATGGGCAACGGCAAGTTTGTCGAAGTCTCTCCCGAATCCGGCGAAGTCTTCCATCAAAAGTGGGTCGCCCGCGGACTCGCGCGCGGCGACATCGACAATGATGGCCGCCTCGACGTCGTCGTCTCTTCTAACGACGGCCCGGCATACGTCGTCCGCAACGTCACCGAAACCGGCAATCACTGGCTCACACTGCTTCTCGTCGGCCACAAGAGCAACCGCGACGCCATCGGCGCGGTCATCAAACTCACCACATCCAAAGGCTCGCAGTGGTGGACCGTCACCACCGCTGGCAGCTACTGCTCGGCCAGCGACAAGCGCGCCCACTTCGGCCTCGGCGAAGACACTCAGGCCCAGACCATCGAAATTCAATGGCCCAGCGGAATCCACCAGGTTCTCCACAACGTCAAAGGCGACCAGATTCTCCGCGTCGATGAGCCAGTCGAAAAATCCATTTCCTAAATGTAGAGACTCATAGCCTTCGCCGCTGCCGCCCACCACGCCGGCAGCCCGCGCATCCGCAACTGGAAATCTCCATCGCATGCCGCTACTCTGGGATGCGGGATGAAATCGATTCCACACATCCATCTCTGCTCCATCGCAAGCACCATGGATTTTTCAGGAGGCTCCCGCGTCATGTCTCACCACATGTCACTTTCAACCGGCCCGTCGCTTCGTCCAAACCGCCCGTTGACCGTCGCTGCCTTGCTGGCCGCCCTGCTGTGCACCTTCACCAACGCCTTCGCCCAACCCTCCGCGCCCGTCGTGCCCTCACCCGGCCATCCCACCGCCACCATGTTCGTCAATCCACTTCTGCCCACCGGGGCCGACCCATGGATCACCTTCCGCGACGGCTTCTACTACTACATGAACACCACCGGCCATAACCTCGAAATATGGAAAACCCGCAGCGTCCCCGAGCTCGCCACCGCTGTGCACAAGGTCGTCTGGACGCCGCCCGCCACCGGCCCTTACTCGCGCGACATCTGGGCCCCTGAGCTTCACTTCATCCGCGGATGCTGGTATATCTACTTCGCCGCCGACAACGGCCAGAATCGTAACCATCGCATTTACGTAATCCAGAATTGCTCCGCCGATCCACTCTCTGGCTCCTGGACCTTCAAGGGCAAAGTCGCCGACTCGACAGACCGTTGGGCTATCGACCCCACCATCCTCCAGGAGCACGGCCACATCTATCTCATCTGGTCCGGCTGGCCAGGCGCCACAAACGGCCAGCAGAACATCTACATCGCCCAGCTCAGCAATCCCTGGACAGTCTCCAGCCCGCGTGTCCTGCTCTCCTACCCCAAATACCCATGGGAGCGCGTCGGCGATCTGCCCTCCCGCAACCGCATCCTCGCCACTCCTCACGTCAACGTCAACGAGGGGCCGGAGATCCTCAAGCACGACGGCTCCGTCTTCCTTATCTATTCCGCCAGCGGCTGCTGGACCGACTATTACGAGCTCGGTATGCTTCGCACCTCGATCGACAGCAATCCTCTCGACCCCAAATCCTGGCACAAGTACGACCACCCCGTCTTCTGGCAGGATCCCTCCGCTCTTGCCTACGCCACCGGCCACAATTCCTTCTTCCAATCGCCCGACGGAAAACAATGGTGGATCCTCTACCACGCCAACCCCGCTCCCGATGAAGGCTGCGGCTCCCACCGCGCCCCACGCGCACAACCCTTCACCTGGAACCCCGACGGCACGCCCAACTTCGGCCGCCCCGTCCCGCTCAACCAGCCTCTGCTTCGCCCCTCCGGCGACCCCACAATCCACTAAGAAACCAAATTAGTTACAAATAATCGAATGGCACCCCATCCTTCGCACAGCGAAAGATGGGAATAGCCTCCGAAAGTGCTCCTCTCGGCAAAGCTTCGCCAGGCAAAACGCCTCCGAACAGTCCTCAGCCCCGGCTCGCCCCCAGGATATTGCCATTCCAACCGGAGTTCGCTCACTCAAAAGTGAGCGAACAGAGCCGAGGGTCCGCCCATAACTCCTATCCCCAGGACCCTCCGTGGCTTTTCTCTGTGGTGAATGTCTTTTGCCTCACCCCTCTACAGGCTCCGCCATCTCCTTGGCCACACCAAACAACCCCTCCGGATCATGCGCAAAGTGGTACACCTTCGCCACCTCTACGTCGAAGTTCTCAAACAGCACACTCTTGTAAAGGGCCACGCCAAGCGCCATTCCCAGCACCGGACCCACCCAGTACACCCACCATCCCTGCCACACCCCGGCCATCACCATCGGCCCCAGGCTGCGCGCCGGATTCGTACTCGTCCCCGACACCGGCGCCTCCAGAAACACCATCAACGCATACATCGGAGGAAAAATCGCCGGTGTAAACCCGCGCAGCCGCTTGTGCCCCACAAACACCAGCAGCCCCATAATCAGGACCACCGTTGTCACCACCTCGCCGGCCACGGCCATCCAGTCGCCAAACGCCGGCCCCGGCGTCGTCGCTCCAAACTGTACCGACCGCCCCATCGCGCCCCACGCCAGCAAAGGCAGCGCGCCCGCCAGCCCGCCCGCGCACTGCGCCACCATGTTGGCCAGCGCATGCCGTCCCCGCAATTTGCCCAGCATCCAGAAGGCCCCACTCACCACAGGATTGATATGAGCCCCACTCACCTTTCCCACCCACGACACCGCAATCGCCGCGCCCGTGCACCCAAACAAAAACCCCGTCAGCAGCCGTCTCGCACCAGCCGATGGCAGCCACGCCGCCACCGGGCTGCCCTTCCCAAAATCCAGAATCACAATGGAAACCCCCACCGTCACCAGCAGCGCCGTCCCCACAAACTCCGCCAGCACTGGCTTCCACATCTCTTTCATTCCAATCTCTCTCGCCAATCCCTCATCCCCTCATTCATCCCGGCTCAACATCCCTGCACTACCATGGGTGCGTGAAATTCCGTCCATTCTCCCACATCGCCCGCGCCCTCATGCTTCACGCCTGCAGTCTCGCCTGCCTCACCGCCTGCACCTCTTTCGCCGCCACCCGCGCCACGCCCGTTGTCCTCCCCAATGGCCGCCTCCTTACCCCCATCGGCACCACCGAATACCTGGGCCCATTCCCATTCACCATGACCATGAGCCCCAGCGGACGCCAGATCGTCGCCCCCTCCATCGGCTGGCCCTACGCACTCAACATCATCGACAATCCTTCCTCGGCCCATCCGCGCATCCATCGCATCCCAAAGGGTGGCAAAAGCCTCCCCTCCGTTCGCGTCCATACCGGCGTCGCGTACTCACCCGATGGCTCCCTTCTCTACGACGCCACCGGCGACTCCGGCCAAGTCGACGTCTACCGCACCAGCGACTGGCAGCGCATCGCCAGCATTTCTCTCAACGGCGGCGGCTATCAGCAAAGCTTCTCTGCATCTCTCGCCCTGTCGCCCCACGGCCGCGAGCTCTACGTCATCGACCAGGGCAACTGGCGCGTCGTTACCATCAACACAGCCACCCTCCGCGTCATCGCGTCCGTCCCCACCGGCAGGGAGCCCATCGAAATCGCTCTTTCCCCGAGCGGCAAATATCTATATGTAACTAATTCCGGTCTATTTAACTACAAGCTCATCAGCGGCGTTAGCAAAGCCGACCCCATCGGCACCGGCCTGAAATTCCCGCCCACCGGCTACCCTTCCAGGCAAGCACGCCTCGGCACTACCGTCGACGGCCACATCGTTCCACCCCTCGGCGATGAAAACAGCGTCAAAGGCAGCTCTCTCTGGACCTACAGCCTCGCCAATCCTCGCTGCCCCCGAATCGAAGCCAAGCTCCGACTCGGCGCCCGCATTCAGGAAAGTGCCGGCGGAGTTGTCGGCGGCGCATCGCCTACCGGCATCGCCGACGACGCGCACCACGTCTTCGTATCTCTCGTGCATGACGACGCTGTCGCGCAAATCTCTGCCGACGGCCGCCGCCTCGAACGCCAGATTCCGCTCACACCCTTCCACGGGCCGTCATTTGAGGACAGCAAAGGTCGTCCGCTCCGTGGAATCGACCCCTACGGCATGGCCCTCCACAACGGCCGCCTCTATGTTGCCGAATCAGGAATAGACGCCATTGCTGTGATTGACCTCGCCACTGGCCGCGTTCTTGGTCACATCCCGACCGACTGGTATCCCGTTGCTCTCAGCTTCTCGCCGGACGGCAAAACCCTCTACGTGCTCACCAACAAAGGCAAAGGTGCCGGCCCCAATTACATCCATGGCCGCCACTACTACATCGGCCAGCTTGAGCACGGCGGCCTCACCGCAATTCCTCTCGCGACCGTCCGGCGCCACCTCCCCGAACTCACAAAGCAGGTCATCGCAAACAACGAAGCCGCGCTCCGCACCGCGGTTCCATGGCCCAACCCGCCCATCCATCATGTCTTCCTCATCATTCGAGAAAACCGCACCTTCGACGAGGTCTTCGGTGATCTGCCCGGAGTCGACGGCGATCCACAACTCGCGCGCTATGGAATGCATGGCTGGGCTTCAGAAAACCCTTCTTTGCACAATCTCCACGTAACACCCAACGCTCATGCCCTCGCCAGACGTTTTGCCACCAGCGACCACTTCTCCGTTGATAGCGAAGTCTCCGCCGACGGGCACCGCTGGGCCGTCGGTATGCCGCCCACTCCTTGGTTCAACATTGCATGGAGCACCGCCTACAGTAGCCGCCGAACCGGCGACGTCACCAGCACAGCCCCTGGCCGCCGCGCGATCTGGGGCGGCGCCGATTCACCCATGCCAGAGGATGAACCCGAATATGGCTCCATGTGGGAGCATGTCGCCGACGCGCACTTGCGGATCCTCAACTATGGCGAAGGGCTCGAACTCGAAGGTAGCGACGAAGCTCGCGGCACGGCTCCGCAAGGCCAGCGGCTCTTCCTCAACTCGCCGCTGCCCGAACCCGTATTCACATCCACTGACCGCAACTATCCCACATTCAATCTCGGCATCCCCGACCAGTACCGCTTCGCCCAATTCAAACGCAACTTCGACAAGCATCTTGCCTCCGGCATCCTGCCCGCTCTTACCGTCATTCGCCTGCCAAACGATCACACCGCTGATCCGCGCCCGGCCGACGGGTACCCTTACCGGGCCTCCTATGTCGCGGACAACGACCTTGCTCTCGGCAAAATCGTCCAACTCATCTCGCACACCCGCATCTGGAAAAGTTCTGCCATCTTGGTCATCGAAGACGATGCACAGAGCGGCGTTGATCATGTCGACGCGCATCGCAGCGTGCTGCTGGTCATCAGTCCCTGGGTGCGTCCCGGCTATATCTCCCACGACCAGACCAGCATGGGCAGTGTCCTCCAGACCATCTATCGCATTCTCCACCTTGGGCCAGACACTCTCATGGACCGCCTCGAAGCTGGATTCGGAGACATGTTTACCACCACGCCCGACTTCTCACCCTACACTGCGCTGCCCTCCGATCCGCGCATCTTCATTCCCTCCAGGGCAAAGATTGCAAGACCCAAAACCGCAGCCGAGGCGCGCGCCCTGCTCGACGCCGACGATCCCGCCGTTATCGCTCCGGAAGTGGACAACTCCGGAAGATCGCACCCTTACCCCCCTGTAAGCCCAACCCATGATTCAAAGCCGCACCGATGACAGCGCTGCTTCAACAGCGCTGCCGTCCATCGATGTTGCAACACCGATCTACTTTTAACCAACAATAAATAGAATCCTGCACTCTGCTTCACATCTTATTTACGCCTCATTGCTAGCGTTCGCAAAGGAGGCGTTTGAAGTGAATTTTCATCCCAAAAAGCATCTTTCCACCTGGGTGGCGCTGCTGTTCTTATCCCCATCCCTGCTCTTCGCGCAATCAACCCAGGGCACGATCCTCGGTACGGTCAAAGACCCTTCGGGCGCCGTCATTCCAAACGCAACAGTAATTGTTACAGATACTGATACAGGTGCCGCCAAGACCACCACGACAAGTGCAACCGGCAATTACCAGTTCTTCAGCTTGCTCCAGGGCCACTACCGGGTCGACGTCAGCGCAACAGGTTTTAAGAATGAAGTGCTGGCGAACCTTACACTCGCAGCCCGTCAGCAACTCCGCGCGAATGTCACCCTTGCACTCGGAAATGTAAACCAGAAAGTTACAGTCAACGCTCAATCCACGGGTGCCATCTCCACCGAATCACCCACCATCGAAGCCACCTACAACGCGGTGGACGTTGAGAATCTCCCCGCAAACTATCGCGCCAGCCAGAACGGTACCAGCCCGCTCGACCTTATCCAGACCCTCCCCGGCGTTCAGGCCGATACCGGCTCTGCATCCGGAACGGGAATGCAGTTCTCCGTGCAGGGCGGCTTGCCGTCGCAGTCGGATGTCACGGTTGACGGCATCACGGTGCAAAACGTGACCGGAAATAACCCGATCCAGAATGCACTCCCATCCGGCGAAGCGATCGCCGAACTGCGTGTCGAAGGCGTACTCGACAATGCCGAATTCGGACAGCCCGGCCAGGTCACGGTCATCACGAAAAGCGGGACCAACCATCTCCACGGCTCGGCATTCTGGTACTTCCAGAATTCGGCCTTCAATGCCATCCCTTACGGGGATCTCAAGAAACCGCATGTCGTCGGCAATGACTTTGGCGGTTCAGGAGGAGGCCCGGTCATGATTCCGCGTCTCTACAACGGTCACAACCGCACCTTCTTCTTTGCCGACTACGAAGGTTTCCGTCTACCCAAGTCCACCGGCGCACAATACAGCGTGCCCACAGCGCAAATGAAGCAAGGGAACTTCTCGCAGGTTGCCGGTGTTCAGCCCCTCACCGACCCGTTCACCGGAAAGACCTACCCGAATTACACCGTACCCATCAACCCCGTCTCTCAAAAGTTTCTGCAGTTCTTTCCGAACCCCAACACCGGCAACACGAATTCGTACACGCCTGGAGAAATCAACTACATCGTCAACCAGAACACCGCCTACAACTCCAACCAGTTCGACCTTCGTGGCGATCAGTACTTCGGACAGCGCGCCCTCGTCTTCGCCCGCTTCACGTGGAAGAACATATCCAGCAACCAGCCGGAGCCGCTGCTCGTTCCGGAAGGCCAGCACATTCAGCAAAATCGCGGCCTGGTTGTTGCCGGCAACTACACCTTCAATCCGCACCTGCTCAACGAGTTCCGCTTTGGCTTCAACTTTTATACGGACGGCACCACAAACCCCTTCAATGGGCCGACCTTTGCGCAATCCACCGGCCTGCAAGGACTTCAGAACCTCTTTTTCAATGGCATTTCTGAGCTGGACTTCAAATACCTCAGCTCATTGAATGCCGACCGCATCGCGTCCACCAGCAAGTCGCGCGCCATCGAGTACACCGACACCGTTACCTGGACCCATAACAATCATGTCGTCAAAGCAGGTCTCGACATCCTCCACATCGAGGCCATCACACCGCTTGGCTTCTTCGGCGCCGATAACTATGGCACCTTCAACTTCAACACCGGCAAGAATTTCACCGGTCAGGAATTTGGCGACTTCCTCATCGGTGTGCCCCAGGGTACGGAGTACGACGTCGTACGGTCGGATAACAATGGTATCTCCAACCACTACGCCTTCTTTGCGCAGGACCAGTGGGATGTTACGCAGCGCCTGACGCTCGACTACGGACTGCGTTACGAGTTCGAACCCGGATACCATGATCCGTCGGGCAACATCGGCAATTTCGACCCCCTGGTGGCCAAGTCCGGTGAGGCTATCTTCCCTGATGGTGCTGAGAACACCCTCGCGCAGGGCTATCTCGCCAGCTTCAACGCCTGCCCGGTCGGCCAGACCTCTGGCGCTCCCTCCGCAAATGGTGCTCCTTGTACCCCCGTACTCGATAACACTGCAGCCGGATTCCCCAACTATCTCAAGAACGTGCCGCACCTCCGCTTCATGCCCCGCTTCGGCTTCGCCTTCCGTCCGTTCAATAATGACCGCACCGCCATTCGCGGCGGCTTCGGAATGTACGATATCACCACCCTCGGCTCCATCTACTACTCGCTGACCGGCACGCTGCAGGCCGCGACCACCAT
>JAJYVU010000074.1 GCA_021791875.1 Acidobacteriota bacterium | reverse complement strand
AGAACCGCGCGAGGTGTGACGGCGGTTTTGACCTCGAGTGCTCCCAATACGCCCTGGATCCGCACCACGATTACGCTGCCATCGCATCAGAGGGCGATTGACATCAGCTATCGGTTCCACAAGACTGCTACGCTCAAGAAAGAGGCTGCGTATGTTGCGTTTCCGTTTGCCGGGAGCCACCCGGTCTTTCGTTATGAGACGCAGAATGGATGGATCAATCCTGGAAAAGACGAACTGCCCGGTGGCAGCCGGGAGTGGTACGCGGTGAATCACTGGGCCGCGATGAGCAGCGACGGTGTAACCGCAGCGGTGATTCCTGAGGATGCTCCCAGGGTGACTTTTGGCAGCATCGTGCGCGGCAAATGGCCGATTGCGTTTCATCCTGCAAGCAGCACAATTTTCTCGTGGATCATGTCGAATTACTGGGACACGAATTACGCGTCATCTCAGGACGGTAACTATGAATTCAGGTACAGGATTGTGAGCACAAAGGGATTTGACGGATCGGAGCTGACACGCCTGGGATGGGAAGCCATGACGCCGCTGGAGTCAGATATGACGGGAGCGAGTTCTTCCCGCTATCCGCTCAAACAAACGTCTGCAAGCTTTCTATCCGTTGATCCAAACGATGTTGTTGCGATCGCCTGGAATCTGGATGGAAAGGGTGACGGCAGCATGCTTCGCTTGGAAGAGATTGCGGGCAAATCGGAAGAGGTACATTTGGAAAGCCCATTGCTCACGATTGAGAAGGCCTGGATATGTAATGCGCTGGGCGACAAGGAGCGTCAATTGCCGGTTGGTCCGGAGGGGCTGCACCTGCAGGTTCGGCATTCGGCATCGTGACGCTTCGTGTGAAAACGAAACCAAAAGGTGCTCAGGCAGGAGGGACGTCTTGAATATCACCTTCAAAGACAAAGTCGCCATTGTAACGGGGGGCGCAACGGGAATCGGAGCGGCTGTTGTGGAGTTGCTTTGCAAACTCGGTGCCCGTGTGGCGATTCTGGACCGCGACCAAGAACATGGCCAGAGGTTGGCCGAACGGCTGAACGAACAGGGTGAGTGCGTCAGCTTCTATCCATGCGATGTTGCCGATGCGGAAAGTGTGCACACGGCAGCTGATACGACGGCGCAGCGATACGGCGCGCTGCACGTACTGGTGCATAGCGCAGGGATACAACGTTACGGAGATGTGGTTTCGACCACCCTCGATGTTTGGCATGAAGTGCAAAGAGTGCATGTAGACGGTTGTTTTCACGCGGTGCGTTATGCCGTTCCACATCTGATGAAGGCGGGTGGGGGGTCTGTGGTAATTGTGGGATCGGTGCAGAGCATGGCCGCGGTGGGGGATTCCGCAGCCTACGTGACGGCGAAGCACGCGTTGCTTGGACTCACCCGCTCCATAGCGCTCGACTATGCGCGGCACGGGATTCGCGCGAACTGCGTCATGCCGGGAGCGGTCGATACTCCGATGCTGCGATGGGCGGCGAGTTTGTCGCCTGACCCGGAAGCGGTGCTGGAGGGCTGCCGGCATGCACACCCGATGGGCAGGATCGGCCGGCCGGAGGAGATTGCCCGTGCAATTGCGTTTCTGGCGAGTGATTGGGCTTCGTTTGTAACGGGCGCAGCACTGGCGGTCGACGGCGGCATGCTGGTGCCCGCCGGGGGCATGAGCTTCCAGGAAACCGGAACCGGATCGGTGGGCAAGCAGTGATTGTTGTAAACCGGGGCGAGCTCTCGGAGTCAGAGAGGGCGACCATTCCGGTCGAGGGAGGCCTGACGCTCTGATGGTCCGAAAACGGCACATGCAGTGGAAGGGACGTGATGCTATTGAGATCTGCAACGGCAGGATGCAGGTCGTTGTTCTTTCCGGCGGTGGTCATCTCGCAGAAATGCGAATTCTCAAAGGGGATGAACCTTCTGTCAATCTGCTGTGGGAAGCGCCATGGGAGACAGCCGATCCTGGTACCAGAGCTGCGAGGCAATTGAGCGAGTTGTATGGAGGGATGCCGGCAGGGCCGTTTCTTGCAGGGTTTACAGGGCATGCGCTGTGCCTCGATCTATTCGGGCCGCCATCGAAGGAGGAAACGGCGCGAGGTATCCCGCTGCACGGGGAGGCGTCAACGCGGAAGTGGGAACTGAGTGAGGCCGCTGACGGGTGTATCGCACAGGCGGAGATGGCACAGTCAAAGTTACGTATAGCGAGGTCGGTGAAGTTCAAAGGAGATGAAAGTGCGCTCTTTGTCGAGGAAAAAGTGGAGAATCACAGTGATGCAGAAAGAGAAGTGCACTGGGTGCAGCATTTGACCCTGGGTGCGCCGCTGCTCTCCGCTGGGAATTGCACTGTGGATGCCTCGGTAGATCGTTGCAGGGTTTCGCCGATGGGATACGAAGGCCGCGAGGCATTATTGACGGATGCTGAATTTGCGTGGCCATGGGCTCCTTCGGTGAACGGAGAATGGCTGGATTTGCGTGTTCCGTTTCAAGAGAAAGGCAGAGGAATTCTGGCGGCTGCGCATGTTTCACAACGTCTTCCATTCGCTTACATCGCGGCGTTGAACTGGGATCTGGGACTGGTGCTTATCTATTGTTTTCGCAAAGAGGATTTTCCATGGGTCGCCCTCTGGGAGGAAAACTGCGCGCGTGAGGATCCGCCATGGAACGGAACGGCGAAGGTGCGAGGCATGGAATTCGGCACGACTCCGTTGCCACTAGGACGTGATGCCATCGAGGCGATGGGGTCTCTCTTTGATACGCCTGTTACGTGTGTTCTTCCGTCGGGCAGTACTCGCACTGCCCGTTACGTTGCTTGCGCGGCAAGCGTTCCGAAAGGGTGGCGGACAATCGAATCGGTTGAGGTATCGGCAAATGAGTTGACCCTGGAGGACGAGGGCACACGCATCGCCATCGCTGCGGAAGGAATCGGAGAATTTTTGGGCCAGGAAAGAAAGTAATGATGACAGATACGTTTCCAGGCATGGTGCTTTTGATTCTTGGCGGCATGATGAATGCTAGCTTCACGCTGCCGATGAAGTTCACTCGGCGCTGGTCGTGGGAAAACACGTGGTTGGCTTGGACCCTATTCGCGCTGCTGGTACTGGCAGTGTTTGTGCTCGCAAACACGAGCCGTTATCTGGATTGATTTCACAACAAGGGACGGGAAATCTGCATGCTTGCTTTATCACTGGACATGGGCGGAACGCACGTTGGTTGCGCTGTCGTGCGTGACAAGCAAATCCTCGCAACCGATTCGCTGGAGACAAAAGCCGCGCAGAGCCTGGCATCCTTGCTGCCAGCGATTGCAGAGACGCTGCTCGCGTTGCTGCGTGAGTGCGGCGAAAGCGTGGGGTCCTGCGAGGGACTGGCGATTGGCTTTCCGGGCATCGTGGACGCGCGGACAGGAAAGATTTTGTCTACGCTGAAGAAGTATGAAGATGGGATGCAACTGGACCTGTCGGCATGGAGTCGTGATACGTTTCACCTGCCGTTGCGAATCGAGAACGATGCGCGCATGGCGCTGCTGGGAGAGCAATTTGCCGGTTGCGCTCAGGATGCGCGCGACGTGGTGATGATGACGCTGGGAACGGGAATCGGCGGGGCGGCCATGTTGCAGGGGACGCTGCTGCGCGGCGCACATGCGCAAGCGGGCTGTCTGGGCGGGCATATGCCAATCGACTATCGAGGGAGGCTCTGCGCCTGCGGCAATATTGGCTGTGCAGAGGCGGAAGCTGCCGGATGGTCGCTGCCGGGCATTGTGCGCGATCATTTGAAGTTTGCGAGCAGCACTCTGGCCACTGTGGAGAAGGTCAATTTCCGCGCTTTGTTTGACGCGGCCGATGCGGGCGATGAGGTTGCCCTCGACGTACGGAAACATTGCCTGGAGGTATGGTCAGCCGATGCAGTGGCGCTGATTCATTCCTACGATCCGGAGATTGTTGTGATGGGAGGCGGGGTAATGCATCGTGCCGATGTCATTCTGCCTTTTGTCCAGAATCACGTGGACAAGCATGCATGGACCGCGTGGGGGAAACCGCGAGTGCGTGCCGCGCAGCTTGGCGAACGTGCCGGGCTGCTGGGAGCAGTGCCATTGCTGATGGAGGTCTTTTGAAGATGTGTACATTGCTGGCTCCTGAATATCGTGCGTACATGCAGCGACAGCTGGCTGCGGGAGGACCGCCGCTTGCGAGCCTGACGGTGGAAGAAGCCCGCAACCTGATGCGTGAGATGCAGGCTGCCGATCTGTCCACTTATGCCGTGACATCGGAAAGGCACAAAGTGGGCGACTTCGCAATGGATGTGATCCGTCCCGCAGACGCATCAGGACCATTGCCCGTGGTGCTGTACCTGCATGGTGGTGGGTGGGTGCTGGGCGATGCGCGGACGCATGCGAGGATGATGCGGGAAATTGTAATGCAGTCGCATACCGCAGTGGTGTTTGTGGAGTATGGCCTCGCTCCCGAGTTTCCGTTTCCACTGCCGCTGGAGCATTGTTATCAGGCACTTCAGTGGGTGGCCGAGAATGGTGCTGGATTGGGATTGGAGTCGTCGCGCGTTGCCGTTGCGGGCGACAGCGCCGGCGGGAATCTGGCTGCTGCACTGACCTTGCTTGCGAAAGAGCGCAAGGGGCCGGCCATTTGCCTGCAAGCATTGTTGTATCCGGTGACCGACTTTGACTTCGCCAGCGGAAGTTATGAGGAATTCAGCACCGGGCTGAATCTGGACCGGGAAACGATGCGGTGGTTCTGGGATCGCTACCTGGCGGACGACGAAGCAAGGAAGAATCCTCTGGCATCGCCGCTGCGCGCCTCGCCGGATGCATTGCAGGGGCTACCGCCAGCGTGTGTGATCACCGCGGAGTGCGACGTTTTGCGCGATGAAGGTGAGGCGTACGCCCGCAGGCTTGCCGAGGCAGGTGTGGCTGTGACGTCCGTGCGATTTGCGGGAACGCTGCACGGATTCATGCTGATTGACGAGTTGGCGGGCGATACACAGGCGGTGTGGGCGATGCATCTGCTGGTGGCGCAGTTGCGGCAGGCGCTCGGAACGAGTGAGTGATCCGCGGAAGCGCGTCGCGAGGCTGAAAGCAAAGGAGAAACTACAATGGAGCAGACGTGGAGGTGGTTTGGGCCGCGAGACAAAGTGAGTCTGACGGACGCGAGACAGGCCGGAGCGGAAGCGATTGTCACGGCGCTGCACGACGTTCCCATCGGCGAGGTCTGGCCGCTGGAGGCGATTCGCGAACGTCAGGAATGTGTTCGTGCGGCAGGTATGGATTGGACGGTAGTGGAGAGCCTGGACGTGAGCGAGCGCATCAAGCTGCGCGAGCCGGGCTTCGAGCAGGATATTCAGAACTTCGTGACTTCACTGCGTCATCTGGCTTCGTGCGGCATCCGCGTGGTGGCCTACAACCTGATGCCGGTGTTCAGCTGGATGCGCACGGAGCTTGCCTATCCGCTGCCAAGCGGTGCGACGGCGACACGCTTTGATGCAACCGTATTTGCTGCGTTCGATCTGTACATGCTGCGACGCAAAGGAGCGGATGAAGAGTGGGGAGAGGCGCGTTGCCGCGCTGCTCATGATCGGTATCAAAGCATGACAGAAGGTGAGCGCGCGAGGACGCTGGCGACCATCCTGCAGGGGCTTCCGGGCGGGAACGGTTCTTTCACTCTGGAGGAAGTGCGATCGGGCATCGAGCGTTATCGGGATCTGGGCGCAGCGGGGTTCCGGGCGAATGCCGCGGAGTTTTTACGCGCGGTATGTCCTGTTGCAGACGATCTGAGCGTGCGTCTGTGTGTTCATCCGGACGATCCCCCGCAACCGCTGCTGGGTTTGCCCAGGATTGTCAGCACGGAGGCCGATCTGGCGTTTCTCATAAACCAGTGGGCGGGAGAAGCAAATGGGATCACGTTTTGCACCGGTGCACTTGGGGTGAGCCCCAATAATGACCTTGGGCAGATGGTTCGCAGATTTGCGCACCGCATCTGGTTCGCTCACCTGCGGTCAACGCAGCGTGAGGCGGATGGGGAGAGCTTCTTTGAAGTTCCGCATCTGGAAGGCGACGCGGACCTCGTCGACATGGTGATGGAACTGGTCAAGGAGGAGCGGCGGCGCCGGTCGGTGGGCGATGATCGGGCACTGCCGTTTCGAGCGGATCATGGGCAGCAAATCTTGAATGACAGGGAACGCAATGCGCAGGCCGGTTATCCTGCCATCGGACGTTTGCGCGGACTGGCAGAATTGCGCGGGGCGATGCGAGCATGCGAACGATTGTTGCCGGCCTGAGGACAGGATTCCCTCGAGCGGCAAAATCTGACACGAGCGTTCCTGGGGGTGCGAGCAGGCCGCAATTTTCAGACGCGAATCAACTGAATTC
The DNA here is from genome assembly GCA_021791875.1 of Acidobacteriota bacterium. Lineage (GTDB taxonomy): Bacteria > Acidobacteriota > Terriglobia > Terriglobales > Acidobacteriaceae > Acidobacterium. The sequence continues at coordinate 9,679 of JAJYVU010000074.1, read as the reverse complement.
CTTTTGCCTCAAAGGGCGCAATCATCTCATCGGAGGCGCCGGTATCGGTGACGATCGCCTGAATGCCAGTGATATCGGTGATGCGCCATCCGGCGACCACATTGAACTTGGTGTGATCGACAACGGCGATGCGGCGGCGCGCGCGCTTGAGCAGTGCGGCATTCAACTCTGACTCGTCTGCGCTATGGCAGCTTGCTCCCCACTCAGCGTCAAGTCCGTCTGCGCCAATAAAGACTTTGTGAATGAGCAGGTTGTTGAGCGCCTGCACTGCGGTTGCGCCGACGAGCGAGAACCAGTCGCCGCGCAGGTGACCGCCTGTGACGAAGACATTCACGTCCTTGCGCTTGGAGAGCTCCATGGCGATGTTCACGGTATTGGTCACGACGGTGATGTTGAAATTCAGAGGAAGTCCGCGGATGATTTCCGCGGTGGTCGTTCCGGGCGTGATGGCGATGGTTTCTCCTGGCTGAATCATGGCGGCTGCCGCGCGGCCGATTCGCCGCTTCTCGTCTGCGAGGCGCTTTACCTGCTCCATGAAGGAGCGGTCATTCTTAAAGGGCTCGTAGAAGAGCGGATGCCCGGACACGGCTCCTCCGTGGGTCCGGTTCAGTAATCCCTGCTGCTCCAACTCATCCAGGTCGCGGCGGATGGTCACGACCGATACATGGAGGCGCTCGCTGAGGTCTTCGACAGCAATGGACCCGCTCTCCTGCAGCGCATTCAGAATCGCCTGGTAGCGGCGGCTTCTTTTGTCGGCTGTGATTCCTTGTGCCTTCGCGGAAAGGGAGCGGCGGTTAGGTTTCTTCGTCCTTGTCATGCAGATGGGTACTCCACAGAACACGTATAACAGGCGGCCTGTTCCTGCCGAAACAGAAAAGATTTCGCGGCGCGGGCAGGGCAGCGAGAAAGCAACCACTTGCACGGCTGATTTTGCGACTCCTGATCGAGGCGGAAATTCCGAAAACTCACCTGCGGGATGGCTTTGTTGTCGCAGTGTAAGATGCTCGTGTGAATACAGCTCTGAGCGCGATGATGGTGTGGGATTCCGGGAGACTGCAGGGTGAATCAGTCTCTACCAGCCGCAAGACCCTGGGCCAGGTGCGAGGATTGTACCTGCACGGAAGCGCTTCGACGCTCGATGACGACACTGTGCTGTATACCGTGGAATGGCTTGCGCCGGGTGGGCTGACGGAGGGTTCGTTGCTTTGGGGGTGCACGCACCTGAATCCCGGCCGGGTGGGCGATGAGTACTTCATGACCCATGGCCACTACCATGCGATTTCATCGCGGGCAGAGTACTACCTTCCGGTTTCCGGCTCAGGGGTGCTGCTGCGCATGGAAAGGGACGGCCGCACATGGGCGGAAGAAATGATCGCGGGCAAAGTGCATTACATCGATGGCCGTCACGCCCATCGTGTGGTGAATACCGGCCTGGAGCCGCTGATCTTCTGGGCCTGCTGGCCGGGCGATGCCGGATACGACTACGCATCGATTGCCGAGACTGGTTTTGGGCTTCGGGTGGTGGAACATGACGGCAAGCCTTTATGGATCGAGAAGGCCAGATGACGCCTCGATGCCAAAGCAACGGCGGATTTGAGTCCGGATTGTTTGATCCCGGCTTTCCCGTTGCGCTGCGCGCCGGAAGCCTGTCGTTTGTGTATGGCGCCGGCGTCTTTGGCCCGGAACCGGAACTGCGCAGGCTTGAGCAGATACGTTCGAGTCTGCTTGACCAGCGCTGTAACGGGCCGGACCCGGTGTACGGCATCTGCATGGATATCGGCCGGGTAGAAGATCGAGAGGAATTGCAACGACGATGGTTACTTTTCGGAGCCGTTGCCTATGCTGCCGGGCTCCTGGGCAGGGAGCCAGTGCGCAGCCAGGGCCACGCGCATGCCGTGGCGCCACATTCCGGCTGGTCGCCTCCGGAGCTGTTTGAAGTGTGGCAGGGGCGCGCCATTGTCTATATGCAGGAGCGCGACAGAAGCGATCCGGGCCGATGCTATGCGGTTACCGCCAATCCCGGGGAACACGTAATTGTGCCTCCCGGCTGGCCGCATTTTGTGGCCAGCGCAGATCCGGAACGGCCAATGGTCTTCGGTGCGCTGTGTGATCGACAGTATGGATTTGTCTATGAAGGGGTGCGCGCAAGACAGGGACTCGCGTGGTTTCCTGTCTACGAAGACCGAGAGATGCGCTGGTTGCCGAACGCGAATTACAGCCCTTCAACCCTGCATATCGGCGGGCCAGGATCCTGTGCGGCTTTTGGCGTGCAGGAGGGTGTGAGGATCTACCGGCAGTTTGAGGAAGATGCGAAGGCCCTGCAGTGGGTATCGGATCCGGCACGCATGAAGGCGCTGTGGCCGGAGTTTTCTCCGATGGATGAGTCCGGACAAGTCATTTCTTCCTAACGGACGTAGGCCAGCATGGTGGCGCACTCTTTGCCAGCCGCGGGCCCATCCGGACGGATGGTGTATGGGCCAACTGCAGCGGGAACAATGAAGGTTTCCGCGTAGTGAACTTCAAAGGGCTCAAAGGCTCCGGTGGGGCTTTCCACAACTGCCTGTTTGCCTTCCACCAAGTTCAGCACATGAACTGTTCCGCGTGTATTGAATGGGCAAACACCCGTGAACCAGTGCCGCCGGGTCTCGATAAACTCAAGCGGGTGCAATCCTGTGCGCTCTTCGCGCCAGCCTTCTCCGCTTTGTACCGGTTCAAACTGGTTGACGAGCGAGCGCCGCACCCATTCGGTGGTTCGATTCCATTGAATGTTTGCCTTGCCGTGTTGCAGGTGGATGGGGCGCGGCAAGCCGTCGAGCCCCAGACGTCCCCAGTCCCAGAGCTTGAAGGTGAAGATGTAAGGCGTGGCGCTGATTTCAAGCACCATGCTGCCCGCGCCGCTGCAATGCACGGTTCCGGCCGGGATCAGGAAGTGATCGTGCTTGCGAGCAGGGAACTGGTTTACATACTTTTCGGCGGGGAAGAGAAACTCTCCGGTCCGTGCGCGTTCCAGGTCGGCGATCATGGCTCCGGGGTCAATGCCTTCCCTCAGGCCCAGGTAGACCGTCGCGCCCGGTTCGGCATCGAGCAGGTAGTAGCTTTCGTCCTGCGTGTAATCCATGCCGAAGTGTTCGCGTATGTATTCAGTGAGCGGGTGAACCTGCAGAGAAAGATTGCCGCCGCCGATGGTGTCAAGAAAGTCGAAGCGAATGGGGAACTCCGCGCCGAAGCGCTGGCAGATGGCTTCGCCGAGCAACTCCTTGGGGTGGGAGAATATGAGGTCTACGGCGGGAATTTCAACCCGATAGTCGCCGAAGCCCAGCAGGAGGCTGTTTTCTTCGGGTACGCAATCGAAACACCATGCGTGATTGGGCGCGCCGTCGTCGGGCAGTTGGCAGACGCGCTCCATCCAGTGTCCACCCCACGGGCCGGGATCGAAAAACGGGACCACGCGGAAAGGACGCACGGCTGTCTTGCGCAGGCCATTGCGGAACGCCTCGCCTGAGATCATGCGCGGATCTTCCGGCATGTTCGTGTCGAGGAGAAAATCGATGCGATCGAGCAGTTTTCTCTTCTGCTGGTCGGCAGCGCGCCAGTCAAGGAAATAGGCGCGCTTGTATTTCAACGCGGCGCGCTCGTCCTGATTGCGCAGGCCAAGGTTGGGAATCAGGTTGGCGCGCTGGCGCCGCTGGATTTCCCAGCGGGCCAGGTCGGCATAGACCAGCAAGGCCGGCTCATTCCAGATCACAGTGGCTGCCGGACCCATGATTATGGTGCATTGTGCCGGATCGACTTTGCCGCGCAAGGCAGCGAGCCGGGCGGGATCCAGAAATTCCGAATAATCAGTTTCCACCATCCGTCCGAAGACTGGATCGTCGGTGAGCTGCTCCTCAAATTTCTGCTCGATTTGCCCGGGATCGAGAAACGCTTCGGCGGTAGACAGCAGGCGTGCCTCGGGCAGGTGCTGACGTATGGCCGCTTCCACCTCATTCAGGAGTACCCCGGGGTAGCACTCAACGCAGATAACACCTCGCGCGTGGTCGTGAATCCGTCCCAGTATCTTGCTCCATCCAGAAGTGCACTCGGATTCAGGACCAACCGCTATGAAGGGCTTTTTGTCATACATCTTTCAGCAATCCTCGGGGTAAGGGGTGAGCTTGCGAAGGCGGCGCGAAGCATTTGTTCTCTGATGGCAGAGACGCGCTCGCACCGTTGCAGCAAGTGAACGGGTTCCAGACGGAGCCGTGGTGGAACGAGATACATGCATTGCCTGCCTGTTCGCCATACTTCGTGAAATCAACGTGCAAGCGAAAATATAACAACAAATCCAGTCTATTTGCCCTTATTGTTTTCGTTTGAAGTTAAAGCGATCATCAGAATGGTGGATGGGGATCACTTTCCGCGCGTCAGCGGCAATCACAACACTTGTCCAAGTGATGCAAACCATTGCTGAATCGTCTTCAAAAGCGCCAGGACATCATCAATGCTGAATGGGGAGGAGATCCGTCGCCCGCACAGGTTATGAGGTCGCTGATCAGTGTGGGATGAGAATAATGTGTTCGTTTTACGTTGAAACGAAAATGTTTGTTGACGTTATCCGTTAAAAGTGGCTAAAAGTTGCACCGATGGGGCAACCCTGTCCAAGAAGGGTGCGGAGGCGATAACGCAAAATGAGCAACGGCTCGTTTGGCGCAAAAAACAAGATCTGGTTGGCGGTTGCATGCATGACCATGACATTCCTGCAATCCAACTCCTTGCAACAGAGTGCCATTCGCCTGCGGTGGGCGAACTGGCAATGGTGACGCGGGTCACCGAGACTGCGCCCGCCAGAGCAGATGATCGTTGCGAAGGCGATTTCGTCTGTAACCTGGGGTGACTGGCCGCGAATCGTCGCGAAATCGCTCCTAATCAGGAGGAACTCTGCGCCCTGATGCAAGGCACCTCGAAGGCGGAAAGAATTCTCCGATCACTGCTGTTCTCCAGCGTTGCGCAGGGGTTGTGGGTCGGTCTGATGATTCCTGGGTTGGCATGCCGGGCGCAGGATCTTCAGACGGCCTGGCAACAGGCCGCTACAACTTCTCCGGCACTTGCCCAGGCCCGGGCGCAACTCGATGCACAGCAGGCTGGCCGGACGATCGCGCGATCGGCGCTGCTGCCGCATCTGCAGGGCGGTGCGAGCGGCGGAATGAACACGGCGCACGTAACCGGATTCGGTTCGCAGCCTATTTCTACCGGATACCATTCTGATCTTTTCAGCGCGAGCCTGACGGTCTCGGTATTGGATGGTCAGTCCTCCATTGCCGTGAAAGAGTCTGACAGCCGCATTCGCGCCAGCCAAGCCGCTTTGGCATACGTGGAGCAGAACCTTGCGCTGGAGGTTACCGAGGCCTACTTTGGCGTTTTGAGGGCGCAGGCAAATGAGCGTGTGGCGCGAGAGCAGGAGAAACTTCTTGAGAATATCCTGGCGGAAACGCAAGCAAGTCTTCGGGTCGGCACCGGCGACATTATTACGGTACGCGAAGTCGAGGCCCAACTGGACGGGGCCAAGTCCGATCTGATTGTGGCCACCAATGCCGTGGCAATCGCCAAAGACCGCCTGGAGCAACTGACGCATCACCCGGCAGGAACCCTGCAGGATGTGACGACGTTAAAACCTGTCGGTCCGCAGCCGGATAGGGCTGGCCCCTGGGTAGCCGCCGCACTTCGCAACCAGCCGCTGCTCCAGCAGGCTCGGGCCGAATGGACGGAATCGAAGCAACAGGTGCAGTTCCAGCAGCGCGCGTGGTGGCCAACGCTGACGCTGAACGGCTACGGGCAGCACAGTTCGGGTGCACTGCTTCCACCTCTGGTCGTTGACCAACTCGGCGCGTCTCTCAACTTGTCGATCCCAATTTACGAAGGGGGCAGCATTCGGGCAGGAGTTCGCCAGGCCAAGGCACTTTCCAGAACCAGCCACGCCCGGGTCGATGCCATGCAGGACCAGATCCGGCTCGAAACCCAAACGGCTTTTCTTGAACTGGAGAACAGCGTGCAGCAATTTCGCGCTTCGCAGCAGGCCGTGCGTTCGGCACAGACCTCTCTGGACGCCACGCGCAAGGGTTTTGAAATTGGAAGCCGCTCCATCATCGACCTTCTGACTGCGACGACGCAGCTGGCATCTGCCCAGCGCACATACTATCTGGCTCTTTATACCCAGTTGGTGGCCAGGGTACAGCTGAAGGCTGCAGCAGGCGTGCTTTCGGTGAAGGACATTCAGGCCATCAATACACTGCTGTCTGCAACTCCCTCGAAGTGAGGAAGCCACGAGATGTGGGGAGAACGTTCATGACTTCGTTCCGTAAGCGCCGACTGGGAATTGTGCTGGTGGTTCTGTTGGCTGTTGCTGCTTTTGCTGTGTGGCATTGGGGCCTGACGCGTCGGCACACACCCGTCAGCCTCAGGTTGTATGGCAACATCGACATTCGCCAGGTGCAGCTCTCCTTTAATGACAGCGATCGCATCGACACGATGCTCGTGGACGAGGGCAGCGTGGTTCACAAAGGCCAGTTGCTGGCGCAGCTTGCACAACAACGCTATTCCGATGCCGTCGCGCAGGATCAGGCGGGTGTAGCAGCTCAAGAGCAGGTGGTGGCAAGACTGCTGGCCGGCAGCCGTCCAGAGGAGATTGCGGCGGCGCGGGCTGAAGCAGCCGCAGCGCAAGCCGACACTGCCGCAGCCAGGGCCAACCTGACCAATGCAGAGCTGCTGTATCGGCGTCGCGAAACGTTGGCCCGTCAGCAATATGTTTCGCTGCAGTCGCGTGACGATGCCCGGCGGGACTGGGAGGCGGCGCGGGCTGCATTGGCCGCCAGCCGGCAGGTGCTGGCAGCCAGGGAGCAGGCGTTACGCCTTGCCGTGATTGGGCCTCGCAAAGAAGACATCGCAGCGGCCCAGGCGACGCTGCGCGCAGATGAGGCAGCTTTGGCACTGGCGGGCAAGAAACTGGCAGATACGCGACTCTATGCCCCGGCGAATGGCGTGATTCAGAATCGCATTCTGGAGCCGGGAGATATGGCCAGTCCGCAAACGCCCGTCTTTACGCTAGCTCTGGACAATCCGGTCTGGGCGCGCGTCTATCTTCCCGAACCGGAAATGGGCAAAGTCGCAACCGGCATGCATGCGTGGATTGAATCTGACAGTTTCCCGGGCCAGCGATTCAAGGCCTGGGTGGGATTCATTTCCCCAGTTGCGGAGTTCACGCCCAAGAATGTAGAGACAACCCAGCTTCGCTCCCAGCTTGTCTATCGCGTGCGGGTCTACGCCTGCAATCCCGATCATCGTCTTCGCCTTGGCATGCCGGTAACCGTGATTCTTCCGCTGACCGGCAACTCGCCCCATTCTGCAGATGCCAATCCCTGCGGGACAAAATGACATGGACGCCGTGGTGGTGCGCAATCTCGACAAGTCCTTTGGAAAAGGGAAGACAGCCCGTCACGCGCTCCGGGAGATATCGCTGACGATTCCTTCGGGAGGCGTGACAGCACTGATCGGTCCCGACGGCGCAGGCAAGACAACGCTGTTGCGCATGATGGCAGGAATTCTGACCCCCGATCGCGGGGAAGTTCAGGTACTCGGCCACGCGCTGCCCAGGAAAGCGCTTGCCTTGCAGAGCCGCATTGGTTACATGCCGCAGCACTTTGGCCTCTATGAAGATCTGACCGTCGAAGAGAATTTCGACCTGTTTGCGAGCCTCCGCGGCATTGCATACGAGAAACGCGAGGAGCGGTTCGCGGAACTGCTGACGCTGACGGCGCTGGGGCCGTTCCGAAAGCGCAGAGCCGGGCGCTTATCCGGCGGGATGAAGCAGAAGCTCGGCCTCGCCTGCACGTTGATTCAACCTCCGGAATTGTTGTTGCTGGATGAAGCCAGTGTCGGCGTCGATCCCATTTCGCGCCGCGAGCTGTGGAGCATTATCGAGCATCAGGTGGCCGATCAGGGAGTCACGGTGTTGCTCAGCACCGCATACATGGATGAGGCTGAGCGCTGCAATCACGTTCTTCTGCTGCACGAGGGCGAATTGGTGGCGCAGGGTTCTGCCGCCGAGTTGGCCGCGCCGTTTCAGGGGCACACCTTCGTCATCGAAGAAGGTGCTGCGGCGCCTCGCACGCTGCAGTCGCGCATGGCGCATCTGCCGGGAGTGCTGGACACGGTGATCCATGGTGATGGCCTGCGCATTGTGATGCAGCAGGCCGTACCGCCGGCCATGCCAGAGGATCTGGCCGAGTTCTGCAGCCCGCAGCCCGTACCTCCACGCCTGGAAGATGCATTCGTGAGTCTGCTGTTTCAGCGCTCGTCGCGTCGTGCGGCACCATTGTCCACGGTACACCATGCTCCGGCAGCAGATGAACCGGTGGTAGAGGTTAAGAATCTGTGCCGCAACTTCGGCGATTTCGCCGCCGTGAAAAACATCAGCTTCACAGTCCACCAAGGGGAGATTTTCGGTCTGCTGGGAGCAAACGGCGCCGGCAAATCGACCACCTTTCGCATGCTTTGCGGATTGCTTCCACCCACCTCCGGCACGCTGCACGTAGCAGGCATGGACCTGCGCCGCGCTCCTGCTGTCGCACGGGCTCGCATCGGGTATGTTTCGCAGAAATTCTCTCTCTACGCGCAGTTGAGCGTGCAGCAGAACCTGGCCTTCTTTTCCTCCGCTTACGGCCTGGAACACAGGCGCAGGAAGCTGCGCATGGACTGGGCGCTGGAGGAACTGGAGTTGAGGGACTATCTCACGCTGAATGCGGGTGACCTTCCTTTGGGATACAAACAGCGTCTTGCGCTTGCCTGCGCGCTGATGCACGAGCCGAACATTCTCTTTCTCGATGAGCCGACATCAGGGGTCGATCCACTGGCCCGGCGCGAATTCTGGGCGCGCGTAAATGCATTAGCAGCAAGCGGCACCACATGCCTGGTGACCACCCACTTCATGGAAGAAGCCGAATACTGCGACCGCCTGGTGTTGATGTCGCTCGGAGAAATTCTGGCCGAGGGAAAACCGGCTGAGCTGCGGCATGCAGTGCGGCGACCCGACCTTCCCTCGCCGGATATGGAAGATGCGTTCATCGCATTGATTGAAAAACACGAGCGCGCGACCCGGAGAGCGTCATGAACGGAATGCGACTCGCCGGCCTGATGCGCAAGGAGGTCTACGAAATTGTTCGCGATCCTTCGAGCATAGCCATCGCGTTCCTGCTGCCGCTGGTGCTGCTGCTGATTTTTGGGTATGGTGTTTCACTCGACGCGCACCACATTGCCGTGGCCGAAGTAGTGGATCATCCCACACAACTCACGGCGTCCTTTTTGGGAGAACTTGATCGTTCCCAGTGGTTCCGGCCGTCGCTTTATCCGGATATGGCTTCGGCAAGGCAGGCTCTGATGGAAGGAGATGTCAGCGCGATTCTCTGGTTGCGCAGTGATTTCACTCGCCGGGCGTATCGCCGCGAGGGCGCGCCCATCCAACTAACCGTCAACGGAGTGGATGCGAACCAGGCACGTATCGTTGAGAACTACGTGCAGGGCGCCTGGCAGGTATGGCAGCAGCAGGAAGCAGTCCGCGACGGCAGGCCGCTCGCGATCCCCGTGGTCGTGGACACGCGCGTCTGGTTCAATCCCGCGCTGCGCAGTCGCGATTACCTGATTCCCGGCC
>JAJYVU010000073.1 GCA_021791875.1 Acidobacteriota bacterium | reverse complement strand
GAACTGCCTCAAGCTTGAACTCGTACGTGTAGGCCTTCCTTGGTATCCGCTCCATCTGATCCGCTCCCTCGTTATCTTCTCAGAGCGCTATATGGAGTACGTTTTGAAGGGGCAAGCTCAGCTGGCCCCGAGGATTTGCGGCCGTTCAACGCTCACCGCAGATCCTCAATGAGAGCAGGGTGAGGCTGCGGTATTTCCCCCTTCTGCATCCTCACCCTCTCTTCATGATTCAAGGGATTTGCGGCGGTTGTACGCTCCTTGATCCCTGAGACAGCCTTTTCTTCCACGCGCGGAGTGCCGAACCACCCGCCTTTCACCGCCTCTCTTACCCGCGGATAAATCCCACGTTTTCCTGCCGGTTGCGGTTTGTTATACTCCTCAAAGAACAGAGTTCACCCAAGTGCGGAAGTGGTGAAATTGGCAGACACACCATCTTGAGGGGGTGGCGCCGAGAGGCATGGGGGTTCAAGTCCCCCCTTCCGCACCAAATGATTTTCTCTCTGAATCCCCAAAGCTGCGCTGCGGCTGTATGCCCGGAGTCGCCGCCGAAAGCCATCTCATGATTTATTTTGTCGTTGCCGTTCACGTCATTGTCTCCCTCTTCCTGATCGTCGTGATCCTGCTCCAGCAGGGCAGCAGCGCAGATCTGGCAGGCGCCTTTGGCGGCCAGGGTTCTCAAACTGCATTCGGCCCGCGGTCGGCTTCCAACGTACTCACCAAGACAACAGTCTGGGCTGCTGTTATCTTTATGATTACCTCCATCACGCTTACCGTCATGATGGAGCGCGGAGCAGCGCGACAGCATTCGGTCCTGCAGGGAACCACCGCTTCTGCTCCTGCTTCTACTCCGGCCAAAAAATAGCCGCGACTTTTTTTTCTACAAAAGGCGAGCTTTGGGCTCGCCTTTTTTGCTTTTTCAGCTGAAAGTATTTACAAGGGTTGCACGCCTTCAATCGAAGATATTAGAGCATAAGCGGTTCGCAGTAATTTACGTAGCGTGATTTTGATTTCGTCTGCCTCCAATGAGCATGAGATCCAAGCCTTGGTTATGGTTCGGAATTCCTGCATTGCTGCTTGCACTGCATGCCGGAATCATTGCCGTTCCCTCCTGGCATCTTGCCGGGTCTGATCTCTTTCTGCTCCTCTGTGCGATTCTCGCCTGCATCGCTTGCTTCTGGCGTGCCTGGAGGCTCAGTAGCTTCAGCGTAGGGCTTCAATGGTACCTGGCCGGTGCGGGCATGGCCTTGTGGGCGGCGGGCCAGGCCACTTACACCTACATTGATGTACATCACATCCCCCAGACAGTAGCGCTCAACTCTGACCTTTGCTTTTTCCTTTACGGCGTTCCATTCCTCCTGGCCATCTGCTCCGTCGCCGACCAGCCCCGCCTCCGCTCGCTCTTATTCACTGACTTCATTCAGGCTTTAGTAGTAGCATGGTTGGTGCAGTCTGAGTTGTTTCCTGCCAGCCACGGCGTCACAGCCATCTCAACTCAGCACGTTTACAGTGCCTACAACGTTGAGAACCTCCTCCTGGTTGGCGCAGTAGGTTTGCGCCTGTTCACAGGAGCGCGGGGTGCCAGAAGGCAGTTTTACCGCGTGACCTTTTCTTTCATGGCGGTGTATGCGGCCATTGCGATGCCGATGAATTATTTGAACGAGTTTCATAATCTGCCGACTGGAACCCTGCTTGATCTCTTCTGGGATCTGCCATTCCTGTTGCTCGCCGCACTGGCGGCCTGGCTCCCCGTCGTCGAGGAGCAGCCATCTCTCCCCGCGACACGCCGCTCTCAGCGCGTCATCCTTCACTCCATGCCCGTCCTCATCACCGCCGTCGTGCTGGTCATGGGCACCATCCTCGTCCGTTACGACTTCGTGGCCGGGTTGCTGGCCGTACTCATCGGCCTCGGCAGTTACAGCCTCCGCAACTCGCTGCTGGAAATGCGTTACCTCGAAACCCAGCGCAAACTCACTGAAAGTGAAGCGGCCCTCCAGATCGCCATGGAGCGCTTCCAGGAGCTTTCCTATATCGATCCCCTGACCAAGGTCGCCAACCGGCGCCAGTTTGAGGAAACACTCGAGATCGAGTGGAATCGCACCATGCGCCGTGGCGCGCCCCTCTCGCTGCTCATGATGGATCTCGATCACTTCAAGCTCCTCAATGACACCTATGGTCATCTGCGCGGAGACGACTGCCTCATGATCGCCGCCCAGACCCTCAGTAGCCGCCTCAAGCGCGCCGGCGAAATGCTCGCCCGTTACGGCGGCGAGGAGTTTGCCGCCATCCTGCCCGATCTTCCGGCCGACATGGCCCTCCAGGTCGCCGAATCGCTGCGCGCCGCAATCGCCAACCTCGGCATCGAAAACTCCGAGTCGCCTAACGGCGGATGCCTCACCATCAGCGTCGGCGTCGCAACCTGCTATCCCGGCCCTGGCAGCGGTGTGGAAAGCCTGCTGAGTGCTGCGGACCAGTCCCTCTATGCCGCCAAGCAGGCTGGCCGCAATCGAGTCGTCAATGTGCATGACTCCGGTACCCTCAAGGCCGTTCATTCGCATTCACATTCCGTCCATCTCGGCCCCGAGCCGGTCCCCATTCTGCGCAGACCCCGCGCCTGATCGCTCCCGATCGTCCCTCCATCAAAGTTCGGCGCCCCCATCTCATCTGCCGTCGCATTTCCCCAACACCCCACCTCGCCCTTGACCGGAATTCCTTCATCGCTTTTGATCATGAGAGGCGGCTTGCCGGTGTCGGTATGCTGCATGGTCCCTGCGTAAAGGAGTGAATCACCGGATGGCAGTCCGCAAAATGAGTCCCGGCAAAGTGATCATTCTGCTGTTGGGCGTGGTATTTCTGCTCGGCATCGGTACCATCACTGTGGTGAGCAATCGCCTCACACCTTCACCCTACGCATGCCAAACCCAGACCTTGCAGACCATCCCCAGCCTCGCTGGAGCCCGCTTCACCATCACTCACACCAAATGCCGCGATTACACCCACAAGGAGTTTGTCAGCGTCTACGTGCAGCGCTTCGTCGCCCCGGATGCCCCGTTCTATGACCACTGGTTCAATCCGCAGACGCTCATCTTCCGCTACCATCCGGAAACCTGGGCCTCCCCGTTGCCGTCTCTTTCCCAAACGGGAAACCATACCGTCCAGATTGCTGTTCCCAGGGTCTCGCAAGTCGATCATCAGCGGGCGCAATGGCTCTACCTCAAGATCCAGTACAACATCGGCCACGTTGACCATCCCATCGTGGCCGGTCACGACTGAAGCCAATCCGCAGATTATGTAAGGAAAGGACCTGCCCTCCACGCACGTCCTCCGCGAGCGAACCGCACCACGGCACGGCAGTTTGGGCCCCGCAATCTTGGTTGATTGGCTCGTGGCGTTTACGGCCCATACAGCAGCACGGCAAACAGCACCAGCCACAGCGCGCTCATCGTGTGCCAGTACCAGGCCGTGCAGTCAATCGCAACCTGCCGCCACATCACCCGCTTGATGAAGAACATGCTGCCCACCGCCGACATCAGCGCAACGATGCCCAACAGCAGGTGCAGCGCGTGGACCCGCGTGATCAGGTAGAAAAAGTGGCTGTTGGGATTGGTGCCGGACCAGAAGCCCTGGGCCGAAAGTTGTGCCCACGCCATCCACTGCCCGGCAAGAAAAAGTCCCCCCAGGATCAGCGTGGCGATCAGCCATGGCATCGCTCGTCGCAGCGCGGGCCGCCCCATCCCCAGCCACTCTTCCATAATCTCCACTTCTGAGAAGAATGGCCGGCGCGCCATTTCCATGGTCACGGCCGAGAGCAGCAGCAGTGCCGTATTGATCCATAGGATCGGCGGAAGCGCCAGGGCGTGCCACGACGATGCGGACGGCACACTTGGGTCCAGACGGCCTGCACCCTCCTGGACCAGAAACTCTCCCACGATCACCACAAACAACGCCAGATCGGCAGCCAGCGCATACACCAATGCTGTGCGATACCGCGTCAACAGCGCACGCGGCTCGCGACGGCTGGAAGATCGGTGCTCCCAGTTATCGTCACCTCCACCCCCGCCGCCGGTTGGCCGCCGGTCCACTGGCGGTTTCCCGCCCATACCGGTGTCTTTTCGCTCAATGTCGACCGGATAGCGCGAGAAGGTGGCAGGCATGGCCTACACTCCCAGGTGTGAGCTTGCTCCTCATTGCGGGCGCTCATCCCATTGAGCATGGACCCGTAGGTCACCATCGTCAACAGCCTGGTTCGAGGGTGTGCAGTTCCAGCCCTATCCCTCTTCCAGATGCGCCTCAACTGGATGCGGCGCCGTCGTCCGCAATCAGACAGCCTGCTCTTTGGATGCTTTTCGGGGCCTTGCCGGTAGCGTCACCCCTTCAGGAATTGCGGTTCGACGGCTCACGGCCCGCCAGAACCATCTCCACAAAATGACGATGCACCCGCCGGTCTGCCGAAAGCTCCGGGTGAAACGTCGACGCCAGCAGGTGCCCCTGTTCCACCAGGACAGGGAACCCATCCCGCTCGGCCAGCACCCTCACGTCTGCGCCCGTATTCACAATCCGGGGCGCGCGAATATAAACCATCTCCAGCGGCCCGCCCTTGAGCGCTGTTTCTGCGACTTGAATGCTGCTGTCGATCTGCCGACCGTAGGCGTTGCGCTCCACTGTCGCGTGCAGCACGCCCAGGCTCTCCTGCGCCGGACGCAACACTTCCTCGGCCAGCAGAATGCATCCCGCGCAGGTGCCAAAAGTCGGCTTGATCGAAACAAACTCACGCAGGACGCCCAGAAACCCGTCCCGTTCCAGGAACTTCAGAAAAGTCGTCGATTCGCCGCCCGGCAGCACCAGTCCATCCAGGCCGCTCAACTGCTCCGGCTTGCGCACCAGGACGGCCTCTGCACCGGCCTCGCGCAGCGCCCGCGCATGGGCCTCGTAGTCGCCTTGAATCGCAAGCACACCAATCCGTGGAATCAATTCCGTCTCCGTCATCGTCCTTCGCGAAAATCGCTGTCTTTATGTTACTTGGAAGGTTGTGGTGCAGCGCTCCTGCCCGGGCCTTGCGCACGCAATCTCCCCAGGCCCGCCCTCCGGCCTTCCAGGGCAGGGAAGTCACAGCGTCAGCTTCGCATACTCCTTGTTCAGTTGCTGGAAGCGCCCCGCAGGCGGCGCTGCCTTCGTCAGATATGCCTCCAGCTGGTCCAGAAACGCATGCCATCCCGCCGCCAGTCCCTTCGCCAGCTCCGGTTTCACGCCGATATGTGAGAACTCCAGCTCTGCCTGCTCCGCATCCCCTGAAACGCTCCACTTTACAAAGGAATCGCCCCATGTGTAAGCGAACAGAAACGGCGCCTCCAGATCGCACACCGTGCCCTCAATCGATCCCTGCCCGCCAAAATCAATATGGATCTCCCCACCCGTTCGAGCCTCCAGTTCCACCGGAAACTTCATCCACGCCGCAATCTGCTCGCCCTCCGATATCGCCACCCAGAGCAGCGCAGCCGGCACCGGAAACCTCCGCTTCAGATCAATCCTGTAGCACTTCTCAAACGTCGCAAGATCATCGTTCGGCATTTTGAACTCGTCCTCTCATCGTCGTGCGCAAAAGCACGGTCATCAGAAAACTCTGCCTCAAGCAAAAGGCGCCTGCACTCGCAGACGCCCTCTTGTTTTCTGGCCCGAAGGCGCGTTCGCCTTGGCGGCCGGTCCCGGCCAATCCTCACCAGCCGCGCGTCTGCAGCATCTGCGACTCCTCAATCGCATTCACGGCCAGCCCCTTCATCGAGCCCAGGCACTCTTCGCTGCACTCGGCCACAATCGCAGGATCCTGATAATGCGTTGTCGCCCGAACAATCGCCCGCGCCCGCGACTCCGCCTCGGCACGCTCGGCGGGATTGTTGAACTTGCCCGCCGCATTCAATTCCACATCCAGCGGCGTCGCCCGCTCCTTCATGAAGATGCCCGAGCCTACAAACACTGCCTCCGCGCCCAGTTGCATCATCAGGGCCGCGTCGGCCGGTGTCGCAATGCCGCCTGCCGAGAAGTTCGGCACCGGCAGCTTGCCCGTCTTCGCCACCATGCGAATCAGCTCGTACGGCGCGCGGTGCTCCTTGGCAGCCGCGTAAAGTTCTTCTTCGCTGAGCACGGTGAGCGCCCGCATTTCCTTCACAATCTGCCGCATGTGCTTCACCGCGTGCACCACGTCGCCCGTGCCGGCCTCGCCCTTGGTCCGGATCATCGCCGCGCCTTCCGCCACGCGGCGCAGCGCCTCGCCCAGGTCGCGCGCGCCGCACACAAACGGCGTCGTAAAGGCGTGCTTGTCGATGTGGTGCGTCTCGTCAGCCGGGGTCAGTACTTCTGATTCGTCGATAAAATCCACGCCCAGATGCTGAAGCACCTGTGCCTCGGCAAAGTGCCCGATGCGGGCCTTTGCCATCACCGGAATCGACACCGACGCGATGATTTCCTTGATCAGGCTCGGCCTCGCCATGCGCGCCACGCCGCCCTCCGCGCGAATCATCGCAGGAACCCGCTCCAGCGCCATCACCGCCACCGCGCCCGCCTGCTCGGCAATCCGCGCCTGTTCCACGCTCATTACGTCCATGATGACGCCGCCCTTCAGCATTTCTGCCAGGCCTGTCTTCAGCCGCAGCCCTGCCGATGAGCCGCCGGCTACACCAGTCAATCCATTCTTTGTATGTTCTGCCATGGGGAGTCTCCGTCTTCGCAAGAGGCCTTCGAGGCTTCCGGGCACAGGAATACCGAAGCGCTTTGCGTGAAATATCTCAACAACTCAGTTTAACAGTGGTTGCATTGGTCAGCGCATCATACTCAGAGGCGCGCTTCGCACGAAAACAATGCGCTGCCGGAATTCCCCAATCGCAAGACCGTATCAGACTGCAACTGCACAGGAGTTGAACCGATAAAGGGGGGTCTGGAAAGTGCCAGCACCGGAAACGACGTCCACCGCACCCACTCACTTCTTATCCAAAAAACCTCTCTCCCACATGGCGGGGTGGATCGAACGGGTGGAGCTCAGACGCGTGCTGGATTCAGTCCTCCTGGGACTCGTAGGTGCGGCCAGCGCCCTGGCCTTCCACTGGATTTTATATTGGTGCTCCTGGCTCTTCCTCAATAAGATCGCCGGTTACGTCCTGCCCGACGTCGCTCATTCCATCGCGCCCAAATCCATCGCTGCACCCCACCTCAATTGGTGGATCCCTCTCGTGACCACCCTGGGCGGCCTCATCTCCGGCATTCTTGTCTTCACCTGGGCGCCGGAGGCCGAAGGCCACGGTACTGACACCGTCGTCAACGCCTTCCACCGCCTCGCCGGCAACATCCGTACACGCGTTCCCTTGTTGAAGATGATTGCTTCCGGCATCACCATCGGCTCTGGCGGATCAGCCGGTCGTGAAGGCCCCACCGCGCTCATCGCCGCCGGTTGCGGCGCCATCTACGCCAATCTCACCAGGCGCTCCGATCAGGAGCGCCGCTTCCTCCTTCTCGTTGGCATGTCCGCCGGCCTCTCCGCCGTCTTTCGCTCGCCCATTGGGGCGGCTATCTTCGCTGTCGAGGTTCTCTACTCCGCCATGGATTTCGAAAGCCACATGCTCATCTATACGCTGCTTTCGTCCGTCGTGGCCTATGCAGCCAATGGCGTCTTCTTCGGACTGCAGCCGCTCTTTCATGTGCCCGACAAACTTCTCCTGCCCGACTATCGCTACTACCCCTGGTACGTGCTTCTCGGACTCGCCAGCGGCCTGCTGGCCACACTTCTCCCCGTCGTTTTTTACGGCATGCGCGATCTCTTCCACGCCATCCCATGTCCCCAGATCTTCAAGCCCGCCATCGGAGGCCTCGGCGTCGGCCTCATCGCGCTCTTTTTCCCTCAGGTGCTGGGCGGCGGCTACGGCTGGATGCAGATGAGCATCGGAGGCTTTCTACCGCTCCACCTGCTGGTCGCGTTGCTCTTCCTCAAAATGCTCAGCCTCTCCTTAACGGTCTCCTCGGGCGGTTCCGGAGGTGTCTTCGCGCCCAGCATGTTCATCGGCGCCATGCTCGGCGGGACGCTGGCCGCTCTCTTTCACCAGCCCGCCGCCGGATTCGTCATCGTCGGCATGGCTGCCGTCTTCGGCGCTGCTGCCCGCGTCCCCATGGCTACCATTCTCATGGTTTCTGAAATGACCGGCGGCTACCAGTTGTTGGTGCCTGCGGGCCTGGCCGTCATTCTCGCCTTCCTCGTCCAGACCTGGCTCTCGCGGGGCCTGCGCTACCACAGCCTCTATGAGGCACAGGTCAAGACCTACGCCCAGTCGCCCGCCCATTACGTTGAGGAGATGAACTACGCCATCGACCTCATACGCGCCCATCGTGTCGCCGGCGAGCCCTCTCTGCGCGAAATGGACATCATTTCGCTCATGCAGTCCGGCATTCCGCTCTCCCTCCACTCCGGAGAGCGCATGCTCATGGGCGAACTCCAGCAGAATTGCAATCTGTGCAACGAGCTCATTGGCAGCCTCGCCGAAATCACAAAGGATAAGAATCTCAAGGTTCTGGTTATCTTCCGCGGCGACGAGGTCCTGCTGCCCACCAGGGAGTCTCGCATGAAACCCGGCGACAGGCTCCTCCTGCTCTGCTCCCCACAGACCGAAGCCATTCTCAAGGACAAGCTGCTGCTGCCCAGGACTCTGCCCGGGCCCGAGTTGACTCAGGTCCCCGTCTGAGACCGGCGAAACTTCTCCGCGTCGATGGCAATAAACAATCCCTTCGCCCGGGACAGGATCGTTCCTTTGCCGTCCGCAAGCTCTGCCTCGCAGCGATGCTTCCTGCCTTCGCCGCCCACATGCCGTGCCGTCAGTCGCAGAGGAGCTCCCACCGGCACGGGCCGCAGATATTCAACGTCCAGATGCCGGGTCATCGCAACCACGCCCCGCGCGCGGTTGGCCTTGCTCATCGCCTCGTCCAGCAGCGTCGCGATGATCCCCCCATGCGCATGGCCAGGGGGCCCCTGGAATCTCTTCGCCACCCGCACCGGACTCACCACCTGCCCCGTCCCATCCACATAAAAGCGCAGCCGTAACCCCGTTCGATTCTCCAGCCCGCACCCGAAACAGTGATGCATGGCCCCGTGCGACAGCGGATGCAACGTCTCCTCAACGGCACTCATACCCAAGAGGCTATAACAACCATCCCCTGGCGAGCGACTCCCGAACCCATCCCTGGAACCGTTTTAGAATCTGACCCTTCCCAATTCAGAACTGGTGATTTTTCTATTCCCGAAGACCCCGGTTTTACGCTTCACTCTCCCGGAAAGGCGTGACATACTTGTCGTAACGTCAAACAGGTTCCTTGGGGTAACTGCAAGCCATGCCAATGCGCGAGATCGTCATCGGTTACTTGATGCTGCTCGCCCTCGGCTTCGCTGGAACTTTTGTAATTCGAAGGGAATGCCACAGACTACGCGGCCTGGTCGAACTCCGCTGGGCCTTTGCTGCCATGCTGCTCGCGCTTGTGGCCATGTTTTTGCGCGGTTTCGTTCCCCTCGTCATCGTCTCGGCCGGTGGTCAGACGGCGATTCTTCTCGGATTCGTCTTCCTCCATCTCTCTCTTGCGCGCGCGATCCAGGCGCCGCATCGCCTCTTTCCTTTCCTGGCCCTCCTGCTGCCATCTTTTGTGGCGGCACTTTGCTATTTCTCGCTTGTTCAGAACAGCTTCGACGCCCGCATGATCGTGGCTTCCATCGGCGTCGCGATCATGCTTGCCTGGACCGCCCGTCTTGCCATGCGGCCCGTGCAACCAGCCCTCCAGATGCCGCTCCGCTGGATGTTCCGGCTGCTCGTCGTCATGAGCGCCCTGCGCATCGTCCGATTTATCGTCACCCTCAACGTCGATCCGAATCCCAACCTCCGGATTCTGGACCCCGTGCAGAGCCTGCTCGTCTACCTGCTCCTGCTCGGCGGATTGGCCCAGGCCGCCGGAACTTTCTGGATCTCCATCTGCGCGCAGCAGGAAAACGACCGCGTTCGTGCCGACACCGACGGCCTCACCGGTCTGCTCAATCGCCGTGCCTTCGAAGAAATTCTCTTGAAGGATCTCGCTGCTCTTGGCACGGAATCCGTCGAACTCAGCCTCCTTCTCATTGATCTCGACTTCTTCAAGAGCATGAACGACGAATTCGGCCATCTCGCCGGAGATACAGTCCTGCGCCGGGTCAGCAGCGTCCTGCGCCATGCCGTCCGCCCCGTCGACTCCCTGGCCAGGTTCGGCGGAGATGAATTTGCCATTCTCCTCCGGTCCGCCGAGCCGGGGCAGGGCTTGATCGTCGCCGAGCGCGTTCTCCGGGGACTCGTTCACATGCGTAATCTCCCCGGCAACCGCAAAATGACCGCAAGTCTCGGCATCGCTACCGCATTGGAGAGAGACACTCCGGTGCTTCTGATCGAACGCGCGGACCGCGCGCTCTATCGCTCCAAGAATCTGGGACGAAACCGCCTGACGCACTTCGAGGATGACGATCCGCCCGGCACAGATGATTCCGTGGCTTCCGTTTTGATCCAGTAGCTCCTTTCCCGGTCCCGATTGAGCTACGGACAGAACCCGCAATCCTCCTCCCCGCACGAAAACACCGCGCCCGAAACCTTCGGCAACACCGCCGGCAGCGCGGAAATGCCCGCACCGCTGGCATATACTCAAGATGGATATGCCAGAAGAAAAAACTGCGGTCCCCGCCGTGAACCGCACCTTCTACATCGAAACCTTTGGCTGCCAGATGAATGTCCACGACTCGGAAAAGGTCATCGGCACACTGGAGCAGCAGGGCTATACCCGCGTCGAAACCGAAGCAGACGCCGACCTCATTCTCTACAACACCTGTTCCATCCGCGATAAAGCCGAGCAGAAGGTCTTCCACCGCCTCAACGACTACAAAAAGCTCCACGCGGAAGGGAAGCGCTTCGCCGTCCTCGGCTGCGTCGCCCAGCAGGAAGGCGAAAAGATCTTCGAGCGTGCCCCGTTCGTCTCGCTGGTTTCCGGCTCCGCATCTTATCGCAAACTTCCTGAGATGCTGGTGCAGCTCGAGCAGGGAGCCAACCGCATCACCGGCCTCGACGACCGCCAGACGGAAGAAACCTTCGAAACCGAATTCACCGCCCGCTCCAACGCGCATCGCGGCTACATCACCATCATCGAGGGCTGCGACAAGTTCTGCGCCTACTGCGTCGTCCCCTACACCCGCGGCAAGGAGCGCAGTCGCACCTCCGCCTCGGTCCTCGCTGAAGCCCGCCGTATGGCCGACTCCGGCTATACCGAAATCCAGCTCCTCGGCCAGAACGTCAATTCCTACCGCGACCCGGAAGGGAAGAAGAGTTTCGCCGAGCTGCTCGCCGCCGTCGGCCAGATCCCCGGCATCCAGCGCGTCCGCTTCACCACCTCGCATCCGCGCGACTTCACCCGCGACATCGTCGAAGCTATCGACGCCGTACCTTCGCTCTGCGACCACGTGCATCTTCCCGTCCAGAGCGGCTCCTCGCGCGTCCTCCATCTCATGCAGCGCGAATACACCCGCGAGCAGTACCTCGAGCGCATCTCCTGGATCAAGTCCGCAAACCGCCCCATCAGCATGACCACTGACATGATCGTCGGCTTCCCCGGCGAAACTCCCCAGGACTTTGAGGAAACCATCACCCTCGCAGCCGAAGTCCAGTACGACGGCATCTTTGCCTTCAAGTATTCGCCGCGTCCCAACACGCCGGCCATCACCATGGCAGATTCCATCCCTGAGCAGGAAAAGTCCATGCGCCTGCAGATCCTGCTCGACCGCCAGCGCGAAATCCAGCGCGCCAACTATGCAAAGCACGTCGGCCAGACAATAGAAGTCATGGTGGAGGGCCACAATTCCGCCCGCGGGCAGGTCATTGGGCGCACCTCGCAGAACAAGACGCTCAACTTCACCACCCGGCAGCCCATCCTGCCCGCACCCGGCAGCTATCTCAAGGTGCTGGTGACAAAGAGTCTGCCAAACAGCCTCGTCGGCGAGGCCATCGCCTGATCCGCAAACCCGTCGAACGGTTCGCGGCAAGGCAGCAAGGAGCCTGGCAATGCAGATCGAAATGAAAATTCGCGGCCTGATGGTCGACCCCTCCACCAATATGCCCATCGTCATTCTCAAGGACGTCAACGGCGACGCTCTGCTTCCCATTTGGGTCGGCCCCTACGAGGCCCACGCCATCGCCACGGAAATCGAGAAGGCATCCACGCCCCGTCCCATGACCCACGACCTCCTCAAGAACCTCATGCACGGCCTCAACGCCCAGCTTCAGCGCGTTGTCGTCTCGGAACTGCGCGACGACACCTTCTACGCCGTCATCTGGATGGAGCAGCAGGGCGAAACCGTCACTCTCGACGCCCGCCCCTCCGACGCCCTCGCTCTCGCCCTCCGCGCCGACTGCCCCATTTTTGTCGAGGAAGAGGTGCTGCGGACCGCCAAGGTTTTGCCGCATCCGGTCGACTCCCCCGGAAGCTCCGCCGAACTTCGCAAATGGCTGGAGGATCTCGGCGACGAAGACCTCGGCAAATACAAAATGTAGTGGCGTCTGATCGAGGGATCACCCCGGCACTCCGTGCCGTCGCGATCATGGACAGCCTGTTTCTGCAGGTCCGCCCCTACCAGTAAATCTTCTTGTTGTTTCGGTAGAGGTTCAGTTTGCTGCTCAAGTAGCGCCGCGGATGCTTCGGAATGTGCCGGTAGTGCTCAAGAGCCTTGACCGCGCTGTACGGTCCACGATGTCGCTGAATCTCAAGACATAGCTCCACCACATGATGAAATCGCACCGGTTCTGAGAACCACTTTTCCCACTCCTGCCGGGCGTTCCTGCCCATTTCCACCGCGCGGTCTTCGTTTTCTTTGAGGATCTCCGGCAATTCATGCACCTGTGATTCGGGCACACGAATCGAAAACGAATTCCAGTCGACGCCGTCGTTCGGATGCCAGTCATCGGAGATGATGATGCATGCACGGCCCGTCTTCATCGACTCGTATAGCCGTATGCTGTTGGCCGCCACACCGCGCGGGCAAAGGCTGAATTTGCTCCCGGCCAGCGAATCCGCGTAGTGTTTCCAGAACTCCAGACGTTCTGACGGTGTACCGTGATAGCGAATCTGGGCGCTGTTTTTCGACGTGTCATACAGGTAAATGTCCGGACACTGGATCCGGAACACTTGCTCACGCACCGCATGGGTATTTTGAGAGCCCACGAAAGACGCCAGGTACTTTTCGTCCCCAGTCGCCGGGGCATGATGGATCAGCGCATTTTCGCCCAATACTAAATAGAAGCCGGTGCGAGTATGATCCGCACGATAGTGAGCTTCGGTGAGCCCCGCGTAAACCCCCGGGAGTATGGGATAGCAGAGATCACCCTGGTCAAACAGAAAACATTTGCGACCGTAGCGCCGAAAGTACGGATGCGCGCGGACTCGTTCTGCGAAGAAGCCCGCTTCCCCCATCTCCACAAATAGAATCAGGTCCGCTTCGTCCGGATCCTCCGTCAGTTTGTGAACCTGGAACGGATCAATTTCGGCGCCGTGCTTCAGGAGAAGATGAGCGCCATGCTTCCACTGGCTGAAAGGATGTGGGGGGGCGCTGAACGCCAGATGAACCATCGCCATGATCGCATCCTACTATGGATGTCGCCACCCGGATGGATCAACCCGAGCTCCTCGCAAATCACAACGTTCTGGCCTCCCATATCCATAACAGACACCGCAAAACAAGTGGCTTTATCATGGATTGCATCGGCATGGGGCGGCCGCGGATCACTGCGCAAAGTCTTCATTCTCAAACGCAGCATCACCTTCGGAGCCAACAGGGTATGAGTCGCAGTGATCGTGCAGCAAAAGGTTTTGTTGCTGCTCTGTTCCAGTATGTGTCGCAAATCGCGTTACAGATTCTGCTGGCCCCGGTCGTTCTCAAGATGGCTGGGCGGGAAACCCTGGGCGCCTACGCCGCCATCATGCAAGCCGTCGGCCTTTTGTCGATGGTCAATTTTTCCAGCTCCTGGGTGCTGGATCGATATCTGGCACAGGCAACCGGACTCGACGATGGCGGACTTCGCTTCCGGAATGTCTTCATCACTGCACGCACCATCCTCCTTGGCACAAATATTTTGTTTGCACTTTGCATCTTTGGTGGAAGTTTCTTCGTGGGGCAGCTCTTCCATCTCACCCCTGCCATTGCCATGCAAGCGCGCTATGCGCTCGATGTCATCGCTGTGTGGGCGATTCTCAGCACCCCGTTCGCCGCATACGGAAATGCCTCGCTGGCAACCCAGGACATTGCAGCGTTCAATCTCATCTCCACTGTTTTAAATGTCGGTCGAAGCGTCGCTTCTCTCGCCTACGTTCTGGCAGGTGGCGGACTCTTCGGACTCATGCTCGCCGGTACATCCGTTGCTGCCGCTGGCAGCTTTCTTTACCGCTGGAGATTCATGAAAATGAATCCTGGTTTCAAAGGCGGGTGGGGAATCCCGGACAGGGCACTGCTGAAGGAAATGTTGCACTTCGGCGGATATTCCACCTTCATGAATATCGGCAATCGCCTCTTTGTCAGTTCCACCAACCTCGTGGCCGGTATTACCAGCGGCGCCATTGGAGCCAGCGCCTTCTATTCTTCCCAGATGCCCGCCACCACGGCATATAACATGCTCTACCGGTTCACTGAGAGTGCAACACCTGCGATTCACGAGTTGTACGGAAAGCGCGAAATGGAAAAGCTTTGTGCTGGCTTTGTTCGCCTCTTGCGCCTCATGTTGATGATGACCTTTCCGCTTGCCGTCGGCACCGTATTGTTCAACAAGGACGTTGTCACCTGCTGGGTTGGCTACCCTCTTTACGCCGGCTCACTCATGTCCAACAGCCTGGCCGTCTACATCGGGATAAGCGCCATCCAGGGCATCGTGATCGTATTCTGTTTCGCAATAGGCTGGGTGCGTCTCCTGGCCGCTAGCTCTCTCCTGGTCGGTATCACTAATTTTGGCCTTGGCATGCTGCTAGGGCATTTATTAGGCCTTGGTGGAATCACGCTCTCGCTCGTGATCGTGATGATCCCCCAGGTGGCAGTGCTGCTGTTTAAGCTGGATCGCACATTCGGCATCAACTCACTGGCAGTACTCGGCAACCTGATTCTGCGCTCCATTCTCCCGCTCGGGCTGGCCTCGGCCGCGGCTCTTTATGTCCACAACCGGGTTATCATCGCGCGGCATCACTTCGCTGGCCTGACTCTCGAGTGCCTCACCTTTGCTGCTCTTTATTCCCTTGCCGCCTATTTCCTCATGATGAATCAGGAAGATCAGACCGACTCACGGCGCTACCTGTCCAAAATCGTATCTGCCGGGCGCAGCCTTCACGCGCGCATCTTCACATCCTCGTAGCCGTAGCGAACCTGCTCTGAGTCCACCATTCAGCTCTTCTTCATCTTCCTGATTTATAAAAAGATGTGAATACGCCCCATGCGCACGGCAACCTCCATCGGTGGAACACGGGTCGCATTCACCCAGCGGATGCGGATTGAGCCTCACCGACTACTGCTCCATGAGAATCGTGGCATGACATCTTTCCGAAAAGTGTCACTGGCCTGTGCCGGTCTTTTGTTACTGCTCAGTGCAGCCACTGGTGCTGCGCAAACGCCCCGGAATACAGCTGCGAAGGCCCGGATAGCAACGCATGCATCCACTGCATTACCCGTGCGCATCACCCTCGCCGATGCCATCCGCCGCGCCAGGGCCCTCAGTCCGGTGCTCGAAACCGCCGAGGCAAATGCCCGCATCGCCGCGGAAATGGCCGTCCAGGCCCGCGCCGCCAATCTGCCCAACCTAACCGGCGTCAGCCAGTACCTCTATACGCAGGGCAACGGAACCCTCGCCTCCCGCTTCGTCGCCAACAATGGCGTGCACGAATACGTCGCGCAGACAAACGTGCATCAGAACGTCTCCCCGTCGCTGTTTCTCGCATATCGCAGCAGCGTCATCCTTGCCGCCGCCGCTCGTGACAGGGCTCAGATTGCAGCGCGTGGCGTCGTCGTCGCCGTTGTCCAGGCCTACGCAACCCTCGTGGCTGCCAATGAGAAGGTCACCTCGGCGCAAGGCACCCTGCGCGCGGCCCAGCAGTTTCTCGTCATCACCCGGAAGCGCGAAAAGAACGGCGACGCCGCCCGCGCCGACGTCGTCAAGGCCAGGATTCAGGTCGATGATAATCAGGTCAATCTCGAGAGCATGCAGCTCGCGCAGCTGCAGGCCCGCATCGCCCTCGCCCTGCTCATCTTCCATCGCGCTAACCGCAATTATGTCGTCGTCGACGACCCCGCCCACATCCTCAAGCTGCCGGCCTTCGTCAAGGCGCAGCAACAGGCCGCGGCTAACGACCCCCAACTCGGCGCCGCCGTCAAAACCGAGAAGGCAGCTCACAAAAACCTCGTCGCCGCGCGCTTTGGCTATCTGCCCACGCTCTCTTTCGACTACTACTTCGGCATCGACGCCAATGCCTTCGCCATGCAATCGACGCTCTTCAACGGCCGGCGAATTCAAAACCTCGGCTATTCCGCGCTCGCCTCGCTCAATGTTCCGCTCTTTACCTGGGGAGCCACGCACAGCAGGGTCAAGGTTGCCGAATTCCAACAGCAGCAGGCGCAAAGCGCGCTCTCCTATACTCGTCGCCTTCATACCGGCGAGTTGGAGCTGTACTACTCTCAGGCAGAAATTGCCCGGCGCGAAATACAGATCCGCAAACAGTCCACAGCCGACGCCATTGAGAGCCGCAAGCTTACCCTCCTGCGCTACAAGGCCGGTCTGGCTACTGCCCTCGAAGTCGTCAACGCCGAAAGCACCGTGGGCCTCGAACGCGACGCATGGTACGACGCCGAAACCCGCTACGCCACCGCGCTTGCCAATCTCGCCACTCTTACAGGAAACCTATGATCCGGGCACTCCTTCGTTCCAGACACCTCGCCGCCCCGATGGCCCTTGCCTCGGCATCCATGCTCATTGCCGCGCTCGGCTGCAGCGGCGGCGATGCAGGAATTTCCAGGATCACCCCCGTCGTCCGCGTCGAAACTGCGGTCGCCCGCCGCCAGGCCATCGACGACGTCGTTACGGCACAGGGACTGGTCTATCCCATCCATCAGGCTTCCATCACCCCTAAAATCACCGCGCCCGTGCAGCGCTTTTACGTCAATCGCGGATCCCACGTCCGCACCGGCCAACTGCTCGCGGTTCTCGCCAATCAGGATCTCGCGGCCAGTCTCGTCTCCGCCCGTGGCGCATACGATCAGGCCCTCGCCAACTACGAGTCCACCACCGCATCCGCGCTGCCCGAGGAAATTCAGGTGGCAGAAACCAATCTCGAAAAC
>JAJYVU010000072.1 GCA_021791875.1 Acidobacteriota bacterium | reverse complement strand
GGGCGAGGGTGCGGACGAAGGTTCCATAGTTATTGATTCCGGTGACGACGGCATTGAAGGTCTGGCCGACGCGATGGGACATGACGACGGCGGCGATCTTCTTGTGCATTTCGCGTTCGAGGCGGCGTTCGTGGTCGCCCATTTCCGTGCAGTGGATGGCGATGGCGCTGAGAGTGTCGTCGCTGTAAGGCGAGGGCTGGTTTTGCAGCGCGGCCTTAATGAGGCGCTGGGTGACGAGGTCGGGGTAGCGGCGATTGGGGGCGGTGGAGTGGGTGTAGTCCTCGACGGCGAGACCGAAGTGGCCGATGGGGGGATCGTTGGGTTGTTCGGCGACATATTCGCCGGGACCCATGAGCTTGACGGTGGCGAGCGAGAGGTCGGGGAAGTGAACGGGATCTTTGGCGCGCTGGCTGGTGAGGAATTCGTTGAGGGCCTTGGCGTCGGGCGTTCCGGGAAGGTCGGCGCCGAGGGATGCGGCGAGCTGGACGATGCGGTCCCAGCGTTTGGGAGTGCGGACGACACGGCGGATGGAGGAGAACTTGTGCGCGGAAAGGAAGCGTGCGACGACGCCATTGGCGGCGATCATGAAGTCCTCGATGAGGGCGTGGGCGGGGTTCTTTTTCTCGGGGCGGAGGTCGACGATTTGATCGTCGGTGATGACGGGCATGCTCTCTTCCATGTCGAGGGTGAGGGCGCCGTGGCGGGCGCGCTCGCGGCGGAGGCGCTCGGCGATTTGATGCTGGAGGCGGAGCTGGGTCTGGAGGGATGGGTCGGCGAGTTTGCCATCGGCGGAAGGTTTGCCTTCGAGCCACGGGCCGACGGCGTTGTAGGTGAGCTGCGCGTGATTTCGGACGAGAGCGGGGTAGACCTGCGCCTGGCTGAGGCACTCGTTCTGATCGACGGTGAATTCGATGACGAGCGCGGCGCGGTCCTGATCGGGCAACAGCGAGGTGACGCCGGCGGAGAGCTGCTCGGGCAGCATCATGAAGGTGGCGACGCCGGTATAGATGGAAGTGGTGTTGCGCTGGGCGTGGTCGTCGAGGGCGGAACCGATGGGTACGAGGTGGCTGACGTCGGCGATGCCGACGCGGATGCGGACGCGGCCGTCGGGGAGGGCCTCGGCGTGCTCGATCTGGTCGAGGTCGCGTGAGGTGTCGTTATCGATGGAGGACCAGAGGAGATGGCGGAGGTCCTGGGTGTTGGGCAGTGTTGGCTCGGCGGGGGGAGACGTGAGTTCGTGCTGGAGTTCTTCGAGGGCGGCTTTGGGATAGTCGGGCTCAAAGCCATGTTCGATCATGGCGCGGCGGGCGGCGGGAACGAGCTGAAAGTCGGAAATGCGGTGCATGCGAGCGGGCTTCCTCCTGAAACAACGAGTGTACGTTGTTCGCAGTTCCAAAGCCCAGTGCTTCCACCGTTCGGCGCTGGTGCCGTTTTGCCCGCACTATCTCCTCGAAAAACGCGAGGAGATAGTGTGGGGCATCGCGATTGTGCGGGGTTCAGGCGGATTTTGGTTCGTCGCCGTTGGTGAGCAGGTGGCGCTCCTTGAGTTCGAGGAGGAGAGCTTCGATCTGGTCTTCGCGTTCGAGGGCCGCAAAGCTGTCTTCCAAGGAGTCGCCGCCCATGAGCTCATATTGGGCGGCGTTGCCGGCGTCCACCTCGGCGATGCGGTTTTTCATGCGCGCGATGATGGCTTCGCTGTCCTGCGGAGTGACGGCGGTGCGGGCCTTGTGGGCCTTGCCGACGGCGCGGACGCGACGGTGCTCGGAGATCAGCATTTCGCAGCGCGAGCGCGTTTCAGCCAGTTTTTGATCGAGCTTGCGCAGAGCCTGCTTGAGGGCTTCTGCCTCGGCGCGCTGATCCTCAAGCTGCTGGAGGAAGCCGGCGGCCATCTGCTGGTTGCTGAGGGAACGCTCGAGCACGGCGCGGGCCAGGTCGTCATTCTGCTTGCGGACGGCGAGTTCAGCCTTATGTTTCCAGTCCACAGCTTTCTCCTCGTGTTCGTGCATTTTTTTGGCAAGCAGGTGTTCGTCGGCAATGGCGATGGCGACCTGTGTCTTGACCTGGAGGAGCTGGTTTTCCATATCGAGGACAAGTTGCTTGAGCATTTTCTCGGGGTCCTCGGCTTTCGCGATGAGATCGTTGAGGTTGGCCCGGAGCAGCGTTCCTACTCTTTCCAGTAGTGCCATGATGTTGCTCCTTTCTGGGAGATGCGGGCGAGACATCAGGCGCTCGCCCGGCGGGTTTCAGTTGTTGTTGTCGGAGGGTTGAACAGTAGCCGAGCCGTTGCCACGCGCCCGGATGGTTTTGACGTTGGTCATGAGTTCGCGCATGTCCATGCCGGAGAGCGCCTCGAAGAGTGCAGGGACCTGGGCTGCGATGGTGGTCATGTCGCCGGTGATCTTGTTGACGCCAGCGGCATGGTCGTTACCTGTGGAGACGACAGTGATTTTTTCGACCTTGGAGAGCGGTTCGGCCATGGCACGGACGACATCGGCCATGTTGGCGATGAGCCGGTCGACGACGGCGGCCTGGTTCCACTCCTGGTAGGCTTCGGCCTTGATCTCCATGGCCTTGGCTTCAGCTTCGCCTTTCTGGAAGATGACGGCGGCCTCTGCTTCGCCCTGAGCGCGGATGGCAGCGGCGCGGCCTTCGGCTTCCATGATGAGGCGGGCTTTTTCGGCGGCGGCGATGGTTTCGACGCGCTGACGGTCGACTTCGGCCTGCTTGATGACGGTGGCGATGAGTTCTTTTTCGTGGCGGAGGATTTCGGCTTCCTCGACCTTGATCTGCTGTTCTTTTTCGACCTGCTTGATCTTGACCTGCTCGGCGACGACCTTTTGCTGCATGATGTTGGTTTGCAGCTCATAGGCTTTGTCTGCCTGGGCTTCCTGACGGCGGCTTTGCTCGTTGAAGGAGGCTTTCTGGATGTCGAGGTCGCGGGTGGCTTCGGCCTGGCGGGTGAGCGAGGCGGTTTCGGCGACGACGCGTTCCTGGTCGGCCTGGGCCTTGGCTACGGCAGATTCGCGAAGGGCGACGGCGCGGCGGATGGCGGTGTCACGCTCGGCCTCGGCGGCGGCAACGTCGGCGTCGCGCTTGATGCGGACGATGTCTGGCCGGCCCATGTTGGTGATGTATTCGTTTTTATCGCGGACTTCTTTGATGGTGAAGGAGACGACTTCGAGGCCCATCTTGCTCATGTCGCTGGCGCAGGTGGCGCGCATGCGATCGGCGACCATTTCGGGTTCTTTGACGATCTGTTCGACGGTGAGCTGGCCGATGATGCCGCGCAGATGGCCTTCCATGACGAGGCGGATGAGGCCTTCGCGCTGGGGCGGCGTTTTGGTGAGGAACTGCTCGGCGGCGGTGAGGATGGATTCGCGGTCGCTCTTGACCTTGATCTGGGCGACGGCTTCGACGGTGACGGCGACGCCCTGTTTGGTGTAAAGATCCTGCTGCGGGGCGACGTCGAAGGACATGAGCTCAAGAGATAGCTCGCGAGCATTTTCGATCATCGGGAAGACGATGGTGCCATGGCCTTTGATGACGCGGGGTCCGCGAAAGCCGAAGACAATGATGGCCTCGTTGGGGCCGGCCTTGCGGAAGAGCCTGGCCAGCATGCCTGCCAGAAGGATGATGACGAGCAGGCTCAGTCCAACAACAATAGCAATAGTAGAAAACATAGACGCCTCCTGATCCTTTCGTCAGGGACAACAATTAGTGGTTCAGGTCCTGCGGGAGTGCAGTGGGGTTGTCGGGCGTTTCGGTCCAATCGGACGAGACGTCTTCCCACGGGCGCACGTAGGCAATTCCCCGTTCGTAGCGCATGACGACGACTTCCACATCGCGCGGAATCGCTACGCCTTCCTCACTCCGCGCGGGGGCAAAACGGCGCGCGCCGTTCTGCGAAAACTGGATTTCGCCCACGCCTTCTGGGCGAATGACGCTGCTGACAATACCGAGGACGCCCTGCATCTCTGTTTCCGCAGCGGTGAGAGCGTGCTCGTGGGCCATGAGGACATGGGTGAGAAACCAGAAGATGAGCGCGCCGCCGAGGATTCCCGCGCCAACGGCGAGCAGAAGCACAAGGATGCCAACCAGCGAACCATAGCGGGAGAGCAGAAAGCCACAACCACCGAACCAGCAGAGAAAGGCCGCAATGGTGAATCCGTTGACGGGGCCGATGCCGGATTTGCCGGCTGCGTGAATCGCGTGGGCAGCATGGCCGAAGTGAACACCGTGGCCGATGGGCATGTGGCCGAAATGGAGATGGGTGAAGGCTCCGAGCGCAGCGAGCACGGTGAGGCTGAGGCCAAGGACAAAGCAGATAAGGTAGAAGAGCTCCCAGGTCATGTATCACTCCTCTTTTCCGCGACGGCGTGCGGCGGATGAAGTGGATTTGAGATTAAGTGCCTGGCCGGCGCCGCCGTTGCGCGCGGGACGGAGGACATCGAAGAGGCGGTCAGTGAGGCCGGGAGTTTCGATGATGGCATCGAGCA
This sequence comes from Acidobacteriota bacterium, assembly GCA_021791875.1. Taxonomy (GTDB): domain Bacteria; phylum Acidobacteriota; class Terriglobia; order Terriglobales; family Acidobacteriaceae; genus Acidobacterium. Next base: position 13,048 of record JAJYVU010000072.1, on the reverse strand, counting down.
GCAGGAGACACTGGCGCGACTGTGGATGGCGCGCGAGGGTGAGCAGGGCGTGGCGTAATTCGGAATCCCGGCGAAAGCGCTCAGCGCCGCTGACCAGCCAGAGGTCGAGCTTGTCATCGAGGACGCGGGCTTCGCTGAGGAGCTCGGGGTGATAGCCCTCGGGATCGTCGACGAGGTAGCCGGGATGCACCTTGAAGAACTTTGCAAGCAGGGCGCGGGTGGTGCTGGTGAGATGGGGGCGCGCACCGCTCTCGATCTGGGAGAGATAGCTCTGGCTCATGGTTGAGCCAGTCTCGGACTGGATGGCGCGGAGAAGTTCCAGCTGCGTCATGGCGCGGCCCAGGCCGCGGAGATTGCCTTCCATTTCGCGGAGGTAGCGGATTTTTTCGCCGAGCTTCATGGTCTATTATTGCAATCAGCGATAATCATATCGCTGATTGCAATAATTGCAAGAGAGATCTGAATTTTTTTTGAGGAGCGGGCTGCGTGAGGCCGTGAGGTGGCTGTGAGGAGAGTCCGGAGAGCTTTGCCTGCCGTGCGAAATCATGGCGGAGGTAAACGTGATGGCCGGCACCCAAGGGAGGTGAAATCGGGGGTACACTAATGCGTTATGTCAACTGCACAGGCTACGACCAATATCCTGCTCCGGGCGCCGCAGGGCACGTTCCGGAATGAACCATTCACGAATTTTGGCGATCACGAGAAGGCGCATGCAATGCGGGAGGCGCTGATGCGCGTTGGAGATCACCTTGGGCGCGAGTATGACCTGGTGATTGGCGGGGAGCGTCTGCGCACGGAGGAGAAGATCCGTTCGGTGAATCCGGCGAGGCCCGGGCAGGTGGTGGGCGTGCATCAGAAGGCGGGGGCCGGGCATGCGGACCGCGCAATGCAGGCGGCGCTGAAGGCTTTTGAGACCTGGCAGTACGTTTCGGCGGCGGAGCGAGCATCACTGTTGCTGCACGCGGCGGCGCGGATTCGGGAGCGGAAACTGGATTTCTGCGCGTGGATGGTCTACGAGGTGGGCAAGAACTGGGCCGAGGCCGATGCCGATGTGGGCGAGACGATCGACTTTCTGGAGTTTTATGCGCGGGAAGCTCTGCGTCTGGATGCGGTGAAGCCGCCGATTCAGTACGCGGGCGAAAAGGATGAGCTGCTGTATATTCCGTTGGGTGTGGGAGCAGTGATACCGCCGTGGAATTTTCCGTTTGCGATTATGGCGGGCATGACTTCGGCCTCGATCGTGGCGGGGAATACGGTGATTCTGAAGCCTTCGAGCGATTCGCCGACGATTGCCGCTAAGTTTGTCGAGGTTCTGGAAGAATGCGGGATGCCGGATGGGGTGGTGAACTTTTGCCCGGGGTCGGGTGCAACGTTTGGGAACGCGATCGTAGAGCATCCGAAGACGCGGTTTATTGCTTTCACCGGATCGAAGGAAGTGGGGCTGGACATTCACGAGCGTGCGGCGCGACATCGGCCGGGGCAGCTTTGGATCAAGCGGACGATTCTGGAGATGGGTGGCAAAGACTCGATTGTAGTGTGCGCAGACAGTGACCTGGACAGCGCGGTGGACGGAGTGCTGGCGTCAGCGTTCGGCTTCAGCGGGCAGAAGTGCTCGGCGTGCTCGCGCGCGATTGTGGAAGAGACGGTCTACGACGTGTTCCTGGAGCGGCTGCGGGAGAAGGTCGCGGCGTGGAAGGTTGGGGATCCGGTCCAGAATCCGAAGATGGGGCCGGTGGTCAACGCCGCAGCGATGAAGAGCATTCTGGGGTATATCGAGAAGGGCAAGCAAGAAGGCCGTTTACTGGCGGGTGGAAGCGCTATTGAGACGGCGGAGAAAGGCTTCTATTTAGAGCCGACGATTTTCGCGGATATTCCGCCTGACGGCGTGCTGGCGCAGGAGGAGATTTTCGGGCCGGTGCTGGCGGTGATCAAGGCGCGGAACTTCAGTGATGCGCTGGCGATTGCGAACAATACGGAATATGGATTGACGGGGGCGCTTTACAGCGGGGACCGGGAGAAGCTGGCCATCGCAAGGGAGCGATTCCACGTAGGCAATCTGTATTTCAACCGGAAATGCACCGGGGCGATGGTGGGCGCGCATCCGTTTGGCGGATTCAATATGTCCGGGACGGATTCGAAGGCGGGCGGACCGGATTACCTGTACCTGTTTACGCAGGCAAAGTCCGTGGCCGAGAGACTGACTTAGGAGTGTGTTGAAAAACAGAATTTCGGCCAAGAGCCTACCCAATCCATTGCGTGGATCAGTTTGCCGTTACACAATTTGCTGCGCCCCGCTCGATGCTTCGGCGCGTTTTTCAACAAACTCTTAGGCGGGGTCGAAGCGGGGGCAAGAAACTCGACCCAACCGCTTCGAGCCTGGGACGATTCGGGAGGTCACGGGGGAGAGACCTCTCTCAGTTCAACTGCATGAGCATGTCTCCGACGGCGGCTGCGGCCTCGGCAAGCATGCGGTGGTGGATGGTAAAGAGTGCGAGTTCCAGCCGGTCGGAGACGCCGGTCTTGTCGTAGATGCTGCGCAGGTAATTTTTGATGACCTGTTCGGTAGTGCCCAGGCGTATCGCAATTTCCTTGTTTTTGCAGCCCTGAATGATGAGGGCGACGATTTTCATTTCCTTTGGAGTGAGCCGGTCGCGGACTCTGGCGCCAACACTGTCTTCCTCAATCGTCATGTCTTCGGGGCCGCAGGCGCGTATGGGGCGTTCCCCGCGGGAGACGCGCCGGACACAATCAATGAGGGCCGAGCCGGACACGGAACGGTGCATGACGCCGTCGACTCCAGCGTCAAAGTAAGCCTGCACGGGCTCACCGATTTCGGCGACGAGGAGGCAGTGGCTGCCATTTGCTGCGGCTTTTTCAACGACTTGAACGACGGGCAGTTTCAATGCGGCTGCGAAGACGATCGTGGCACCGCGAAAGGTTTCCATGGCCGGGAAGAGGCGATCCGGCTCAGAACATTGCGCGATGATGCGGAAGTCGTCTTCCATTGCCAGGATTTTGGCAGTCCCGGCACGGAAAATGGCCTGGTTGTCGGCCAGTATGATCTTGTTCATGTGTGGGTCCGATCTTGCTGCATCTACACAAGGCAGAAAATAATCAATCTATCTCGAACTGATCCGGTTTGGGGGGGGCCGGAGCGGATGAGATGCCTCTTGGTGGGCATTCGGTTCTTCTGAGGTTCTATGACCGCATATTGTTTTCGATTACACGGTGCGCCTCAGTAACGCAAAAAGCCAAACTTTAGGGAACCTGACGCGATATTACACGAGTAAGGGAATTATGGACACCAATAATTGTCCGATAAATCAACAATTTATTGAGCGAAACGAAAGCGGAAAGACTGATAGGTTCTCGTTATGTCAAAACCAGTGATTCTGGCAGTGGACGATGATCCGAACGTACTGGAGGCGGTGGTCCAGGATCTTCGCCGGAGATATGCAAGCGAATACCGTGTGCTGCGGGCTGGATCAGGACAAGCTGCATTGGACATCAGCACACAGCTTGCAGGCCGTGGCGATGCCGTAGCGCTTTACTTGTCGGATCAGCGCATGCCGGGCATGTCAGGGGTAGAGTTCCTGGAGCGGGCGCAGAAGATCTATCCGGATGCCCGGCGCGCGTTGCTGACTGCTTACGCGGATACGGAAGCAGCGATTCGGGCGATTAACTCAGCGCGTATTCACTACTACCTGACGAAGCCGTGGGATCCGCCGGAGCAGCAGCTTTACCCTGTGATTGATGACCTATTAGTAACATGGATGAATGGTTACCATCCTCCATTCGAGGGTCTGCAGGTAATAGGGCTGCGTTGGTCGCTCCGCGATCACGAAGTAAGGAATTTTCTATCTCGGAATCAAGTGCCTTACCTTTGGCTGGATCCAGAGCGAGACGCGAGCGTGGCGCAGCTGCTGATGAAGCACGAACTTGATGATCGCAGGCTTCCGGTGGTTCTTTTTCCCGACGGAACGGCATTGGTGCAACCAGATCTGGAAGAACTGGCGGAAAAGGTGGGATTGCGGACCCAGGCGCGAGCCGAGTATTACGACCTCGTGGTCGTGGGTGCTGGACCGGCGGGGCTGGGCGCTGCTGTTTATGCCGCTTCAGAGGGCCTGAGCACGCTCATTCTGGAGCCTGAGGCGCCGGGTGGGCAGGCCGGCAGCAGCTCAAGGATAGAGAACTACCTGGGATTTCCGTCAGGAATCACGGGAGCGGATCTGGCGCGGCGAGCGCATGTGCAGGCGACGCGGTTTGGAGCGGAGTTTCTGACCCAGCGGGCGACCGGGATTCGAGTGGAGAACGAGTACCGGTTTGTGCAGATGGCGGATGGGAGAGAAGTGAGCTGCCGGGTCTGTCTGCTGTCACTCGGGGTGCGCTACCGGAAGCTGGATGCGCCGGGGATAGCGGAGCTGACGGGCAAAGGCGTCTACTACGGCGCGGCCCTGGTGGAGGCGCGTTCCTGTAGCGGCGAAGAGGTATATGTCGTGGGCGGAGCGAACTCGGCCGGGCAGGCCGCCATGCATTTTTCAAAATTTGCCCGCAGGGTAACGATGCTGGTCCGGACGTCTTCCCTTGAGCAGAGTATGTCGAAATACTTAATCGATCAGATTGCCGGCACATCCAATATTGTTGTGGAAACACATACCGAGGTACTTGAGGCTTGCGGCGCGGGGCGTCTGGAGGGTCTCAAGTTGAGGACGGCGGCGGGGGAAGAGATACGACCGGCGTCGGCATTGTTTATTTTTATTGGAGCAGCGCCGCAGACGGAATGGCTTCCGGGAGCCATTCTGCGGGACGCAAACGGGTTTGTGCTGACGGGGTCAGAGATGCGCACGCAGGCGACGGGATCCGGGTTATGGAAGGAAGACCGCGAGCCGTACCTGCTGGAGACGAGCATTCCGGGAATATTCGCGGCTGGGGATGTGCGGCACGGATCGGTAAAACGCGCGGCGACAGCCGTTGGGGAAGGAGCGATCGCAGTCCAGTTCATGCATCAGTATCTGGCGCGGTATTAGACCGAGGCGATGGGCAGCCAACCAAATCAAGCGATTCAGACGAGCATTATTACCGGGGTTGAGCTTTTCCCCCTGGTACGGGGAGTCAGGGGATTTTCTCAGCTTTCTGCGGAAGATCTGCGTTGTGTCACAGAGGCTCATCAGCTTCGCGTCCCGAAGGGCGAGGATTTCTACAATCATGGGGAGAACAGTCTTTCCTTCTGGCTTCTGATTGAGGGAGAGGTGCAGATCTTCAAGATTGAGGAAGATGGGACGCGCACGATGGTGGCGCACCTGAGTGGTGGCGAGAGTTTTGGGGAAGTGGCGCTGCTGGGCGGTGCGCGACAAGTGCAGGCGACTTGTCATGCAGTGGCAGACAGCCGACTGATCCGGATCGATTCGGAGACATTCTGGCGATTGCTGAGTACATGTCCGACGATCAGGCAGACAATCCTGCAAAACATGGCACATCGGCTGGGTTCATACAATGCGCTGCAATTGCAGCGGGAGAAGCTGGTGTCGCTGGGAATGCTGGCGGCGGGGCTGATGCACGAACTGAATAATCCGGGGAGCGCGGCGCGGCGGGCGGCGGCGCAGTTGCGTGAGGCGTTGCAGACACTTCCCGAGATTTGTTTGCGGCTTAGCCAGCTTTCGCTGGACGAGGAGCAGATGCAGTGCATGAGGCATCTGCAGAATGACGTGATGATGCATCTTCGGCCGAAACCAGCCAGCACGCTCGAAGAGTCGGACGCCGAAGAAGAGCTGAGCAACTGGCTTGCAGGGTTAGGGGTGAAAGACGCCTGGAAGCTGAGTCCAATGCTGGTGGAAGCCGGCTGGCGGCGGAAGGATATCGAGTGCACGCAGGGGAGTTTCGAGGCCGAGACGCTGTCCGAGACGATCCAGTGGCTGCAGGGGTTTGCTTCGAGCATGCAATCGCTGGCGACGATTGAAGAGAGCCTGACACGGGTCACGGACCTGGTGCTGGCGGTGAAGCGTTATGCCTACGAAGACAAGAGCACGATGCACGAGGTGGACGTTCACGAAGGGCTGCAAAGCACGCTGACGATTCTCGGGCACAAGTTCCGTCACAAGGGAGTGACGGTGGAGAAGCAGTTCGAGGCGGGCCTGCCGCGCATCCGAACGTGCGGACGCGGGCTGAACCAGGTGTGGACGAATCTACTGGATAACGCGGCAGATGCAGCGCCCGCGGGCACGAAAATAACGGTGCGGACGTGGACCAAGGCTGGGGCCGTATGGGTGGCGATCGGTGATTCGGGCCCCGGGATTCCGGAGAGCGCGCGGCGGCATATCTTCGAGCCGTTTTACACGACGAAGCCGGTGGGTGTGGGGACGGGGCTTGGCCTGGACATTGCGTATCGCATTGTGACGGGCCAGTATGGCGGAGCGATTTCGTTTGAGTCGCAGCCGGGCTCGACGGAGTTTCTCATCCGTCTGCCGCTGGGGGGCGACCAGCGATAGTTGGGGTTGTCCTCGTCGATTTTCGGCTTGGGCAGCGCTGCGCCGATTTTTTGCGGGGTCATCTTCCTTTGTGTCCGAACGGATTCGCCGGATTCCTTCGTCTGTGATTTCCACCTACCGTTCAAGGCTCCCGGTACCGCGCCGATAAACGCAGTGACGGCCAATCTCTGACCAGCCGCCGTGAATGCCCGGCGGCGGTCGCGTCTTTGCGGCTGGTTGGAGGCCCGTTGGTCGTCTGGAAGGGGGAGTATCGGGAGCATGCTGGCCATTGTTGGCATCCTCATTGTGATTTTCGCGGTGCTGGGTGGATTTTTGATGGAGAAGGGTCCGCTGATGGTCCTGGTGCAGCCGTCGGAACTGATCATCATTGGCGGGGCGGCGCTAGGGACGCTGCTGATCGCGAATCCGCCGCGCGTGCTCAAGGGTATTTTGGGTGGAATTCCAAAGATATTGGGCAAATCACCGTTTGGGAAAGACACCTATTTGAGCACGCTGAAGATGCTCTACGAGTTGCTGAACAAGGCGCGGCGGCTGGGAATGCTGGGCATCGAGCCGGACATTGAGAATCCGGACGAAAGCGAGTTGTTCAAGGCCTATCCCAAGTTTTTGAAGAACCACCATTACCGCGACTTTGTGTGCGACACGATGCGGATGGCCGTGTCGGGCAACGTGGATGTGTTCGACATGGACCAGATGATCGAGAGGGACATCGAGGTGCATCACCATGGGGCCATGCAGCCGATCGGCGCGTTGATGACGACGGCGGACTCACTGCCCGGGTTAGGGATTGTGGCGGCGGTGCTGGGCGTGGTGATCACGATGAGCGCGTTGGATGGGCCACCTTCGGAGATCGGGCACAAGGTGGCGTCGGCGCTGGTAGGAACGTTTCTGGGAATTCTGATGTGCTATGGGTTTGTCGGTCCGCTGAGCTCCAGCATGAGCAAGCTGGTGGATGAGGAACACGCGTATCTGTACATGATGCGGATTGTGCTGGTGTCCTACCTGAGGGGACAACCACCGGTGCTGGCGATTGAGGCGGGGCGGCGCGCGATTCCGGCTCATGCGAGGCCGAGTTTCGCAGAAGTAGAGGCGGCGTATCGGGGCGAGGCGGCCTCGGGCGGCGCGACCGCGGGAGCAGAGGCGGCGGCGCAGGCATGAGCAAGCATCGCCCGATCATTGTGATTCGCAAGAAGGCGGCTCACGCGGGGCATCATGGAGGCGCCTGGAAAGTAGCCTACGCGGATTTTGTGACAGCGATGATGTCGCTGTTCATCGTGCTGTGGCTGATGAACACGACGCCCCAGGTGAAGCAGGCGGTGGCGGGGTATTTTCGCAACCCGCTGAGCAATTCGGCCGAAACGGGGACGGACAGGAATGGAGCGACGGATAGTCTGTCGTGGAAGAAGCAGGACATCCGGAATCTGAAGAAGAGGATTGAGCAGGCGATGCAGGCCCGGACGACGCTGAAACCGCTGAAGAACCAGGTGCAGGTGACGGTTACGCCGGAGGGTTTGCGTATCGAACTGATGGAGGCCAAGCACGGGACATTTTTTCAGAACGGGAGCGCCGAACTCAGTGCAAGCGGGAAGGATATGTTGACGCTGCTGGCGAGGCAACTGGGGCAGGTTCCCAACCGTATTTCGATTGAAGGGTACACGGACGCGAAGCCGTACGTGAGCAACACCGGGTATACGAACTGGGATCTTTCGACGGACCGCGCGAATGCGGCGCGGCGGTTGATGCAGTCGAGCGGGCTGCGCAAGGGCCAGGTATCCGAGGTGCGTGGATACGGTGACAATGACCTGCGGCTGCCGCAGAAACCATTTGATCCGTCAAACCGGCGGGTTTCGATTGTCGTGCACTACCTGACCGTGACGCCGGGAGTGAACGCGATGGAGGAAGCGCCGTCGGGGAAGACAGCAATGCAGCCTGTTGCCGCTGGGGCTGGTCAGAGCGTGGGCAGGCTGCCGGGAGGGAATAGGAAGACAAAGTGATGGCATCCAAGTGATTGCCCCGGGGCTGCGGCGAGAGGTGGAACCGCAGGGGTAGACTGATGGGTCAAAGATGCGAATGTCTACCGAAGTTCTGGTGCTTGGCGGGGGTCCTGCGGGACTTGCAGCGGGGATTGCTCTGCGGCAGCACGGAGCGGACGTCACGGTGGTGGATGCGTTGACGCCGGCGATTGACAAAGCGTGCGGTGAGGGATTGATGCCGGGGGCGCTGGCGGCACTGGAGCGGCTGGGCGTGTCGATGGGTGCTGCGGATGGTGTGCCATTCAGGGGGATTCGATTCTGCGATTCCCGGCGGTCGGTCGAGGCGCGATTTTCGGCAGGCGTGGGGATGGGAGTGAGGCGGCTGCGGTTGCATGCGCGGCTGGCGGAGCGGGCAGAAGCCTGCGGCGTGAAGCTCCAGTGGAATTCCCATTGCCAGTTGCTGGGGCCGAGCCGAGCCTTGGTGGATGGGGAGGAACTGAGCTTCCGGTACCTGGTGGGCGCGGATGGGCAATCGTCGACGGTGAGGAGATGGGCCGGCATGGAAGCTTGCCGGAAAGAGGACCTGCGCTATGGGCTGCGGCGGCACTACAGGGTGGAACCGTGGACGGATCTGGTGGAGGTTCACTGGGCTGAACACGGGCAGGCCTATGTCACGCCTGTGGCGGAGGATTGTGTTTGCGTGGCATTTGTAGGGCGCGATCCGCAGCGCGAAGCAGAAGAGTGGCTGGAAGAGTTTCCGGCGCTTGCGGAGCGGGTGGGTGCGGCGCCTGTGGCTTCGATGCAACGCGGGGCGGTTTCGGCAACACGGATCCTGCGGGAAGTGGAACGGGGCACAGTGGCGCTCGTGGGAGATGCGTCGGGTTCGGTGGATGCGGTGACTGGTGAAGGGATGGCGAGTTGTTTTCTGCAGGCGGAGGCGTTGGCGAAGGCAATCGCGGAGCGAAATCTGGAGGCGTACTCGCATGCGCACCAGAGGATTGGACGCCTGCCTCATCGGATGGCTGCGTTGCTGTTGCTGATGGATCGATTTCCTGCGCTTGCAGCGCGGACACTGGAGACATTTGAGGAGCGGCCGGAGTTTTTCAGCGATTTCCTCGCGGTGCATATCGGGTTGCGGGGATTGTCCGGATTTGCGCTGCAGCGCGGACCGCAGTTCTGCTGGAGTCTGCTGACAACAACGGCGCGCTGAGGCGGGGTCTGAAATCAGAGGCAATTAGAGCATTTCCCCTATCGGTATAGACCGAAGAGAGAATCTCAACGCAGCTTTTTCCGTTAAGAAAAGCTGCGCCTGGTTGAATTCAGAAAGCTCACAGTCATAGGGGAAATGCTTTAGATGTGAAGTTGCTGCTTCGATATTCTGCCGAACTCTTGCAAGTGCGGCCTTTCATGGCGGAAAGGCGACGCAGGGCCTTTTCGTTCCGGGTTACGCACGCAGTGGGTCTGCTTTAGCCGGAGTAGCAGACTTCAAGAATCGTGCAGTCGTCGTCGTTCTCGTTGGATTCGCAGAAGGCCTGGACCTGACGGAAGAGATCATCCATGCTGTCGCAGTGAGAGATGGCGAGCTCGACACGTTCTTCGCCGAAGAAGTCGCCCTGTGTATCACGGGCTTCGGTCACGCCGTCTGTGACGATGAGGAGGCGAGAGCCCGGTGCGAGCTGAGCTTCTCCGACGTGGAAATCGGCGCGTTCGATCATGCCGACGGGAAGGTTGGATTCGGGCAGGCGGATGGCGCCGGTCTGGGAGCAGACAAAGGGCGGGACGTGGCCGCAATTGATGTATTCAGTGCGGCCGCCGGCGTAGATCCGGACGATGGTCATGGTGGCGTATTTACCAATGTCCTTGTCGCAGATGTACTGGTTGATGGCATCGGCGATGGCGTCGAGAGGCAGCCGGGAGTGAAGCTGAGCGTACAGCATGCCCTGCATGGTGGAGGCGAGAATGGCGGCTGAAATGCCTTTGCCGGAGATGTCGGCAACTGCAACCGTGAGGGCATCTTCATTGGCGATGGCAAGGAAGAAGTCGCCCCCTATTTCGCGGCAGGGGACAGAGCGGGCGGCGACGGTGGCGAAGGACACGCTGGGGAGCTTCGCCGTCATGAGATTGCTTTGAATCTTTGCGGCGACGTCGAGTTCTTCTCGATAACGGCGCTCGTTTTCTTCCGCGATGGCCAGTTGTGCGTTGTCGATGAGTGCTGCGGCGTCGGTAGAGATGGCGCGGAGCAGGTTGCTATCCACCTCGGAAAGTGTGCCCGGACGCAGGCGGCTGTCGAGATAGAGCAGGCCGAGGATCTGCGATTCGCGGTCACTGCTGGAGCCGCGATGCCGGCGCAAAGGGATGCAGATGACGCTACGGATGCTGTGGGCAACCACACTTTCTGTGCGTTGCTCGCTGCTCAGAGTGTCGGTAACGATGAACTCCCTGGCGGTCTTGAGGGCTTCGCGGATGGCGCCGTGGGAGACTGTTGCGTCGTCAGTGAGCGGTGTGCCTTCGCGGCTGCGGCCCATGGCGAGTTTGAGCTCGCCGGACGGGGCGCAGAGGAAGACGTAGCCGCGCTCGACCTCGGTCAATTCGAGGGTGGTTTCGAGCAGGGCAGCGAGAATCTGCTCCATGCCGCCTTCGCCGGTGAGCTTGCGGGCGGCGTCGAAGAACCAGCGCAGCTTCTCGATCGAAGTGTTGGCAGTGCCAATCTCGGGTATTTGCTGAATGATGTCGCGGATGGTCGAGGTGGACGTGGCAGAGTTGACGCCGAAGTGAAGGACCGGCCCGGAGAGAGTGCCGAAGGCGAGAGTATCTCCTTCCCGGAGCTGGCAGCGGTCTTTGATGAGCTTTCCATTAACGTAAGTGCCATGACGGCTGCCCAGGTCGACGAGCATATAGGCGCCATCTTCAAAGGTGATCTGCGCGTGCCGCCGCGAGACGTAGGGATGGCTGAGGACGAGATCGCTGCCTGGCAGGCGCCCGCAGATGAAGGGGGATTTGCTAATCGTGCCAGTGGTCCGCAGCCTGTTGTCGATCAGCGTATACGGTATGGAAGCCGGTTCCTGCATTGCCACGGATTCTAACGGAAGTTAGGGGTGACAGGCACATGGAAGATGCCAGGAAGCGGGGATTTTTGGAAAAAATTTGAGAAAGGGCACCCCTGAGGAAGAAGAAACCGGCCTCCCGGAAGGAATGGGAAGCCGGTTGCAGGGAGACAGGAGGGCTAGAATTCCAGTCGCAGCGAGACCTGCCCGTTACGCGCGCTGCCGAAGTCGGAGCCGCGTGCCTGGGTGATCTGGCCGTATTCCGGGCTGGAGATATCCAGGATGGGATCTCCGAGATTGAGGTGATTCAGGACGTTAGTAAAGGTTCCCTCCGCCCTGAGCCGGAGATTTCCGGCAATGACGAAGGTCTTGAAAAGGCCAGCGGACCAGTTGACGGTGCCGGGGCCTTCGAGCGAGCCGACCTGTGCATTACCGAACCTGCCGATGGGTGCAATGCCGATTACGTTGCCGTTGGCGTCTGTGGTGGTGCCGCCGACGTCGCAGACGTTGCCCCATTGCCAGTGACCTTCCTGGCCGGGGCAGACGTAGGCAGCTTTGTTGATCCAGTCGAAGCGGTTGGCATTACGCGCGCGACCGGTAGCAACCCGATCCGGGTGCTGTGCACGGCCCGGGTATGAGCCGCCCTGATAATTGCTGCTGAGCCCGGAGCCTGTGCCGGAGGGGTCGAGGTTGCCGCCGGGGAAATATGGGCTGAGATAAGGGCCGCTTTGCCAGAGGAAGATGCTGCTGATTTGCCAGCCACCAGCCAGGAGATCTTCGGCGCGGTTCATGTGCGTGCCGAAGCGCTGCCCGCGACCGAAAGGCAGGCTGTAGACGAGGGTTGTGTTCCAGCGATTGCGGCGGGTGCCATAGACGTTGCCGAAGTCGATTTCGCGATTGAAATTCCACTCGGCACGGGCACCACCGGTTTCTCCGGCAAAGCCGCTGTTGTTGGGGCCCTGGTTATCGGCGAGGTTTTTTGCCCACGTGTAGTTGGAGTCGAAGGTGAGACCGCTGCCGGTATGGTGGCTTACGTCGAGTTGCAAGGAGTTATAGCTGGCATTGGCTCCCACGGCACGCGTGTTGATGACGCCCCAGTTTGGAAAGGGGCGCGCGCTGAGAGGCTGGAAATAGGCCGATCGGGTGGATGAGTAATGTGGCAGGTCATTCAAGTTCGGGGCCCATACGAGGTCATGAGTCTCCATGCCGATGTAGGAGATGCGGGTGCCGAAGCCGGAGCCGAACTCGTGATCTATGGAGAGGGTGTACTGCTCAGAATAGGGGTCCTTCCAGTTCACTGCGTTTGCGGTGCCGAAGTAGGCGGTACCGTAAGCGCCAGCATCTGAGCTTGTTCCCTGGCCAGCGTAAATCTGGGGCCAGGAGTAAGCAGGACCGTTGGGAGTTTCGCTGTTGGCGTAAATGGTGGTCGCGGCCTGCAGCGTGCCGGTCAGCGAGTAGTAGATGGAGCCGAGGGTGGTGATATCGTACATTCCGAAGCCGCCGCGAATGGCGGTGCGGTCATTATTGAACGGACGGAAGGCGAAGC
>JAJYVU010000071.1:16047-17741 GCA_021791875.1 Acidobacteriota bacterium | reverse complement strand
CAGAGCCTGAGGCAGCAAATGGATGTCCGGTCCTGCGGGATGCAGGGACCGTTGCCGAGAGGCACACTTGCGCAATCGAAGCTCTTGAGCCGTACACATGCGCACTCTCCCGAGCGCGCCCAGAACACCTTTGCTTTTTTCTTGACATAAGACTTACATGGATGGCCGCTTTTGCGTGATCACCAAGGGGAAAGATTTTGCTTTTGCCTTTTGCCCGTTATGCCGCCCTCGCCTGGCTGGCGGCGGTTTCCGCTTTCACGCCGATGGCCCAGATGAAGCCCAGCAATTCGCGGCCCACAGCGGTGACGATCTTGCGCTGGTCCTTGCCCGCGGCGGCCAGTCTGGCGTAGCGTTTGTGCAGACGAAGCTGTGCCTTCCAGGCCATTTCCCTGATCTGTTCCGGCACACCTTCCTGCCGCCTGCGCAGCGCAGGCCCCACGGCCGGCTTGAGCCGATAACTCCAGGCCGCTTCGATGGCGATGCGCCGCAGATGCGCGTTGCCCGTCTTGGTGATGCTCCCTCGTCGCTGCCGTTGCCCGGTCGATTCCTCCGAAGGCACAGCGCCGCTGTAGCCCATCAACTGCCGCGGGCTTTCAAAGCGTGAGATCTGACCCAACTCCGCCATGATCGTCACCGCCGAGATCTCTGCCACCCCGCGCAGGCACTGCAGGCCACGAATCACTTCCCGCATCCGGGCCGGAGCCAGCTTCACCGCTTCCCGGATCGCCTCTTCCAGGCGCTTTACCCTCTCCGCCATATGCTCCACCTCATGCAGCAAATCCAGCCGCGTCCACTCCTGCGCCGCCTGCTCGTAGCGCAGTTGCCGCACCCAGGCCATGTAAGGCAGTGTCCAGGCCTTGCCCGCAAACGGCGGGCGCCGCCCGGTGCGTAACAGAAACTTGCTCAGCCGATGTCGTGCCCGCAGCTGATCCTGCTTGGCGGCTTCGCGAGCACGCACCAGATCCCGCAAGGCTTCCGTGCCCTCATCCGGCACCCAGACCGCCGTCAGATCGTCGACGCGATGGCTGCGTGCCAGCTTCGCCGCATCCCGCCGGTCTGTCTTCACCCGATCTCCGGCCTTGGTCGGCACCAGCGTCGGCGCCACCACCGTGCAATCCACCCCCAGCTCCGTCAGCTGCCAGTACAGCACATATCCCGTCGGACCCGCTTCATAGCAAGCGCGCAACTGCTCCGCGGCTCCCAACTTCTTCACCAGCTTGCGTACCGACTCGGCACGGTTCGGTATCACACCCAGACTGCGTACTTCCCCATCCGCTTCGGCAACCGCGACCGCGATCGTCGCGGCATGGACATCCAATCCCAAAAAACGTAACTTCTTCTTCATGACCGGTTCCTCTCCGCTTGTGGCTCTGGACTGTGTTCCACTTCGGCTCACAGCTTAACCCACGACCAGCGCACTGGAACCGGTCACTCCATGCTGACTAGATAGCGGATAACCTTCTGGTGTTGAAAAAGCTGCTCCAGGTACGTGCATGCAACCGTTAACGTTAGGATGTCTGTTCCGTAGGACGCCTCTGTTCTCAGCAAAATGATCCAGACCTCCACGTCTATCCCTGTCCAGCGCAACCTGGCTTCTGGCATCTGGGACACCGCCGCAAGCGTTAATGCACTTCTGCGTCAGCGCTCAGTCAAACTGTGAGCGTTGCCGGCCACCACGCCGTCATAGCCGCCAT
>JAJYVU010000071.1:0-16037 GCA_021791875.1 Acidobacteriota bacterium | reverse complement strand
GGTCGTAATCCTTGAGGAAATACTTCGGTCCGTCGCGCCCGCGGCTGAGCGTAAAGTCGAACACGTTGTAAGGATGCGCCGCGTCGCCCACGTAGACCCACATCCGCGCTTTGGCGCAGTGACCGGTTTTAAGCATCGGCATGATGGTGTCGTCAGTTGCCACCACGTGCGAAGCACGCACCTCGTTGCCCATCAACTCGTAGAGCGGCTCGGCCAGATCAGCCACGTCGCCGCACCAGACCGACCGGGTAGCTCGCGAGATCTCGAACCCTTGCCGCGCGAAGATCTCTTCCAACCGATAGCAAGGCAAATAGTCGTTGAATTTGCTGGTGACGATGTAGCTCAGCGGCCCCGGACCGGCGAGGCCCTTGTCGATCGCTGTCTCCGGCTTGGCCGCGGTCTTGATCTGCGGGTTGTCACCGTTGCTCTCGCAGACCGCGCAGGCGTATTTCATGCGCACATGGTGGATGCGCTCGAAGTGGCCGGGAAAATACTCGATCTGCCAGCTATCTTCCTGGCCGATTTGCTCGCGCTCGATGCCGCAGCACCGGCATTTCCGCTCCTCTGCGCTCAGTTCGTGCAGGTGCGTGGTAACGGGAAGGTTCTCGAAATCGGCGATCCGGCGCCGTCCTTTGCGCCGCTTCACCAGCCGCAGTTCCTCTGCAGGCTCGGGGTGCGGTGGAAGATCGGCAGGGTTGATTGGCTTGCGGTCCAGCGCCTCAGCGAAGTTGAGAAGCAACTGCGCCAGGTCGCCCTCGGACCGAAGCCGGTCTGCGCGCGGACCGTAATACCACTTCTTCAAACGAGCCAGTTCGACCTGCAAACGCAGGTTCTCGACATGCAGATCGTCAACACGCCGCTGTTGCTCGACGACGCGCTGCTTCTGCTCATCGCGCTCCAACTGGAGTGCGCGCACCATCGCTTGCAGCGATTCCTTGTCATCGGGCAACTCGACTAACTTGTAGGCCTGATCCACATATAAGTAGACGCATAAGTGGAGACAGAGTTATTTATACTGCGATCTTTTCTTCGTTGGCTTCTCTGGTTCTCGCTGCTCGCTCGTAGCGCGGCACCCGCTTCAGCTTCGTCATGTCGATCCCGTCCAGGATCATCGCCAGTTCGCTGGCCCTTAACTCAACTGAGCGTGCTCCATCCTTAACCAGCGGCAGTTTGAAAACTCCAGTCTCAAGCCGCTTATACCAAAGTACGAACCCGTCGCGGTCCCATAGCAGGATCTTCAATCTGTCGCCTCGGCGCGAGCGAAAAATGAAAAGGCTATCGCTCATGGGATCCTGGCCGATCACCGCACGCACCCGTTCGGCCAAACGATCGAACCCACAGCGCATGTCGGTTGACTCAACCGCCAGCCAGATGCGCGGCCCCTGCGTGCGGTCGAGCGCACGTAAACTGGGCAGGCCGATCATGCTTCCCCTTCCAATATGGAAAGCAAGGCGCGCAAATGCGTCGCGTCGAAGCCCGGCTCCACCATCAGGCTGTACCTTTTCGGCAGCCGGATTTCAATCGCCTTGCCGGCCACCAGTGGCACCGCCTCGACCGCCGCTTCACTGCGCTTTAACTCTACGGCCAGGAACTGTGCCTCTTCTTCCTGGCGCAAGCGCTTCTTCCACTCGTACAACTGCCACTCGAGAATACCCCGCTCACGGCAGAACACCGCTACACTCTACCCGCTCGCAACCTGCTCCGAAACCAACCCTCGTCACTTCGACTATTGCTCCGTTCGCGCACGATTCATCCCTCTACACTGCGCCTCGACGACGCACTGCACAAGATGGGGTCTACATAGCGCTCACGTCACACTCATCCTGCCGTTATCCTCACTCCCTCATTTCCAAGCCTGACTCGCTCAGATAAACAGACAAGCCATTCGACGATTAGTCGATTATTTCGGACATTCGTTGATGGTGCTTGTCCATGGAGCCCCTATTTGAACAACAGAACACTTCCCTTCCGGGACATTGCCGCCTGTCCTCACTGTCATCTGAGACAGTTCATCCGTGGCGATACAAAATGCCGCCGCTGCCGACAACCACTGGGCATCACCTACTATGACTTTTCCCTCTTCGACCCAGAACTCGAATCTGAATCGTCTGTGGTGTACCTAAGCCGGCAAACGGTCGGTTCCATAATTCGCGAATTGCGCCAGAAGCAGGGCTTGACACAAGTTGCACTGGCTAACCGGCTCGCGACTCACCGCACCCATCTATCGCGCATCGAGCGAGAGCGCCTGCTGCCGCGCAGCGATTTCCTGCTTCGCTGCATTGCAGCCCTCGGTACCGATATGATTATCCTTCGCATTTGTTATCGGCCCACAGAGTGCCCATCCACCTCAAACAACATCCCGCCTGGACGCGGAAATCGTTTGTCACCTTGATGTGCGTTATCACGCACGCACAAACAGAAGAAGCAGGCCTTCCCGGTGCTTCTTCGTGTCATGATCTCTTCATTGCTGTCGCGGTGAACGCGGCTGACGAGGTTAAATTAGATGCAATCGATTGATGAAAAACAACAGCCCCAGGAAACGGAGGGGGCACCAGAGGCTTCGGCCAAAATGACAATTGCGGTCAAAGAGCATTCCGTGGCAGACACCGCGCTGATGGCTCAGGATCGCTCACAGGAAATGGACACGTGCGATCAGAATGAGGGTTCCGAGCTCTTCGACGAGGGTGATTTCATCACCATGTCAGATTCATTGCCGGAAATGGATATCATCTTCGAAAACGTATACGTTATGTAACCCTGCGGCGGCCATTACTAGACCGGTCGGTAATAGCCGCAACGCAGTTTCTATCCGGAAAATCAAATGGCTTACTCATGAAGAAAATTTCAAAGACCTCAAACATTCTTGACCACACTATGGAATCGATCGTAGCCCTCTCTGTCCGTCAATCGAAGGCCCGGCTCACGCCGTGTGCTGAGGATGGCTTCGCGGCCATCATAAAGGTCTGGAATATCAGCGACGAAGATGCTCGGAACCTATTGGGCGGAATCTCTTCCGATCTCTACGCCGCAATGAAAGATGCCACGCCCCATGAAGAATTGCCTGAGGAAGCTCTGATGCGGATTTCCTACCTGATCGGAATCTTCAAGGCATTGCACACTGTGTTTGGGAACAGCCTCGCGGATGTCTGGATGACCCGCCCGAATACCAACGAGATGTTCGCTGGAACGACACCGCTGGCCTATTGTCTGGAGAACGGCATCGTTAGCCTGAAGAATGTGCTCAGGCTCCTGGAGGCTCTGAGCCAGGGATACTGAGCAACTACCTGCGGAAAGTCGACGCGAGCCGGAAGCGGAGTCGTCCTTCCTGAAGTCCGCACGACGATTGCGCTCAGAGTTCACACGAAGGGAGGTGCGAAGGTGAACAGTGCAAGAATGCGTGCCGCGCGTGTGGCCATCTTCATCGAGTGCGCGGGCCTGATCCCGATCGTTCGAGGCTCAACCTACAGCGAGTACTTCAAGTTTCTTCTGGAACAGTACACGAGTCTCGAACCCGAGGTTCGCCGCCGCGCGCGGGTGGATGGTCGACGACGGATTCGGGAGGTGGGAGTGCAGTCGGCAGCGATCCAACTGATCCCGGTACCGCCGCCGGCCTACAGAGGGCCAGCAATCCATCCGGAAAAGCGCGCGAGGTATCAGGAGAAGGTCCGTCACTGGCCGCCAGAGACCCCTCCCTGTACGAAATGCCGTATCGCCAGAGGCATGCCAAAACGCTCATGGCCGACACGCGAGATGGCCGATGAGGTCCGTTCTCGACAAAACGATCCGGATCTTCATGTCTATCCATGCCCGGCGCAACCCGGCTTCTGGCACCTCGGTCACCGTCCGAAGCACTAATGCATTCCGTTATCACACTCACTTCATCTCCGAACGTCCCTCGGTCTACCCAAAACAGAAAGGATAATTATGAATCCAGGCGCTACGCAGGTACGCGGCGCTCTCGCCCGAGCCTTCACCGCCAACGAAATTGTCTGGCGTGTAACCTCAATCAGCCCCGACAACTCTGCGTGTGAGTTCTCCCCCATAGTGCGGCTCTCGGCCTACCACCGGCGCCTGACCAATGTGCTTGGTCGGTGGACCTACAGCTTGCGGATTCTTTCAGACACCAGCAGGGATCGGCGAATGACCGCCGAGTGTATTCTCTCCCTTCCTGGAGTGGGTCGTTTTCGCGGTCGGGGAAAGATGCCCGTAGACGCCAGGGCAGCTCCCGAGCGGGCAAAAGCAAAAGCATTTCAGAGTGCCTGCATCAAGGCCGGAGTTGGCAAAAAGATCCAGCCAATCTGGATTGCCATCAATATTCGCGGAGAACCGAAGCGTCTATCAGCGACGCCGCCTGATCACAAGTACCAAGGGATCGACGGCGACATCGGGAGTACTTCCCGCCTGCCCACGACCAATCCATCCACACAACTCAGCAGCTGGGCTAAGGATAGGTTGGCGATTCCCGAGGGCGTGTCGACCATCCCTCACCATCAAACTCCTGCCACTCAGCGAAGTACGGAATCATCGGAGTGATCCTTCTCCGGCGATCTTCCACCGCAACATGTGCAGCGTCACACATTGCTCATTTTCCGGAGAAACAAAATGGATGAAAACACAGTATGGATCGGCACGCCGATGAAAAATGCACCACCAATATCGTACGAACGAAGTCGTATCAGGCAATGCTGACGATCTCCGAGGGAGAACGAATCCTCCATCAGTAGAGTGTCGAGCTGATGTATGACGCTCTGTTCGGACCGGATGTCGAGGATGTGGAGTCGTGGCAGGAGGTGGCGACGCGATTCATAGATGCCGGGAGGTGATCTTTTCGGATCGTCGCGCTGAGACTTGATCTCACCTGCTCTTCAACGACTGCTTGTGGCTGACGATCCCAAGATCGCAGGGAAGGGGTGGCATGCAAATCCAAATCTCGGCTGGGGGAAGCACTTCTTTCCCCCGTTGAGAAGTTGGTTCCGAAGAAGCTCCAAGCAAAAGACAAACCCCACGCTGACAGGACTCTACAATGCCTTTGGCCGAAAGCTGGGATGTTTCAGCGTGATGCGGCCCCTGCGGGAGAGGGTTGCGCGTTTTCTCTGCCAGCAAATCGCTCGGGCGGCAACTCGATCAACCAGCCGGTGGCACGGCGGCACGAAGATCTACTCCGACGACAAATTCAGTTCGATTGCGCTAACAATATTGTTACTGTAATCAACATAAAAGCCGCGATTTTACTGATTTTACACCTAGCATAATATCTCAGGAAAGTTATTTAAATAATAACCTGAAAAAATCTGCCTTACCGGACCATACCTGTCAAAATTACGCGTCATAGAGTTACCTTAAGACATTACTGTACCGGGCCATATTGTGCCATACCGAGCCATACTGTGCCATACAGATAGTTTTGCGTGCATGACATTTCCTTCAATTCTGCTATAGACGTCAAGTAAAACGGAAGTACAAAGATATTACCAATAAGTACATATTGTCGAAAAGCGAATCCTGCGTCATAGTCACAATAGCCATCCGAAAAAGCTCCAACCTCGCTGGATTAGGAGAGGGTTGATGAGGAGCAATTTGCATGAGAGATTTTCGTTGCTTGCAGGTTTGGGAAAAGGCCCACACCTTAGTCCTGGAGATCTATCGAGCATCAGTCGCATTTCCTGTGCACGAGCGGTTCGGGCTCACAAGCCAGATTCGACGCTCTGCGGCCTCGATACCAGCAAACCTCGCGGAGGGATGCGGGAGGAATGGCAATGCCGAGCTCGCACGATTCGCTTCAATTGCTATGGGGTCGGCGAGCGAGTTGGAGTACCATCTGCTTCTCGCTCGGGACCTTCAGTTCATTGACGTCACAAACTACCAGAAGCTGCACGAGCACACCGTTGAAGTGAAGCGCATGCTTGCGGGGCTCCAAAAGTCCCTGACTGCTGACCGCTGACGCCTGACCGCTTTATCACCACGAGTCCCCTTGCCGACCAGCCGCCCTGACGGGGACTTTGAGCTCCGGCTACGCCGACGATTTATACCCACCAATAACGAGGAGCACTCAATATGAGCACCATCCCAAACATCCACCGCAACCCTGAGCAGATCGGCATCGCCGACCTCATCGCCTACATCGAGCAGGTCGTCTCCACCGGTATGGTCTGGGATCCGTTTAGCGCCGCGCGCCACCTCGAGCACATGGGGGTCGCCGCCGGCTACATGCGCGAGTATTACGATTACCAGGGGCGCCGTCCCTCTCTATTCGACCTAGCGGCCCTGGACGGCGATACCGTCGCCGACCGGATCGCGACGGATCTGGACCGTGAAGGGAAAGCGGGAATCGCGCACAGTGTGACCCTGCTCGTCGAGCACGCGCGCAGGTTGCTGGATGAAACGTCGGTGACAGCGGAGGACGTTGTCTCGGCTCTGCCTCGCGGATGGAATGTCTCAACGCACTGCGAAGCAGCCGCTCCGAGTCCTGTACCAACTGGTGGCCACGCCCTTCCCAGTTGTATCCACATCACGATCGAACTCCCCGGTTCCAATCCGGGCGACGGTCCTTCCGGCGGAGACTCGACAGTGACACTGCGGTGATCTGCTCGTCGAAGTCTCCGAGCTTCTTGCGCCCGACCGCGATGCCGCCGGCTCGGCTGTTCGACACGCACCTGAGTTCCCGGCACCGACATCCACACTCGCTCACCCGGAAAGAGGGTTCAGTCATGTAATCAAATCTCGATTCGAAGTGAGGTGACCATCCACGCCCTATCCCACAAATCTCCCTCGAGGTCCGCAACAACAAAAGGGCGCCAGTCCAAACGCCGCTGCGAAAGCGCCTTCCACCGCTGGCCGGCAACGTGACACGCTCACCACGTGGTAACAAAGGATGACAAGAGTTGATCCTCCATCCAGCTGACCCTCAACCAGAAATGCACGACCAACCCCTGTAGCAAACGGCCAGCGCGCCAGCGCCGCCGGACTTTCCCCCAACCACCCCCTGTACTCGCCCCCCACTTCCGACCAGACCTCTGATCGTTCCCGGGTGGAGGCTCGCGCCCACCCCCTTCCCACTCGGGCAGATTCTCATGCCTGTGCGCCTGCGGCGACGCACCGACGGGTTCCCCCTCGTAGCGGCCGTATGGGCTGCACCACAGTCCATACATGCTGAGAAGTACTGCCCTCTCCACCAAAACCAAAAATCCCTTTCATAGGAGGCAATGCCGTGACTCTGCTCACTGATTCCGGCCTCTATCCGCTCACGAAAAAGACAAAGGCACCTCGGACACTTGCCGACGCAATGTCGAACATCGAACGCAGCTATGCTGCAATCTCCGCCCCCTCACGCGCGCAGAAGCAACTCATGAGCCTGCTGCGCACGACCTGCAGACGGATTTCAAGGATGCTCGATCTCCCGCCCACTGCAATACCGCTGGACGAACTCGTAGAGATCGACGCGCGTCTGATTGCTTACATTGAAGCGCTGGGAGTGGGCCATCAGTCAGCAGTCCAGTACACCTGCGAGCTGCATAAGCTGCTCGAACTGGCCCACATGGCGGGCTGGACGTCACCGGCCTTCGAGCTACGCAAGGCCTGGCAACCGATACGCACCGCACTGAAGGGAGACGCACGGGGATCTGGGAGCATTGTGCGATTAGCGATTCGCCAGAACTGTTTGCCGCAAGATTTCACCGAAGAAGTGATCGCCGCATGGAAGCAGCGAATGCTCGGGAAGGGCCGCTCGCTGGGATCTATTGTTCAGATGGAATCCCACTTCCGCACGATGTTGCGCCGGGCAGGACTCCAGGACCTGCTTCCGAAGTTCAGCCTGGCCAGCAAGAATCTGCCGCGATACCGCCTTAAGCTCGAAGATCTGCCGCGATCGCTCCAACGGGAAATTTTCGGGGCAATCAGATGGAAAGCGGCCGACGAGGATCTGGCCGATCGCGATGCCAGGCTGATGATCCGGCCAGTCACCGGAATGAACCTGCGGCGCTCCTTCCTCGAGCTCTACAGCTACGCGCGAGTGATCCGCGGAATCGGCGGAATCACCCATCTTTCTCAGCTGATCACGAAGGAGATCGTTTGCGGCTTCGTGGACTGGCTCCTCGCAAACAAGCGCTGCAAACCGCAGAGCGTGATCTCGAAGATGAGCAGTATATGCTCTCTCAGCTCCACCTACCCGAAGCTGAAGGGAGTTGATTACAGCTGGTTTCGCGCTAAACTTCGTGAACTGCGCAAAGAAGCACCCGGCAAAGTCCAGAGGCGCAAGCTCGATGGCCTTCCCGATTATCCATCAGTTGCAGAGATTGCTTCGCGAATTCTCTCCCTGAGGACAGGACCGCAAAAGCTGACGGAGATTGAGACAGGGTGGGTGATCCACGATGCTCTGACCTTTATGATCAACGTCCACACGCCCCATCGGTCCAGGAACACCTGCGAAGCGCGCAGCCATGAGCACCAGCAGCTGAACCTCTTCATCACCGACATCTCCGCCGAGCTGGCCTCCCAATTTAAACTCCCCGACTGGGCAAAAAAGCTCCGAAGCAACAATCCACGAACCAAGTTCCTAGTTGGACATTGGACGGAGAGCGCGACGAAGGCGGGGCATGAGGTATGGGAGGTTTTACCTCACGAGGTGCGCGATTTGTTCCGCGAGTACATGGAGCGCTATCGTCCGCTTCTTCTCCGGCAGCTCAATCCCGATAGAGCGGATTCTACGCTCGTATTTTTCGCACGGAACGGAAATCCACTCAACCAGAAGAGCCTGCTGAGCCTGGTGGCTCGGCTTAGCGTGCGGTTCACGGAGAAGCGGATGAAGGTCAAGGACTTCCGCGATCTTTATGCTGCGCACATGCTTTCCGCTGGAGCAACGGTCGAAGAGATCGCCACTTCCCTGTGGCACATTGATCCCTTTGCCTGCAGCACGACCGTTCGTTATTACACAGCGGGCTTCAATGCTTCGCATGGCGCCGTCGCCCTCGAAGATGAGATCGCTATCCTAACGCAGTAATTTCTAAAACAACAAGCGCGCAATACCGGATCTGGATACTTCCAGATCCGGGACTGCCCCCCAAATTAGGGAATGGAGAACTATGGCTAGATCTGTTTCACACCCCAAAACCTCACATGCATCGGCCGCGGCTGTCGCTCACAACGAGACCATCCACGAAGTGCTGACTGCAATCCGGCTCGAACTGTCACATGACCCTACCAAAACAAAGAAGCAAATCTGCAAGCAAATGGGTGATTTCGTAACTGTCGCCAACCATATCTCAAGGTCTCTGATGACGCCCCGGGATCAATTGACGGTGGTGCAGGTAATCGAAAACGAGGAGACTTTTTTCGATTACGTGGCCAAGTGCCACCTCTCGCCCAAATCCAAAGCGAAATTACTGGACAGGCGCAAAGCGCTGTTACGTTACGCGCGAAAATTTGGCTTCTCCCGGGAAAGCTTCGCACTGATTAATGAATGGGAAGCCTCCACTCGAGGTGTCGATCTCAACCATGGATTGTTGACCATCGTGCAGGACGCTATTCGCCGTGGGCGCCGACCGATCGACTTTTCGCAGGATGATCTTACCGTATGGGCAGATGCCAGACTATCCGAAGGACGGACCTACAGCTATACCAGGGACGCACAAAGATTGCTTCTGACCCGAATTCAGAGGGCTGAGCTCCAGCATATGTTTCCTCTCCTTAATACTGCGCCAAGATGTCCAAGCTATAAGCTGCGCATTAACCTCATGCCGCAATCGCTCCGTGAAGAAATCCTCGGAATTGTAAGTACGCGGCGCACAACGACGGGTATCAGAAGGCCGTCTCTCACATCAACAGCTGATCAGTGGATCATCATGTACTTCGAGGCGCTGGTGGGGTACGCCGTAACTCTGCGTGGGATCGTAGACCTGACCAGTATTCGCCCATTATTGAACGAAGCCTTCATTTTCGAATACGCCCTCTTCCTTCGGACCGTGAGAGGCTGCAAACGGACGACGGTGGTCGCATACTTCAGCACAATCTTCTCAGCGCTTAGCCGTGCGTCCGCATTCAGGGACTGCGATCTTAGCTGGATCGACTCTGTCTATCGCAAACTGCGGAGAGAACCCGAAAGCGCTCTCAAGGCAAGAAGGAGAAAGCGCTATGTGCCATTCCAGGATCTCGCGTTAGTCCCCGA
The DNA here is from genome assembly GCA_021791875.1 of Acidobacteriota bacterium. Classification (GTDB taxonomy): domain Bacteria; phylum Acidobacteriota; class Terriglobia; order Terriglobales; family Acidobacteriaceae; genus Acidobacterium. The sequence goes on along the minus strand of JAJYVU010000071.1, from coordinate 5,878 downwards.
CAAGATGCGTCGTGATCGCCTGGCGCTTGTCGACCCCTCCCCGTGGACTCTCGCGTGGAGCATCACCGACGAATTGCTTCTTTCTTGCTTGATTCTGGCGCAGTGGCCGTCTCGCTTCCTCAGGCTGGCGGAAGTAGGCCGGCATATCTTCAAGGGAGCGATTCCCAAGGATGGACCACCGCTTGCCATCCCTGCCTGGGCGAAAGAGCAATTGAGCCAGGACCCGGGAACTGAGTTCTGGCAGTTTCACTTTGAGGACTTGCAGGGAGAACTGCATCGCGGACTGGTTCTCCGCCAGATTGTTCCCCTGCTTGAACTGTATCTGAAGGAATACCGGCCGCTGCTTGCGGATCCGGACCATCCGAAGCTCCTCTTCTGGAACAAGTCCGGACTGCCTCTGAGCCCCAGCAACCTCGGGAATCGCGTCAGCGGCGTGGTTTGGCGCTACATCAAAAAGCGCGCCTCACCCACGTCGATCCGCAGCAGCTTTGCTTACTATTGGCGCGACAAATACCCCAATAAGGATGCCGTACTCGCAAAGATCCAGTGGATCGACTACCCGACAATCAAGATGCGGTATGACGAGGAGTATCGCAAACAGCGGGCAGCGAGGGTTCAGCGTTGCAAGGGTCGTTACTCTTAAGGACGTACACCGGATTGCAATGATCCTGGCATTGTGACCGGCGGAGATGGACACCTCAGCCGGATTACATCCCCCGCTACCAGAGTCCACCACTCTTTCCTGCCAAAGTATGGCGGTGCATTGCAACTACTGCAATCCAGCTGCTAAGTCTTGTTCCCCCAAATCAGGCGTTAACCAACGCCATAAATACTCCATCCATGCACGTCCGTGCAGTGTCTTTGGGCTTACAAAGCGCTGCGCAACGTTCACCCTGAAACCCCATTTCGCAACCATCCCATGACCGAATTCCCCCCAGACACGCGCGAGGATCAGCATCCATCCGATGCCAGTCGCGGTGTGTCCGGGAGGGCGTTCGAACATCATTTCACCCCAAAGGAGATTGCAAAGCTGTGGAACAAAGACGAGGACACTATTCGTCGCATTTTCCGTAACGAGCCCGGTGTGCTGTGCCTGGAATCCATGAACCGCAGGAAGCGCACGCGGCGCTACGTCAGCTTGAGTATTCCCGAATCCGTCGTGGCGCGTGTCCATCAGCGCTTGGAAGTTCAGGAGACGACGAAAAGTACACCACGGATTCGCACAAGACAGCTTGCCCAGGGGGTTGCCCCCCAATCGAGCACAGCCTCCGGCAGCGCACACGATGCCGACGAGCAATGGGAGCGCCGGGTGCAGCGCACCGCAAGCATGTTGAAAACGCCCGGGCGTAGAAAGCAGGACTAGACACGGTTCACCGTGGAGTCCTGATCCCGAATGAATTCGGTCCTTCGCTCACCTACTTAATCTCATAAACCTTCGTCGCAATCCTCCCAATCCTAGATTCGCGAGGAATTTGCCCGTTCCTCGCCCACCCGGGCGTCCATTCCTAGCAAAACTCGGAGTCCACAGATCGAACCCAAAGAACGAGGGCGGGACCAGCGTTGGGCACCGGTGACGCTGAGGTACAGCTAGTTCTTCCGAACCCCATTCCCCTTGAATTCTGGAAACGTTCGAACACTTCTCGCCGCTGACCACCCCGCTCTGCAACCAGATCGGATTGCCTTTGACTTCTCCGAAGTGAATTCCACGACCGGATCCCGGTCCCACGCAACCCCGTGAACCAACTCGGATCCCTCTTTAGCTGAAAAAGGTAACCCTCATGAATCAACAGGAAGCCCCAATCATTTCATTCACAATTTATCGGCGGCACTCGAAGAAGTGTAGAGGACGCCGGAAAGGTCGTATCGCGTTCGGCTGCCACTGCCCAATCTATGGCGATGGCTACATGGACGGAAAGCGAATTCTTCGCAAGTCTCTGCAGACGAGGGATGCGGCCAAAGCGAATATGCGAATGGCACGCTTGGTCCAGGTTTGTTCCGAGGCACTGAATCAACGATCCGACGATAGTGCGGTCTTCCCGACCGATAATGCCGCTTCACCTGCACCAGAGCCGGTGTCTTCACCAAGGACTGCCCAGGAGGAGACTACATCAGATAGCAATGACACTCCCACCATGGTGAACGCCGTCGGAGCTTATCTCGAAAACTGCAAAACAAACGGCGTGAAAGCTCCTACCATTCGTAAGTACCGAAATTCTCTGAACCGTCTCGTGGCGTTTATGGAAAGCAACGGGGTCCGCTATGTTCGCGACGTGACGGTAATGATGCTTGATAGCTTCAGGGCTTCGCGAACATTGGCACCTATCACAAGCTTGAAGGAACTGGAGACTACGCGAGCATTCTTCACATACTGTGTGGGCCGAGACCTCTGCAAAGACAACATTGCGTCAAAAGTCAGGGGGCCGAGGATCAGCTCTCCAAACGATGTGGTACCTTACACCCCTGAAGAAGTTGACAGAATCATCGCAGCAACCCAGGAATTTGGCCGCAACCAGTACGAACGGAGACGAGCGAAAGCCATCATCCTGGTCCTGCGCTTTACTGCGCTCCGGATCAGCGACGTTGCGGCTTTGCGCCGCGACCGCATCACGAAAGAGGATGGGCGCTGGGTCATCTTTATTCGGGCTACCAAAAACAATGAGCAAATCTATTTACCGATCCCGCGCGAAATGAAGGAAGCCCTTGACAACGTGCCAACTCCTCGTGGGGCGGCCCCAGACGGGCCCTACTACTTTTGGTCGGGGAAGTCCACGAAGAGATCGAACGTCGGCGTGATTGGGGAATGCGTCGGTGCGGTATTCAAAAAATCCGGCGTGAAAGACGCGCATGCACACAGGTTCCGTCATACCCTGGCTACGGAATTGCTGGAGAAAGGGGCTAGCTTCGAAGAAGTGGCTGACGTCCTGGGCGATTCAGTCGAAGTCGTCAAGAAACACTATGCCAAGTGGTCTCGGGGTCGCCAGAAGCGTGTTACCGATCTGCTTTCCCGCGTGCACGAGAATGCTGATTGGTCTGTCGACGGCGCGACACCAACTGTGACTTCCTGATTTAGACCCGAGTTCTGGATCGGGATTCTTGCTCTATTTCTATTAAAGCCAGGAACGCGCATCAATCCCTGCCCGAAACCTAGCCTGGCAGACGAAAGCGACGCGCAACGCAGTAAGTACTGAGCCCCGGTCAGTCTTCCCTCCCCTAAACCATCCATAAAACCAACCCCTCGAGAGCGGCCACGTGTGCGACACGTGTGCCGCTTTTTCTATTTTCAGGAGGCAGCATGGCTCGAAAAACCGGGCAGATCATCCGCCGTGGATCCAGCATCTGGCTGGTTCGTATCTACATCGGCCGTGATCCGGATACCCGGAAACGGGTGTACATCGCCAAAAGCATACACGGCGGTCTGCGGGACGCGCAGGCCCACCTCAACCGCATGCTCGCGGAGCGCGACCTGGGACGAAACATCCGCTCGTCCCGGCAAACCCTCGGCCAGTACCTGGAGCACTGGCTCGACATCTCAGCCCGGCCGCGACTGCGGCCGAAGAGCTATCGCGACTACTCTTCACTGCTCACACGGTACATTTGCCCACGGCTCGGTGCGCGCCCGCTGGGAGAGCTTTCGGCAGCAGAAATCCAGACGCTCTATAGCGAATTGCTCGACCGAGGACTCTCCGCGCGCACTATCCGCTACATCGCACCTCTCCCTCGCTATCTCAGCGACAGACACGGTCCGGACGACAGGACCGAATTTATCGGTGCAACGCATCGCCCGCTAAGCGTTGAGTTGCAGGCAAACGCTGGCATCTTATCGCGGCTGACTGGAGTTCCGAGCGTGGAAAGATTCTTTGGAGGGAATCGGGCGAGCACCCCATTCATTCCGGGCGAGCCTTGGAGTGTGCGTGATCAGCCTTACATCCGCAGCATACCTGAGAACGAACCCGGTTCCGCAATCACCAACGCAAATATTGGGGGCGCACGGTACTATTCCGCAAACTTATCCGTTGCTAAGGTACTGTGGGGTCGTGCGCTGGTGCCTCGCGCTATTGGTGACCAGGATTTCCTTGAAAACCTGGACGGCGCATTCGCAAGCAGCCAAGGAGAATTATCAGACTACTATTTTGACCGCAATCCAAAGGTATCCGGGATTAGATCGGATGCTCGTATCATTGCCACAGAATTAACGACGCTCAAGAACAGTCTCTCGATCCTTACTACTTCGTTAGGAAGCGAACCTCAGGTCAAGTCTCGCCTAGTAGCAGTCAGAGGCTCAGTGACCATAGCCGCACTGACCACCCACGCGATCGCGTCCGGAAAGGTGAACGAGACGAGCCTATTTGTCCATTTGGAGGTACCTTCGATCGAAAAGGGAATAGGGCGGCTCACGTCTAAACTCTCCGTGAGCTGGATTCGGAAATTCGGACAGTGGGATAAGTGGAAGGGTTGTTCCTGAGCGAGCCATTAAGATGGCAGGAAAGAGGAGCAACGATGACACGACGTCCACGCCGGAATCACACAGCAGGCTTCAAAGCGAAAGTGGCCCTGGCCGCACTGAAAGGGGACAAGACCCTGGCCGAACTGGCACAACAGTTCGATGTTCACCCCAACCAGATCACGGACTGGAAGGCACGGCTTGCGGAAGGTGCGGCTGGTGTCTTCGGGGAGGACAAGGCCGAGCAGCAGCAGGCCAAGGTGGATGTGACCCGGATGCAGGCCAAGATCGGCGAACTGACGCTGGAGAATGATTTTTTAGAGTCTGCGCTCACCAAAGCGGGTCTGTTGAGCGCAAAGCGATGATCGACCCGAATCACAAGCTACCCATTTCGAGGCAGGTGGAGTTGCTCCAGATCAGCCGCTCCTCGATTTACTATAGGCCGCGCCCGATCTCCGACGCGGACCTGATGCTGATGCGGCGCATCGATGAGCTGCACATGAACTATCCGTTTGCTGGCAGCCGCATGTTACGCGACATGCTCAGTCAGCAGGGTATCGAGGTGGGCCGTCGCCATGTGCGCACATTGATGCGGCAGATGGGCATTGAGACGCTGTATCGCAAGCCCAACACCTCCAAGCCCGCGCCAGGACACAAGATTTATCCCTACCTGCTGCGTGGCCTACCCGTTACGAGGCCCAATCAAGCCTGGGCTATGGACATAACTTACATCCCCATGGCACGCGGCTTTGTCTATCTGGCCGCAGTCGTCGACTGGTTCAGCCGGCGCGTACTGGCCTGGAGGCTGTCGATCACCATGGACACGTCGTTCTGCATCGAGGCGCTGGAAGAAGCTCTCAATGTGCACGGCTCACCGGAGATCTTCAACACCGATCAAGGAAGTCAGTTCACCAGTGAAGCCTTCACCGGACGGCTCAAAGAACAAGGTATCCAGATCAGTATGGATGGCAAGGGCCGCTGGGCCGACAATGTCTTCGTCGAGCGGCTGTGGCGTTCGCTCAAATACGAGCACGTCTACCTGCATGCCTATGAGTCGGTTGGCGAGGCCAGGAACAAGATCGGACGTTATTTCGAGTTTTACAATTCCCAACGTCCACATTCCAGCCTAGGGGCACAGACGCCTGACCAGATATACTTCCACCGTCCACCAGAAGCTCTGGCGGCTTAACGCGCAAAGAAGCAGGCCGTGGAAATGCCGGTCTGATGGAAAGCGCGGAAAACGATCAAGCTGTTTCCCGCCCTTCCCACAGACCTTGAAAATCGATGAAACCGATTTTCACATTTCCACCGCCTCGACGACCACGAACAATCTTTCCACTTAAAAACCCGGAAAAACTGTCCGAACAACCGGAGCCACCGCACTATCCCAAATGGAACGACTACGTACCTTATTCCGGCGTGATTTTGTGCCAATAG
>JAJYVU010000070.1 GCA_021791875.1 Acidobacteriota bacterium | reverse complement strand
CGATGGTTTATTGTGCCCGGCATCTGCGGCATTCTGACGCTGCTCGTGAGCATGCTCACTACCGGACTTTCCGTAGCGCGTGAACGCGAGATGGGAACTTTTGACCAGCTGTTGGTAACGCCGTTGCGTCCGACGGAGATTCTTATTGGCAAAGCTTTGCCGGGATTCATGGTGGGAGCTTTTGAAGGATCGCTGATTATCCTCGTAGCCGTCTTCTGGTTTCATGTTCCATTCACGGGAAGCATTCTGGCCCTCTATTTCGGGCTGTTTTGCTTTCTGCTTTCGACGGTCGGCATTGGACTGATGATCTCGTCTCTCGCGATTACTCAACAGCAGGGATTACTCGGGGTGTTTCTCTTCATGGTGCCGGCCATCGTGCTTTCAGGCTTCGCGACCCCTATCGCAAACATGCCGCGGGCTGTGCAGTACATTACGCTGGCTGATCCGCTGCGCTACTTTCTCATCATTCTTCGCGAGTGTTTTCTTGAGGGAGCAAGAGGTTCTTTGCTGTGGCCACAGTATTTCCCGCTTCTATTGATGGGCCTGGTCAGCATGATCGTCGCCGGACAACTTTTCCATCGCCGGATGAATTGATGCAGCTCTCCTTCGGATGAATACCGAGGTCGCGGATCCATGGCGGCTTCTACTCAAGAAGGGCCGCACGGCGCAAACCGAAAATTGCATAGATGAAGGTGGTCTGCCTGAACGCGCTCCGTATCCCGGCGGCTTGATGCTTCCGGGGAGACTGGCCTTTGGTGCCTATTGGGCGATCTCCGACCGGGACTCCTTCTTGATCGCTACCAGTTCAAGAGATTTCAGCGCAATGTGTTCTGCGCTTACCTCCAGCTCTTTCACCAACTCCCAGGGAGCGCCCGACTCGCCGAATCGATCCTTGACGCCAATCGCGCCCGTAATTACGGGAATCCCGTAAAGCCGTGGACTCTCCGTGAGGATGGAACTTACGCGCCAGGCCAGTGCGCCGATCTGATGTTCTTCGGCTGTCACGATGATGCCTGTCTCCAGCGCGGCGCGGATTATGGCCTCTGTATCGATTGGCTTCAGCGTGTGCATGTTCAGAACACGCGTCTCGTAGCCGTATTCCAGTTTGAGGATGCTGGCCGCGCGCATGGCTTCCGGGACCATCGGCCCGAGCGCGATGATGGTGAGGTCTTCGTCCTCGTTCCTGTAAGCCTCCGCGAGCTGAGTTTCGAAGCTACCCACAAAACCTGCCGCTTCCCGGCGCATCCGGATCGCATTGGCGTGCCCAAAGACAAAGGGCGTCGCCTCGGTGGTCACGACCGGAGTTGCTTCGCGCGCAAAGCGGATATATTTGGGCCCCTCGTGTTGCAGGAGTAGATAGTCGGTGGCCTTGCGTGTTTCGATCGCGTCGCATGGCACCACCACAGCCATGTTGGGCAGGCCCTGCATGGTGAAAAGGTCTTCGAGAGCCTGGTGGGTCGCGCCGTCGGGACCAACGGAAACCCCACCGTGAGCGCCGGCGATCAGGACGTTCATATTGGAGTAGCAGATGGAAACACGAAGCTGGTCCAGATTGCGGGCCGCTGAGAAGGTGGCATAGGAACCAAACACCGGCAGCTTGCCTTCCCTGGCGAGACCGGCGGCAGCGGCTGTCGCCGATTGTTCGGCAATTCCCATGCTGATCCATCTCTTGTCGCGTTCCGGCTTGCCGGCTCGGAAATCACCGATGGTAATGGAGGCGGAGATATCCAGCCCGAGGCAGACGATCCGCTCGTCGTCGCCATTCTGCGCCAGGGATTTCCCGAAACCTTTGCGCGTTGGCTCCATGTTGACCTTCATCGTATCGCCTGCGTTCCACCAGTAATCGCGTGAGAACCTCGGCATCTTGTCCTGGAGCTTCCGGTCGATTTCAGCTTGAAATGTGCTTGCGGCACCGAGTAGCCAGTCCGCCGGAATCCTCTCTTTCAGGCCCAGTTCGGTGAGGGCTGCGTCCAATTCCTTCCGGTTGGGCGCTTTGCCATGCCAGCCTGCCTGGTTCTCCATGAAGCTGACGCCCTTGCCCTTGATCGTTTCGGCGAGAATCACGACGGGTTTCCCGGTCATTGTCCTTGCCTGATCCAGGGCGGCCACAATCTGGTTCATGTCGTGACCATCGATATGCAGCGTCTGCCACCCGAAGCTCGCGTACTTGGCATCGAGCGGCTCAACCTGCAAAACATCTTTCACCCAGCCGTCAATCTGCAGGCGATTGCAGTCAATGATGGCGATCAGATTATCGAGGTGATAATGACCGGCCTCCATGGCAGCTTCCCACACCTGGCCTTCCTGCTGTTCGCCGTCTCCCATCAGGCAGAATACCCTGTGATGGTCGCCGTTTAATTTGGCCGCGAGCGCCATCCCCGCGGCAATGCTGAGCCCCTGGCCCAGCGATCCGCTGGAGATTTCGACACCCGGCACCTTCAGCCAGTGTGGATGGCCCTGAAAGGGTGAACCCAGCTTGCGCAGGGTTGCCGTGTCGTCGAGAGGGAAATATCCGGATGCTCCCAGCGCGATATACAGTGCCGGGGCCTTGTGTCCCGCGGACCAGATGATGCGGTCGCGATCCGGCCACGACGGGTTGGCAGGATCGTGGTCCGCTGCGTGAAGATACAACGCCGCTGCGAGATCCATGATCGACAAGGTGCTTCCGGCATGACCCGAACCGGCGGCGCATAGAGACACAAGATTGTAGCCACGCATCATGGTGGCCCTATCCCGCAGTTCTGGAATGGAATAGCTGTGGGTGATTTTGCCAGTATTCGAGTCCTTGAGAGACATAGTTATCCTCCTCGCAGCTACAGATTCACCCGGGTCCAGCGCTCGATGCGTTCGAGAGCTTCGTGCAGCATCTCGATGGAATTCGCCACGCTGAACCGGAGATAGCCCTCCCCAAACTCACCAAACGAGGTTCCGGATAAGGCTGCTACGCCCGCCTGGTCCAGCAGCGCGTCGGCAAGCGGCTTTGATTTCCAGCCTGTACCGGCGATGTTGGCAAAGACGTAGAACGCGCCCTTCGGCATGCGGCACGAGAATCCCGGGATTTTATTCAGTCCATCGACAAACATCCTGCTGCGCTTTTCGAATTCCGAGCGCATTTGTTCAACCGGGCTCTGGTCTCCGCGCAGTGCCTCGACAGCGGCCATCTGGGTGAAGCTGGCAGTGCAGGAATTAGAGTTGGTCATGAGCCGCGTCATATGAGCCGCAAGGTCACTGCGCATGATGCCGTAACCGATGCGCCACCCGGTCATGGCATAGGTCTTGGAGAAGCCATCCAGCAGGATGGTTCGCTCCCGCATGCCGGGCAGGGACAGAATTGAAAACGGCTCCCCTTCAAACTGCAGGCGGCTGTATATCTCGTCCGACAGCACCATGATGTTGCGGTTGCCGATCACCTCGGCCGTGCGCTCAATGTCGCGGCGCGACAGGACGCTCCCGGTCGGATTCTGCGGCGAATTCAGGATGATGAGTTTCGTTCGGCTGGTCACCAGCGCGGCCAGGTCGTCCACGTCCATGGCGAAGTCGCGCTCTTCCCGCAGGAGAACCGGCACGGCCTTGCCTCCGGCATACTCAATCATCGATTCGTAGATCGGGAAGCCGGGGTTGGGGTAGATGACCTCATCTCCTTCTTCAATTAATGCCAGCATCGTGAAGAAAATAATCGGCTTTCCTCCCGGCACAACCACCACTTCTTCCGGGGAAACCTGAATTCCTCGGGTCCGGCTCACATAGCTGGCGATGATCTGGCGCAGTTCGGGCTGTCCGGCGGAAGGGCCATAGTGCGTCCATCCGCTGCGAAGCGCTGCCACCGCCGCATCCACGATATTGGGTGGCGTATCGAAATCGGGCTCCCCGATTTCCAGGTGGACGATGTTCTTGCCCTGCCGCTCGAGCGCCTTGGCCCGGCTCAGAACCTCAAAAGCAGTTTCTGTGCCCAGGCGCTTCATACGATGAGCCAGCACAAGCTGGTGCTGCAACCCTGCTGTCGACATGTTTCATGCCTCCTGTGGTCGCTTTGCGTGGCGGGGTCGTCCGGCTGCCGTTTCGTGCTCTACGGTCGGCTACGCTTTCCCGGGACGGCGGCCAGCCTTGTACTGGGGCCGGAACATCACGCTTCGCGATGTCTTCGGGATATTCTCGAAAACCGAGCATTCTATCCGGGCGGGAAGGGACATGAGGTGATTTCGGTCACACTCATCCTTTAGGAGGAGACTGAGGTGCAACAGCCCGACGCGGCGCCGTGCCATCGTTCTTCTGGAACAATGGCGCGGGGACAAATCAACGTATGGGAAATCCGCCTAGGAGGCGGGATCGGGATCTTCAACGAGCGCAGCGGGCTCTGCCGCAGCGGATTGTGCGGTGAGCCTGCGGTAGGCAAAGAACATGCTGCCACGCCAGCAAAGGATCATGCCGAAGGCGAGGAGATAGAACACCGCTCCGGTCTGCTCGACGGAAACAAACTGGTCGAAATAGCCGCGGGCGAAGAATCGGATGGCGGCAAGGACGACGACCACCATCAAAAAGGCGCTGGAGCGCTTCATCATGACGGTGTTGCCGTCCCGGTAAAGCCTGGTGGTGGCATTCAGAGGCCAGGCCAGCAGGGTGGCTCCCAGCAGGAAAGCGGAGATGCCCCAGAGCCAGGGAATCCGGCAGATGGGAGCGAAGAACATGGAAAAGCCCGTGGCCATGCCGGCCGGGGGAATGATGATCTTCTTCAGGGTGACGGCGGAACGGCCTTCGCGAATACGCCAGATGATGATGACGACCGCCCCGAAGAGCGACGCAACGGCATAGTCGGTGGGGGTGATGTTCAAGGGGTGCATCAGATCCTTCAGCAGCGCGAAGAGCGGCTGCGGCAAATGAAAATAAATCGGGCAGGCTTTGAGCGCCTGTATTTAGGATATCGCGTCCGGAACTTCTGCATCACTCATGTGGATCGTGTCTTGGATTGTGGCACTTAGGGCAATTCCTGAGTGACTGTGTCCCTATGGTTTTTCTGTAGGGTCGCCGCTTCCCGAGGGTCGCGTCAACTGGAGTGCATAGGCTTCAGGCTACAGGGACTCAGGAATTGCTCTAGCCGTAGCGGGTCTAGGCCAGCGGTTCCAGACGTGCGGTGAAGTGGCGTAGAAAAGGTGCTTCATAATTGAGGCGCATGCCGCGAATCTTTTCGCGATTTTTCCAGACTTCCAGAATCACTTCCACCAGGTAGTCCACGTGGCTCTGGGTATAGACGCGGCGCGGGATGGCGAGACGCACAAGATCCATTTGCGCGGCTTGGGCGAACATGAGCGTGCCGATTTCCACGGAACGGACTCCGCCTTCGAGGTAGAGTTCGCAGGCCAGGGCGACGCCGGGAAACTGGCTGGAGGGAATATGCGGCAGGAAGGCGCGCGCGTCGATATAGATGGCATGACCGCCGGGCGGCTGCACGATGGGGACACCGGCGGCCGCGATGTGATGGCCGAGGTAGGCGGTGGAAGCGATGCGGTAGCGGAGGTAATCCTCCTGCAGCGCTTCCTGCACGCCGACTGCAATGGCTTCGAGATCGCGGCCGGCGAGGCCGCCATAGGTGGGATAGCCTTCGGTGAGGATGAGCAGATCCTTCTCCTGCTGGGCGAGCGTGTCATCGTTGGTGCAGAGAAAACCGCCGATGTTGGCCATGCCATCCTTCTTGGCGGACATGGTGCAACCGTCGCCGTAGGAAAACATCTCCTGGGCGATTTCCTTGGGCGTCTTGTTTTCGTAGCCTGGCTCGCGCAGCTTGATGAACCAGGAGTTTTCCGCAAAGCGGCAGGCGTCAAAGTAGAGCGGGATGCCGTGCTTCCGACAGGCGGCGCTGACCTGGCGCACGTTCTCCATGGAGACGGGCTGGCCGCCTCCGGAATTATTTGTCACCGTGAGCATGACTAGTGGAATACGCTCGCGGCCGACACGCTCGATGAGCGCTTCTAGGGCGGCAACATCCATGTTGCCTTTGAAGGGCGCGGTGACCGAGGGTTGGCGGCCTTCGGTGGTGAGCAGGTCTACGGCTTCGGCACCGGTGAATTCAATGTTGGCGCGGGTGGTGTCGAAATGCGTGTTGTTGGGCACAACGTCGCCCTTTTTGCAGGAGACGCCGAAGAGAATGCGTTCGGCGGCGCGGCCCTGATGCGTGGGGATCACGTTTTTGTAACCGAAGATGTCCTGAATCGAGTCGCGGAAGTGGTCGAAGCTGCGGCTGCCCGCATAGCTCTCGTCGCCTTCCATCATGGCGGCCCACTGGTGCGTGGACATGGCGCCGGTCCCGGAATCGGTGAGCAGGTCGATGAGCACGTCATCGGCGGGGAGCAGGAACATGTTGTAATAGGCGGCGGCGAGAATTTGCTCGCGCTGTGCCCGCGTTGTCCAGCGGATAGGCTCAACGCTCTTGATGCGGAAGGGCTCGATGATGGTCTTGAAGGGCATGAAGGATCTCCGATGCGCTCATTCGGGCACCAGGCGAGAACCTGCATGCCCAAACTCAGCGACATTGGCCCACGATTAGGGCCAATGACCGCGTAAAGCGACCTTGAAGTATACACTTCGCGAAATATCCTGGTCTGTCTCTGCCGAAACACGCTGGCGAGTGCCGGAATTGAACATGTAAAGCACGCGGAATCCCGGGGTTGCGAGAAACAGTAGGATAAAGGGCGGAGGCGAATGCGATGCTTATTGTTCACGTTCACGTGCACGTCAAGCCGGAATCGGTTGCGGAGTTTCGGCAGGTCACGATCGAGAATGCCCGATCGAGTGTGCAGGAGCCGGGGATTGCACGCTTCGACGTTATTCAGCAGCAGGACGACGCGACCCGGTTTTTGCTGATCGAGGTCTACCGCTCGCCGGAAGCCTCGGCCGCGCACAAGGAAACGGCGCATTACTTGAAATGGCGCGATGCGGTTGCAGGCATGATGGCCGAGCCGCGCCAGAGCGTGAAGTACAGAGCCGTTTTTCCCGAGTTTCAGGAGTGGTAAAGGATGCGTTTTGAGTTTGCAACCGCAACCCGTATCCTCTTTGGCGAAGGTACTGCGGCCAGCCTTCCTGACCTGGCTCATACGTTCGGGTCTCGTCCGCTGGTAGTGACGGGCGCTTCGCGAGATCGTGCGGCAGCGCTGATCGAGGCGCTCTCAGCGGAAACCTTTGCCTTGGCCGGGGAGCCAACCATCGAATTGGTGCGTGAGGGCGCGTGTCACATTCAGCAAACAGGCTGCGATGTGGTCATCTCAATTGGCGGTGGCAGCGTCATTGATGCCGGAAAGGCAATCGCGGCGCTTGCCACCAACGGAGGCGATCCGCTCGAGTTCTTGGAAGTGATCGGAAAAGGTCGGCCAATTTCGCGCGCGCCGCTTCCTTTTATCGCGGTACCCACCACGGCCGGCACGGGAAGCGAGGTCACGCGCAATGCCGTGCTTGGATCTCCCGCGCATGGCGTCAAAGCCAGTCTGCGAAGCCCCCTGATGCTGCCTCGCGTCGCGGTGGTCGATCCGGAGTTGACGTACGGGCTGCCGCCGGAAATCACGGCGTTCACCGGCCTTGACGCTCTCACGCAGCTCATCGAGCCGTACGTGAGTGCACGCGCCAATCCTCTGGTGGATGCACTGTGTGTCGAAGGAATCAGGCGCGTGGGTGGCGCTCTGCGAGTTGCGTACCACGACGGAGCGGACCGGGAGGCACGCCGCGATATGGCCTTGGCCAGCCTGTTCGGCGGGCTGGCGCTGGCAAACGCCGGGTTGGGGCTGGTGCATGGCTTTGCCGCACCGCTCGGAGGGGGTTGGAAGGCTCCGCACGGAGCGCTCTGCGCGGCGCTGTTGCCGCACGGCATGACAGCTAACGCAGCTGCACTGCGCGCCCGGGCGCCGCAGCATCCTTCCCTGGGCCGTTACGCAGTCATTGCGCGCCTCCTTACCGGCAGGAGTGATGCCGGCGTCGAGGACGGCGTCGAATGGGTTCGCACGCTCTGTGCGGATCTGCAAATTCCTGCGTTGCGCACCTGGGGAGTCACGGCGGCTGATTTACCAGACGTTGTGGAAAAGGCGGCCAAAGCCAGCAGCATGCAGGCCAACCCGCTTCCGCTTACAAAAGAAGAGCTGATGGCGACAGTGGAAGCCGCGCTGTAGGGCGAGGTTTGTTCCAGGGTGGCTTTTGGGGCTGATTGGGAGCCGATCTTCCGTCTCTGCCTTCACCGTCGCATCTTCGCCCGCAGGTTCTTCAGGATGAGGCTCTTGACGCCGGGCAATGCTGTGTCATGGGAGTGTTTCGTGCATTTGGCCCACTTTGACCGGTGAGCTAGCCTGAAAAACTGTAGAACCGCGGTGGGAGCATGCTCCCACCCGTTCAGTGGATTCCGTCGCCGCCCCGTGTCCCACAAGGTTGCCGTTTTGGGCACGGTCGCGCGGGTGTTTTCGCCCGGCGGAATGCATGGCCGAGGCTGCCCAAAAACTCGCCCAGGACAGTCACAGAGGCGCTTTGTCGCCGGCGGTTTGTCGCCACTATTTTTGAGGATCTTTAGCCAATCTTCAGGTCTTCTATATGACTAGATATTTATATTGACATCACAGATTCATCCGTACTTTAATCGCGAGCATCGTGGTTTTTCAGGGAGGGCAGGCGTTATTCAGACATTTCAGGAAGACAAAAAAATGCATAAACGCTTCCTGACTCAGGAAAGAGCTTTGTTTTTCGTGGACTATTCTTGGTCCTCTAGAGGATTTTGAGACACAGTTTGTCTCGAATTTCTGCTCGGGATTCGGCAAAGGTGCTATTCCCGGCCTTGTGGAATCTCACATCCCCGCGAAGAAGCAGGGACTACTGGTTACAAATTGAAAGAGAAGTGGCCCAGTGATCTTCCGCGCTGAGTACGATTTTTTAAGCCTAACGGATTCATACGACGGGTGACTCGGTCGACGGACGCGGGCCTTCCTATTATTCCTGTAGTTCGGAGGCAGGCAATGAGAAGTGGTAGGCTGTCGATTCTTTCCCTCATCATCGTGGTGTTTGCTCTCAGCGGGTTCGCATGGGGGCAGGCAACCACATCCTTGCACGGCACCGTAACCGATCCATCCGGGGCGGCGATTGCCGGTGCGAAGGTAACCATCACCGAGCCCGCGACGGGTACGAGCCGCTCTACGATTACCAACTCCACTGGCGCCTACAGCTTCCCGGCGGTCATTCCAGGCACCTACAATCTGACGGTCACTGCCGAGGGCTTTCAGACGATTAAGCAAAGCGGCCTGGAACTCCGGGTGAGCCTGCCGGCAACCAGTGACATAAAGATGAAAGTCGGTTCAGTGTCGCAGACGGTCGAAGTGAGCGGGCAGGCGGCGCTGCTGAATACGACCGATGCCACGATTGGCAATACCATGGGAACCCGATCGATTGAAAACCTTCCCATGCGCGCTGAGAGCATGCCGCTGCTGCTGAGCTTCCAGCCCGGCGTGGTCTACAACGGGCAGAACGCGCTGGAGAGCAATTACGATACGCGCGCCGGATCGGTAAACGGCGAACGCAGCGACCAGAACAACATCACCCTCGACGGTGTGAGCAACAACTTTACATTCGAGGGATATGCGTTCAACGGCGTGCTGCCCACAACGCCGTTCTCCACGCAGGAATTCCGCGTGACCACCTCCAATTACGGCGCCACCCAGGGCTTCTCCTCGGGCGCGCAGATTACGATGGTGACCAAGAGCGGGACCAACGAATTCCATGGCAATCTCTATGAGTTCAACCGCAATACCATCGGCGAGGCCAACGACTGGTTTCTGAAGCAGTCCCAGATAGAAAGCGGGCTGCCCAATCGCCCCACGAAGCTGGTTCGCAATGTGTTTGGCGCCGATGTGGGCGGTCCTTTCGTGCGCAACAAGGCCTTTTTCTTTTTCAACTATGAAGGTCATCGCGTATCGCAGGGGGCAAGCTCTCTGCGAATCATTCCCAGCTCGACGCTGCGCGACGGGATCATTCAGTACCAATGCCAGACGGCCAGCAATTGCCCGGGTGGCAGCGTGACCGGTTTGAGCGGCAGGAGCTATTCCGTGGCGCCGGGCAGCTACGCGCTCAACGCGAAACAACTGGCGCAGATGGATCCACTCGGTATCGGACCCAGCCAGGTCGCCCTCAAGTATTTCGATACCTATCCCAACCCCAATACGGCGAATGTTCTGGATGCCCCCAACTATGCCGGTTATCGCTTTGCCTCTCCGATCACGAGCAATGACAACTGGTATATCGGTCGCGTTGATTACGTGCTGAACAGCAAGAATTCGCTGTTTGTGCGCGGAACCGCGGTCCACGATCGTGACGTAACTGCGGGTCCCTTTCTGCCCGGGCAGCAGCCCGAGTCGCAAATCGTGGACTTCAGCAAGGGGATTGCCGTAGGGTTGACGACCGTGTTTACCCCCAACCTCGTCAATGATCTTCGTTATGGACTTACGAAGGAAAGCATCGGCGACAACGGCAACTCCAACCAGCCGTGGATCGTCATGCGCGATCTGGACCAGGGCTTTACGCGGACGAGCGCAGCAGTGACTCCGGTGAACAACATCGTGGACACGGTGAGCTGGCAGCACGGTGCACACAAATTCCAATTCGGCGCCAATATTCTGTTGATCCGCCGCAGAGACTATACCAATGCGAATTCGTTCAGCGACGCGTTGACGAATGCCGACTGGATCTCCGGCGGCGGATTTGCGAACAAAGGAGGTCCACTGGATCCGGCGACCTGGGGCTATCCGGCGGTCGGTTCCGCCCATTCGTACGACTTTCCGCTGGCGGCCATGATGGGCCTGGCCAGCGAAGTGGATGCCCAATATAACTACAAAGTTACGAGCCAGACCACCGCGACGCCACTCGCCCAGGGAGCCAACGTGGTGCGGAACTGGGCGACGGGCACCTACAACCTTTATTTTGCCGATACCTGGCAGGCATCTCCGACTCTGTCGATTACCTACGGGCTCAATTATCAGTTGATGACTCCGATCACGGAGACCAATGGACAGCAGGTGGAACCTAACATCAACATGGGCCAGTGGTTCGAACAGCGTGCCCGCGAGGGAGCCATGGGCATTCCCTCCAACCACGATGCCCTCATTCGGTTTGCGCCTGCCGGCTCATACTGGGGCAAGCCGGGCATGTACGGGGTCCAGAACAAGAACTTTGCTCCACGTGTAGGATTCGCATGGACACCGCGGCCAGACTCCGGATGGGTGAAAAACCTGATGGGCAACGGCCTGACCTCGGTACGCGGCGGATTCGGCATGTATTACGACAACTTTGGTCCTGCACTGGCAATGACCTATGATGCAAATGGTTCATTTGGCCTGACCAGTACTCTGGAAAGTCCATTTGGTATCAAACTCGCCGATGTACCCCGTATTACAAGCATGCACACCATCCCGACGGTGGATAACAGCGGGAATTCCATGGTGGGTCAACCACCGGCTTCCACCTTCCCGGCGACCTACCCAGTGGGCGCGGAAGCCATCTCAACCGGCATCGACCAATCATTGAATACCCCCTATTCGTATGCCATGGACCTCTCCGTCCAGCGTCAATTGCCTGGGCGGACGGTGCTCAGCGTGTCTTACGTGGGGCATCTGGGACGCAAAGGGCTGGCCCTGGAAGATCTTGCCATGCCACTGAACCTGGTGGATCCCAAAACGGGGATCAGTTACTTTGCAGCGGCGACTGCGCTAGCCAAACTGGCCCGGCAGGGCGTGCCCACGTCGCAAATTACTGCCCAGATGATCGGCCCAACAGCGTCCTATTGGACGGATATGTTCCAGCAGCAGCCGTCCTACAGCATATGCTCGGGCGGGACGACCAGCAGCATACTTGTCTCTGCCTACGACCTGTTCGAGGGGCCGGCTTGTGGCAGCAAGTACAACGAAACTTCGGGTCTCTATATCACGGACGTAGTCGGCTATCCTTTCGTCCCGATCGGCGGAGAGAACAGCTACTTCAACAGCCAGTTCTCCTCGCTCTGGGCCTGGAGATCGATATCCAATTCCAGCTACAACTCCCTGCAGGTGAGCCTGCATAAGCAGTTTTCCAATGGAGTCCTGTTCGGGTTCAACTACACCTATTCCCACTCCTTGGATGAGGCGTCGTTTGCTTCGCGCGCTGCTCAATTTTTAACCTCCAGCATCATCAATTCCTGGGATCCGAGCCAGATGTACGCGTCCAGCGACTTCGATCTGCGGCATCAGATCAATGGCTACTGGGTGGCGAAGTTGCCCTTCGGCAGGGGGGCGGCGTTTGCCAGTGACGCGCACGGCGTGCTCAACGCGGCGATCGGAGGCTGGCAGCTTGCCGGCACGACCCGCTGGACTTCCGGTTTCCCTTACAGTGTGTTCATGGGCTACGTATGGCCAACCAACTGGGATGAGATGGGATGGGCGAACCTGGTGAAGCCTGTGTCGACGGGCACCACCATATATAAAGGTGCACCGTATGCGTTCAAGGACCCGACTACAGCCGGGAATTCCTTCGACTATGCTTTCCCGGGGCAGAGCGGCCAGAGAAACAACATCCGCGGCGAGGGTTACTTCGATACGGACGCTAACCTGTCGAAGACCTTCCATATCGTGCAAAAGCAGACCTTCCAGGTCCGCTGGCAGGTCTTCAATGTCTTCAATACTCACCGGTTCGATGTCCAGAGCATCGACACCGAAGTGGATGCGGGACCCGCATTTGGCCAGTACACCGGCCTGCTGACGCTGCCCCGCGAAATGGAGTTCGGCGGGGTGTATACCTTCTAACCTGCTACGGCAGAACGCGCCGAAGCAAAACATGCCACGTTGCGCCGCTCGCTCGAGCGGCGTGACGTGGTGAAGTCATTCGGGCTCTTGTCGGCGATGTGTGGCGTGCAGTCGCTGAGGGGGTGGTTTGCGTCCGCGAGGGATTCAGGCTCCGGAAGCCAACGTGCAGGACCGCTCGCGTCGGTTACAGGCAGGATAGGATCAAAGTCTTACAGGTTGCCGGGGGACCAGGCTGCGACGATGGCTCTTGCCAGTTTCGCAATCGTAAGTTCTCCCTCGTTCTCTACGGACCATGTCTGGTCTCGATTGTTCCAGGTGAAGATCGACAAAATCAGCATTCCCTCGTTTGCATCGATGGCCGCGACATCGTTGCGAACGGCGTTCAGCTCACCTGTCTTGTTGGCAATGGCTGACTCGGTGTCTGTATACATGGATCCGAGGTAGCGCGGAATGCCTCCGCGATAAAACTGGTTGCGCAGCATGTGGAGCATGACGTCGCAGAGTTGCCGATCATTGGGATTGGATGGCGTGCCCGGTGCGGCGAGATCACAGGTCGCGATCTTCCGCATGAGGACTGCCATTTCGCGCGGAGTGGTTTTGCCCAGGCCAAAGCGCTTGTGATCGTCTGGCACGGGACCTTCCGCGGGCCGGAAGACCTTGCGATACAGGTATGTATTGGTCAGGCCGAGTCTTTGAATCCGGTGGTTGATGCGGGCAAGGCCGAGATGGTCGATTACCAGATTGGTCGCGGTGTTGTCGCTCATGGCGATCATCATGGTGAGTGCGTCTTTCAGCGTAAGCGTCATCGGTGTGTCGAAGAACAGCAGGACACCCGAACGTGGAACCTGATCGGCCTGGTGCATGACGAGGGGATCGCTGAAATGCGCATCTTCCGAGCGGATCTGCTGAATGGCTTCGTAGAGGATCGCCAGTTTGATCACGGAAGCAGTTTGCACCACCTCATCGGCGTGGATACTGGCGGTCTGGCCGGTCTTCAGATTCTCGGCAAACAATGCGACGTCTCCGCGATGCTGGGCGGCGATGGATTCGAGAGTCTGTTGCAGGGGCAAATGGTCAGGCATAAAGACCTCGCATTTTCATCACTTCAGTTTTGAGCGGGAGGGATCCAGCACCGATTCCTCGCTGAACATCATGGCTGCAGTCCATCCGCCGCAGCGGCTTTGTCCCGGCGCACCCGCATCCACGCGTACATGGGGAGTCCGAGCGCGATGACCACCAGGCCGCCAATGGAATTGCGCAGGTTGCTCTCGAAAAGATAAAGAATCACAAGCGCGGAGGAGACCACGAAGATGGCCGGTAACCAGGGATACGCGGGCACCCGGAAGGGGCGCGAGCGGTTGGGCTCCCGGCGGCGGAAGGCAAAGAGAGAAGTTGCGGTGAGCAAGTAGAAGACCCATTCCCCCAGCAGCGCCAGCTCAAAGAGCGCCTGAAAACGCCCGACGAGCAGAAGCAGCACGGTCGACATCGCTGCTTGGACCACCAGCGACACAGAAGGGCTTTGAAAGCGCGGGTGAATGCGAGCCAGGGAGCGAAAGAAGATGCCGTCGCGCGCCGCCGCAAAGGGGATGCGCGCACCGGAGAGCACGGTCCCGTTCAACGACGCCAGTACGCTGATGACCATGCCGACAGAAACGAGTGCGGCGCCCCACAAGCCCACGGCGAGCACCATCGCATCGGATGCCGGGCGCGGTGAAGCGGCGATGGCGCCGGCCGGCAGAAGGTATTCGACCGCGGCATTGGTGAGCATGTAGAGCACGGCCACCAGGCCGACTCCGAAGATCAGGGCGAAGGGAATGCTGCGTTCCGGCTTCTTGATTTCCTCGGCGACCATGTTCAGATCGTTCCAGCCATCGTAGGCCCACAACGCGGCAATCATGGCCACTGCAAACCCGGTGATGCCGCCCTGTTTACCGGTAAAGACGGTGGAAAAATTGCCAAATTGGCCATGCGGGCTGGTGAAGCAGAAAAAGACGATGCCCAGGATCAGGGCGATTTTCAGAACCGTGAAGATGAGCTGGAAGGCTCCGGCTCGACGCATTCCCAGATAGTTGAGGCCTGTGATCAGCCAGGTGAGCGCGATGGCGGCGATTTGTCCCCACTCCATTTGCCAGTGAGGCAGCAACGGGCGACTCAGCCAACTGAACGCGGCAAAGATTCCCAGGATTTGAACGGCGCCGATGGCACTGCTGGCGATGGATGCCGGCTTCGCGAGAGAAAACCATGTCCACATGTAGAGGAACGATGGCAGTTCGCCATACGCGTCGCGGATGTAGACATATTCTCCGCCGGCGAACGGGCGCATCGCGGCGAGTTCGGCATACGTCATGGCTCCGAAGAGCGAGAGCAGGCCAGCGGCGATCCACGCCAGATAAACCAGGGTGGAGGAGCCTGCGGCACGCATCATTTCCTGCGGAACAAGGAAGATTCCGCTGCCGATGATGGTTCCCGCAACGACCGAAGTCGCCTGCCAGGGACCGAGAACGCGGGGAAGATCGTGGTGCTTGGATGGATCGCTCAATGTTGCAATCAGAGTTGCATGGACACGGTACTCAAGTCTACGGATTCCCGGCCTTCACGATAAAAAATCCTGATACGCTAACAAGCATCGCGGCGTCAGGTCGTTGTACCCGGGAATGAGTCAACGTGGGCGCCGTGAAAGGCCTCTGTTCGTTGCGCGACCACGCCGATGTCCATTGCGCTTCATTCGCAGCCAGTCGCCTAAGGAGTGTCATGCCAGTCATGGGACGTTTCGCCTCCACAGCTCTCATCTTCTGCTCGCTGTCTCCCATAGCCGCCGCGCAACCCGCGACGACGAATTTCACCCTGCAACAGGTGATGAGCGCGCCGTTCAACTCCGACCTGGTCGCCGCGCCCGTAAAAGACCGGCTGGCGTGGCTCTCAAACGAGGAAGGCCGGCGGAACATCTGGGTCGCCGTGCCGGCCAGTAGTGGCAAGGGGTATATCTCGCGCCAGATCACGCGTTATACGAAGGACGATGGCCAGGAAATCACGGGTTTGCGGTGGTCACCGGATGCCAGGTCCATTGTCTATGTTCGGGGCGGCGATCCGGGTGGCCAGTGGAACGTGTCGCCGAATCCCGCTCTGTTGCCGCAAGGCACAGAGCAGGACGTGTGGCTGGTTTCTCTGAGCGGAGGCGCACCGCGCAAGCTGGGGCCCGGTCACTCGCCCGCGTTTTCGCCGAAGGACAATGAAGTAGCCTGGATCTTCGACGGTCAGATCTGGTTTGAGAATCTCGGGCGGTCGAATCCCAAAGCAGTGCAATTGCTGCACACGCTCGGTGAAAGTAAATCGCTGCGATGGTCGCCGGACAGCAGGGAGCTGGCCTTTGTGAGCGACCGAGGCAGTCATAGCTTCATTGGGGTGTATTCGTTCGCCACGAAGACACTGCGGTATCTGGATCCCGGAACCGATCATGATCTGTATCCGATGTGGTCGCCGGACAGCCGCGAGATTGCCTTTATTCGCGTTCCGTACTCGAAGGATGAGAACTTCGATCGAGTGGAGCGCTCGGGACAGCCATGGTCCATTCTGGTGGCGAATGCCGAGACCGGCGAGGGGCGGGTCATCTGGACGGCCAATCCGGGGCCGGGCAGCGTGTTTCGCGAAATCGTTGGCCACCATCAGGTCTTCTGGGGTGCGGGCGATCATCTTGTGTTTCCGTGGGAACGCGATGGCTGGACCCACCTCTATATGATTCCCGCACAGGGAGGCGTAGCCAGGCTGCTGACGCCGGGCAAATTCATCGTGCAGGATGTTTCCATCAGTCCTGACCGCCGTACCATTGTTTATTCGTCCAACCAGAACGACATCGACCGGCGCCACGTCTGGAAGGTTTCCGTATGGGGAGGAAAACCCGTCGAACTGACGCCGGGTAAGGGCATTGAAACGCACCCGGTTGTTGCCAGCGACAACCAGACAGTCTCTGTTCTGCGCTCGGACGCTCGCATTCCGATTCGTCCGGCGATTGTCGGCGCGGGAGGGCAACTGCATGACCTCGCTCCACAGATGATTCCGGCGAGTTTTCCCGCAGCGAGCATGGTCATTCCGCAGCCTGTCATCTTCAACGCAACGGACGGCCTCAGGATTCACGGACAGTTGTTTCTTCCGAATGGCGTTGACAATTGCGTGCGGCATCCCGCGGTCGTCTTTGTCCATGGAGGCTCGCAGCGCCAGATGCTGCTTGGCTGGCATGACATGGACTACTATTCGTATGCCTATGCGATGAATGAATATCTCGCCGGCCAGGGATACGTCGTGTTGTCGGTGAACTATCGCAGCGGCATCGGTTACGGGCTCGATTTTCGCGAGGCGCTGAATTATGGACCCATGGGAGACAGTGAGCTACACGATGTGGAAGGCGCGGGCCTTTACCTGCGCAACCGCTGCGATGTGGAACCCCGGCACATTGGTATCTGGGGCGGAAGCTGGGGTGGTTTTTTGACGGCGTTGGCCCTGGCGCGAGCCTCCAACCTGTTCGCGGCGGGTTCCGATATGTCTGGCGTGCACGATTGGAATGTGGATAACCCACAGAATTTTGCCATCTCCGATAGCGCGGCCAATCCCAATGCGAGGTGGCAGCTTGCCTGGAGGTCTTCACCCCTCGCGTCGGTGAAGACATGGCGTTCTCCTGTTCTGCTGATCCAGGGGGACGATGACAGGGATGTCCCGTTTCTGCAAACGGTGCAATTAGCCGCGGCCTTGCGCAGGCAGCATGTTCCGTTTCAGGAGCTCATTTTCCCCGACGAGGGGCATACTTTCCTTCTTCATCGCGATTGGGTCGCGGCATACGCGGCCACGGCGAAGTTTTTCAATGAGTATCTGAAGACCGATTCCAGCCATACAGCGCCGGGGAAGCACGGAATGCATCCCACTGAATAAAGAAGCGCTACCGGCTGGTTTCCGGTAGCGCCTCTTCCAATCCTGCAATGACGGGGACTAGTCATCATGGAGTGACCGGTCCACTGCGCTGACCGTGGGTTAAGCTGTGAGCCGAAGCGGTACACAGATCAGAGCCACAAGCGGAGGAACCGGTCATGAAGAAGAAGTTACGTTTTC
>JAJYVU010000069.1 GCA_021791875.1 Acidobacteriota bacterium | reverse complement strand
GGAATTCAGGGCTTTCGTGCAGTCCGCACGCCGCTACATTGCGATGACCAAAGATGACCCATTGATTCACAGGAGTGTCGTTCGGGCGGTGAGGGGGCTTCGCGAATACCTGGCAGGCGAAAGGAAGCGAATCCCGGGGGATGTTCTCTTCGAGGCAGACGGGTTGGAGTGCTTATTCTTTGCCGGCTACGATCCTTCATTTGAAGGCGATGAGCCCCCGGGATTATGAGTGGCGGGTTGTTCTTCCATCGCGAGGGCGTCACCTTTACAGTTTCAGATGTTTCAGGCCCGTTGAGTAGGTATCCTGCCTCGCATCTGTAGAAGCTGGGCTCACGGGCCGTCGGGTTCGAGTCCGATGGCATCATTCCTGGCGTTTTGAAAGCGCTGCTTGCAGCCTAGATATCGCTCTGTGGTTTCGACGGAAATGTGCCCGAGGAAAAACTGGATCTGCTCCAGTTCGCCGCCCGCCTGATGGCAGAGGCGGGCACATGTCCGTCCGGCGCAGATCGTGGGGGGCAAGATTGGCCAGGCCGCAGTTGGCGGCCCCCTCCTTGACGATGGACCAGATGACCTTTGGCGTGAAGCCATTTCCCCAGGTTCGCCCAGCTTTGTTGATAGCGCGGAACGTCGGGCCTGAGGTGATTCCGGCAGGAACCACCCATCTGTCGATCGCGTCTTTTACCCAGCCGGGCATTGGAACCGTCCGGATATGACCGTCTTTTCCGTTCAGGTCGGCGATCACCCAACGTCCCTCGCGAAGTTGAATATCTTCAAGCTTCAATTGAGCGGCTTCAGCCCTTCTGAGACCACAACCGATCAGGACGGCAATCATGGCGCGGTTCCTTCGCTCCTTGGGTGTCGATGTGCTTCCTTGCCTTGCCCATCTTCTGCTCCTTCTATACCAGTTTGTCTCATCTCAACTGGTACAGATTTTGCTGGGCACTCCACTGTGTCTGGCGGGCAGGGGCATCCGGTTCTCCCGAACCATGGCACTGGCCAAAGCAGCATGAGTCTCAGATCCCGTCACCGCTCACGCCGTCTCGCCAGCCCTGCCCGTTCGGATTTCATCCTAGTCCCACTCACGGACGCACGGTAGCGCAGCAAGGGGTCCAACAACCAGGCCACGATGCCAGAGGACACACCGCTCAGGACGAGGGCCCCCGTATAAAACTCCCACAGTTGCGGGAAAAATCCGGGCAGCAGCGATACTTTCAAATGCGTCAGATTGATCATCGCACTCGGATCACACACGTACCAGGCCATGCCGAAGGGAATTGCATATAGCAGCCACGCCCCGACCGCGGAGAATCTGGGCAACCTCTTAAGCCCACTCAGGTAAAGCAAGCCTGCCCCCAGCGGGATCGTATGGATAAGAATCGAGGTCACATATACCTGCCTGCCGAAGAGAAATCCCAGCAACCATGCGGGTAGGCCAATGCTTCCAAAGAAAACCACTCCCCAGGCCACCGGCCTGTCCCAACCCACGATCACACCCACCAGAATTGCACCTGAGGCCCAGTAGCACGCCCACATTCCCTCTTGCAGATCGGAAGTATTTTTCAGCAGAAGATCCATCAGCAGCGTGACAGACACAAAGGTCACCAGAATCTTGGCCGCAATGCGGGCCGTGCCCTTCTGCATTGTGCGCATCCATGCCCTCCAGTGCTGCCTCGGAGCGAACTTCCTCTCGGTTCGCCCAGAAACTGCGAAACCCTGCGTCCCTTTTCCGTCAAGGAAGGCCCCGCTCCCCAACCCCAAGCTGGCATGGCAAAAGAAAATCTGCTCTAGCCCTCCGCCTCACCCGCGGTCGTGCGTCTGATTTCCGCAAACTGCCTGAGGCGCTCCTCGACCCTCGCGTTCAACGACCCTGCAGGGTAACGCCCATCGCTTCCTCGCTCCCCGGCGTCCAGCTCCGTAAGCAGGGCGATTCCTGCATCCATCGTCTCGACGGCATAAATGGCAAACTTGCCCGAGGAGCACGCATCCACCACGTCTTCTCGCAGCATCAGGTGCTGGACATTCGATTTTGGGATCAACACTCCCTGCGTCCCCGTCAGACCGCGTGCGTGGCATAGATCGAAGAACCCCTCAATCTTTTCGTTTACCCCTCCAATCGCCTGCATGTCTCCCAGTTGGTTCACTGAGCCCGTCACCGCAAGATCTTGTCGCAGCGGCACATCGGCAAGCGCGGAGAGTAGCGCAAAAAGCTCCGCGGCTGACGCGCTGTCCCCCTCCACTGCACCATAGGATTGTTCGAGAACAAGGCTCGCGTAAAGCGACATCGGCGTATCCAGCGCGTAGCGCCCCGCCAGAAATCCAGCCAGGATCAGCACGCCTTTTGAGTGCAGCGGCCCGCCTAGCTTCACTTCTCGTTCAATATCCACAATTTTCCCCGTGCCAGGACGCACGCGGCACGTGATGCGGCCTGGCACCCCAAAACTCATGTCCCCCGTCGAAATAACGCTGAGCCCATTGATCTGCCCTGTCCGTCTTCCGCTCGTCTCAACCAGCGCGATCTCTCGAACCAGTGCTTCCTGGCTCCTCTCCTTCAGCCGGCCAGTACGGCGAATTCCTTCTTCAATCGCCTTCGCCACGTCAGTGCGGCTGGTAACGCTTCGCTTCCCTTGTTCCGCCCAGTAATCGGCTTCGGCCATCACATCCCGAAGCCGTTGCGCTAGCAGCGTGAGTTTGGTCGCATCTTCCGCTATCCGCGAAGCGCGTTCCACCAGCAGCGTCACCGCCTCTCGATCGAGCGGTTTTAGTTTCTCGTCGCTCGCAAATCTGGCAATCAGACGGGCGAGCATCTGCTCTCCTTCTCGGGAGCGACTCACTTCGTCATCAAAATCCGCGAGTACTTTGAATTGCTCGCCAAATTCTGGATCGAGCGCCATCAATAGCTGGTACGTGAACCGGTCTCCCAACAAAACCACTTTGACGTTGAGCGGGATCGGTTCGGGCTCCAGCGACGCCGTCGTAGTCAGGCCCAGAACATGCGTAACATCTTCGATTACGATTTCGTCGCGCGACAAGGCGCGTTTCAGCGCAGCCCAGCTGAACGGTTCCGTCAGCAGGTTGCGGGCATCCATCACAATAATGCCGCCATTGGCCCGGTGCAATGCACCCGCGCGAATGAGTTGGAAGTTCGTCACCAGCACTCCATGCATGGACACGTATTCCGCCCGCCCCTCCAGGTTGGCAAGCGTCGGGTGCAACTCCTCGATCACCGGGGCACCATCCGCATGATCACTCTGCGTCACCAGAACGTTGACTTCGTATCGCTCAAACCGGTGTTCCGTCGCCGGTTGCCCTGTGGCAATCGTGTCTTCCTCACTCTC
This sequence comes from Acidobacteriota bacterium, assembly GCA_021791875.1. GTDB lineage: Bacteria > Acidobacteriota > Terriglobia > Terriglobales > Acidobacteriaceae > Acidobacterium. Next base: position 14,801 of record JAJYVU010000069.1, on the reverse strand, counting down.
CGCGCCCATCAGCAGCGGAATGTTCTTCAGCATATCCGTGTGGATTGCCCCCACGTGGGTCAGCACCTCCGGCAGTTCGGAATACTCTGCCTTCAACTCCTCAAACGGTTGCGTCAGCGCCACCTGCGCAATTTCTCGATCCAGCGCACGGATCAGATCACGCATCTCCTTTTGCAACCGCGGCATCCGGCGCAACGTGGCCTCCAGCTCCTTTTGCAGCCCCTCAATCGCGCTTCGCATTTCCTCCTTCTGCGCTTCCGGCCATGCATTGAACTCCGCCGGTGGCACTACGTTGCCATCCCGGCTCGGCGCCACAAACAACCCCATCGGTCCTCGCAGAATGGCGATGTTCTTCTCTGCGGCTTGCTTCTGCAGGGCCTCGATCGCTTCCTCTCCCTTGCGCCGCACGGACTCTTCAATCGCACTCCGCCGCTTCTGATACTCCTCGCTCTCAAACAGAGACGGCAGTGACACCTTCAATTCGTCGATCAGATCATGTACGGCTTTCTGGAACTCACGCGCCCGCCCATACGGAAGAGGCAGGCAATGCGGCTTCTGCGGGTCGAAAAAATTATTGACGTAGACCCAATCCAGGGGATGCGCATGTGTCGCCGCCGCGTCCTCCAGCATTTTCAAAACAGATCGCCGCATTCCGGCAGTGCCCGCTCCCGTCACGAAGATGTGAAATCCCCGCCGTCGCGCTCCCAGGCCAAGAGCTAACGCATCGCGAGCGCGCGGCTGATCGGCCATGGCTTCCAGCGGTGGAAGATCCGCGGTCGTCTGAAACGTCAGTGCCGCGAGATCCGCCGACCGGTATAACCGATCCGCCGAAACCGCATGGACAATATTCTTTGAACTCTTCTCTGGTGGGCGCTCGGCGACAAGATCCATGACTTTCTCCCTCCCCATCACGCTTTCCCGGCGGACCATCCCCTTGCTCCACCTTCTTCCATTTCGTGCAACAACAATCCGCCCAGACAGTGATGCCTGTCACGGGGCTGACGAAGGCAACAATGCGAACTCACGCTCGTGACCAGCATCACCCGCCGTCAGAAGTAGGACTGTGCTGATTCATTTTCGGAATGCGTTCTGCCAGACGGTGAACGTGCCGGTCTTGTGACGGCATTCGCAGTGGCGTGTACACGGCAGAGGAACCAGAAACCTTCGCAGCTAAGAATTACATGGAAGAAGACCGGGCCTCCGGAGGACTTACGTTGAGGCACTGCTGAACCGGGTCCCACTCAGTGGCAGCACCCAGGTCGGCGCAGAGTTTTTGCATCTTTGCAACGATCTCTTGCGCTTCATCCGGCGAGGCAATCCGCGCCTGGCAGGAACCGATACGGGTGGGGCGAAGTTCCATTGTCACCCGCCCGTTCTGATCGCAGTGTATGAGAAATGTAAACGACTCATCGTTCCGCTCCACGGGATCTACCGCGTAGTCATCGACAAAGTTGCCTGTACCGTACAGAATCGGTCGATCCCGGTAGTACTCGATTCCGCGGAAGACGTGGCTCGAATGCCCAAAGATGACGTCTGCTCCCGCATCAATCAGCGCATGCGCCAAGGCAATGTGTTCTGCCGGAGGCGCGTACCCCCAGTTCGATCCCCAGTGAGCGGAAGCGATCAGGAGATCTAGATCCCTTGAGTTGCGCACGATCTCTATCAAATGCCGGGCTCGCCGATCGTCCAGAGAGACCGGGGCATAAAAAACTCCGGGCCGCTGACTCGTCGCCTCCCAGGGAGGTTCATTGTCAGTGAATGCAAGCAGCCCCAGACGCCAACCATGAATATCAACCCTGGCCACGCGAGTGGCTTCTTCCATATCAACGCCTGCGCCGCTATGGGCAATGCCGACCCTGTCCAGAATCTTCAGCATCTCTCGCAGAGCCTCGTAGCCATAATCGAGGACATGATTATTCGCGAGGGAAACCAGATTGATGCCTGCCGCCCCAAGAGCAGCCACGTTCCTGGCTGCGGATCGAAAGTGGAAGACCTTCTCATACTCCGACCAGGGCTCTCCGCGATCGGAAATAACGCATTCCAGATTGCAGAGCCGAAGATCAGCCTCATGAAAAATCGGCAGGGTGTTTCCCCACGGAAAATCCGGCTTGTGCTGTCTCAGAGCCTGATCTACGCCGCGCCCCAGCATGCAGTCGCCCACCAGAAGGATCCGAAGGAAATCTGCCATACCCGGTTTTGGACGAGGGATCATTGCGCCGCCTCAACTCATGGTCCGTGGTCCAGTCTTCGGGCGAGCCTCGGCGCGCCTTTTCAACCATCGCCATCCCGGACTGTTCTACCTCACTGAGATGCTTGAACAACCCGGATTTGCGGCGCTCCTGGCCTCGCCGTTGGCCTGATCGTCACTGCGGTACGGCACCGCGTGATGCGCATCACGGTTAGCGCATTTGTCATCGAGGGACCATATCTAGCAGGACATCGCACTCTTGTGTGCACGCCGAAGCGGTGTCAGGACAAGCCCAGTCGAGGGAGATGGTTTTCATCCCAAGGATGTGGCCGGGCATGCATAGGGGCCAGAAAAGGCTGAGGCTCGCTTGCCATGGGCCCCGGTCATAAGGGCCACCATTCGGGAATGAGGACCGCACTACGGTTCCTCAACAAAGAATGGAGCGGGCGCCATGAATCCAGCACGGTTGTTGTCCGGCAAAAAGATCTGGAATGCTATCCGCTATCTGGATCCAGATCTTTCTGAAAATGGCATTAGCAGCAGTTCATCGGTTGACGCCTCAGCTTTTGGCTACCGCGCTCAATCGACGCACTCGATTCTTACGTGCGCGGTAATTCCGGAATGCCGAATTTATCGTCTTCGGCGTCGCGACCGACTACTGTGTCCGCAAAAACGTGGAAGGCTTGCTGCGCCGAGGGCGCCGCGTTGCCATCGTCACCGATGCAATCGCAGCGATTGATCGCTCCGCTGGACAGCAGGGGCTGGCAAACTTCCGAGACCGAGGGGTGAGAATGATTTCCACTTCGGAGGCTTTGGCGCTGCTTGACCCCAATCAGGGCTCCAACCATCGCCGGCATGACGCGAGCGAATCCAGCCGCTCATCCTGACCACGCTGCACAGCATCAACCGGCCGCAACCAGCGGAAATGGAGAGGCATCATGGGCAAGACTGCCGATCATTCTGATTTACAGACGAGGCCGGAAACCGGATCCGGAGAAAATCGCGTGAACCCGACAGGGTCACGACCGCAAACATGGGAACTCTTTTCTCACATGGCGGACATTGGCATACGCGGCACCGGTCCCACGCTCGAGGACGCATTCGAAGAGACTGCGCTGGCCATGTGTGCGGTGATCACAGATCCGGCTCTGGTCCGTCCGGATCTTCCCGTCGAGGTGCATTGCAGCGCCCCGGACAGCGGCCTGCTACTGGTTGACTGGCTGAATTCTCTCATCGCCGCCATGTCCGAGCGCCGGATGATTTTCAGCCATTTCAAAGTGATCATTACTGATGACAAGCTGCATGGCAAAGCCTGGGGTGAGATCGTCAGCCCGCAGCGTCATCGGCCCGCCGTAGAGATCAAAGGAGCCACTCTCACCGAGCTTCGCATCTCCCGCGATGCCGATGGACTGTGGATGGCTCAGTGCGTTGTGGATGTGTAAGGAGGGGCGATGGACCTGCATCGTGTAACGAGACAATCCGAGACGGAATGGCACATTCCGGCGACAGGTAAGATGCGTGTCCCCGGAGTGATTTTTGCAACAGAAGAGCTCATGCGCGAGATGGATGAAAAGGTATTCGAACAGACCTCGAATGTCGCCGCTCTGCCCGGGATTGTCAAAGCATCATTTGCCATGCCCGATGCCCATTGGGGGTATGGCTTCCCCATCGGAGGGGTGGCCGCGTTCGATCCCGATGATGGAGGCATCGTCTCCGCCGGTGGTGTTGGCTACGACATCTCCTGCGGTGTTCGCACCCTGATTACGGATCAGCGTCTTGACGATATGACACCGCCACGCAAAAACGAATTGGCCAACGAGCTCTCGCGTGTGATTCCAGCGGGGGTGGGCAGCACCGGTCGTCTTCATCTGGATGAAGACGAGTTGACCGACATGCTTCAAGGTGGCGCACAATGGGCGGTCAGCCACGGCTACGGCGAGCCCGGGGATCTGCACCACATTGAGGAGGGCGGTCGGATGCCAGGCACCCAGCCGGAACACGTCTCGCAGCAGGCGCGCAAACGCATGCAGAACGAGGTCGGCACACTCGGGTCAGGCAATCATTACCTGGAAGTGCAGTACGTCGCGGAAATTTTCGATCAGGCTGCCGCCGCTGCCTTCGGCATTTTGTCCCGCCAGATCGTCATCAGCATTCATTGCGGCTCGCGCGGCCTCGGACATCAGATCGGCAGTGAGTTTCTGCGCGAGATGGCCGAGTCGGCCTCTGCCTATCACCTGGATCTGCCAGACCGGGAATTGGCTTGCGCTCCTATCCGATCCCCGCTCGGCGAACGCTACCTGGGCGCTATGAGGGCGGGAATCAATTGCGCACTTGCCAATCGTCAAGTGCTCACGCATCTGGCGCGTCAGGCATTCCAGACTGTCTTCGCTGCGGCCAGCGTGCAGCTTCTTTACGACGTCTCCCACAACACCTGCAAGGAGGAGTGTCACCAGATCGATAGAACTGAAAGCACGCTTTTCGTGCACCGCAAGGGAGCCACTCGGGCACTTGGTCCAGGCAGCCCTCAATTGCCGCCGGAGTATCGCCCGGTGGGCCAACCGGTATTGATCGGCGGCACCATGGGAACTGCGTCATACATTCTGGCGGGTACGGAACAGAGTGAAGCGCGAGCCTTCAGTTCTGCCTGCCATGGCGCGGGACGCGCCATGAGCCGCCATGCCGCTACCAGGCTTTGGAAGGGCCGGCAACTGGTGGACGAGCTCGCAAAGCAGGGGATCCTGGTAAAGTGCCCGTCACTCCGTGGCGTCGCAGAAGAGGCCCCCGGCGCATACAAGGATGTTGAGGCTGTGATTGAAGCTACCGATCAGGCTGGGTTGGCAAGAAAAGTGGCGAAGCTTCTGCCTCTGATCGTGGTCAAGGGATAGAGCACAACGAGGTCATTGCGCCGCTTTGTTAGGCGTGGCAAGACCATCATCGAGATCGAATCGGGAGGTACGGCATGGAACTGATGGAAGTAATTCGTGATCGTCGGGCAGTTCGGGATTTCAGCAATCAGCCAGTGAGTCAGTCCACAGTACAGGATCTGATCCAGGCCGCTGTTCTGGCACCGAGCGCCATGAATCGGCAGCCGTGGGCTTTCGCCGCATCCATCGATCGTGCATTTATCGAATCCATGGCCGCACATGCCAGGGATTTCCTGCTCAAGCACTTCCCGGCTTCCGGCCCAGAATCCGAATTGCGCAGCATGATCGAAAACCCTGAGTTTGTGCTCTTCTACCATGCTCCCGCACTGGTTCTTGTTTTCGCAACGTCGGATGCCACGCAGGACGCCGAGGACTGTTGTCTTGCCGCGCAAAACCTTATGCTGGCGGCGCGCGACAAGGGGATTGGATCGTGCTGGATCGGCCTAGCACGCCCCTGGCTCAGCCAGCTGGCGACCAAGGAAGAGCTGGACCTGAAGTTGCACTATCGAATCGTAGCGCCCATCGTTCTGGGCTATCCCAGGGAATGGCCAGAATCGCATGGCCGCAAGGGGCCTGAAATTCATTGGATCAGGTGAATCTCCATGCGATGTAGCGCCTTTGGCTTCCGTCGAGATGCACCTCGTTAAGATCTATTCGCCGGAGATCAGGAAATGAGCGTCATGACCGGTACAGCGAATAGTCATATCGCGAGATTCTATCCTCCGAGACAATCAATATGACATACAAATCCTTGTCGCCTCGCATGTCGCTAAATCGAAGTACCCCGAGAGTGACCTGGTTACCGCGAATAGCGGGCCAACTCAGATTCCATGCTCGCTGCACGTCGAAAGACAATGTCGCGTTCCACATGCAGGTGATCGAGGAGAGCGGTCTCAAGGATTCCCAGCTCACAATAAATGTCGGGCCAGATATTCCGAGCTTCTTTGCGAATCCTGTCCAGTTGTTGCAGATGTTGATCGCTGTGGCACGCAAACCGATTGAGCATCTCGCAAAGACGCGGCGAATAGCATGGAGCTGCACCAACGTAGGCTAGTTCGAGGTGTAGCAAATCTGGGAAGATGCGCTCTTCCTCAGCCATGTCGTCTATCAGTTCATTGATGAACCCGGTTAGGTGTGTGGCGGTGTTCCTACATCTGCGGTCCACTGACCTCTGCGCTCTAGCAACGGTTTCTGCGACATCTTGCAGCCGAAACAGGAGTTTCATGATTTCGTCATGTTGCTTTTCGACGACGCTCCGGATCAGAAACTCGAAAGGATAGCTGGCCCAGTTGCATTCGCTGGCCGATCTTGGCGGTTTGCGCGGGGCGGAATCTGCCGTGTCGTTATCGCGCGTCGTGCAAATGGAGCGTTCGGTGAATTGCGGCCTGAAAAGCCTCGCTACATCGCTCTTTGTGGAGGAATGAGTACGCTTTGCGAGTGTTTGGTGGACTGTCCTCATTGTTCAACCTCACAGACGGGATAAACATCCTTACAATTTCAACGTCGTTTGGATTTGGCTGGCGCATACGCGAAGATGTGGTTGGCGATCCGACGTTACAGGCCGGCGTGGGGGCAACGTGTGCTCCCGGCGAGGGTCCTGATGGTGCGGCGAGGGTTGCCCTTCGGGGCGCGCATCGGAGGATTCCGGTCGAGTGATTGAAGGTCGCAGTTGCTCTCCCGGGCGGCGCCACATTTCGACGACGAAGTAGGGGGCACACGCACCGCAGAGCCAGATGAGTCGGCGGCGTGTCACGTCCGTGTTCTGCTGTATTTCATCAACGCAGTAGATGCTTCCGTCCCGTAGGTAATCCGATTCTCGGCGACATCTGGGATTTGCGCAAACCATGTAGTTCTCTCCGAAGGAGCATTGCCCATTTAGGTGTCAGTCGACACCAACACTTCCCCGAAGATGCTGATTCCTCTACGGAGACAGTCTTGATATTGCAGCCCGGTCGAACTGCTGTTCGGACCGTTCCAAGCGTAGGCAGATTTACCGTGCTCGGCGGAATGAGAAATGCACGGCGGCGAGAATAAACTTCGGCAAATCGACGGCGATTCAGGGTGCTGCCGCAGGCGATTGCCCCGAAGATGTCACGGATGGAGATGGACTATCGAGTTGAGCAACACTCTTCAGTGCTTGCAATATCCCCTGAGTTCTTCCCGCTTGGCTGTGACCAACGTCACACTAAATAGAGAAAATAGCGATTTGCCTGGGCGACAGCCGAAATCTCGGCAATTGCTGCAGAATGCACAAGCGCCAAAGACCCTTCAAAGAGGATTTGAAACACCCGTTCCTTCGTCCTTTATCAGAGCCCTCAGCCCTATATTCTCTGCCACCAATGCCCCTGGCCCATCCCCCGGAAATTCGTCAATATCCTGGGGACCAGGGCATCCCAGCATAACCGACTGATTGTCCTTCACTTGTGTCCATCCGGAAGGCCGATTCGACAGATTTAGAGTCACAACTCTGTCTTTTATGACCGGAGCCTACGCGGTGAGAAAATCACGCCAGGAGCGGTTAGCCAGGCATGGGTGACGCGAATCACGGTAACGGCTGTCATGGAAGGATATTGTGAAAATCGCGCTATGGAATCGGATTACCTCCTTTCGATAGATTGTGTGCGAAGCGCGGCACAGCCATTGAAGGGTGCCCCGAACGACCTTGACTCGCTGGTGGATTTCGTAGGTGACGCCCGCTTTGTGCTGCTTGGTGAGGCCTCGCACGGGACTCATGAGTTCTATCGTGAACGCGCACGCATCACCAAACGTTTGATTCTTGAAAAGGGTTTCCAGGCAATCTGCCTGGAAGCAGACTGGCCTGACGCATACCGAGCTAACCAGTATGTTCACGGAAAGCCCGGTGACGATAATGCTGTGCTGGCCCTGCAGGGATTTCAGCGCTTCCCGGCATGGATGTGGCGGAACGCCGACGTACTCGACTTCGTTGGCTGGCTGCGTGATTACAATGACTCCGCCCAACATAAAGTCGGCTTCTACGGGTTGGATCTCTATAGCCTCCATGCTTCGATGCGGGTTGTCCTAGACTACCTTGATAAGGTTGATCCCCTTGCGGCGGCTCGCGCCCGCCACCGCTATGCCTGTTTCGAGAACTTCGGCGAGGACCCGCAAGCCTATGGATATGCTGCGGGACTTGGCCTCAGTCATACATGCGAATCCGAAGTGGTCGCTCAACTTGTGGAGTTGATGGAGAGTGCAACCGCGTACACGCGGAATGACGGGACAGGAGCCCAAGAGGCATTCTTTTCGGCCGAACAGAACGCTCACCTGGTTAAAAGCGCCGAAGAGTATTACCGGACAATGTTCCGAAGGCAAACCTCGTCCTGGAACCTTCGCGATGCACATATGGTGGAGACTCTCGGCAGGCTTGCCCAGTACCTGAGTACCGATAGAAAGCCTGCCAAGCTCATCGTGTGGGCGCACAATTCGCATATCGGCGACGCCAGAGCTACTCAAATGCAGAGAACCGGACAGTGGAATGTCGGCCAACTTGTCCGCCTGGAGTATCCCCACGATTGCAGGCTGATCGGATTCACAACCTACACCGGAACAGTAACAGCGGCCAGCAATTGGGATGAGCCTGCGCAGTGCAAGACTGTACCTCCGGCGAGGCCTGACAGTTACGAAGCTCTGTTTCACGACACCGGCATTTCCAATTTCTTGGTTTCCTTTGGACAAGGTTCAAACATTTCGGTCCTATTGGAGCAGCCACGCCTCGAGCGAGCTATCGGCGTTATCTACAGGCCCGAATCTGAACTGGCCAGCCATTACTTCACCGCTCGCCTTTCCAGGCAATTCGACGCAGTCATCCACCTGGATCACACTCGCGCTGTAGAGCCTTTGGAAGAATTTGCACAAGTAAAAGACGCAGAGCCTGCCGAGACTTATCCCTCTGAGATTTGAGTTTCGGGCTCGGCATCGTACGAAAGGGCCGCGTCCCAAATCTCATAAATGCCGGGAGGGCGATCCGGCATAGAACGCGAACCTAGGGGGAGGGCTATGGCCTTCAAAAGACTCATCTTCGAACCCAAGGCCAGGGATCATATTCTCGCCGGCGCAAAACTCCTGACTGATGCAGTTCGTATAACGCTAGGGCCAAAATCCAAGTGCGTCCTGATCGAACGCCCCTTCGGTAAGCCCATTGTGTGCAACGACGGAGTAACGATCGCGAAGGAAGTATCTCTGGAGTGCCCAGAAGAGAATCTGGGTGCGAGCATGATGCGGGAAGCAGCGGAACGCACAGGAGATGCCGTAGGCGACGGCACCAGCACGGCAACGATTCTTGCGCACGCGATTCTTGCTGAGGGACTACGCAATATCGCGGCAGGAACCAGCGCAATTGAGATCAAGCGTGGTCTGGATCGCGGCCTCAAGCTTGTCGTAGAGGAACTGCGTCGAATCTCGAAGCCGGTTGCGGGTCGCAAGGAGCGCGTTCAGGTGGCGACGGTTTCTGCGCACAATGACGCAAGCATTGGTGAGTTGGTCGCAGATGCCGTGGAAAGAGTTGGCGTGGAAGGAGTGGTCTCAGTCGAAGAAGGCAAAGGCACGGAGACAACCCTGGAGGTTGTGGAAGGTATGCAGTTCGATCGGGGATATCTCTCCGCCTACTTTGTGACGAATACCGAGAAGATGCATGCGGAGTTGGAAGACCCGTTCATTTTGATCTGCGATAAGAAGTTGAGCGCGATCCAAGAGCTCTTACCGTTGCTGGAGAAGACGGCCACGGCGGCGCGCTCGCTGCTCGTGATTGCCGAAGATGTAGAGGGAGAGGCATTGGCGACCCTGGTGGTGAACAAGCTTCGCGGTATTCTCATTTGCGCGGCTGTGAAGGCTCCGGGATTCGGCGATCGGCGCAAGGCGATGCTGGAGGACATTGCGATCCTAACCGGAGGCCGACTCCTCGCCGAGGAGCTGGGCGTAAAGCTGGAGGATATAAAGCTGGAAGATCTGGGTACGGCAAAGCGTGTAGTCATCGATCGCCAAGCTACAACGATTATTGAAGGTGGCGGCGCGAAAGCGGCAATTCAAGGCCGATGCGAGGAACTGCGAAGAGAAATCGAGGAAGCAACTTCCGATTACGACCGCGAGAAGCTACGAGAGCGTCTAGCGAAGCTCGCAGGAGGAGTGGCTGTGATTCGCGTGGGCGCTCCCTCTGAGGCGGAAATGAAGAACCTCAAGGAGGCGTTCGAAGACGCGATCAGCGCGACCAAAGCAGCAGCGTCAGAAGGGATTGTCCCGGGGTGCGGACTGGCCCTGCTGCGCGCAGCGGGAGCGGTGGCAGATGAGGAGACAAAGCATGCCGGGGACGACCGCATCGGCTTGCATGTACTGCGGCTTGCGCTGGAAGCGCCAACTAGACAGATTGCCGCGAACTCCTCGGCTGATGCTGGCGTCGTGGTTGAGCGGATGCGTTCGGGTAGCGCAAACTTTGGATTCAACGCGGCAACCGGCGAATATGTTGATTTGCTGGAGGCGGGGATTGTCGATCCCACAAAGGTTGTGCGCGTTGCCTTGGAGAATGCGGTCTCAGTGGCCAGCGTTCTTCTGCTGACGGAGGCAACGCTGACGAATATCCCGGAGAAGAAGACTGGGCATCAAGCTGGAGAGGATTTCGAATCCTAAGTCTGCGGCTTGAGAGAAGCGATATGCTCTCGGGCCAGAATGCCACGTGTGTTCATCTTTTACCGCCCGTGTGTGGTCCCGCTGAGTCTCGCGGGAGTGCCACCAGACCGAGACGGCTACCGAGTCCACAATAGGCAGTGGATGCTCCGGATCCATCGTAGGAGACTTTGGAATACGGCCCAGGCTGTTGCCGCAATTCACATCGGGACGCGCGGGATCGCAACGTGCGAATTGCGAAGCGATCGCATTTGAACGCCTTTTGAGGCGACGCGGGAAAACAAGCACACTTTGGCCGGTTAACAGACCGAGGCACTCATCGAAGCGAGAATAGGGAACGAAAAGTCGGCGAGTATGGAGGGATTGCTTCACGGTACGAGCCTAGCCACTGTAGCGGATACTGTGGCGAGTGCCCGTCTTTTTAGCATAGGTCATCGGAGGGCTTAACGTAGACTGGATCGTTTGCCAGCCAAGACGCGGCCAATACCTCAAACGCTTTTTGAGCCGCATGTAGGTCTGGATATTCGCCATACTCCGTGCGAAAGCCATTGGGGAAATGCTCAACTGTCCACTTCCCGTTGGGCTTCTTGAATGGATTTGTTGGGCCGGAATATTTTGCTTTGTCCATGCAACGAGCTTAAACCGATGGGCGACCCATGCGGTAATTTCCTCTTTCCAATATGGTTGCTGTCTTTCCGTTGATTGGAGGTCTGGCAGGTCAGTGGACTATGCCGGACTCGCTGGACCTTCGCAGGAAGTCCGCTCAATCCGGTCGAGTCCAGACTAGGGGCGGACTTGTAAGGTGCTGAGAACTCATGGAGTTGCGCTCCTAGTCCGCTCAGTCCGCATTAATTAGATTGAAGATCGCAGAGAAGCGAGTGATTCTTTTGACAGCGACGGGGCCTTTCGCGCCAGCTCAAGGCATAACGCGACGAGAAGGAGAGAGACGAGCACGACAAGCGAAGGATGCTGACTGCAACCAAACATCACCGGCCCTTACCATTGATCGCATCCTCAATTGCGCTGAGTCGCTTCACGACTTCGGCGTGACGCTCCTTCGAAAAGACGTCAAACACAACTATGATGACGGCAAGAACCAGTGAAATTGCCGCCGAGAGTCCCGGACGGATACCACCGATCCCACAAAGCACAACCCAAAAAATCGCAGAGTAAAACATGACCGCCGCAAGAACGGCTGCCGAAGTCTCTGAGTCATTCTCGTATCGTGTCATCACAGTTCCCCCTCGTCCCCATAGTGTTTTTCTATTTGCGGTCCGAACTCTTCGTCCTGAGCGTCTTTGTCTCAATCGCCAACTTGTGAGCCTTGCCTTCAGCATCGCGCAGGTAAAGGTCCATACCCACTACCGCGAACGTGACCGGCGTGTTGATCGTGACATCCAGAGCCTCATCGCGGTGTTTGGTTTTCAACTCCGCCGTGTAGATATATTTGGCGTTTTCAATCGTGAATTGCCAGACGATATAGACCGTCGTGACCGTCCTGCCCACACCGTTGGCACTTCTCCAGCCATAGACGTAGGGCTGGCTTTTTTCGGTGACATTGCGGAGCGTGCCCGTCTTCCATGCGGAGTTGGGTATTTTCTTGGCGAAAGCGGCGGGGGCGGCAGCAAAGGCGACAAGCAAGAGGAGCGACAGAAGAAGGGGCAGGCGGCCGGGAGTTGTAGTGCGGCGTTGCGATACGGGTTTCATTGGTTTCCTTTCGCTAACCTCGGTTTCGGGATAGCGTGTGGGGTCACTGCGCGGGGGGCTTGGCGACGTGGTCGTTGAACCACCTTCGCGCCCGCTCCTGTACGCGGGATAGTTCGGCGGGGGTTAGGTGAGATGCGGCAGCCTTCCGCTCTTTAGCGGCAAATTCTGAATCAAACAACCACCGGCTGTGATTTGATGCAAGTGTAATGTCGAGCCAGAAATAGGCTTCCGAGTAATCTTTGGGCACACCTTCGCCATCTAGGTAAAGCAACCCGAGATTATATTGAGCGTCTGCGTTACCCTGATCTGCCGCCTTCCGGAACCAGATTGCGGCCTGTGCGTAGTCTTGGGGAACGCCAAGGCCACCGTCGTATAGTGTCCCGAGCTGCATCTGTGCGTCAGCATTTCCTTGGTTAGCGGCCTTGCGGAACCACAGCGAGGCTGCGGTAAAACTCGGAGTCACGCCTCGACCATCGGCGTACATCTCACCAAGGGAATCCTGCGCAGCAGCTTCGCCTTGGTCAGCGGCCTTGCGGAACCAGAACACACCTTTGGCGTAGTCTTGCGGCACTCCTTGACCCTCACAGTACGATAGGCCGAGAAGGCCCTGAGCGACGGCTACGCTCTGCTGGGCGGCTTTGCGAATCCAGATAACTGCTTGTGCATAGCTTCGTGGCACGCCTTTTCCGTCACGATACAAGAGACCAAGTTCTAGCTGGCCCATGGCCTCGCCCTGTTGGGCAGCCTTGCGATACCAGTACGCAGCCTGAGCATAGTCTTGAGGCACGCCCTCGCCCAATTCATATTTCGAACCGAGTAAGAATTGCGCTTTAGCATCGCCGCTCTCAGCCTTCGCCTTGAGCGCCGCAATTCTCTGGACCGTAGCATTTGCGCTCCTCGCCGCCACGATGGAGTAGGGGGCGTGTGGAGCGAACAGAGAGATTTCCTGGCCCGCAGTTTTAGCAGTCTGCGCGGTCGCCGCGCACGTCACCACCAAAAGCACCGCCCCGGCCACGCACCAGAACATTTTGGACATTTTCAGTTACCCCGGAATCGCACGTCCGTGTCTCATGCGACACAATGCAGGCTCATGCTAACGCCATGCTGGGGGCATGGCAAGCGACATTTGCGTGCGCGTAGGGCGCAAAATCAAAGAGTTGCGCCGCGCGAAGGGATGGTCTCAGCAATTGCTGGCGGTCCATGCCGACCTGGAGCGGGCGCACTTGTCGCGGCTGGAACTAGGCAGGCGGGAAGCCTGTTTGAGGGCACTGGAGCGGATCGCGCGGGCGCTGGACGTTGAGGTTGAGGACTTGGTGCGGCGTGGCTAGGCTGGCGATGCGTGCGCGTTGCGCTTGGCCCTCACCGGTGCCGTCTCATAGAGAGGTGGTGGAACTGGAGGAAGAGTCTTCTTCTCAATCAAAACAAATTGTCGATGGTTCCCGGAATCGGAGCGCTAAAGCCCAAGGACAACAACTGCTAATGACACAAGGGCGATCAGGAAGCATAGAGAACCCCAGCCACGATGCTTCTCAATGAACAACCCGATGCCAGTCAGCGTGAAAATTGTGAATATCAGCATAGTCATACTTCCCTAGGCCAAGCCTAGCTCCTTGATCCACCGGATTGCTTCAGTACCCCGCCGGCCTGCTTGCATGTGAATGTAGTGCCGCCCCCAAACAGCGGCCTTTGATTTCGCGAGCACCGCCAATGCACTATCAGGTATTGTGGCTCCACGGGCTTACCGTAGAACGATATTTTTATATCGTGGATCGAACCGCTGCCACAATTTATCGCATAAAGCGCATAACCAATTTGCTTATGGACCGCTGCGGCATCAGTTTTGCTCAAGGGCACTGATTCGCAGTGTCGAGTCTCACCGGGTAACCAGTTCGAGAGGTTTGCTGGCGCTATGAACATGGTTTCCCGCTCATAGGAAACCATGCCGTAATTCGCGAGCAAATCAGAGCCGCGATTCACAACAAAACGGATGCCCCACACGAGGGCCACAAGGAATGAAAGCAACAGGATAAGGAGGACAAAATTCCCCTTCCTTTCGCGCTTCCGTTCTTCACGCATACGCTCTCGGAAGGACTCGTAGTTGAATGGGTGATTATCTTGTTCGTCCGATGCTCCTGAATCTTGAATTGAGCTTCCGACAGAGTATTCTTGCGCTGCTTTCAGGCTCTCGCCTTCGTCGTTCGTCTTCGTAGTAGGTTCTTGATCTACTGGCACGGAATGGCCGCAGTCCAGGCAGCGCACTATTTCTTCCGGACTAAACGCGCGTATCTTGTCTACGCCGCTGGGCCATTTCTCTGTTTCTTGGTCAGTATTGCATTGACCGCAGT
>JAJYVU010000068.1 GCA_021791875.1 Acidobacteriota bacterium | reverse complement strand
TATGGAAGAGTGGAAATCGCAAACTGCGCGATTCCCCCTCTCCCACAGCCCCGACGACGGCGACGGGGTTTAAAATCCCCTCAAACCAGGCGCATATGGAGTACGCATCCTGAGGGCAAGGTCAGAAACCCCGCCCTTTGAGGGATAACCCGCCCCATAAAATCAACAACTTATCCACAAAAAAGATGGGAGTCGTGAATCTTTTTTTTTCGGCACGAACCGGACGGACACCAGACGACAAGGGTGCCCCATCCAAGCTCCGCTTGGGTGGGAACGGAGAATGCCAGGTCCAGAACTCCATCCCCAGCCATGCACAAAGCTCGAATCGGAATGGCGCGCAAAGCGCGCAGTTGCCTGGACGGCCAGTCCCCCGTGCGGCCGGCACCCCCAAGACCTTCGCGGTCTTTCTTTGCGTTCTTCGCGGTCTTTGCGGTGAATCATCCCCACCGGCGTCCGGCAGCAAGCCAGCTATAGGAAAATACCCCCATGGACTCCGTTCGCATCGACAAATGGCTCTGGGCCGCCCGCTTCTTCAAGACCCGCGCCCTCGCCGCCCGCGCCTGCGACCTCGGCCGCATCCAGGCCAACGGACACGACGCCAAGCCCGCCCGTGACGTCCGCCCCGGCGACCGCCTCCACATCCGCAATGAGGGCGGCGAGTTTGCAGTCGAAGTCAAAGCCGTCAGCGAGATGCGAGGCCCCGCCGCCGTCGCCCAAACCCTCTACGAGGAATCGGAAGCCAGCCGCGCCGCCCGCGCCCAGCTCGCCGCCGAGCGCAAAGCCATGGCCGCCATCGGAGCCGTCCCCAACCCCGGCCGGCCCTCCAAGCGTGACCGCCGCCTCATCCACCGCTTCCAGGGAAGAGACTAACCCGCAGGCTCAGCCACCTTCGGCGCGGCAAAAAACGCCTCCACGTCGGCCAGCTCCTGCGTCACCCGGTAGCGCGGCAGGCTGTCTATAAAGATCCGCCCATACCGCTGCGTCTGCAGCCGCGGATCCAGCAGCACCAGCACCCCCCGGTCCTGCACCGACCGGATCAGCCGCCCGAAGCCCTGCTTCAGCGTGATCACCGCCGAGGGCACCTGGAAGTCGAAAAACGGCCTACCGCCGCTCTCCTCAATCGCCCGCATCCGCGCCTGCACCACCGGGTCCGAAGGCACCGCAAACGGCAGCCGGTCGATAATCACGCAGCTCAGCGCCTCGCCCTGCACGTCCACGCCCTGCCAGAAGCTCGAAGTCCCCAGCAGCACCGCGTTCGGCGTCGTCCGGAACTCCTCCAGCAGCGCCTTCTTCGGCGCCGTACCCTGCAGCAGCAGGGGAAACCCAACCTCGCTCAGCAGCCGCTCGTACACCTCGCGCATCTGCTGGTAGCTCGTGAACAGGCAAAACGCCCGCCCCTCGGTAATCTCCAGAATCCGCCGTATCCGCGCCGTCGCCTCCACCTGGAACTCCCGGTCCCGAGGGTCCGGCATCCCCGGCGGCAGGTAAAGAAGCGCCTGCTGCCCGTAATTGAAGTGCGAAGGAACCACCAGCTCCCGCGCATCGCCCATCCCCAGCCGCTTGCGGATATGGCCGAATCCGCCCTGCACCGTCAGCGTAGCCGACGTCAGTACCACCGTTCCATAGTTCTCAAACAACAGCTCGCCCAGCAGTTGCGATACGTCAATCGGCGTCGCCTGCAGGTGAACCGTCGCATGCTTGCCGCCCCGCCGCTCGATCCAGAAGACGGTGTTCCGGTCGCTCGCCTCCATCACAAACTTCAACTGCTCGCGCACATCGGCAATCCGTTTCTTCAGCGGACCCGCCTCGTCCACGCCCCGCAGCCGCTCCAACTCGCTCTCCAGCCGGTGCAGCGAATTCATCACGCCCAGGTAGAGATCGCCCTGCATCTCCAGGAACTCCTCCCGGTCCAGAAACGGAATCCGCCCCTCGTTCCCGCTCCCGCGCGGCAGCGACCCGAAGAACAGCCGCGCCCGCTCCCGGATCATCTGGGCTGCCTGCACCACCTCCACCTTCAGCGCATCCTTGGTCCGCAGCGTCACTTCCACGTCCCGCGCCAGGTCCTCGAAACGCACATTGCTCAGGCTGATGCCAAAGTAGCTCGAAGCCACATCTTCCAGCTCATGCGCCTCGTCAAAGATCACCACCGTCGAGTCCGGCAGCACACCCGCATCCGGAGCCGTCCGCGCCTGCTGCTTGATCGCCATGTCCGCAAAGAACAGGTGGTGGTTCACGATGATAATGTCGCTCTCGGCCGCCTTGCGGCGCATCTCGGTGATGAAGCACCGGTCGTAATCCGGGCACTTCTGCCCCAGGCACGCCTCGCTCCTCGCGTCCAGCTTGGCCCACACCGCGCTCGACTCCGGCAGGCTGTCAATCTCCACCCGGTCGCCCGTCTCCGTCGTCTTCTCCCACTCGGCAATCGCCTGGTACTGGCTGATCTCTTCCAGGCCGTTCAGAATCGGCTGGCTCCGCAGCGCGTAAAGTTTGTGCCGGCACAGGTAGTTCGCCCGGCCCTTCATGTACGTCACCCGCAGCGGCCCCAGCAGCGACTCCAGAAACGGTATGTCCTTGTAGTAAAGCTGCTCCTGCAGATTCTTCGTCCCCGTCGAGACGATCACCCTCCGCCCGCTCCGCAGCGCCGGCAGCAGATACGCCAGCGTCTTGCCCGTACCCGTCCCGGCCTCCACAATCAGGTGCCGGTCTTCCTCAATGGCGCGCTCCACGGCCTGCGCCATTTCCAACTGCCCCCGTCGAAACTCGTACGGCATCTCCGACTTCGCAAGTATGCCGCCCGGCGCAAAAAACGCGTGCAGCGAAGGAAATCCCGGCATGGGAGAGGAACTCGACACGGTCAGACTGAGCTAAGCATACCGGGAATCACTCCGCGAGCGTGAACCAACGGCGACGCAAACTGCATCAAGACTTTCACCAAATGATGCTAAAATCGATGCAGAAGAAACCCTCCATGCGTACCACCCTCAATCTCGACGACGAACTCATGGCCAAGGCCGAAGAATACACCGGCATCCACGAGAAATCCGCCCTCGTCCGCGAAGCGCTGAAGTCTCTGGTCCAGCGTGAAGCCGCTCGCAGGCTCGCGAAACTCGGCGGCACCATGCCCGACCTGGAAGACATTCCACGCCGGCGCTCGAAAATCGCGTGATCCTGCCGGATACATCCGTCTGGGTGGATCACTTCCGCAATCGAATCGCGGATATGGAAGCGCTCCTTCATGCTGAAGAAATCGCCATTCACGCCTTCGTTGTCGGTGAGCTCGCGCTTGGAATGCTTCCCTCCCGACAGAGGGTATTGGCCGACCTTCAGGATTTGCCATTCGCCATCACCGCGCAGGACTACGAGGTACTCCAACTCATTCACACCCGCTCGCTGTACGGCCTCGGCCTGGGCTACATCGACGTTCACCTGATGGCCTCGGTCCTGCTCACACCCGGAACAAAGCTCTGGACCCGCGACAAACGCCTCCGCGCCGCCGCAAAGCAACTCGGCCTCGACGCCGGCCTGGCCTGAACCGCGCTCCCCGTAAAATGAAATAAGGCAAGTCCATTGAAATCGCAACGCAAACCATCCGCCAGTAACGCGCATCTTCGCCGCCAGCCGCTCGCCGGCGACCGCGGCGCCATGCCCACCTTTGCCATCGTGGGCCGGCCCAACGTCGGCAAGTCGACGCTCTTCAATCGCCTCACCGAATCGCGCCGCTCCATCGTCGGCGACGAACCTGGCATCACCCGCGATCGCATCTACGGAGAAGTCCAGTGGAATGGTCGCGTCGCGCGTCTCGTCGACACCGGCGGCATCATTCCCGACGACGAAGCCCTTATCCCCGCCGAAATCTTCCGCCAGGCCCGCGTCGCGCTGGACGAGGCCCAGGCCATCGTCATGGTCGTTGACGGCCGCACTGAGCTCGCCGCGCCCGACCTCGATCTCGCCCGCCTGCTCCTCCGCACCGGAAAACCGCTCTTTCTGGCCGTCAACAAGATTGACACGCCCCAGCTCGACGCCACGGCGGAAAACTTCCGCCAGCTCGGCATCCAGAACCTCACCGCCATCTCCGCCGAACACGGCCACAACATCGGCGACTTGCTCGATGAAGTCTTCGCCGTCCTCGACTTCTCGTCCGAAACCGTAGCGGAAGCTGAACCCGAGACCGAAGCGGCAGAAGAAGCGCCCGCCGAACCCCGCCACCGCACCCACGGCGAATACCAGCAGCAGGAAACCCGCGTCGCCATCATCGGCCGTCCCAACGTCGGCAAGTCCACGCTGCTCAACGCCCTCACCGGCAGCAGCCGCGCTATCGTCTCGCCCATTGCCGGAACCACCCGCGACGCCGTCGATGAAGTCCTCACCTACCGCGACCACCAGCTCCGCATCGTCGACACGGCCGGAATCCGCCGCAAGGGCAAAACCACCCTCATGGCGGAAAAGCTCTCCGTCGTCATGGCTCGCCGCCACCTTGAGGCCGCCGACGTCGCCTTGCTCGTCATCGACGCCACCGAGGGCGTCACCGCGGCCGACGCCACCATCGGCGGCTATGCCCATGAGAGCGGCCGCTCCGTCATCATCGTCGTCAATAAGTGGGACGCCGTCACCACCGGCCGCACCGACGGCAAGCCCCCGGCAGATCGCCAGATCTTCGAGGAGCAGCTGCGCCGCACCCTCAAGTATCTCGACTACGCACCTGTCGTTTTCATCTCAGCGGCGGAAGGCAAGCAACTCAACCGCGTGCTCGATGCCGTCCTCCGCATCGCCGCCGAGCGCCGCAAGCGCATCACCACCGGTCAGATGAACCGGTTCCTCGATCAGATCGACTTCCAGCGCGCCGGCGTGCCCTTGTCGCGCAAAATGCGCATTTTCTACATGACCCAGGCCGCTGTCGCCCCGCCCACTTTCATCCTCTTCACCAACCGCGACGTCAAGCTGCACTTCTCTTTCGAACGCTTTCTTGAAAACCAGATCCGTGCGGCCTTCGGCTTCGAGGGCTCTCCCATCTGGTTCAAAGTGCGCGCCCGCGAGAAGAAAGGCGCGGCCAAAGACTAACGCCCCTTATCCAGCGGCACCCGGAAGTAAAAAAGCTGCTGCCCGTCGGCATTCTGAATCTGCTGCACCACCAGGCTGGCGCCTCGCAGCGGATCCCTGCCCAGCCCATTCACGTCGTACCAGATAAATCCCGCCTTCGTGGAATGCGGCGCCACCGACACAGCGTTGTATTCGTACTTGTCGAAGTCCTGCTGCACTTTCCAGTCCGCATCCTTGCGATGCGTCGGCACCTGGATCGGCCCGATCGGAATCTTCCGCCCCTGCTTGTACGAGAGCGGCACATACCGCTCCACATCATCCGGAGTCGCCGCGTCGATGCGGTCGTCGTTGGCGCTGATAAAGTACACCCGCGTCTGCTCCAGCGATATCGGTTTGTCGCCCAGGTTCGTAATAATCAGCCGGATCGGCAGAAAACCGAACTTGCGATACGGAAACGCAAATACCTTCTGCTGCCCCGCCGTCAAATAAGGCACAGCCGCAATGGCCACCTGCTCGCGCTTGTGAACCGTGCTGTCCGGGTATGCGGTTGCCGGCTTTACCGGCGGAAGCCGGTGCTCGGCCAGCGACGCCGATGGCATCATGAGAAGGACAACGAAAGCTGCGGAGAAAAACAGTCGCATGCGCATAACAGCGGTGATTACCTTTTAGCTCTTGCGGCGATTATCATCTTCGCGGAAGCCTCCGGTAAAGAGATCGATTGCTCCTCATCTTTTACAGCCTCGCATTGTTGGTGGTTCTCATCGTCAGCGCACCCTACTGGCTGCTGCGCATGGCGACGACGGGCAAATACCGTGAAGGCCTCCCGCAGCGCCTCGGGCGCGTACCCCGCGCGCTTCGCAATGCAGTTAAAGACAAGCCCGTGATCTGGGTCCATGCCGTCTCCGTCGGAGAAATCCTCGCCGCCGGCCGCCTCGTTCACACCCTCCGCGAGCAAAGCGGCTGCACCGTCGTCGTCTCCACCACCACCCGCACCGGTCAGGCTCTCGCCCGCGAACGCTTCGGCCCCAATTCCGTCTTCTACTTCCCGCTTGACTTCGCCTTCGCCGTCCGCGCATACCTCCGCGCGCTCAACCCGCGCATGGTCGTGCTTCTGGAAACCGAATTCTGGCCGCGCATGCTCGCCGAGTGCAAACGCCGTCGCATCCCCGTCGCCGTCGTCAATGCCCGCATCTCTGACCGCTCCTGGCCGCGCTATCACCGCCTGCGCGTGCTGTGGCGGCCACTGCTTCGCAACTTCGCCGTCGTCCTCGCCCAGAGTGACACCGACACCCAGCGCCTGCATGCCCTCGGCGCAGCCAACGCAGTCACCGCCGGCAATCTCAAGTACGACATCCGTGTCACCGCCCCCGCTACCATCATTGACACCATCCGTCACCATCTTCCAATCAACGCCCGCGTCCTCGTCTGCGGTTCCACGTGCGCCATCGGCGCCGAGCACGAAGAGCAGCTTCTCCTCGCCGCATTGCCCGCCGGCGTCGTCACTATCCTCGCGCCCCGCCATCCCGAGCGCTTCCCCATCGTCGCCGAAATGCTCGACCGCAGTGGCCGCACCTGGCATCGCCGCTCCACATGGGCCGTGCATCCTGCACCCCTGGCGTCCGGATCGATCCTGCTGCTCGACACCATCGGCGAACTCGCCAGCCTGTATGCAATCGCCACGGTTGCATTTGTCGGCGGCAGCCTCGTTCCCGTCGGCGGTCACAATCCGCTGGAACCCGCCCAGTTCGGAATTCCCATCCTCATGGGCCCGCAGGTGCACAATTTTCGCGGCATAGTTCACACGCTCCGTGCTGAACACGCCGTGGAAATCGTCTCCGCGGAAAATCTCGCCTCTGCTCTCGATCACCTCTTTGCTCATCCAGACGAAGCGCGGCGCATGGGCGCCGCCGCACGCGCCGTCTGCCAGCGCGAGGCCGGAGCCACGGATCGCGCCGTCGCCGCGCTGCTGAAAGTCCTGCGGAGGGAGTCATGAAGCCGCAGCGTCTGCTTCTGCCGCTCGTCCCGCTCTACGCAGCGGGTCTTGCTCTCAAGAATCGCAGCTATGACAGTGGCAAATCGCGCATTCAGCGGCTTGCCTGGCCCGTCATCAGCGTTGGCAATCTCTCTGTCGGCGGCGCGGGAAAAACTCCTGTCGTCATTCGCCTCGTCGAACTCCTCCATGAGGATGGCATCGCCGCCGATGTGCTCTCACGCGGGTACAAGCGCAGCACGCAAAGAACCGAGCGCGTTTGGCCTGACGGCAGCGCAGCCCGTTACGGAGATGAGCCGCTGCTCATCGCGCAGCAAACCAGCGCCGCCGTTTATGTCGGCCTCAGCCGCTACGAAGCCGGGCGCATCGCCGAACGCGAAATCGCACGGCCGCAGGTCCACATCCTCGACGATGGCTTCCAGCACCGCCAGCTTGCCCGCTCGCTCGATATCGTCGTCCTCCACGCCAGCGACTTCCGCGAATTCCTGCTGCCTGCAGGCCGCCTGCGCGAGCCGCTTTCCGCCCTGCGCCGCGCGCACATCCTCGTTCTTCGCGCCGAAGACCGCGCGCTCGCATCCGAGCTGCGCCGCCGCAACCTCCCGCAGCCCATCTGGATCATGCACCGCGAGTCGGCCGCACCGGACTGCAAATCCGCCATCGCATTCTGCGGCATCGCCCGCCCAGACGAATTCTTTGATTCGCTCGCGACCAATGGCATCTCTCTCGCCGCCCGCACCGCTTTCCCCGACCACCACACCTGGACCGCCGCCGATCTCGACCGCCTGCTCCACCTGCAACGCGAAACCCGCGCCAAAGCCTTCGTCACCACCGAAAAAGACTCTGTCCGCCTCACCCCCGAGCAGCGCGCCCGGCTCGAAGCCGCAGCCCCGCTGCTCACCGCGCCCCTGCGCGTGCGTTTCGAGGACGAACCCACCATCCGGGCCAGCCTTCGCGCCATCCTCTAGCTTCCAAATCCGCCTCTCCCGCTGTGAGAAAATGAAGACTTGCCCCACAGTTCAACACAGTTGCGCGTACTCGTCGTTCGCCTGGGTGCGATGGGCGACATTCTGCATTCACTCCCGGCGGTGACCGCGTTGCGCCGCGCCCATCCCGGCTGGCATATCGGCTGGGCCGTCGAGCCCCAGTGGGTTTCCCTCTTTCGAGCCGAAAATGCCTCTCCCGGCACAGACGGCATGCCGCTGGTTGACGCGCTCCACATCGTTCCCGCCAAGCGCTGGGCCAGGACCCCCTTCCGCCTGCGGACACTCCGCGAAATCCGCGCCATTCGCCGGGAACTGCGCGCTGCAAGGTACGATGTCGCCCTCGACCTGCAGGGCGCTGTGCGCTCCGCACTGATCGCCCGCGCCGCCGGCGCTCAACGGCTGATCGGCGAAGCCGAGCCCCGCGAAGCTCTGGCCCGCGCATTATTCTCAGAACGGGTCGCAACCCGCGGCATCCACGTCATCGAGCAATCCATTGAGGTCGTCGAGGCCCTCACCGCACAACCATTGCCATCCCTGCAGCCCCTGCTGCCCTGCGACGCCGCCAGCACAGCCTACGCCGCAACACTGCCGCAACCGCTCGTGCTCCTCAGCCCCGGCGCGGGCTGGGGAGCCAAGCGCTGGCCTGCATCGCGCTATGGAGAAGTTGCGCGCACTCTCGCCGGGCGCGGCTATCATGTAGCCGTCAATGCCGGCCCCGCCGAACTCAACCTGGCTCAGGAAATTGCCTCCATCTGCCCCAGCGCCATCACGCTCTCGCCCAGTCTTTCTGAGCTCATCGCCGTGACCCGCCGCGCTGCGATCGTCATCGCCGGCGACACCGGTCCGCTGCATCTGGCCTGCGCCCTCGGTCGCCCGGTCGTCGGCATCTTCGGACCCACCGACCCGGCCCGCAATGGCCCCTACGGCGTCCCGTTCCGCGTTCTGCGCCATCCCGAGAGCAAGCGTGACCACACCCGCCATGCCGAGCCTGAAACCGGCCTGCTCACCATCACCCCCGAAGCCGTTACCTCTGCCGCTCTGGAGCTTCTCTCCGAAGAAAAGGAGGCGTCGCTTTGAAGACTGACTGGAGCCGCATCGCCCGCCGCATTCGCGTGCCTCTGGGCTTCATCTTTGCCGCAGTTTTCCTCTGGCTCGCGCAACCGTCGCCAGCCTCCATCGCGTGGAGCCTGCTTCTCGTCCTACCCGGCATCGCACTGCGCGCCTATGCCTCCGGCTACGTCAAGAAGAACCGCGAACTCACCGTAACCGGCCCCTACGCCCATACGCGCAATCCGCTTTACCTGGGCTCTCTTTCCATCGCTCTGGGATTCGCCGTGGCAGCCCGCAATCTGTGGGTGCTCGCCGGCATCGCGATCCTCTTTTTTGCTATTTATCTACCGGTCATCCGCTCCGAGGAGGAATTCCTGCGCGGCATGTTCCACGGCTTCGATGAGTATTGCGCCCGTGTCCCGCGCCTCTTTCCGCGGCTCACGCCCGGCATGCGCGGCGAGGCCGGCAAATTTTCCGCAACCCTTTACCGCAGGCATCGTGAGTACAATGCGCTTATGGGTGCGGGGGCCCTGTATGCCGCGCTGATCTTGCGGCTCTATTTTCGCCGGTGATCCTTTCATCGGCCCAGGATGAGATGACTTTTGAATTGGCGTAAACGACTGCTCGGGATCGCGGCCACTCTGTTCTTTCTGGGCAGCCTCAAGGCACAGCCCCCCCAAACGCCCATGCCGGCGCTCAACCCGCCGCGCCCCGGCTACAGTTTTCCCGCGCATGAAACACTCACCTACGCTGTCGACTGGCGCGTTTTCCCCGCTGGCACAGCCGTCTTCCATCTGGAACAGGACGGACCCATCGAGAAAGTCACCGCCACCAGTGAAACCGTAGGCGCCGTCAACCTCATTTACAAGGTCGTTGACCGCTTCGAGTCTTCCTTCAACCGCACCACCGGCTGCTCCGAGAGCTTCTCCAAGCAGATCAGTGAGGGCAGCCGCCGCGTCGACAGTAACCTCACCTTCGACTACGGCCGCAAAATCTCCATCTTCCAGCAGAAAAACCTGGTCAATGGCACGAAGGAATACAAGGAAGCCCCGATCCCTGGCTGTGTCTCCGACGATCTCTCGGCGATCTTCTACCCGTCTTCGCAGAATCTCATCATCGGGCAGGATTTCGGCATTCCCCTCGCTGATGTGGCCCGCACCGTCGCCGTCACCATGAAGGTTGAGGATCACGAAACCGTCCAGACTCCGCTCGGCACCTTCCAGACCATCCGCGTGCAGCCCACCGCCGACGCCGGAGTCGTCAAGAATCGCGGCAATATCTGGATCTGGTACACCGACGATGCGCGTCACATCCCGGTGCAGATGCGGGCGCGGCTCTTCTGGGGCACCCTTACCTTCCGCCTCACGTCCATCTCTGACAAGTAGCGCGCTTACTGGATGCGGTACCGCTCCCGCATCACGCGTTGCAGCCTTGGCTTGTAAATGATGCGGTAGGCCAGCTCTTTCTCCGGAAACATGCTCAGCGCCACCCGCTCCGTCTCGGCCACCATCTCCGCGGCCTCGTCGATCGTCAGCTTCGGCGACTGCGCGATCACCGCCAGCACCATCTCCATCATCCACTGAAAGCGGCGAATCTTGCGCCTTTCCTCTTCCAGCTCTTGCGAGGATTGCGCGGGGCGCGATTCAGAGTTACCGGCAGAATCTGGCCGCTCGCGATCGGCGCTCATCAGGCAACACTCCTCCTGTTTTGAAAGATGCTAACTCCGCTGCGCCTGATCCGCACGGCAAAAACACGCATGCTGAAAATGCATACACGACTTGCGCAATCCATGGAATGAACGGAAACTCGAACCTGCCGCCGAACTCCGCGCAGCCGGGATTTACAGCACCAGTTGGCGATCCGGCAGCGACTTCACGTCGTCAGACTCCGTACCGGTATTCAGCCCGCCGAAGCGGCGCTCGCGGCGCTGGTATTCCTCAATCGCTTCCAGCAGGTGCGTCCCGCGGTAATCCGGCCACAAACGATCCGTCACCAGGATCTCGGTATACGCAATCTGCCAAAGCAGAAAATTCGAGATCCGCATCTCGCCCGAGGTGCGAATCAGCAAATCTGGATCCGGCATGTACGCCGTATACAGATTCCGGTCGATATCAGCCTCGGTGATATCTTCCGGACGAATCTTCCCGGCGGCAACTTCAGCCGCAACCCGCCGCAGGGCATCCACTATCTCGCTGCGCCCGCCGTAATTCAGCGCCAGCGTGAGCGTGGTGCCGGTATTCTTCGCCGTGGACTCCTCGGCCCACTGCATGCGCTCGCACACCTCTGAAGGCAAGTCCGTCGTACGGCCAACGTAGCGAATCCGCACGTTGTTGTCATTCATCCGCTGCACGTTGTTGGTGAGATAGGTGCGCAGCAGCGTCATCAGGAAATTGACTTCCGCCTTGGGCCGCTTCAGGTTATTTTCAAGCGAAAACGCGTAGAGCGTCAGCCATGGCAAACCGATCCGCGAGGATGTCTCCACAATGTACTGCACCGATTCCGCGCCGTTCTTGTGCCCAAAGAATCGCTTCAGACCGCGCTTGCCCGCCCACCGGCCGTTGCCATCCATGATGATGGCCACGTGGTGCGGTATGCGCTCTGGATCGAGACGGCGATAGATGGCCATCTCTTCGGGCGGCAACTCGTGAATCCGGCTGGTATCGAGAGTCAAAGGCGACGTCCTCTTGGGAGATGCTGACGGGCATGGGCAAATCCCGCTGTCTCCATGCTAACCCACTTGGGTGTCTCTTCACCCGGCTCCACGTCAACGCTCGCGTTGACGGAGCCGTTCCTTTCTACCTAGGCCTTTGCATTTCAAAGCGATCCCGCGTTCTGGTGTAACTCGGCCCGCCCATGCGGCCAATCGCGCGCAACTTCTCGGGGTCAATCTTACCGTCTTCCAGCAAATCCTCCCGAATATGAAACAGTACCACTTGGCCCAGAATCAGGTTGCCTCCACCCGGCAAGGGACTCACTTCAATCACCTGCCGCAACCGGCACTCCATCTGGATCGGACTTTCAGCCACTCTCGGCGCCGCGACTCGCTCGCCGGCCAGCGGAGTCAGACCCGACAATTCGAATTCATCCACCTCCGGCCCCACCTCGGCGGAAGTTGCGTTCATCTGCTCGGCAATTTCTTCGGTCACAATATTCACCACGAATTCACCGGTGGCGCGAATATTCCGGAGCGTATCCTTCTGCGGCTCGGGCCCCGACCGCACCGCCGAGCAGAAGCATACCACCGGAGGATTGGTGCTGCAGCCCGTGAAATAGCTGAAAGGCGCGAGATTCCGCACTCCATGCTCGTCCTGCGTAGAGACAAAGGCAATCGGCCGGGGCACAATGGCCCCGATCATCAGCTTGTACATTTCCTTTGGCGCGTGCTCTGCCGGGTCGTAGCGGTAAATCTCGTACCTCCTGCTGCCTTGGCTTACTGTCGAGTTACAACGCGCTATATCCCTACCGGGAATGGCTTTGGCGACGACTCATCCAGGTTCACCCCGCCCCGCCGCCAGCGCTCAAACCTGCCCTGGAAGATCGAAAGCAGCCCTGTATACCAGTAGCCGATCACAAACAGCAGCAGAAACGGCACGGTGAAAATGTTCTGGTTCACCACCGAATACCAGATGCACAGGGCAAAATAGCCGCCGATCGCCAGCTCAAACAGCGGCAGAATCCCCAGCCGTTTGCGATACTTCGACGCCTTCGATTTCTCGCCCTTCGTCTGCACTCGATACTTCGGCGTGCGTTTGAACGACGTCTGAATGCCCAGCAGCGCCTCAATCACCGCCTTCGAATTGGTCAAGGTCAGCCCGATGCCCAGCGACATCAGGAATGGCAGATACAACAGCGTCTTGTGCCAGCGCTTGGGAAAAAGAATCTGCTGCGAGACCAGGTAAAACGATCCGATCGAAAAGGTCGACGCCGCAAACAGCGGAAAATCAATGAACAGCATCTGGAACCATCCCTGGTAAAAGCGGATGATCATCGCCGGCATCAGCAGCACCGACAGCACAATCATCAGTGGATAGCTGATGTTGGCCGTCAGGTGGTACCAGGCTTCCAGCTTCTCCCGGAGCGTGAGCTTGGTCCGGAACAGCCTTGGCAGCAGTTTCATCGAGGTCTGAATCAGCCCTTTGGCCCACCGCGCCTGCTGCGTCTTGAAGGCTGTCATCTCGATCGGCAGTTCCGCCGGGCACTCTACATCCTGTAGGTACTTGAACTTCCAACCCACCATCTGCGCGCGGTAGCTCAGGTCCGTGTCCTCGGTCAGCGTGTCGTGCTGCCAACCGCCAGCCTCGTGGATGGCCTCGCGCCGCCACATCCCCGCCGTGCCGTTGAAGTTAAAGAACACTCCCGACCGCGAACGCGCCCCATGCTCCAGCACAAAGTGCCCGTCCAGCAGAATGGCCTCCACTTGCGTCAGGAAGCTGTAGTCCCGGTTCAGGTGCGTCCACCGCGTCTGCACCATCCCGATTGATGGATCCGAGAAGTGGTGGATCACCTTCATGATCCAGTCCGGCGGCGGAACAAAATCCGCATCAAAGATCGCCACGAACTGTCCTTTGGCAACCTTCAGCCCTTCGTCCAGCGCACCGGCCTTGAAGCCATGCCGGTTGGTGCGGTGAATATAAACAATTGGGTGCCCCAGTTCCTGGTATTTCTTCACCAGATCCGCGGCTACCTGCTCCGTCTCGTCCGTCGAGTCATCCAGTACCTGAATCTCCAGACGATCCTTCGGATATTCCAACTGGCATACGGCGTCAATCAGCCGGTCGATCACAAATTGTTCGTTATAAATTGGCAGCTGCACCGTCACAAACGGCAATTCTTCAAACTCTGTCCCCGGCTCTTTGGCGGCGTTCTTCCGGTAGTGAAAATACTCCCACACCATGATGTAGCGATGAAGCCCGTAGAACGACAGGAGAATCATCACCAGGAAATAGGGCAGCAGCAGCGACGCGTCAAACAAGTTCCATCGATAAAGATTCTGGAAGGTGCGGTCGGCATAATGCGTCTGCCAGTAGTGGGAGAGTGTATGCAGGTCGATCTGCGCCAGTGCGGCACACCGGCCGGCGGAGAGTCCATGCATCAGAGGCATTATTTCCATGACCGGCATGTCATTGATATTGTACGATCTGCAGCCCACGCTGCGAAAACGAAAGCATCCCGTTCCATAATCATGAGACGACCCCGGAGCCTGCCCCGGATGCATGGGCGAAGATGGTCACAGCCCAGAGGAAGCAGTCCTCCGGTCATGTTGCCTCCCACAAGAACCCCTGAAAGGCGATTATATGAGCAGCTTCAAGAACTTACTCGGTGCAGACTTCCTGCCCTCATCCCCGCGGCTGAGCCTCACCATTCTCCGCATCGCCACCGGCGCCACTCTTTTCCTGCGCCACGGGTGGGAGAAGCGCCCCTCGCAATGGTTTGCCTTTATGGCCCACTTTCCCAGTCTTTTTCACCTCGGGGCCCCGCTCACTTTCCTCATTGCCTTCTTTTCTGACTTCGTCTGTTCGTTCCTGCTCGTCATTGGACTCGGCACCCGCTGGGCGGCGGCCTTCTGCTTCTCCAACATCTTCGTTGCCTGGGCCTTCGTGCACCACTTCGCCTTCTTTGGGCACGGCCCCATGGCCGAACACGGCGAGCTCATCGTCCTCTACCTCGGCGCATTATTGGCGATCTTCCTCGGTGGTCCCGGTTTCCTCAGCTTCGACAGCGCCCGCAAATAGGCCTGCCCCGTGCAACTGTAACCTCATGGCGTGGAAATCACGCCATAGGGCAGTACCCAGCGAGAATTCAAGTTGGACGCATCGCAACATCCCGCGCAGACAAAGGTCGATCCCGCACTCACGCGCGCCGTAGCCATCGTGGCGCTCGCCAATCTGGCGTTCTTCGGCTTCGAATTCGCCATGGCGCGCAGAATCGGCTCTGTCTCCCTGTTCGCTGACAGCATCGATTTCCTGGAAGATACCGCGCTCAACCTGCTCATCCTCCTCGCCCTGCGCCGAAGCGATCGAACCCGTGCCCGCGTCGGCATGTTTCTCGCTCTGGTATTGCTCATACCCACCATTGCTACGATCTGGGCTGCCATCGAAAAGCTCCTCCACCCCGTCGCGCCAGAGCCATGGCTGCTTTCCGCCACGGGATTCGGCGCCTTGATTGTCAACTTCGGCTGCGCCCTCATCCTCACGCGCTTCCGCCACCATCAGGGAAGCCTCACTCGTGCGGCGTTTCTTTCCGCCCGCAACGACACCTTCGCCAACCTGGCCATCATCGCCGCGGGCATCGTTACGCTTTACTGGTTTTCCGGCTGGCCAGATTTCATCGTCGGCGTCGGCATCACGTGGATGAACGCGACCGCAGCCAAAGCTGTGTGGCAGGCCGCACGCGCCGAACACGCCGCAACCCGCACGTGAAAACGGCGGCCATATCCGGCCGCCGCATCTCGTCCTGCTGATTTCCCGTTCAATTCAGAAACATCGTGCGATAGAGCGTATCGCGCTGCACCGGCTTGAACCCCGCATCGCGAATCACCCTTCGCAGCTCTTCCTCTGTCGTGCAATTGGAAGTCCCCGCGGCCTTCACCACGTTTTCCTCCAGCATCACCGAGCCAACATCGTTGCCGCCAAAGCGCAGCCCCATCTGCAGCACCTTCAACCCTTGCGTCACCCAGCTCGACTGCACGTTCTCTATGTTGTCCAGGTAGAGCCGCGAAATCGCCAGCACCTTCAGGTACTCGACCGCTGTTGCCTCGTCCCATCCCCGGCCGCCCAGTGCCGTATTCTGCGGCTGAAAGCTCCACGGAATAAACGCCGTAAATCCGCCCGTCTCTTCCTGCAGTTGCCGCACGCGCTCAAAGTGGTTCACGCGATGCTCAAACGTCTCGCCCACGCCAAACATCATCGTGGCCGTCGTGCGCATGCCCAGCTGGTGCGCCGTGCGGTGCACATGCAGCCAATCCTCGGTGCCGCATTTCAGGCGCGCAATCCTGTGCCGCACCTCATCGTCCAGAATCTCCGCGCCGCCGCCGGGAATCGAATCCAGCCCCGCATCTCGCAGTCGTGCAATCGTGTCGCGCACGCTCAATTCGCTGTACTCGGCAATCGCCAGGATCTCCGACGCCGAAAAGCAGTGCAGCCAGATCTGCGGGAACCGCTGCTTGATCCCTTTCAGCAGCCGCTCGAACCACTCGATCTTCAGGTCAGGATGCAGTCCGCCCTGCATGAGTACGCCCGTGCCGCCCATCTCTATCGTCTCGGCAACCTTCGCGTAGATCGTGTCAAAGTCGAGGATGTACCCCTCGCTCGCCATCTTGCCCTTCAGCGGCCGGTAGAAGGCGCAGAAGGTACAGTACTCCGTGCAGAAGTTCGTATAGTTGATGTTGCGGTCGATGATGTAGGTGACCACGCCTTCAGGGTGCAGCTTCCGCCGCACCGCATCGGCTTCCATGCCGAGGCCGATCAAGTCACTCGACGCAAAATAGTCCAGAGCTTCCTGGTAAGTGATGCCCATGCCACTATTGTATGGAAATCCCGCCCAAAACTGGACCTTCCACGCATCGCCATCTTCAAAAACACGCATCGAACATGGGTAAATCCGTGGGCTCACAAACCGGTGCAGTCCAACCCCCACCCGGCTCGAATGGAGGAATGACGCTTATGCTGTTCTCTCGCTATCTCGTGGCTCGTCCCGGCAGCATTATGGTTGTCCTCCTTGCCTTTGCGGTCGCCGCTCACGCCGCCCCGCAAAAACCGGCTCCTGCTCCCGACGTCATCGTGCTTTCCAATGGAGACACCCTGCACGGCAAATTCCTCCGCTCCGTCAACGGCACCGTCATCTTTCAGAGCGGTCCGCTGGGCGAGTTGCACATCAAATGGAGCAACATCAAGGAACTCCGCACCTCCGAACCCTTTGCGGTTCTTGAAAAATCCGCCACGTCCCATCAGATTGAATCCGGACACATCCCTCGCGGCCAACTCACCATGTCCGGCCAGATGCTCACCGTCGAACCGGTCTCCCACGCCACAATTGCGCAGATCCCCGTGAAAAATGTGAGCATCGTCACCAGCCTCGCTACCCTGCAAAAGCAGCTCGGCCACCACCAGGGCTTCTTCCAGGGTTGGAACGGCACCGCCACTGCCGGCGCATCGCTGGTAACCGCCACGGAAAATCAGTACTCCGTCACCGTTGGCGTCAGCCTTGACCGTCTCTCGCCAACCGTGAGCTGGCTCCGCCGCAGAAATAACACCCAGTTCGACTTCAACGAGTCCTACGGCAAAATCACCCAGCCCGCCTACTACGACGCCACCGGCGTACTCGTGCCTGCCCTCATCACCAAAACCGCCATCTACCACGTCGACGCCGAACGCGATCAGTACTTCACTCCGCGCTTCTTCGCCCTCGCGCAAACCGCCTTCGATCACAATTTCAGCCAGAACCTCCAGCTCCAGCAGATCTACGGAAGCGGCATCGGCTGGACCGCCATACAGACACCCCGCCAGCAGGTCGACCTCAAGGCAACGATTCAGTATGAAAAGCAGCAGTTCATCGCCAGCGCCACCAACCAGAACCAGAACCAGAACCTCATCGGTTCCACCTACGCGGCCAACTACGCGCTCCATCTCAAGCCCTTTACGTTTCAGCAGAGCATCGGCTACATCTCGGCCTACAACAACCCCAAGGCATACTCGGCCAACGAAACAAACAAGCTCGTCTTCCCCACGTGGAAAAATCTCGCACTCTCCGTCGGCACCATCGACAGCTATCTCAACTTCGTCCCGGCTACCCTGCCTCCCACCAAACGCAATTCGTTCCAGTTCGTCATGGGGCTCAACTACGCATTCCATTCGAGCTATTGAATGGCCTCATCAATGCCGGGCGTCTCGCAATTCCACACGAGCGGCACAGCAGCGCCGGTTGCCGTTGCAGATTCCACCAGCTTTCACCGGCCTGGAATGAATTAGCATCGAAGCAACCCTCCGCAGCGTTCTTGAATCATGAAGTTTTTTCGGCCCCGACTTCTCAGCACGATTTTTGCCGCCACCACGGTTCTTTTCAGCAGTTCAGTATCCATGGCATTACCGGCGAACCAC
>JAJYVU010000013.1 GCA_021791875.1 Acidobacteriota bacterium | reverse complement strand
TGCTCTCGTAGGTCCATCGTCTTCCAAGCCATCTCCGTTTACGCTCCTCGCGCTGCGCTACGCTACGCGCGAGGAGTGTAAAGGATGTCCCGGGACACTTTGTAAAGAATGTCATGAGACTGAACACCTGCGGCTTGAATGGGCCACCCGGGGATTACTGTTTGTGATGGCAATACCCCACCCTAGCAGAGCTAGGATGGGGCACCCAGTGCCTCTTTATTCGTTTTCTGATTCCTGTTTGGGTTCTGTTTCGGTTGCTTCGCGGGGCTGGGGGCGGAGGAGTGGGAAGAGGATGACGTCGCGGATGGAGCGGGAGCCGGTGAGGATCATGGTGAGGCGGTCGATGCCGATGCCTTCGCCGCCGGTGGGCGGCAGGCCGTAGCCAAGGGCGCGGACGTAGTCCTCGTCCATCTGGTGGGCTTCGTCGTCGCCACGCTCGCGCTCGGCGAGCTGCATCTCAAAGCGGCGCTGCTGTTCGGCGGGATCGTTGAGCTCGGAGAAGGCGTTGCCGAGTTCGAATCCGCCGATGTAGAACTCGAAGCGCTCGACCCAGTCTGGCTCGTCGGGCTTTTGCTTGGAGAGCGGGGATACGGCGAGGGGGAACTCGTGGATGATGGTGGGTTCTATCAGGTGCTCTTCGGCGATTTCCTCGAATATGGCTGCGATAGCTCTGCCATAGGAACCGTCGCCAAGACGTCCTTCGTGATCGCCCCACGCGAGCGTAGCTACGAATCGCAAGCGCTCCCTCTTTTCTTGTATCTCAGAAGGTATTTTCGAAGAGGAATGATCCATGTCAAACAAAAATTCGTGCAGTCTTTCCGGTTTTGAAAGTACCTCTAGCGACGGTTTTTTACCTAGGGACTCGGGCCAGAAATGGCGGATGGCTTCTCGCATGGTGAAGCGGCGCCAATTGGCGAGGTCGACTTCTACTTCTTCTCCGGCGCGGGGGCCTTTGGGGATGGGGAATCTGGTGATGGTGGTTCCGTTGACTTCCTGGGCGGCGAAGGCGATGAATTCTTCGGTGAGGTCCATGAGCTCGTGGTAGTTGGCGTAGGCCTGGTAGAACTCGAGCATGGTGAACTCGGGGTTGTGCTGGGTGGAGATGCCTTCGTTGCGGAAGTTGCGGTTGATTTCGTAGACGCGGTCGAGGCCTCCGACGACGAGTCGCTTGAGGTAGAGCTCGGGGGCGATGCGGAGGTAGAGGTCGATGTCGAGCGCGTTGTGATGGGTTTTGAAGGGGCGCGCGGCGGCTCCGCCGGCGATGGGCTGCATCATGGGGGTTTCGACTTCGACGTAGCCGCGGGAATCGAAGAATTTGCGGGTGGCGGCTAGCAGTTTGGCGCGCTTGACGAAGACTTCGCGGACCTCGGGGTTCATGAAGAGGTCGACGTAGCGGCGGCGGTAGCGGAGTTCGACGTCTTCGAGGCCGTGGTACTTGTCGGGCAGGGCGAGCATGGCCTTGACGAGGAAGGTGAGGGTTTCGACATGGACGCTGAGCTCGCCGGTGCGGGTGCGGAAGAGATAGCCGGTGACGCCGATGTGGTCGCCGAGGTCGAGGAGCTTGTAGATGTCGAAGGCGTTGTCGCCGATGGCGTCTTTGCGGATGTAGAGCTGGAGGCGCTGGCCGGATTGCTGGAGATGGGCGAAGCCGGCCTTGCCCTGGCCGCGGATGGCCATGAGGCGTCCGGCGATGGCGACGGCGGGCTTTTCGGCTTCGAGCTGCTCGGCGGTGGTGTCGCGGTGCTGCTCCCAGATTTGGGGAATAGTGTGGGAGGCGTCGAAATGGTTGGGATAGGCCGGCTGGCCGAGGGCCTCGATCTGCTTCAGTTTTTCCTGGCGGAGCGCGAATTGGTTGCGCTCGAAATCGGAGTCAAACACTGGCGTTCCTCTGATGGATGCGGTCTTTCTGGAGTATAAATTCGCGGGCGGAAGAAATTGCGCGGCGAGGCCGGGTTTTGCTTTCTAGCAATTGGCCCGATGGGGTATAAAAGCCGCTGGGCATGGCTGACTGGAAAGAAGACGGAAAGCAGACCGGGCGGGAGGTCACGAAGGCGATCATCCAGGTGGACCGGATGCTGCAGATTGCTCTGATTCTGCCGGCGGCGGTGTTTATCGGCTGGCTGATTGGGGCAGGGCTGGATCGTTTGCTGCACCAGCACTGGATTTATATCGTTGGGATTTTTGTGGGGACGGGGGCCGGGATCATGCAGGTCTTCCGGCTGCTGCATGAGCTCGAGAAGAAGATGGAGCGGTCCGAGGCGGGGAAGAGCGCGGGTGGTGATGGAGCGGAGGATCAGGCAGGCGAGGGAGACGGTAGAATCCAGAAGGAGCCGAAGTGACCGAGACGAGCAAGCCAGAGACGAGCGAGCCAGAGATGAACGAAGCGCAGAGCAGCGAGCCGATGCTGGACTTCACAGACGCGCAGTTTGTGGGCGCGATGCGGCGTTCGATGCGGAACATTGCGGCGCTGGGCGTGGTGCTGGCGGGACTGCTGACGGCGTTTTACGGCTGGCGGACAGGGCTAATGCTGCTGATCGGGGCGGCGGTATCGTTTACCGGAGTATGGGAGTGGCGCCGGCTGGTGGCGGCCATTAACGCACGGCTGGATTCGAACCAGAGCTCGCAGTCGCTGGGGCGGACAATCTTCACATTTTTGCTGCGTCTGGCTATGGTGGGAGCCGTGCTCTATGGTAGCCTAAGATACTTAGAGGGTTCAGTTTATGCCCTGATCGCCGGGCTTTCCCTGGCGATGGTCATGCTCACGGTGGAAGCCTTTCGGATCATGAAGCGCTGAACCGCAGGACTCAATTTTTCATCAGGACAATTTTTTCTTTCTAAGGATTACGGAGCGAAACCCGCAAGACCCGCATGCTGCAACTGCTGAATCAACTCACGGCGCTATTGAACCACCTTTTTGGCTGGCCGCTGACGAATTTGATGGATAAGGCCGGATTTCCTCCAGCCGTGGCTGGGGCACCGATTCACAACCGTTTGACGTTGCAGCTTGTGATTACGGTATCCCTGGTTCTGTTTTTTATTTATGTGCGCATTCGGCTGAGCGTGGAGAAGCCTGGCAAGGCGCAGCATCTGGCCGAGATTGTCTACGAGTTTGTGGAAGGGCAGGCCAAGGAAATCATCGGCCACGGCTATGAGCCGTACCTGAGCTACGGCACGATGATCCTGGTGTTTATTCTGCTGAACAACTGCATGGGGCTGCTGCCGGGGATTGACACGCCGACGGCGAGCCCGGTGGTACCGCTGGGGCTGGCGCTGCTGACATTCGTTTACTACAACGTGCATGGACTGTGGCAACAGGGGCCGTGGAACTACTTCAAGCATTTTCTGGGTCCGGTGAAGGTGATCTGGTGGTTTACCTTTCCGCTGGAGATTGTTTCGCATCTGGCGCGCATCCTGTCTCTGACGGTGCGTCTCTACGCCAATATGTTTGCGAGTGACCTTCTGACGCTGGTGTTTTACTCGATGGTCCCGATGCTGTTTCCGATCCTGTTTTTGGGGCTACACTTTTTGGTGGCGTTGATTCAGTGCTATGTGTTCATGTTGTTGACATTCATTTATCTGGCGCAGGCCGTCTCGCACGAGGCGGATCTGTAAACTGGGTTGCTCCGGGCGGTGGTTTGAGCCGTTCGGAAAATTAACGCTTTTCCGGCGGGAAGAGGTATGGAACAGGGCCTTGGATACCCGGTAGCGACAATTGGGAAGCAGGAGAGAATTATGCGTCGACTTCGTAATATTTTTATGACGGTGGCTTGTCTGTTAGCGGCCATGCCGGCGTTAGCGCAGACGGGTGGCGGTTCCAGCAGCAGTACGTGGGTTCCGATCGGAGCGGGCATCGGGATGGGGATTGCCTCAGGGTTCTGCGGCATCGGAGAAGGACTTGCCGCACTGGGCGCGACGCAGGGCGTATCGCGGAATCCGGGTGCGCGTCCATTGATCATGACCATGTTCGTGCTTGGCCTGGCGTTTATTGAGTCGCTGGCGCTGTTCACGATGGTGATCGTGTTTGCCAAGGTGAAGTAAGACCGGGGCAGAACAGCAAGAGATAGCAAAGGCCTCCGGGAAACCGGAGGCCTTTGTGTTTGTGGGTGAAAGGATGGCGGCTACGGCTTGTCGGCGAGGATGAGGGGGGATGGTCCGGGCGAGTCGAGCTGGCGGACGTTGGTGAAGCCGATTTCGGTGAGCCAGGAGCGGATCTGCTCGAAGGACCACGTGTCGCCGTCGGTGGTATTGACGAGCATATTGACGGCGAAGATGAGGCCGGGGACGGGTCGGCGGCGGTCCGCATTGACGAGGAATTCGGCAATGGCGATGGTGCCGCCAGGAGCGAGGGCGTCGAAGACCTTCTTGAGGAGATGGCGGCTGGCGGATTCGCCTTCAGAGTGGAGGATGTGGCCGA
Source organism: Acidobacteriota bacterium (assembly GCA_021791875.1). Classification (GTDB taxonomy): domain Bacteria; phylum Acidobacteriota; class Terriglobia; order Terriglobales; family Acidobacteriaceae; genus Acidobacterium. The sequence continues at coordinate 65,870 of JAJYVU010000013.1, read as the reverse complement.
GGGTGGCGATGGTATAGCCGGAGCCGAAGTCGACTTCGCGGAGGTTGCCGGTGATGTAGCTGAAACGGTCGGTGAGGCCGAAACGGGCGACCATCTTTTGGGTGACCTCGGCAACGTTAGGCCAGTCGACGCCGGTGACGGTGACGTTGGGCGAAGCCTGTGCGAGCGCGATGCCCCAGACGCCGGAACCTGTGGCGATGTCGAGGACGCGGACCGGCTGGCCCGAGTGGAGCTGAGGCAAGGAATTGGCCAGTACGCTTGCCGGCGCGTAGCTCATGGGGAAGATGTCGGCAACGAACTCTGCGAAGAAGGCAGAGCCGTCGTCTTTTTCATCGACACGCTCGACGGGTTTGCCGGTTTTGACGACGTCGCGAAGGTGGAGGAAGTTGGGCATGAGCTGGCGGCTCATGTGCCGGTACATGCCGCCGAGGAAGGCGGGTTTGCCGGAGACGAGAAAGGTGGAGGAGTCCGGGGTGAGCGCATAGTGGTTGTCGTTGTCGCGTGTGAGGAGCTGGAGGCCGACGAGAAGATCGAGAACGGGGCGCAGGCCGCGCGTGGAAGCGCCGGTTTCGGCGGCGAGCTGGTCGAGGGTTTTGGGGCTTTTGTCCAAGGCATCGAAGACACCGTTGCAAACGGCGCTCTCTATGGCAAGTGGGGGCACGTAGCCCCACATGAACTGCATGATGCGCTCAGGTGTTACGGCTTGCGGCTGAGCTGCTGACATGAAACATCCTCCTGGGGATCTTGTTGAGGGGAGTGCCTCATCATACGCCCCGCGATGCATCTCGGGTAGGACAGGAGAGAAGGCCGTGTTTTTACAGTGACTTTGTTGCCAGTGCTGGCAATGGGCGACCAGAACAAACGGCCTTTCCTCGAAGGAAAGGCCGCGTGGAATATCCGGCTTCGGTACAGATACGAAGGAGAACCGCGGTTAGCGGGCTTTGGTGTTGATGGCGGCCATGACGGCGGAGGCCGTGCCGGGGACGGGAGTCTGCTGCGTGGAAAAGACGGGGAAGGTTTCCGCAGCGTGGCGAGCCATGGAGAGCACGCGACCGGGGATGATGCCGAGGACGAGAGTGACTGCCACGGTGAGGGCCATCGCGAGACAGAGTGGAGCAGAAACGCGCGGGACGTTGAGAACCGGCGAGCTGTCCATGGGCTTGGTGTAGGTGGCGGTGAGTACGCGGAGGTAGTAGAAGACCGCGATGCCGCTGTTGAGCAGGCCGATGATGGCCAGCCAGATCATTCCGGAGTGAATGGCCGCGGCGAAGACATAGAACTTGCCGAAGAAGCCGCCGGTGAAGGGGATTCCGATGAGCGACAACAGGAAGAAGGCCATGACGCCGCCGAGCAGAGGCGAGCGATAGGCGAGGCCCTTGTAGTCTTCGATGAGGGTGAGGCGGTCTTCGTAGCCGCCGGCGTGGCTGATGACGGCGAAGATGCCGACGTTCATGACGGCATAAGCGACGGCGTAGAAGCTGGCTGCGGCGACGCCATCAGTAGAGAGCACAGTGAAGGCGACGAGCAGGTAGCCGGCGTGCGCGATGGAGGAATAGGCGAGCATGCGCTTGACGTTCTTCTGGCGAAGCGCGCCGAGGTTGCCGATGGTCATGGAGACGGCGGCGAGGATCCAGAGGAGCGGCATCCAGTGATTCTGGAGCTGGGGGAAGGCCTCGTAGGCGATGCGGAGCAGGACGGCAAAGGCAGCGGCCTTGGGCGCGGTGGACATGAGGCCGACGATGGGGGAAGGCGCGCCTTCGTAGACATCGGGCGTCCAGAGATGGAACGGGGCGGCTGAGACCTTGAAGGCCAGGCCGATGACGATGAAGGCCAGGCCGACGACTGCGATGGGCAGCGCGTGGCTGGTGGCGAGGCCGGCGGCGATGTCGGTGATGCGGGTGGTTCCAGTGGCGCCGTAGGTGAGCGCGATGCCATAGAGGAAAAACGCCGTGGCGAAGGAGCCGAGGAGGAAGTACTTGAGGGCTGATTCGGGGCTCTTGGCGGTTTTGCGGCGGAATCCGGCGAGGATGTAGGTGGAGATGGAGGAGATTTCGAGGCCGATGAAGACGAGCAGCAGTTCGACGCCGCTGGTCATGAGCAGCATGCCGACCGCGCCGAAAGACATGAGGGCAAAGAGTTCGCCGAGGCTTTCCGTATCGGGGTGTACGGCATCGAGCACGACCAGCGCAGAAACCAGGATGATGCCGGAGATGAGGACATGGAAGAAGACGCTGAAGGCGTCCGTCTGTACGACGCCGAAGTAGGCGGTGCCGACGGGAAGGGAATACTGGTAGAGGCTCGCGATGAGAGCGGCGAGGGCGCCGAACGCGGCGAGCCAGCCGAGGGGCTTACGGCTGGCCTGCTTTGGCATGACCGGGTCGATCAGCATGATGGCGACGCCGGTGAGGGTGAAGATGATTTCCGGAAGTATGCGGAGGACAGTCATCGATCCGTTCATGGGTTACTGCCTTCCTTTCAGGATGCTTGCCTGCGCCGGAAGGCTGCGGCCGTGAATCTGGGCAACCGGTTGTGTCATAGGAGGATTGGCGAGGGGGCGAACACCGTCTTCGATGCCGCGGATCCAGAAGGGCGAAGCGACGCCCATGACGACCATGAGCAGCACCATGGGCCAGAGGGTGACGAACTCGCGGAAGTTGACGTCAGCGGTGGGCCTGTTTTCGACCAGGGAGGATGGTGGGCCGTAGAAGACGCGCTGGATGAACCAGAGCATGTAGGAGGCGCTGAGGATGACGCCGAGAGTGGCGGCGACGACCCATCCGTGATGGCCAACGAAGCTGCCGCTAAGGACCAGGAACTCGCCGACAAAGCCGTTGAGGATGGGCAGGCCGATGAGCGAGAGCGTGGTGATGACGTAGAGGGTGGCCATGTGCGGCAGGCGTTTGGAGAGGCCGCCGTACTCGGAGATTTCGAAGGTGCCGTAGCGCTCGTAAAGGATGCCGAGCAGGACGAGCAGCGCGCCACCGGAGACGCCTTCATTGATGATCTGATAGACGGCGCCATCGAGGCCGGTAATGGAGAAGCAGAAGATGCCGAGCGTGCAGAAGCTGAGCTGGCTGAGGATGGAGTAGGCGACCAGGCGCTTCATATCGCGCTGTACGAGGGCGACGAGCGCGCCATAGATGAGGCCGATGACGGCAAGGGCGATCATCCAGGGGGCGAATTCGCGAGCCTGCTGAGGGAAGAGGCCGAGGTTGAAGCGAATGAGTGAGTAAAGGCCGAGCTTGCCGGCGATCACCATCGACATGGCTGTGGGGGCTTCAGTAAGACCGTCTGCGAGCCAGCCGTGCAGCGGGAAGACCGGGACTTTGACGGCGAAGGCTACGAGGAAGACCAGAGCGGCCCAGAAGAGTGCCTGTGGTCCGAGGCCGCCGGCGGCAATGGCGCTCTGCAACTGGGTGAACTCGAAGGTGCCTGTTTCAGCATAGAGCCAGAGGATGGCGACGAGCAGCAGCGCGGAGGGAATAAAGGCATAGAGGAAAAACTTGACGGCTGCCTGCGGTCCGCGGGTGCGGCCGAACATGGCGATGAGGATGGCCATGGGGACAAGCGTGAGTTCCCAGAAGGCGTAGTAGAGGAAGAGGTCGAGCGAGACGAAGACGCCGAGCATGGCGGTCTGCTGGATCAGAAATAGGAAGTAGAACTCCTTGGTGCGATTCTCGATGGCCTTCCAGGAGACGAGGACGCCGATGGGCGCGAGGAAGCCGGTGAGAACGACGAGCCACATGGAGAGTCCGTCGATGCCGAGGTGATAACGGATGGCAGGGTGGGCGATCCAGGGCGCGTTGATGACGAACTGGAAGCCTGAGTGTCCGTATTCAAAATGCGCCGGCAGGTGCAGCGTAAGGACAAAGGTGGCGAGCGTGACCAGGAGGGCCCACCACTGGATGATGCGGCCGCGCCGGGGCAGCAGGGCAAGGATAATCGCTCCTGCGAGGGGCAGGAAGGTTATCAGCGATAAGATTGATCCGTTCAGCACGAAGCCTTTCCTCTATGCATGCCAACTGGCTGCGAAAAATGCGCCGGAATCACCGGGATGCCGGTCGACGCAACAGGCCGATGCGAGCATCCAGGAGTAAAGCGCGAAACCAAAACCAATCCAAAAGCCGACATGATCACGATCCAAGAGTGCTTGCAGTCCGCGAAACTGCCGGCCGCGGACTGATTAGTGAAGCATGAAGCTGCCCGTGAACACGAAGTAGGTCACGACCAGCACCAACATGGCTCCAAATGCCAGCCAACCGGCATAGGAGCGGATATTTCCAGATTGAATACGGGCTACGAGCGAGCCGAAGCCCTGAGCTGTAGCACCGGCTGTGAACCCGGCGCCGTCAATGACGCCGCGATCAATTAGAAAATTGAGCACGAAGCGGGAGAAGAAGAGCACGGGTGCTGCAATGACGGCGCCGTAGAACTCGTCGACCCAGTACTTGTTGAAGAGCATGCGGTACACGCCGCGGAATTTTTGAGCAAGCAACTCGGGCAGTTCAGGCCTGGCGTAGTACATGAGGTGCGCGATGTACCAGCCGCCGGCGGCCGTCAGCGTGGAGACGATGGCGAGGATCAACTGCAGATGATCACTGCCGGCTCCAGCCGGGGCGTGAATCACGTTTGGATTCATGGAGAGGCCTGCGGTGTTGAAGACGGGAGCGAGGAAGCGGGTGAACCACTCGTTGCCGCCGAGTCCTGCCGGCCAGCCCATCCAGCCGCCGATGACGGAGAGGATGGCAAGAATGATGAGCGGGATGAGCATGACCCAGGGGCTCTCATGGATGCCGTGACCGTGGCCATGCTCCTTCGCGTGGGCCATGATTTCCGAGTCCGCGGTGCGGTCCTTGCCGAAGAAGGTCATGTACCAGAGGCGGAACATGTAGAAGGCGGTGAGGCCGGCGGTGAAGAGGCCTACGAACCAAAGGATTTTGCCTCCGGGGGAGATGAAAGCTTCGTAGAGGATTTCGTCCTTGCTGACGAAGCCGGAGAGCGGTGGGAAGCCGGAGATGGCGAAGACCGCTGCGGTCATGGTCCAGAAGGTGATGGGGATTTTCTTGCGGAGACCGCCCATGTAGCGCATGTCCTGTTCACCGGAGAGCGCATGGATCACAGAGCCGGCAGCGAGGAAGAGCAGCGCCTTGAAGAAGGCGTGGGAAACGAGATGGAAGACGCCCGCGCCGTAGGCAGCGACTCCGCAGCCGAGGAACATGTAGCCGAGCTGGGAGACGGTGGAGTAGGCGAGGACGCGCTTGATGTCATTCTGGGCGACGGCCATGGTGGCGGCGAAAAATGCCGTTGCGGTGCCGATGACGGCGACGAGTCCCAGGGCCAGAGCGGAGCGGTCAAAGATGACGTGCGCGCGGGCGACCATGTAGACGCCAGCGGTGACCATGGTGGCGGCGTGGATGAGAGCCGAAACCGGGGTGGGGCCTTCCATGGCGTCAGGGAGCCAGACGTAGAGGGGAATCTGTGCGGACTTGCCGGTGGCGCCGAGCAGGAGCAGCAGGCCGATGGCGGTGAGGAATCCGCCCTGCCATGCGGGGTGCGCGATGATCTGCGCGAAGACCTGGGTGTAGTCGAGGGTTCCGAAATGCTGGACCATCAGGAACATGGCCAGGAGGAATCCGAAGTCGCCAACGCGGTTATAGATGAAGGCTTTTTTGCCTGCGTCGGCGGCGGAGGTCTTGAGGACATAGAAGCCGATAAGCAGGTAAGAGGCGAGGCCTACGCCTTCCCAACCGATGAAGAGCAGCAGGAAATTGTTGGCGAGGACCAGCGTGAGCATGAAGAACATGAAGAGATTGAGATAGGCGAAGTAGCGCCAGTAGCCGTCTTCATGAGCCATGTAGCCGATGGAGTAGACGTGAATGAGGAAGCCTACGCCGGTGATGACACAGAGCATGACCATGGTGAGCTGGTCGAGCTGGAAGGTGAAGCCGGCATGGAATGGGCCGGCGGAGATCCAGGTAGCGACGCGCTCGACATGGGGCAGGGTAAGCGAGCTGAAACGGGCGACGATGGTCGCGACCTGAATCAGCGGGATGGCGGTGGCGATGATGGCGACCGCGGTCACCAGAGCCTTAGGCAGACGGCGGCCGAACAGGCCGTTCACCAGGAATCCGGCAAGGGGCAGAATGGGCAGCAGCCAAAGGTGCAGATTGGGGATTCCGTTCATAGCTTCATCAAGTCCACTTGGTCAACGTTGAGGGTCTTCCGTGTGCGGAAGAGCGCGATGATGATGGCCAGGCCGACAGCGGCTTCGGCGGCGGCGACGACCATTACGAAAAAGACGAAAATCTGCCCGCTGAACTGGTGGTTGATCTGGTTCCAGTAGTTGGCAAAAGCGACGAAGGAGAGATTGACGGCGTTGAGCATGAGCTCAATCGACATGAAGATGGTGATGATGTTGCGCTTGATAAGGAACGCGCCCACGCCGATGGAGAAGAGGATGGCGCTGAGGATGAGGTAGTAGGAAACAGGTACCATGCTTAGCGCTCCTTTCCCTGGGTTTTTGATTCGTCCTTGTGGGGTTCGTGGTGGCGGGCCAGCGCGACCGCGCCAAGGATGGCGATAAGGATGAGAACCGAAGTGACTTCAAAAGGCAGCAGCAGGTCGCGGAAGAGGACGGAGCTTAACTGGCTGGTTGAAACCATGTCCGGGCCGAGCACCGCGAATCCGAGAGACTTGCCGTTGGAGATGAAGATAAAAGTGAGCAGGGCAAAGAGCGCGGCGGCTCCGGGGAAGCCAAGAATGTAAGCAGCGCGGCTGCCATGCGTTCGCTCTTCACGCTGCGCGTTGAGCAGCATGATGACGAAGGTGAAGAGCACCATGATGGCGCCGGAGTAGACAATGACCTGCACCGCGGCCAGGAACTCCGCGCCGAGCAGCAGGTACAGCACCGCCAGCGACGTCATGACGACAATCAAAGAGAGGGCGCTGTTAATTGGGTGGCGCTGCAGCAGGAGGTTCAATGCTCCCGCCACGCAAAAGCCACCGAATATGAAGAAGAGAACTAGATGCATGCTTGCGTCGCCTGAGGTAAAGAGAAAAAAGCGGAACGTTTCAGCAGCCGGAAATCATTGTAATTCACAGCGGCCTCGTGAACCCTAGCCAGAGGCTGGTGACGACGATGTTGGCAATCGCCACAGGAAGCAGAACCTTCCAGCCAAAGCCCATGAGTTGATCGTAGCGGAAGCGAGGCAGCGTGCCGCGCACCCAGATGTAAACGAAGAGGAAGAAGAAGACCTTTGCAACAAACCAGAAGACCGGAAGGATTGCGTCGATGACCGGCCCAAAGGACGGGAAAAGATGACCGAAGGGGCTGGACCATCCGCCGAGGAAGAGCAGCGTGGCCACGCACGAGACGGTGATCATGTTTGCGTACTCTGACATGAAGAACATGGCGAACTTCATGGAGCTGTACTCGGTGTGGTAGCCGGCGGTGAGTTCGCTTTCCGCTTCGGGAAGGTCGAAGGGAGTGCGGTTGGTTTCCGCGTAGGCTGCCGTGAGATAGACGAAGAAGGCGACGATCTGGAAGCCGCCGAAGATGTTCCAGCTGAGTGCGCCGTGGGTGGCCTGGACGTCGACGATGGTGCGCAGGTTGAGCGAACCGGCGCGGAGGACGACGCCGACGAGCGAGAGGCCGAGGGCGAGCTCGTAGCTGACAAGCTGCGCGCTGGAACGCAGGGCTCCGAGCAGCGAGTACTTGTTGTTGGAGGACCAGCCGGAGAGCGCGATGCCGTAAACGCCGACCGAAGTGACGGCGAGAATGACGAGCAGTCCGATATTGACGTTGGCGATCTGGAAGAGATCGACGCCTTTGAATTTGATATCAGCGCCGAAGGGCACGACTGCGATGGAAGTGAGAGCGCAGGCGAGGGCGATGACAGGCGCGAGGATGTAGAGCGGCTTGTAGACGGCCGTGGGCAACAGGTCTTCCTTGAGGAAGAGCTTGAGGCCGTCGGCGAGCGGCTGGAGCAGGCCGAAGGGGCCGACGCGGCTGGGTCCCCAGCGGTTCTGGATGCGTCCTACGACCTTGCGCTCGAGCAGCACCGTGTAGGCGACAGCCGTGAGCAGGATCACCAGCACCACGGCGATCTTGATGATGCTCAGAAGAAGAAACCACCAAAAATTCACGTCGTTCAGGCCTTCCTAATCATTAGTCAGCGGCTGTTTCTGCCGGGCTTTGCTTTCTGGACTCCATCACTGAGTGCAGCATCTGGCTGTACTCGCCAAGCGTGCCGGAGGTAAAGAGAGTGTCATTGGAGGGCAGGACCAGGTCGCGGCGCGTTGCGCCGGTCTGGATCTGCACAAGGTCAGACTTGAGATGCTCGTCGTTGCCGGCCATGAGGTCGAGGCGTGGGAGGTCATAGGCAGGGACGAGGCGCTGGATTTCGTCGAAGATGGCGAATGGATCGAAGGGGCTCGCTTTGAGCTCCAACTGATGCGCGGTGAGCCAGACAGCGTGGCGATCGGCTTCGCCGGACTGTGTGCCGCGGGATTGGCCGAAGTCGGCGAGCAGGCCCTTGCCGAAGGGGACGAGCGACTTGATGTCATGGCCCATGTGACCGGCGAGGCGGACGATGAGATCGAAGTCGGAGCGGACGCCGGCCTTGTCGCCGGCCTTCTTGACGAGCTGGAGATCGCCGTAGGTGTTGGTGGCGGTGCCGGCCTTCTCGTAGAGATTGGCAGCCGGGAGGATCACGTCAGCGAGCTTCGCGGTCTCAGTGAGGAACATGTCCTGCACGATGAGGAAAGTGTTCTTGAGAGCCGCGGGATCGACGCCGAAACGCTTGACGGGGTCTGCGCTGGCGACATAGAGGGCGGCGAGTTCGCCACGCCCGGCTGCGTCGAACATCTGGACCATGTCCATGCCGGCGGTCTGGGGCAGGGCAGCGCCGTATTCCTGCATGAAGCTGCCGGCGCCGGTGACGGGAACGTAGCCGGGGAGCAGGTCGGGCAGCAGGCCCATGTCTGACGCGCCGCGCGAGTTTGCGTAATCGCCGAGACAGGCGAACTTTACGTTCGGGAAGCCCGCGCCGAAGGCGATGAGGGCTTCGATGTCGCGGCCACGGTACTCGGAGCCGAAGGCGATGACGATGGACTCTTCCTTGCGGAGGGCCTCGCGGAAGCCAGCAGCGTTGGCATTGCCTTCGAAGGTTTTTTCATTGCCGGCAAGGAAGGCGATGAGCGCACCGTAGTTTTCCTGCTGAATCTTGAGGAATCCGGTGGCCTGGCGGCGCAGCTTGATGTCCTGATGGTTGGCGGCGTAGAGGCGCGCCTGATTATTACGGACATTGTTACGAATCTGCCAGGCGAGGAGCGGATGCTGCTCGGTGGGGTCGCTGCCGAGGACGAGAATGGCCTTTGCATCGGCGAAGTCGCGGATGGAGGCTTCCTTTTGCCCCTTTGCCTTGAGAGCGGCGAGGAAGCTGGGATAGTCCGCGGTGCGGTGGTGATCGATGTTGTTGGTGCCGAGGACGGTGCGGGCAAACTTCTGGAGGAGGTAGGCTTCCTCGTTGGTGATGCGGGTGGAACCGATGACGCCGATGGATTTGCCACCGCGGGTGTCACGAATTTCGCGAAGCTGTTTGCCGGCAAAGTCGAGGGCTTCGTCCCAGGTGGCGGGCTTGAACTGGCCGTCAGGCTGCTTGAGCAGGGGCTGGGTGATGCGGTCTTCGCGGCTGGCGAAGTCGAATGCATAACGGCCCTTGATGCAGAGGAAGTCGTTGTTGAAGCCGCTCTTGTCGCGGTTGTCGCCACGGACGATTTCCATGCCGTCGTCTGCGCGGCGGACGCCGAGGGTGGTCTTGCAGCCGTCAGCGCAGTGGGTGCAGACGGTGGAGACATGGCTCATTTCCCAGGGGCGGGTCTTGTAGCGGTAGGTGCCGGAGGTGAGCGCGCCGACGGGGCAGATGTCGATGCACATGCCGCACTCTTCGCACTCGAGGTGATCCTGCTTGTTGGGGGCGATGACGGCGCCGGAGCCGCGATTCTGGATGCCGAGCGCCCAGACGTCCATGCCTTCGCCGCAGACGCGCACGCAGCGGTAGCAGAGGATGCAGCGCGGGCGGTCAAAGTAGACGACGGGCGACCACTGCTGCTCTTCGCGGTGGTTCTTGATTTCGACGAACTGCGACTGGTGCGCGCCGTACTTGAAGGTCATGTCCTGCAGCTCGCACTCGCCGCCGGCGTCACAGACGGGGCAGTCGAGGGGGTGGTTGCCGAGGAGCAGTTCGATGGTGGCCTTGCGGGCCTGAGCAATTTCAGGGCTCTCAGTGGTGACGACCATGCCGTCCGCGACGGGGGTGGTGCAGGCGGTCTGGAGCTTGGGCATTTTTTCTACGCGGACAACGCACATGCGGCAGGCGCCCTGCAGCGAGAGGCCGGGGTAGTAGCAGAACGCCGGGATCTCAATGCCGGCCTTGCGGCAGGCCTCAATGAGCAGCGTGCCCTTGGGGGCGGTGAGTTGCTTGCCATCGACGGTAAAGGTTACGTCAGCCATTCCTGTCTCGTTTCTTAAACGGTTGCCAGTTCGTAGTCCGGGGCCGGGTGATAGGGGCAGCCCTTGCCGTTGAGGTGATCTTCAAATTCTTTGCGGAACTTTTTGACGAAGGCCGCAGTCGGCATGGCCGCGGCGTCACCCAGTGGGCAAAAGGTGCGGCCCAGCATGTTGTCAGCAATGTACTTGATCTGGTCGATATCCTTGTCGACGGCGCCGCCCATATGTAACCGCGTGAGCGACTTTTTGAGCCAGTCGGTGCCTTCGCGGCAAGGGATGCACCAGCCGCAGCTCTCATGCTGGTAGAACTTGATGGTGCGGAGGGCGAATTCGACCATGCAGACGGTTTCGTCGAGGACAACGACGCCGCCGGAACCAAGCATGGAGCCGGCTTTGGCGACCTGGTCGAAGTCCATCCCGATGTCGATTTCCTCAGGAAGCAGGACAGGCGTGGAGGATCCGCCGGGGACGACGGCCTTGAGTTTTTTGCCGTTTGGGATGCCGCCGCCGACCTCGTAGATCATCTTCTTGAGGTTGTAGCCCATGGGCAACTCGTAGACGCCGGGCTTCTCAAGATGTCCGCTGAGGCAGAAGAGGCGCGTGCCGCCGTTGCGCTCGGTGCCGAGGGCAGCGTATTCCTTAGCGCCGATGCGGAAGATGTGCGGGACGGTGGCGATGGTTTCGGCGTTGTTGATGATGGTGGGTCCGCCGTAGAGGCCCGCGACGGCAGGGAAGGGCGGGCGAATGCGAGGCACGCCGCGCTTGCCTTCAAGGGATTCCATGAGTGCGGACTCTTCGCCGACTTCGTAGGCCCCCGCGCCGGTCTGCACGACGATTTCGAAGTCGTGTTTGGTGCCGAAGATGCCCTTGCCGAGGAAGCCGCGCTGGTAGGCGTCGGCCACGGCTTTCTCCATGATCTCGATGAGGAAGCGATACTCGCCGCGGAGGTAGATGAAGCCCATCTTTGCGCCGACAGCGAGGCCGGCGATGAGCACGCCCTCGATGACGGAGTGGGGATCATGCTCGAAGATGAGGCGGTCCTTGCAGGTGCCAGGTTCGCTTTCGTCGCCGTTGACGAGGATGTACTTGGGCTTGGCGGATTCCTTGGGCACGAAGGACCATTTCATGCCGGCGGGGAAGCCGGCGCCGCCGCGACCGCGGAGGCCGGAGGTCTTGACCTCGTTGATGATGGCGTCGGGTTCCATTTCGAAGCACTTCCGCACCGACTTGTAGCCATCGAGTTCGAGGTAACGGTCGATGTCGGCCGCTCCCTTGCCGAAGCGGAAGCTGATGACCGGAACAACGTCAGGATGAGTGGTCAAATATGCCATGACTACTTGCTCGCTTTCGCGCGGTACTGGTCGAGTACCTTGTCCATCGATTCAGGGGTGAGGTTCTCGTGATAGTCGTAGTTGACCTGGACGGCCGGAGCCCAGGAGCAGGCGCCGATGCACTCGACTTCTTCGAGCGAGAAGAGCCCGTCGGGAGTGGTCTGCTTGTGGCCGATGCCGAGGCGCTGGCTGCAGTGGTGGAGGAGTTCGTTACCGCCGCGGAGCATGCAGGAGATATTGGTGCAGACCTGCACGTGGTATTTGCCCACGGGTTTGGTGCGCATCAGTGAATAGTAACTGACGACGTTACGAACATCGAGTTCGGTGATTCCAATGCGCTGGGCGACTTCGGCGACGACCGCATCGGAGATATAACCAATCTCATCCTGCGCGTAGAGCAGCATGGGGACCAGTGCTGAGCGCTTGACCGGGTAGAGGGTAACGAGCCGGTCAAAGCGCGCCGCCAGTTGGGGAGAGAAGATCGTCGTGTTTTCGGCTGCCATTCGCCGCGTGCTCCTCAGTTACAAAATCCTGGCGGCCAGAGTTTCCGCAGCAGCGTCCATTTCCATCGGGCTGCCCGAAGCAATGCCGTCGAGGCTTACGGTTCCGGCCCTGTCGATCACGAATGCGCCGGAAGAAGCCGTTGTTGATCCGTCCAGCGATTTGATCGACCACTGGCCGGAGCCGCTTTGGCTGTCGAAGGCAATTTCGAGAACCTTCGAGGCCGTACAAAACTGCAGACCGCAACCATCGCGGTCCGAGATTTTCATTGCGCCCCCGGGGAGTGCGAGCGAAACAGCCGCCGCAAAGGACTTGAGGAGCGCAGCGAAAGAAATCCAGAGTTCCTGATACAACTGCGGCGCGTCGCCAGACGTTCGGGTCATAGCGATGCGCGACTACCTGTCGATCTCACCGAGCACGATGTCGATCGAACCAATGACCGCCACCACGTCGGCTAACAACCTGCCCTCGCACATGGCAGGCAGAGCCTGCAGAGTGGCGAACGAAGGATTGCGCATGTGCACGCGGTAGGGCTTGGCCGTGCCGTCGCTCACCACGTAATAACCCATTTCGCCGCGAGGCGATTCCACTGCCTGATAGACTTCGCCGGCGGGAACGGTGAAACCCTCGGTCACAATCTTGAAGTGATAGATGAGGGCTTCCATCTCAGTCTTCATCTTTTCGCGATCCGGTAAGACCACCTTCGGTGCGTCGGCCTGGATGGGGCCTTCGGGCATGCCATCGAGGGCCTGGGTGGCAATTTTGACGGATTCGCGCATCTCTTCCAGGCGCACCCAGTAGCGCGCCCAGACATCGCCGTCAGTGGAAGTCGGCACCCTGAACTGAAAGTTTTCGTAGCCGGAGTAGGGCATGTCGCGGCGGAGGTCCCAGTCAACGCCAGAGGCGCGGAGCGGGGGACCGGTGACGCCGAGCGCGATGGCCTGTTCGGCGGTGAGATGGCCGACGCCCTTGAGGCGGTTGACCCAGATGGGATTGCCGGTGAGCAGGTTCTGATATTCGTCGATCTTCTCCGGCATTCTCTTGAGGAGCGCACGCACGCGGGGGAAGAAGTCGAGCGGCGGCTCGAGCGCGAGTCCGCCGACGCGGAAGTAGGAGGTCATCATGCGCTGGCCGGCGATAGCTTCAAAGAGGCGGAGCAGCTCTTCGCGCTCGCGGAAGCAGTAGAGGAAGACGGTGAGCGCGCCGATGTCCATGGCGTGGGTGCCGAGCCAGACCAGGTGAGACTGAAGGCGGGTGAGCTCGTTCATGAGCACGCGCATCCACTGGCCGCGAGGGGGAATTTCAAGCTGGAGGAGTTTTTCGACCGCGAGGCAGTAGGCCAGATTGTTGGTCATCGGGCACAGGTAGTCGATGCGGTCGGTCATGGGAACGACCTGCTGGTAGAACTTGGCTTCGCAGTTTTTTTCGATTCCGGTGTGGAGATAGCCGATGTCGGTAACGAGCTTGACGACGGTTTCGCCGTCGATTTCGACCACTACGCGGAGCACGCCGTGGGTGGACGGGTGCTGCGGCCCCATGTTGAGGACCATGGTGTGGGACTGGGAATCCTGCTCGTGGGAGGGCTTGACCAGTCGTTCGGTAGCGACAAATTCAGCGAGTTCAGGCATCGAGCGAGGCATTAGCGGTAACCCTCCACGGGATAGGTCTTTTGCAGGGGGTGGCCTTCCCATTCTTCGGGCATCATGATGCGGCGCAGGTCCGGGTGGCCCTGGAAGCGAACGCCGAAGAGGTCCCAGACCTCGCGTTCGTAAGAGTTGGAAGCGGGCCAGACGGAAGTGATGGACTCGACGGCGGGGTCGTCCGTGCTAACCATGACCTTGAGGCGAACACGCTCTTTGAGGTGATGGGAGAGCAGGTGATAGGAAAGCTGGAAACGGGGTTCGGCGGGATACCAGTCGACGGCGGTGAGATCAGAAAAGAAGTTGTAGCCGGCGGCGCGGACGATCTCGCAGGCCGAGCGGATCTTTTCACGCTGAATGGTCAGCGTAAGTTCGTTGCGATCGAACCTGGCATCGGTAATGATTTGAGAGTCGGCGCTACTGAGCGCCTCGATGGCACGATTGCCGGGTAGTGCTGTCAATACTGCTTCCTTGCCGATGATCGGTTCGTTAGCCACGCGTACTTTTGCCTCAATTCGGTTGAGAGGTACTTATAGATCGCCCCGGTCGTTTGTCCAGTCCAGGATGCCCTTCTTCCACACGTAAAAAATGCCGACCACGACGAAGCCGAGATAGACGACCATTTCCCAGAAGCCGAACATGCGCGAGCCGGTCAGCACAGGAAGATGGCGGTAAATGACAGCCCAGGGAAGCATGAAGACTGCTTCGACGTCGAAGAGGATGAACAGCATGGCGACCATGTAAAAGCGGACGGAGAATCGTCCGCGAGCGTCGCCTTCGACCGGCACACCGCACTCATAGGCATCTAGCTTGGCTTTGGACGCTCGTCCGCGGCCAATGAGCCACGAGAGGCCGACAATGGCCAAGCCCAAACCCGCTGCCACGACGACCTGGATCAGCAGCGGAAGGTAATTCCAAGTGTAGGGATGACTTTGCATAGTGATAGGACGAGGATTGTGCCAACACCCTCATTTCGAATCTAGTTCTGCGACTGTCAAGAGTCAAGGGAAGGGGCCGGAGTTCGATGGTCAAGATGTGATTCGATTCAATGTTTGCGCGGTGAATCGAATTGCATGAAAAGAAACGGTTCAGTGCATGGCTTCGAGCTCTTCCTTTGAGACGTCGCGGATGTGGGTGGCTAGGAACCAGCGATAGCCGAAGGGATCTTTCACGCCGGCCATTCGGTCGCCGTAGGGCTGGTCCGCGGGTTCGCGAAAGGTGGTGGCTCCGGCGTCGATGGCGCGCCGGTAAAGGGCGTCGCAGTCTTCGGTGTAGATAAGAAAACTGGCCGGAGAGCCGCCGAAGTGCTGGATGGACCATGCTTCGACTGTCGGGGTCTCGTCGGCCATCATGAGGACAGAGTCGCCGATGGTGATTTCGGCGTGGCCGATGCGGCCATCGGCGTTGGTCATGCAGAGCCGCTCTTTGGCGCCGAATGCATGCTGGTAGAACTCGAGGGCGGCACGAGTGTTCTGGAACATGAGGTAGGGCTGGACGGAGTGGTAGTTATCGGGAATTGCTTTGACGGGCATGTTGCACCTCCCTTGCGAAACGATTGTCTCTCGATTCGGCTCGCGATGTGATGAAGAGGCATAGATCTGCGTGTGGACGTTGGATGTGCAAATCAAAAAGCGGGAGCCGACTGGCTCCCGCGTGAAAGGTGATTCGGGCGTCTGCTGACTCAGTCGCGCGAGGGCGTGAGTTGCATGGGTTGCGTGAGACTGAAGATGATTTCAGCGTTGCGTGGCAAGTGGAGTGAGTCTGGCGGTTGCATGAGCATGTGGGCGCTGACCGCGCCGGCGCCTACGAGAGAACCGATCAGTGCTCCGCCAGGGCCGAATTTTGCGCCGACGAGAGCACCAAGGCCGGTGCCGGCGCCATATTCAGCACTGTCTTTGGCGAGGTGCATCCTGGGTTGGAAAGCACCTTCCTGCGTAGTGTTTGCGTGGGGTGCGGAAGTGTAGATGGCTTCGGCGTCCATGCGATAGGCCTTGCCGTCGGGGAGCAGGACGAACTGAGGGGTGAGTCGCAACGTGGCGCGCGAGACGAGATGGCGGCCGGGATGAACATCGGTGACGACGCCGCGCAGCTCAGAGCCAGCGGGGATGACGAGCTGTGATCCGCGATAGACGGGGGAAACGATGGTTGCGCGGAAGGGCGTGCCCTGAGGGGTGGTGTTGGTAGAAAGCGGCTGCAGCAGGCGGACCGTGATGTTGGTTCCGGGATTGAGCGCGTTGGGGATGAAGGGAATAACGCTAACCACGCCGTAGCTTGGGTTGGAGAAGCGATTCTCGAGTTGGGCGTCCTGCGCTTCCACCTGGTGCGTGGCGTGCTGGTCTGGAAGCCTGGTGACGATGCCGAAGTCAGTGTTGTCATAGCGACTGGCGTTGTTGCTGGCGGCGGTTGGCGTGTTGGCGGACTGGCCGGAATAGGTCGCGGATGCAGGAGCCGAAGATGTGGCAGCAGCGGGCTGCTGCGGTTGCGCGGCGGGCGCAGGCCGTTGCGCGGGCACGGCTGCGGAGGGCTTGCTCTGCGCGGGCGGCGGAGACGGCGGCGTCATGGGCTCGTTTGCGACGATGGGAGTGTCTGGCGGATTGGAGACGCCGCTGTACCGACTCTGGTTGTTTTGCGTGGAGCTGGTCTGCTGCGCGAAGGCGCAGGCGCCGGTGAGAAGGCCGCCGCTGATGAGCGCGACAGAGGCAAGTTGAAAGAACTGCTTCATACAAAACTCCTTGAAGAGCCGGTGAAGGGGGGATTGTCCTTCCCGGGTGTCATCTGAAGGTTAGACGCATACAGATGGACCCGGATGATGCTGCAAATGTTGCTTGCCATTTGCGTGGCGGAGCCAGCGAGGCAAACGCCGAAAACCCCGATGAAATCAGCCTATTCCAGTTGCCGAGGCGAGGCCAGAGCCTGCAAATGCCACGAACCAGCGCGGTTACCGGCAGGGTGTAAAAAATTCTCTGTCGGGGTGCACAGATCGAAAGCGGCCGTCTTTGTTAGAATCGCCAAGGAACAAGGCTAAATGGGCGAATTTGTTGACGTTATCGGAGGAGCCCACGGGGGGATGATCCCCGTGGATCGCCGCCCTCGGCTCCAGGAGCGTCTACACCACCAGATACTGAGGAATCACATGACTGAGATTGCTGCCATCCACGCCCGCGAAATTCTTGATTCGCGCGGCAACCCCACAGTAGAAGCGGATGTCATTCTTGCCGACGGCACCCTTGGCCGCGCGGCGGTCCCGAGCGGCGCCTCGACTGGCGAACATGAAGCGGTTGAGCTGCGCGACGGCGACAAGAGCCACTATCTTGGCAAGGGCGTGTTGCAGGCGGTTGAGAATATCGAAACTGCGATTGCGCCGGAGATTGAAGGCATGGATGCGGCCAATCAGCGGCTGATTGACGCGACGATGATCAGCCTGGACGGCACGGCGAACAAGGGCCGGCTGGGCGCGAATGCGATTCTGGCGGTGTCGATGGCCTGCGCGCGCGCGTCTGCCAATGCGCTGAAGATTCCGTTGTACCGGTACCTGGGCGGCGTGAATGCTTCGATTTTGCCGACGCCGATGATGAACATCCTGAACGGTGGCGCGCATGCTGACAACAACGTGGACTTTCAGGAGTTCATGGTGATGCCGGTAGGCGCGGAGCGGTTCAGCGATGCGCTGCGGTGGGGCGCGGAGGTTTTCCATACGCTGAAGGGCGTGCTGAAGAAGAAGGGCTACAACACGGCGGTTGGCGATGAGGGCGGATTTGCTCCTTCGTTGAAGTCGAATACGGAAGCGATTGAAGTGATTCTGGAAGCGATTGAACTGGCCGGCTACAAGGCGGGCGAGGATATCGCGATTGCGCTGGATCCGGCGGCGAGCGAGTTCTTCGACAAGGAGAAGGGGAAGTACGTTTTCAAGAAGTCGGACAAGAGCGAGAAGACCCCGGAAGAGATGTCGCAGTACTGGGAGAGCTGGATTCGGCAGTACCCGATTGTGTCCCTGGAAGACGGCCTGGCCGAGGATGACTGGCAGGGCTGGCGCTACCTGACGGAGCTGATCGGCTCGCGCGTGCAGCTGGTGGGCGATGATTTGTTCGTGACAAATACGGAGCGCCTGCAGCGCGGCATTGAAGAGGGCATTGCGAACTCGATCCTGATCAAAGTGAACCAGATTGGTACGGTGAGCGAGACGCTGGAAGCGATTGACCTGGGCCGGCGGTATGGGTACACGTCGATCATTTCGCATCGTAGCGGCGAGACGGAAGACACGTTCATTGCCGACCTGGCGGTGGCGACGGGCGTGGGCCAGATCAAGACGGGTTCAGCTTCGCGCACGGATCGGATTGCGAAGTACAACCAGCTGCTTCGGATCGAAGAGCAACTGGGACAAGCGGCGGAGTTCCTGGGCCTTGAGTCAGTGAACTTCGGCGAGTAAATCATGGGGCGGCGGACAAAGATTCGCCGCCTTTCTTCTTTTTAGCCAAGCGAGGAGCCTGCGTGTCTGTTCGTCCCAAGCCTGTTGTCCTGACCATCCTGGATGGATGGGGTTATCGTGCTGAAACTGAAAACAACGCCATTGCGCTGGCTCGGAAGCCAACGTATGACAAGCTGATGGCCGAGTTCCCGAATACGCTGATTCGCGCGGCGGAACACTTTGTGGGCCTGCCGGATGGGCAGATGGGGAACAGCGAAGTCGGTCACCTGAACCTGGGCGCGGGACGCGTGGTGATGATGGACATTACCCGCATCGATGCGATGATTGCGAACGGGGATTTTTACAACGATCCCCAGATTGTGAAGGCGATTGAGCATGCGCTCAAGAACAATCGGGCGCTGCATTTGTTCGGGCTGGTTTCAGATGGCGGGGTACATTCGCATCAGAATCATCTGTACGCACTGCTGAAGGCGGCGAAGATGCATGGGCTGTCAAAGGTCTACGTGCATGCCTTCATGGATGGGCGCGACACGCTGCCGACCAGCGGTGCGGGCTACCTGGAGGCGCTGCGGCAGAAGATGCGCGAGTACCAGGTGGGCCAGATTGCGAGCGTGAGCGGGCGCTACTATGCGATGGATCGCGACCGGCGCTGGGAGCGCGAGAAGCTGGCGTTCGAGGCGATGGTGAAGGGTAAGACCGAGGGCGGCGCGACTCATGATCCGGTGGCCAAGGTGCGAGAGTGCTACGGCAAGGAGATGACGGACGAGTTTATTGTGCCGTTCGTGGTTACAGATGAGAAGGGGTATCCGGTAGGGACAATTGAGGATGGGGATGCCTGCATCATGTTCAACTACCGCGCAGACCGGGCGCGGCAGATTACGCGCGTGCTGACGCGCAACAGCGGCCTGAACAAGGAAGCGGGCCGGGACCTGCCGGGCGCCGAGGATCTGGATGTGACGATTCCTCGGAACGAGGTGCCGAAGGGGCTGTATTACCTGTGCATGACGCAGTACGACAAGATGTTTACGCTGCCGTCAGTGCTGCTGCCGCAGTCGATGGAGAACCTGCTGGCTGATGTGCTGGCGCAGGCGAACCTGCGGAACCTGCGGGTGGCCGAGACGGAGAAGTATGCGCACGTGACGTACTTCTTCAACGGGGGCGTGGAGAAGCCGTTTCCGGGCGAGGATCGGATTCTGATTCCGTCGCAGAAGGTGGCGACGTACGATCTGGCTCCGGAGATGTCGGCGCAGGGGATTGCCGATGCGGTGACCAAGGCGGTGAACGACACGGCGTTCGATTTGATCGTGGTGAACTTTGCCAATGCCGACATGGTGGGGCACTCGGGCAAGCTGGAGCCGACGATCAAGGGCGTGGAGAAGATCGACTCTTGCCTGGGGCAGGTTTACCAGGCGGTGAAGCAGAAGGGCGGCGCGATGCTGGTGACGGCCGACCACGGGAATGCCGAGCTGATGGTGGATCCGGTGACGGGCGGTCCGCATACGGCGCATACGACGAATCCGGTGCCGTTTATCGCGATCACGGACCAGGTGAAGCAGCATCACTTGAAGGCAGGCGGGTCGCTGCAGGATGTTTCGCCGACGATTCTGCATCTGCTGGGACTGGCGCCTCCGCCGCAGATGACAGGGAAGGACCTGGAGGACTGTTAGGTCAGGTTGAAGTTAGAAACGGGACACCCTTGCGACTGTGTCGCAAGGGTGTCTGTCGTTTTGGGGGACTGCAGGGCGGGCGAACGCGTGCTTCGCACGCAAAAGACTGTTGACCGCAAAGGCCGCGAAGAACTCCAAGACTCGAGAATGATGTGGCAGATCGTCAGAAGGTCATTCTCCCGCACATACCATGGCGTTGACTGAGGACATTCTGACTTTTCCGTCTGAAGACTCGTCAAACCAGATTTGCGTTACCCCAATTACAAATCCCTGTGTTCCTATGCGGTTGATGCAGACTGAGCGGGGATAGGTGGTTTGTCAAAGAGAAAAGCCCCACGCAGGTGGGTGTCCTGTGTGGGGCGCGGAGTTTTGTACGTTCTAGAAGAGTTTCTTATCGTGGGGGTACCAGGTGAACTGGACGGTGGCGGTGGTGTCGCTCTGGGTGCCGGTCTTGTAGATGGGGATGAGGTAGTTTTCGTACTGGACCCAGGCGTGGAGTTCGAGGCTCTTGTCGGGGAGCAGGCGCTTGACGACGGAGAACGTGAAGTCGTTCTGGGTGGTGCCGCCGTTCAAGAAGGCGGTGTAGTCGATTTTGCGGGGGATGAAGGCACTGCTGGCCTTGTCGCGGCGGTAGATGAACTGAGCTTCTTCCTTGGGTGAGAAGTGCCAGGTGAGCCATGCCTGGCCACCTTTGTTTTCGCGGCCGATCCAACTGCCAAAAGTGAAGCCTTTGTTGGTGGTGCCCTGTCTCTGGATGCTTTCCCACTCCATGAATCGGCCAAACTGCAGGCGATTGCTGACGGGGTCGGTAGAGACGGCCTCGACGCGCAGACTGAGCCTGGGCAGGCCGGGGAAGTGCGAGAGGTAAATGCCGGGGGCAACGCTGGCGCGGCGGGGCGCATCGACGGGGCTCACGTCGTCATGGACGAGCGAGTCGCAGTAGAGGGTGATCCAGTTGCGGACGAAGGGGAGCCGGTAGTTGAAGTCGAAGCTGCTGAAGCGGGCACCGGGATCCTTGGCGGAGAATTTGGTGGCTGCAGAGACGTTCTGGAAGCTGAAGAAGCTTTGCCAGAAGGTGTGCCAGGTGACGGGTTCGTGGCCGAGGCCGCCCCAGATGATGGTGCGATCGAAGCCCATCTCAAGGTTACGAGTGGGCTTGAAGCTGATCTTTTCCATGTGGACCCAGGGCTGGTTGGGGTAGGTGTGGCCCTTGAGGCTGCCGACAAAGAACTCGTAACGGAACGGGCCTGTGAGCAGGGAAAGAATGGGGATGCGGAAGGGCTGAAGGTCGTTGATCTGGAAGGCGTAGATGTCTTCGGCGTTGTTGCTCCAGGACATGACGGTGCCTTTGTCGGGTCCGAGCCAGTGGTCGGTTTTGCCGATGGAGATGTCGTTGCCGAGAAGGTGATACGAAAGATTGGCTTCCATGAGGCGGAAGTAATCGGAGGCGGGGAGCTGGCCGGCCGGAAGGTCATCGTAGTGAATATTGGGATCGTAGGTGATGACGTCGATATCCTCAGAGAGGTATTGGGCCAGGGCTTGTGAGTAGCCAGTGGTGGCGGGGGCGTGCTGGAATTCGCCGCGGAAGTAAAGAGCGAAGCGGCCAGCGCGGGTGCGGGTGCTGAAGCCGGTGTAGTTGTTGAAGCCGGGGGCGTAGGGGCGTCCGTAGTCGTTGATGATGGTCTGGCCGAGGTGGAAGCTGTCGCGGAGGGGCGTGCCGCCGATGCCGCGAATCTGGGTATAGACCCGGCCGAGGACCGTGCGCGGATGGAAGAGCGTAGTGGGATGGCCGACGGTGGGCTCGATGTTATTCCAGACAGCTTCGTAAATGGCGAGGGCCTGAGGGTCCTTGTTGGCGTTGAGCTGAATTTTTGCGGCGTCATTTTCGAGCATTTGCGCGATTTCGAGGCGAGTCCAGGGGCGCAGGCCCAGGTAGGCCGTGTCGAGGTAACCCATGGCGTGCAGGCGGTCGAGAGCCGGGTAGATCCAGCTGTCCATGGGGACGTAGGTCGAGCCTTCGGTATTGGTGAGATAGGGTGACGGCAGGTCCGAAGACTGTGGTCCGGGGATGGGATGGGCGGTTGCGGCGTGGGCGGCGGGAATGACCGCGCAGACAGCAGCGGCGGCGAAGATGCGCAGAAAAGCTCTCACTCAGGCCTCGTGGAACGCGTACTCAGGGGATTTTTGCCGGCGTCATGAAGCGGAGCCGGTATACGAATCTGGTATCAGGCTATTGAAATCGACCGGCGATGACAATAGAAGGAACCGGTGCGGATATGCAGATGCAGATCGCAGGTACGAGAGGGGAAAAAGCGTGGCTGGCAGGGAGGTCCTGCCAGCCCGTGGTCGGTTTTGTAAGAACTAGGCGTGGGCCGGGTCGATTTTTTCGGTATCGACGCCAAGGTCGGTGAAGGCTTTCTGGGCTCTGGCTGCGTCGAATTTACCGTCGCGGGCCAGACGGGAGAGGGTGGCAGCGGCGATGGATTCGGCGTTGACTTCGAAGTGGCGGCGCAGGTGCTCGCGGTTGTCGCTGCGGCCAAAGCCGTCAGTGCCGAGCGAGATGAGTCGGTTGGAGAGCCAAGGGGCGAGCTGATCGGGGACAACCTTCATGTAGTCGGTTGCGGCGATGATGGGGCCCTTGGCGCTCTTGAGTGCCTGCAGGAGGTAGGGTGTCTTTTCCGGTTCGGTGGGATGGAGGCGATTCCAGCGCTCGACGGAGAGCGCATCGCGGCGCAGTTCCGTGTAGCTGGTGACGCTCCAGACGTCAGTCTGGACGTCGTACTTCTCTGCGAGGATTTGCTGGGCGTGGAGCACTTCGCGAAGAATGGGGCCGCTGCCGAAGAGTTGTGCAACACCCTTGCCTTTGACCGCGGGGCTGACCTTGTAGATGCCGCGGAGGATGCCCTCGGTGGCGCCTTCGGGCATGGCGGGCATGGCGTAGTCTTCGTTGTACATGGTGATGTAATAGAAGACCTGCTCGTTCTCCTGGTACATGCGGCGGAGGCCATCCTGTACGATGACGGCCAGCTCATAGACGTAGGCGGGGTCGTAGCTGATACAGGTGGGAACGGTGCTGGAGAGCACGTGGCTGTGGCCGTCCTGGTGCTGCAGTCCTTCGCCGAGCATGGTGGTGCGGCCGGCGGTGCCGGCCATGAGGAAGCCTTTGCCGCGCGAGTCGGCGAAGGCCCAGATCATGTCGCCGACGCGCTGGAAGCCAAACATGGAGTAGTACATGTAGAAAGGGATGGTCGGCACACCGTAGTTGGCATAGGCCGTGCCGGCAGCAGTGAAGGAGGCCATGGAGCCGGCTTCAGTGATGCCTTCCTCCAGGATCTGACCATCCTTCTCCTCGCGGTAGTAGAGGAGCATGTCCTGATCGTGGGGGGTGTACTTCTGGCCTTCCGGCGCGTAGATGCCGACCTGGCGGATGGCTGATTCGAGGCCGAAGGTACGGCCTTCATCGGGGACGATGGGAACGACGAGCTTACCGAAGTTGGAGTCCTTGAGCAGGTGGCGCAGGATGCTGACGAAGCCCATGGTGGTGGAGACTTCGCGGCCGCGGGAGCCGCCGGTCCACTCAGCGTAGTAGTCGAGTGCAGGGGCCTTGAATTCAAACGGAGGGACGTTGCGTGAGGGCATGAAGCCGCCGAGTTCGTCGCGGCGTTCGCGGAGGTAGACCAGCTCGGGGCTGTCCGCGTCCGGGCAGAAGGGCTTGCCGTTCTTGGCGAGGTCTTCGGGGACAGGAATGTTGAAGCGCTTGACGAAGCCGGAGAGGGCATCGTCAGTGAGCTTCTTTTCCTGGTGTGCAGCATTGCGAGCCTGGGTGGTGCCGATGCCGTAGCCCTTCACGGTCTTGGCGAGGATGACGGTGGGACCGCCCTTGTGCTCGGTGGCACGCTTGTAGGCGTTGTAGATCTTGAGAGAGTCGTGACCGCCGCGATGGAGGTGGGCGATCTGGTCGTCGGTGTAGTCCTTAACGAGTTCGAGGAGCTCAGGGTACTTGCCGAAGAAGTGCTCGCGGATATAGGCGCCACCCTTGGCCTTGAAGGTCTGATAGTCGCCGTCGACGCACTCTTCCATGCGCTTGAGCAGAAGGCCGGTGTGGTCGCGCTCGAAGAGTTTGTCCCAGTCAGCGCCCCAGACGACCTTGATAACGTTCCAACCGGCGCCGTGGAAGACACCTTCGAGCTCGTCGATGATGCGCTTGTTGCCGCGGACCGGTCCATCGAGGCGCTGGAGGTTGCAGTTGACGACAAAGATGAGGTTGTCAAGCTTTTCGCGGGCGGCGAGGGAGATAGCGCCGAGGGTATCGACTTCGTCGGTTTCGCCATCGCCGACGAAGGCCCAGACCTTGCGTGGCGTTTTCTCGATGATGCCGCGATTCTCAAGGTAGCGCATGAAGCGCGCCTGGTAGATGGCGTTGAGAGGTCCGATGCCCATGGAGACGGTGGGGAACCGCCAGAAGTCGGGCATGAGCCAGGGATGCGGATAGGAAGACAGACCGGGATGCTCGCGGAGCTCGTGGCGGTAGTTGAGCAGATGCTGCTCGGTAAGGCGGCCCTCGAGGAACGCGCGGGCATAAACGCCGGGTGAGGCGTGGCCCTGGAAGTAGATGAAGTCGCCGGGCTGGTCGCCGTAGGTGGCGCGGAAGAAGTGATTCAAGCCGACTTCGAGGAGGGTGCAGAGCGAGGAGTAAGTGGCGATGTGGCCACCGATGCCGTCGTCCTTCTTGTTCTGGCCATGGACCATGGCCATGGCGTTCCAGCGGATGAGGGCTTCGATGCGTCTTTCGATGTCGCGATTGCCGGGGTAGGGCACTTCCTCATGCCTGGGGATGGTATTGAGGTAGGGGGTGGTGATCTGGCTGGGGGCGGCGATGCCGGCTTCGCGGGCGCGCTGGCGAAGGGCGTCGAGGATCTGGCCGCCCTGCTCAGGACCTTCGGCGACCACTATATCGTCGAACGCTTCGATCCATTCGGAGAGTTCCTGCTGAAAGTCGTTCATTACGGGAGTCGGAGTTTTTGTCGTCATCGGTATCCTGTCAGATGGTAGTTGGCCTCAGGCCAGTGTCGAGCTGGTTGAAATTGTTCTGTTGGAAGCGAGCTGGCGAGCCGAGGGCATAAGGCCTTTGCGGCGGAGATGGGCTTCCATGCGGGCGACGGCGTTGGTATCGCCGCGCGAAATCTGTACCTGCTTACAGTCGATGAGTGTTGGGCCTCCCTGGTTGCGGGCGCGGAGGATGGTTTCCTGCGCGACGCGGTAAAGGGCGACGGCGTCGTGGGCGTCGACGGGGATGCAAGGGACGTTTTCGAGGATTGCGCGGGCGCTCCAGTCGAAGTCGGACGGGGCGGCAGGCGCAGGCAGAAGGACGTAAAGAATGGGCAGATGGTTTTGCGCGGCTACGCGGAGGGTCTGGCGAAAGTTGCGGGGATCGAGGCGGTTGGCGCGGGTGAAGGAGATGACCAGCGAGCCAGGCTGATGCTGGGCCAGACCGAGTGCCAGCCCGGTGGCGACGATGGGGCTGAGGTCGAGAGGTGCGAGGGCGGTGAAAGGCGCGAGATGGAGAGGAATGTCAGCGGTGATGCGGTCCTGCGGGGTGAAATCGGCGAGGAGCGAGGCGTAAACGGCAGGGAACCTGATGCTTGCGGCCGGGGCGGCACCGGCAACCCGAGCGGCTGCGTCCTTAGCCTTGACGCCTGCGCCGGTAGCTCGAAGCAGGGCGGAGTGCAGGTCCAG
Source organism: Acidobacteriota bacterium (assembly GCA_021791875.1). Lineage (GTDB taxonomy): Bacteria > Acidobacteriota > Terriglobia > Terriglobales > Acidobacteriaceae > Acidobacterium. The sequence continues at coordinate 40,059 of JAJYVU010000013.1, read as the reverse complement.
GAGCTTTGCGTTGCTGATAAGCGGAGCGCCGTGCTTGCCGGCAACGACGGCGTCGCCGGGTGGCTTCGAAATCGCACTTTGCATGTTTTGTTTCATGGTTTAACGGCGCACAGGGGTGACTCTAAATTTTACCGCACGCGAACGGCAGCTCAGAGTGAGTGCTTGCGCTGGATCGAGAGGAAACGCGGCAGAGCGAATGGGAGCGGAGGGGAATGGCGACAGGCGAAGCCGCCACTCTTTCACGATTGACACGGAATGCGCAAGAGGAAGAATCCGGAGATTTTTCCTCAGAAGTGAGGAAATGCCTGTGCATATGTGGGGGCAGAAAGCCAGAAGATCAGCAACGATGCGGGCTTGAGCGGATTGCACAGTTTTTGGTGCAGCGGGCGAAATTTATGTGGAGTAGTCGGCGTTGATGTGCACGTACTCGTGGGTGAGGTCAGTGGTGAAGAAATTGCAAGTGCCCGAGCCGAGGCCGAGATCGATGCGGACGGTGAATTCGCGCTGCTGAAGGTAGGCATGGGCCTGTGCCTCATCGTAGAGCGGAGAGCGTCCGCCGTTGCGGCAGATTTCGTGGCGTCCGAACCAGATATTGATGCGCTCGGGTTCGATGGCGACGCCGGAGTAGCCAATGGCGGCCATGAGTCGGCCCCAGTTGGGGTCCATGCCGGCCCAGGCGGTTTTGACGAGGGGGGAATGGGCGATGGTTTTGGCGATGGTGCGGGCGTCGGCATCGCTGGGTGCGCCCTTGATCTGTAGTTCGACGACGTGGGTGACGCCTTCGCCGTCGTGAACGATTTGCCGGGCGAGTGAGAGGCAGACAGCGTCGAGGGCAATGCGGAAGGCGGGATGACCGGCAGGAAGGGCAACGCCGGAGGTTCCAGAGGCGAGGATGAGAACCGTGTCATTGGTGGACATGTCGCCGTCGATGGAGATGCAGTTGAAGCTCGTGTCGACCGAGGCGCGGAGGTACGAGTCGAGGACGGCGGGTTCGATGGCGGCGTCAGTGAAGATGTAACCGAGCATGGTGGCGTGGGGGACGAGTTGGGGGCCGATCATGCCGGCGCCCTTGCAGGTTCCAACGATACGGACGGTCTGGCCGTCGATTTCGGCCCTGGCTGAGGCGACCTTGGGGCGTGTGTCGGTGGTGAGGATTCCACGGGCGAAAGCGGAGAATGCTTCTGCGGTGCCGGCGGCCTGCGCGCTGGCGGCGGGCATGGCGGCGACGAGTTTTTCGGCGGGAAGCGGGACGCCGATGATGCCGGTGGAGGATGGAAAGACTTCGTAGTCGTGGCAGGCGAAGGCTTCCGAAGCTGCGGCGCAGACCTGCTCTGCGGCTTGGATGCCGGCTTCTCCGGTGGCGCAGTTGGCATTGCCGGAATTGACGGCGACAACTCGGATTTTTCCGCCGCTGCGGGCGATGTGTTTGCGGTCGACGATGAGCGGCGCGGCCTGCACGCGATTGGCGGTGTAGAGCGCGGCGGCAGAGGCGGGCGCATCGGCGATGGCGAGGGCGAAGTCGGGTTTGCCGCTGGCTTTGAGTCCGGCGGTGACGCAGGCGAAGCGGAAGCCGGCAGGAAGAGCGTCGGGAGCGAGGAGCAGGTCGGTGGAGGACATTTTGAAATATTGTCGCTGATAAGTGGGGATAGCTGTGAGGTTTTCGCTGCCTATCTGTGGTTGGGTCGGCCTTTTGCCGATGCGGTCCGTACTTTTTCCTCGAAAGGCACGAGGAGAAAGTATGCGAAACCCAGATTGTGGGCGCGCCCGGCGTACGCGGGGATCAGTTAGGCTGGGACGAACAGGAGAGTGATGACCGACGAGACGCGGGCAGTGCATGAGGATGTGGAGTGGTTTCTGGAGATGGAGCACGTGAGCGTGGCGCGTGGCGCGGCGGTGGTGCTGCATGATGTTTCGCTGCGGATACGGCGCGGCGAGCAGATGGTGATCCTGGGGCCGAACGGGTGCGGGAAGTCGACGCTGATCAAGACGATGACGCGCGAGTGCTATCCGATGATGGAGCCGGGGATGCGGATGCGGCTGTTCGGATGGGAGCGCTGGGTGGTGGCGGATCTGCGGCAGCATTTCGGCGTGGTGGAGGCGAATCTGCCGGGCGAACGGACGCCGCTGACGAATGGGATCGACGCGGTGGTTTCAGGGCTGCTGGGGTCTTCGACGCTGTGGCCGAATCTGACGGTGACGCCGGAGATGTACGACCGCGCGGAGGCGGCGATGAAGGTGCTGGATGCGACGCATCTGGCGGAGAAGCTGGTGGGGCAGATGTCCGCGGGCGAGCAGCGAAGGGTAATGATTGCGCGGGCGCTGGTGAATGAGCCGGAGATGCTGCTGCTGGATGAGCCGTCGAATGCGCTGGACCTGGCGGCGCAGGCGGAACTGCGCGAGGCGCTGGAGGGTGTGACGGGGCGGGGCGTGGGGCTGATCCTGGTGACGCACCACATTGGGGATATTCTGCCAAGCGTGGAGCGGGTGCTGATGATACGCGAGGGACGAATTTTTGCCGATGGAAGCAAGCGAGAGCTGCTGACGAAAGGGAAGTTGCGAGAGCTGTTTGGCGTGGACGTGGAGATGGCGGAGCGGAAGGGATTTTTCCACGCCTGGTGACGGGAGCGGGAAATTGTTGACGCTGCGGGAGTTGGGGTGGTGAGTGTTCAGGGGATAAAAGCGGGGTAGGAAATACACTCTTGACCGCGTCGGGCGCGGCTTTTAGGGTAAAAGCACACGGGAAAGGAGGGTGATCCATAATCTATGAAAAATTCTGATGGTAGTTGTATGACTCAACGTGAGGTGACTGAGGCTTAGAGCGCCCTTGGCTCTAGACCTGGCGTAACAGGAACTGACACGCCGAGGCCCGATCGGATAGCGAGGGTGCCTCAGGTCAAACTCAACAGATCACCGGCGATACAAAAGCCCTGCGGACGAATGTGTCTGCAGGGCTTTCGCTCGTCTGGAGGGTGCTTCCGGTTTATGGGACAGTGGCCTCGAAGGTGGAAGCGGGCAGGCTGACACCGTTGTAGAGATTGGCGGTTGAGTAGTTGGCCCAGGCGTAGCGGACCGCGGGGGTGTTGGGGATGGACGTGGTGTCGACGACGACGGTATTGCCTTGAATAACGGCGTTGACGTAGTGCCAGTTGCCGTCGTTGTCTTGAATCTCAAAGCCTTTGAGCGGGCCGCCCTTGCTGACGAGGCCCTGAGCGGTGTGAGTGAAGTAGACGCGGAGCTGTTCGCCCTGGCGGATGACCTGCTGGAAGAGCGGTCCTTCGTCTTCGATCTGTTGGCCGTAGGAGACGTGATAAGCGGTGAGCGCGAGGCGCTGGGCTACGGTCTGCTTGTCCGGCGGATGGATGTTGTTTTTTTCTCCGATGTCAAGGCTGACCGCCATGCCGGTGTCGCGGAGGGCGAGGGTGGTGCGCTGGGCGTTGCGGATGACGCCCCAGTGCTGATTTGGCGCGGAGAAGCTGGATATCTGGACATAGAGGAAGGGCAGGTTGCCTTCATGCCATTGGTCGCGCCAGTCCTGAATCATGGCTGGGAAAAGGCGTCGGTAGAGATTTGGGTTCCAGTCGTCAGTGGCGTCGGTTTCCCCCTGATACCAGATGAAGCCGCGAATGGTGTAAGGGGTCATGGGCGCGACCATGCCGTTCCAGAGCCAGGAGGGGTGCCAGGATTTCGGGTCAGGATGCCAGACGTGTTTGCGGGCTGCCTCTTCGGGCTGTTGCTGCTCCCCGAGGATGGTGACCTGAGGCTGCTTTGCCTCGAAGGCCTTCCATTTGTCGTAAACGGGCTGGAAGCCTGGGTGCGAGGTGAGGAGGGTGTTGCTCATCCATGAGGAGATGGGTGTGCCGCCCCAGGAGGAGTCGATGATGCCGATGGGGATGTGGAGATGGGCTTCGAGGTCGCGCGCGAAGAAATAGGCGACGGCGGAGAAGTTGGGGGTGGTGGTGGGATCGCAGGTGGTCCAGGTGGCGGTGATGTTGTCGAGCGGCGTGGACGAGGCAGTGTCTGCGAGGTTGAGCAGGCGGATGTCGGGATAGTTGGAGTTGGCGATTTCCTGTGCGGCGTTTTTGATGACGGCGGAGCCGGGGAAACCGTTGAGGGGGATCTGCATGTTGGACTGGCCGGAAGCGAACCAGACGTCGCCGACGAGGATATTGCTGACAGTGAGCGGCGGCTCGTTGTTGCTGCCGGTGACGGTGAGGGTGTAGGGTCCGCCGGCGGGTTCGGGCGCGAGCCAGAGCTCCCACTGGCCTTGCGAATTGGCCGTGGTCTGCTCATTTTGATTGTTGAATTGGACGGTGATGTTTTCGTTGGGGCTGCTCCAGCCCCAGATGTGAATGGGGCGGCCGCGCTGGAGGACTGCGTTGTTGCTGATGATGTTGGGCAGGCGCAGCGTATACGGTACGGCGACGGTCTGGGTTGGCGTCTGCGTGGTCGTGATCTGGGTGAACGGGACCTTGATGTTGGGGTGCGGAGTCTGGCTGCTGAGCACTCCGGCGGCGGCAACGGCCTGGGCGTGCGCCGCGGTGACGGCGAAAGCACAGAGGGCGGCGGAGAGAAGGATCCGGTGGAAAGCGGCAAGTCGCGAATTCATTGGGAAAGAGATACCTCCAAAGGCGCCGAGTACGGGCGCTGTGGTCCAAAGCAACTGGCGGGGCGGCGCGCTGAAACTGCCCGAGCCGGATGCGGGGTTGAAACAAAGCGGAAAAAGAGGGGCTTTGTTTCCATGGCAACGCACTGAGTATAACGATGCGCGGGGACGGCCGCCCATAGCGTGAGATACACCGGGTACCGGGGCGCAAATTGTGCGTGCGGAGATTTCACCGGCGCATTCACAGAGTTTTGAGCCGAAAACGCTAGACTGAAAGGGAATGAAATCGCGAAAGATCAAGCAGTACGAACTGGTGCGGAAGCTGGGCGCGGGCGGCAGCGGAGTGGTGTATCTGGCGGAAGATTCGCTGCTGATGCGGCCAGTGGTGTTGAAGGTGTTGCGGCGGGGTCTGCTGAGCGCCGAGCAGATGCGCAAGACGGTGCTGCGTGAGGCGCAGATGGCCTCGGCGATTGAGCACCCGAACGTCTGCGCGATCTACGAGGTGGGAGAGCAGGAAGACGAAACGTTCATCGCGATGCAGTATGTTCCGGGGCAATCGCTGGACAAGCTGATTGCGAAGGGGCCGTCCAATGTGCAACTGGCGATTTCGGTGGGCATCCAGATTGCGGATGGGTTGAACGCGGCGCATTCGCTGGGGATTTTTCATCGTGATTTGAAGCCGGCGAACGTGATGCTGACCGATGGGGGGCTGGCGAAGATTCTGGACTTTGGCCTGGCGCGGCGGCTGACGAGGGAAGAAGCGGAATTCGATCCGGCGAAGCCTTCGTCGAAAGGGGCGGAAACAGCGACGTATACGGCGCGTGGCGGCACGATTGCGTATATGGCTCCAGAGCAGTTTGTGACGGGGCAGAGCAGCGTGCAGAGCGATTTGTGGGCGCTGGGAGTGATTCTGTACGAGCTGGTGAGCGGGCGGCATCCGTTTTCGAAGCCGAATACGGATGAATTTCAGACGATTCGGGCGATTCAGTTTCTGGACCCGGTGCCGCTTTCGGAGTGCTGCCCGGAGGTGCCGCAGGAATTGAGCTCGGTGATCCTGAAGCTGCTGCAGAAGACTCCGGCGGAGCGTTATGCGAGCGCAGCGGACGTGCGGGAGGCGCTGCGCACGATCATGAAGACGATGCAGTTTGAGACGGGGGTGATTCCGGGCGATGCCGGAGCAAACCTGATGCCGACGATTCCGGAGCGGGAGAAGCGCGCGACAGGCTTGCTTTCGCTGTTGGCGGAGCGCTTTCGGGAGTCGGAGCAGGAGCAGGAGAAGTCGCAGGCGATCCTGGTGCTGCCGTTTCAAAATCTGGGCAGCGTGGATGTGGCTCCGCTGTACGGATATGCGCTGGCCGATGCGATTGGAGCGCGGCTGGCGCGGATGACTTCGCTGGTGGTGCGTCCGTCGAGCGCGCTGATGCATGTGCCGCAGTCGCAGATGGATCCGCTGGCAATCGGGCACAAGCTGATTGTGGATTACGTGCTGACGGGAAGCTTTTTGCGCTCGGACAAGGGATTTGACCTGAACTGGCAGCTGCTGGATGTTTCGCGGGAGAGCGTGCGCGGGGGAGGGTCGATCAGCGTGGCGTCGTTTGACCTGATTGCCGTGCAGACGGAGATCTGCAACGAGGTGTTTGCTTCGCTGCAGGGAAGCGGGCAACTGAAGGCGCGAACCGAGCGGCTGACGATGCGGTCAGAAGCGCTGGCGGAGGGGATTTCAGAGCTGTATCTGCAGGCCAGCGCGATGCTTTCGTCTTTTATGCTGCGCACCGGCAGCCGGACGGATCTGGACCGGGCGCGGGAGATGTTTGAGCAGGTGACCGAGCGTGAGCCGCAATATGCCGCCGGTTGGAGCGGGCTGGGCGTGACGCATGTGCAGTACACGCGGCACGGGCTGGGCGGGCATATGCATGTGATGGCGGCGCGAAGGGCGTTCGATAAGGCACTGGAGATCGATCCGGGCTCGGTGGAGGCGAATCTGTACCGGGTGTACATGCTGCTGGCGCGCGGCGAGAAGGAAAGCGCGCGGCACGGGATCGAGACGCTGCTGGGGAGCGCGGCCAATGCCTGGAACGTGCATGTGCTGGCCGGGACGATGCTGCGGCTGGACGGCATGTACGAGGAGGCGCTGGCGCAATTCCACCAGGCGCTGCTGTTGAATCCGTCGAGCGCGCCGATGATCTACAACCATCGGGCGCGGGTGTACCACTATCAGAACCTGCTGGATATCGCCGAAGGAGAATTGCAGAAGGGGCTCGCACTGGAGCCACGGCATCCGCTGCTGCGGACCTCGCTGGGGTACCAGCGGATGCGGCAGGGGAAGCTGGACGAAGCAATCGCCATCATGGAAGCGGTTTTGAAGGACGATACGAGTCTTCGGATCATCTATCCGACGCTGGCGATGTGCTACGTGCAGATTGGTCAGCGGGAGCGGGCGGCGGCGCTGATCGAGGAGGAATCGATGGCCGCGGCCGAGGCGGACAGCGAGATGGCGTACCGGCTGGCGACGTATTTCGCAGTGGATGGAGACGAGAGCGAGGCGCTGCACTGGCTGCGGCGGGCGATCTATCTGGGGAATGAGAATTATCCTTGGTTTTCGCGGAATCCGGCATGGAACCGGCTGCGCGGGCATGCGGATTTTGAGCGAATTCTGGATGATTTGAAGCGGAGCTACCGCAAGAATCAGAAGCAATGGAAGCGTGTATTTGACGAGCTGAATCTGAAGTAGTGGTTGAAGGGCTGGCCTGCGGGAAGCTGCAAGGCCCCGGTGCTGCCTGAAGTGTGTGGGCAGGGAGGATTTGCCGGGCGGCCGTTTCGGGGGAAGCTGCTTGTCGCGCCCACTTGCTAAAGAAAGACTTCTTTCTGGCCGATAGGTGATCCAGGAGGAAAGCTTTCATGGCAACTGGATCTCATCCGCCAGCGCAATCGGTAGAAGCGGTTTCTGTCTTTTCTGAGAAGAGGGCCGCAGAGGTGATTCTGCGTCCGGTGGTGCGTCCAGGGGCCAGGGATCTTCTTTCTGATCCGCCGTCGAGGCTTCCTGGTCGTGGGTCCACGGGAGAAGCGGCGGCGGATTTTTCTTTTGAAGACGGAAGGTACGCCGAGAGACTGGTCACAGGCCGGGACCAAGTAATGCTGGAAGATGGTATGGGCGCGATGCGGGGTTTCATGCTGGTGGTGGGGCTTTACATCGGGATGGGGGCCATGGGGCTGGGTGGGCTGCTGTTGTGGCACTGGCTGCACTGAGTCGATGAGGTTATTTGCCGGATGGCGGGGAACTGTCTGGCCTTCTGCCTTTGGTTCTCAAGGAACTGTTAGATTCAAGGCATGCAATTGCTGATCAACGGCCAGCAGCGTGAGTTTGCTGAGCTGAGCGAAACCTCTGCCGTGAGCGATTTGCTCGCGGCGTTGCATTTGAAGGGCGACCGCGTGGCGCTGGAGCGGAACGGGGAGATTGTTCCGCGCTCGGCGTGGAGCGAGACGCGGCTCTGCGACGGCGACAAGATTGAGATTGTGCATTTTGTGGGGGGCGGGAAGAGATAGATTTCAGCTTCCGCCTAGAGGCCGACGGTGAGGCGGGTACGGGGGTCGAGGTAGTCGCGGAGTGCGTCGCCGAGGAAGTTGAAGGAGAGCACGCAGCACATGACGGCGATGGCTGGGAAGACGACGGTATGGGGCGCGTCGAAGAGATGCGCGCGGGCATCGTTGAGCATGGAGCCCCAGCTTGGGGTCGGGGGTGGTACTCCGAGGCCGAGGAAGCTGAGAGTGGCTTCGGCGAGGACGGCTCCGGCCATGCCGATGGCGGCCTGGACGACGAGCGGCTGGATGATGTTGGGCAGAATGTGGCGGAGGAAGATGCGGAGGTCGCCGGCGCCGAGGGCGCGGGCGGCTTCGACGAATTCCTTCTCTCGCGCGGCGAGGACCTGGGCGCGGACGAGGCGGGCGTAACCGACCCATCCGCCGATGGATAATGCCAAAATCAAGTTGAGCAGGCCGGGGCCGAGGAAGGCCACGAAGGCGATGGCGAGCAGGATGCCGGGCATGGCCATGAAGGCGTTCATGGCGAACATGTTGATGGCCGTATCGAGAATGCCGCCGTAGAAGCCGGCGATGCCGCCGAAGATGAGTCCGAGGAAAAGCGAGAGCGTGACGACGGAGGTGGCGACTTCAAGGGAGATGCGCGAGCCGTAGATAATGCGCGAGAGGATGTCGCGGCCGAGTTCATCTGTTCCGAACCAGTGTTGGGGACTGGGGCCGGCGAGGCGGTCGAGCAGGTGGATGTGGTCCGGGTTGTAGGGCGCGACCCAAGGGGCGAAGACAGCGCAAACGACAAATAGGACCACCAGCACTGCACCGATGTAGGCGAGTGGTTGTTTACAAAACCGGGTCCAATGGGAAGAGAGATTCAAAGTCTGATCATAAAGCCGTGAAGAAGGGAGCGGGCTGAAATTGACTCGGGGTGGATTGCGGAGGATGGTTCCGTTGCGGATGCAGAGACGAGTGTGGGTGATGCTGGCTGCACTGTGCGGGTGCCTGCTGCCGGCCGCGCCGGTGATGGCGCAGCGCTACGCGAGACCGGATGCGGCGCGGGAGATTTTTCGACTGACGAATGCAGACCGGATGCGGCATGGGTTGGTTTCGCTGCGGTGGGACGCAGGATTGCAGCGATCGGCGGAGGCGCATCTGCAGTGGATGCTGCACGAACGGGTGCTGCTGCACCAGTATCCCGGCGAGGCTCCGCTGCCGGAGCGCGCGCGACAGGCGGGAGTGGCCTTCAGCGAAGTGGCGGAGAACCTGGCGGCGGGGTTCAATCCCGAGTCCGTGGAGGTTGGATGGATGCATTCGCCGCCGCACCGGAGGAACATTCTGGATCCGGGCCTGAACGCGGTGGGCCTGGCAACGGCGTGGCACCTGGGCCGGTTGTATGTGGTGGAGGATTTTGCGCATGCGATCGAGTCGCGCGGTCCGGAGCAGGTGGAGCAGCGAGTGGGCGAGCTTCTGCAGCAACAGGGGATCGTTCCAGATGGTCCAAGAGCGCCGGCGGAGGCGGCTTGCCGCTCGCAGCGCGGCATACCGGGTGGGCCGGCGGTGCGGCTGGTGATCCGCTTTCAGACTTCGAACCTGAACGAGCTGCCGGAACAGGTGGTAGAGGCCCTGCATCGCGGTCATTACACGCGAGCCGCCGTGGGAGCATGCGCTCCCGAGGGAGCGCAGCCGGGGTTCACGACGTTCCGGGTAGCGATCTTGCTCTACTAAGGCGTAATCAACGGGGCTGGGTGCAGAGGGTTACTCCGCGCCCTCGCCGGGCCTGGTGGGCTCAAGCTGGAGCGCGTTGTTGAAGCGGTTGAAGTAGTTGAAAAGGCCGATGGCGGCCATCAGCTCGACGACCTCGCCCTCGCTGTAATGGCTGCGGACTTCCGCGAAGAAGGCGTCGGAAATTTTGTTGGCGTCGAGGGTCATTTCTTCGGCAAGGCGCAGGGCGACTTTTTCGGCGGGGGTAAAGTCGTCGCGGGTGGCATATTCGGCGAGATTGTCGATCTGGTCGTCGGTCCAGCCAAGCTTGCGGGCGATCTGCGTGTGCGAGCCGAGGCAGTAGCGGCAGGCATTGAGCTGCGAAGTGCGGACGATGACCAGCTCCTTGAGCCTGGTGGGAAGGGTGCCCGTATTCAGGATGGCCTGGAAGTGGGCGATCATGGTCTCGAAGATTTCGGGGCGCAGGGCGACGGTGCGGAACATGTTGGGTACGTTGCCGCGGGTCTGCATGTAATGGTCGAAGATGGCGGCGACGTTCGGGGGGGCGTCCTTGCGCGAGACACGGGGGAGGCGGGGTTCGGTGCGAATCATGATTGTCTCCTTAACCAGACAGGGTAACTTTTTCGGGGCGTGAACAGAAGTGCGTCGCGTGGAGCTCGGGCTGACAGATGGTGCGGGGAGGCGCGTAGGATGGGATGTTGATACGCGGGACGCAAAGCCGAGAGTCTGTTCACAGGCCTGAGCAGCGCTGTGCTGGTAAGCTGGCATCGAGTTTACGAGGGAGCTTTTGGCCGGGTGAGTGCGTAAAAGGTTCGGAAATGCGCGGCGGGATGGTAAGAGCGCTGTGCAGCGAGACGTAAGCGGAAGACGTGGGGGAGCGATGAGATGGATGTAGTCATCGTGGGCGGCGGCGTGGCGGGACTGTACTGCGCGCGCCTGCTGGAACACTCCGGGCTTGATGTGCTGCTGATGGAAGCGTCGGATGTGCCGGGCGGAAGGATTCGCACCGACGTGGTGGATGGGTTCCGGCTGGACCGGGGGTTCCAGGTGTTGCTGACGGCGTATCCCGAGGCGCGCCGTGCTCTGAATTACGACAGCCTGAAGCTGTGCCCGATGAAGCCGGGTGCGATGGTGTGGAAAGGCGAGCGAATGCACACCTTTGCCGATCCGTTTCGCGACTTCGGCGCTGCGCTGAAGCTGGCTTTTGATCCGATCATCACGCTGAAGGACAAGGTGCATGTGGCGCGGCTGCGAGGGCGCGTCATGAGCGGCAGCTGGGAGTCTCTTTTTGACCAGCCGGAGACCTCGACGATGGCGTTTCTGCGGGAGTTTGCTTTTTCGGATGCGGTGATCGAGGCGTTCTTCCGGCCGTTTTTCGGCGGAGTATTTCTGGAAAAAGAGCTGGTGACGAGCAGCCGATATTTTGAGTTTGTCTTCCGGATGTTCGCGAGCGGCGCCGTGGCGGTGCCGGAGCAGGGCATGGGCGCGATTTCGCGGGAGATGGTCGCAGCACTGAAACCGCGCACATTGCAGACTCATGCGAAAGTGAGACGGGTGGCACCGCAGACGAGTGGAATGTTGGTGGAGGCCGACGGAACGGGCGCTGTGCTGGCGCGAGCGGTTGTGCTGGCGGCCGACGAGCCACCCGAGAGCTTTGGGCTGCCGCCGCGTCCGTTTGAGGCGCCGAAAGCGTGGAACCAGACGACGACGTTTTATTTTGCTTCTGAGCGAATTCCGATAGACGAGCCAGTGCTGGTGCTGAATGGCGAGCCGGGACGGGGCCCGGTGAATCACCTGGCGGTGATGAGCCGGGTTTCACATGCGTACTCGCCGCCGGGTGCGGAACTGGTTTGCGCCAGCGTGGTGGGTGAGGCGCCGGGCGATCCGCAGGCATTGGCACTCCTGGAAGCGCAGGTCCGGGAACACTGCATGCTGTGGTTTGGGCACCAGGTGCGGGATTGGACGACGGTGGGGAGCTACCCGATTGCACAGGCGCTGCCGCGGCTGACGCATACGGAGTGGAATCCTACGCCGGAGCGGGCACGGATTTCGCCGGGCATTTATGCATGTGGCGATTTGCAGCTTTTCCCGGGGCTGCAGGGCGCGCTGGTTTCCGGCCGGATGGCGGCTGAATGCGTGCTGCGGGATCTGGGCGCGATTGAAGATAGCGGGAAGGACTGATGGTGAGCCATTAGCCTAGCGTCGGCAGGCGGAAGTTCGAAGCGATTCCCGGGCCTACGGTGGAGGGAATAGTTGCTGCTCCGTGACCGGGGTTGGAGGCCCAAGGCGGTGGTTGGACGACCGAAACCCTTACGTGGGTGTGGAGGTCTGGATCACGTGGTCTAAGAACTTGTAGAGCGTGTAAGACAGAGTGAGTGTTACGATTCCGGGGAAGGTTCCCTCTGAGGCCGCGGTTAGCTTGTCCATGAGTTTATACATCTCTGAATTTCTTGCCTGTTCGGAGATCCCTTGTTCTTCTAGGGTTGCGACCAGAAGCTTGATGTACGCAGAGAGGGTGTCGCGAGTTTTGTAGGTCGAATCAAGAATTTCGGCATTGCTAATCATAGGAGGTTCCTATCTTGTGGTTGAGCGGAAGCGTCTGACCTCGGTATTGTCGGCGGCGACGCTATCTTCTAAGCGACGTGATCACAGATCGTGGCCGGATGTGTCAATGGCCTCTCGGTATAGCAGGAAAGTCTTTCTTAACGCCGCTTCACTGGTTAGTTCTTGTGAACTTGCTTGGAATGCGGCGGCGCCAATTACCAGGATCGCGAGTTTTAGCGTTTGGTTGATTTCTTCCAGCTTCTCTTCTAGCGCCTTGTCCATCTAACTTGCCCTCCCTAGCATTCGTCACAATGCTCTCACTGAGTTGGTAAGTCAAGTCAGCGGTCGACAAGAAAGCCCGCCCGCGAGGTGTTCTCTGCACGGACGGGCGGGAGGAGTGCCTGTGCTTCCTGGTTAGGAAGCGTGTTGGAGCACTTCTTCAGGTGACTTTTCGGTTTTCGACTGCTCGACCTTGGGCAGGTCGGGCAGTGCGACGGCCAGCACATCTTCAATGCGGCTGGCGTAGTGGATTTCGACTCCCTCAATCTGCTCGGGCGTAAGGTCTTCTTCCACGTTGAGGCGGTTTTCCTCGGGAAGAATGACATGCTTGACGCCGGCGCGCTTGGCGGCGAGGAACTTCTCCTTGATACCGCCGACAGGCAGCACATTGCCGCTGAGAGTGATTTCGCCGGTCATGGCTGTGAGCGTGCGCACCGGATGATTGGTGAGCAGGGATGCAAGCGCGGTGGCCATGGTGACGCCAGCCGAAGGGCCATCCTTGGGAATGGCGCCGGCGGGGACGTGGATGTGAATGTCCATGTCCTTGATGAAGTCTTCTTCGAGGCCGAGCGCGGAGGCGTTGGAGCGGACCCAGGTGAGCGCAGCCTGCATGGATTCCTGCATGACCTGGCCAAGCTGACCGGTCATGGTGAAGCCGCCCTTGCCCTTCATGCGATTGGCTTCAATGAAGAGAATGTCACCGCCGGCGGGTGTCCAGGCGAGTCCGACCGCGACGCCGGGACGGCTGGTGCGTTCGGCGATTTCGGTGTCGACGCGGACCTTGATGCCGCCCAGAAATTCGTGAATGATCTCTGGGGTAACGATGAGCTTTTCGTGTTTGCCTTCGGCAATGCGGCGCGCCTGTTTGCGGCAGACAGTACCGATGAGCTGCTCGAGTTTGCGGACGCCGGCCTCGCGCGTGTAGTGGCGCACGATATAGCCGATGGAGTCCTCGGGGAACTCGATGTCTTCAGGCTTGATGCCGTTCTGGGTGATCTGACGCGGGATGAGGTAGCGGAAGGCGATGTGCCGTTTTTCTTCCTCGGTGTAGCCCTGCAGCTCGATGATCTCCATGCGGTCGAGCAAGGGCGCTGGAACGGGGTCGAGCACGTTGGCCGTGCAGATGAAGAGTACCTTGGACAAGTCAAAGGGCTGGTCGAGGTAATTGTCTCTAAAGGTGTGATTCTGCTCAGGATCGAGTACTTCGAGCAGTGCTGAGGCCGGGTCGCCGCGGAAGTCGCGGCCGAGCTTGTCGACCTCATCGAGCATGAGCACGGGATCGTTGGTTCCGGCGCGGCGGATGTTCTGGATGACCTGACCGGGCAGGGCGCCGATGTAGGTGCGGCGGTGGCCGCGTAGCTCGGCTTCATCGTGCATGCCACCGAGGGAGATGCGCTGGAACTTGCGGTCGAGGGCGCGCGCGATGCTGCGGCCGAGCGAGGTCTTGCCGACGCCCGGGGGGCCGACGAAGCAGAGGATGGGGCCTTTCATGTCGGCCTTGAGGCGGCGCACCGAGAGATAGTCGAGGATGCGGTCTTTTACCTTCTTGAGGTCGTAGTGGTCCTCGTCGAGAATGGCCTTGGCTTCGGGGATGTCGACGTCGTGGCCGGAGGATTTGGACCATGGGAGAACGGCGAGCCACTCGATGTAATTGCGGGTGAGAGAGTAGTCGGCGGCCATGGGCGACATGCGGGAGAGCCGGTTGAGTTCCTTGAGGGTCTCCTTTTTGGTTTCTTCGGGCATGCCGGCGGCTTCGATTTTTTCGCGCAGCTCTTCGATATCCTTCTGGCCTTCGTCGGCTTCGCCGAGCTCCTTCTGGATGGCCTTGAGCTGCTCGCGGAGGTAGTAGTCGCGTTGGGACTGCTGGACCTGGTCCTGCACTTCCGACTGAATCTTGTTGCGCAACTGCTGGACTTCGAGTTCCTTGACGAGATGCTTGTTGACGCGGTTGAGGCGTGCCTCAACGTCGGGGGTTTCGAGCAGTTCCTGTTTGTCGATGGTGGTGAGGAACGGGAGCGAAGAGGCGATGAAGTCGACGAGGCGGCCCGGTTCATCGATGTTCATGGCAATGGTCTGGAGCTCGTCAGAGAGGGTCGGCGAGGCGGTGACGATCTGCTGGAACTGCGAGATGACATTGCGCTGCAGGGCTTCGAGTTCGGCCTGCTTCTCGGGCTGAATCTCGGGGACCGTTTCGACGGTGGCCAGCATGAAAGGCTCAAGCTGGGTGAATTCGCCGAGCTTGACGCGTTCAGTGCCTTCGGTGAAGACGAAAAGGCTCTGGTTCGGCATCTTGACGACTTTGTGGATGGTGGCCAGAGTGCCGTAGTGATGCAGGTCCGATGGGCCGGGGGTATCCATATGTGCGTCGCGCTGCGCGACAACGACGATGGTCTTTTCATCGCCCAGCGACTGGATGAGCTGGATGGAACTTTCGCGTCCGACGGTCAGAGGCAAAACCGCGTGGGGAAAGAGGACGGTATCGCGAACGGGGAGTACCGGGACGACGCGGCCGGATTGCGTGGCGGACTGGGAGTCGCGTTCGCTGGGATTGATGACGCTGAGGAAGTCGCTGGACATGAGTGTACCTCTATCAACTTTTATTCATTAGATATATCAGGTTTGCGAAAAGTTGCAGCTCACCTGTGGACCCGAGGAGGAAAATCGCGGATTCTCTGGCCCTTGAAAAATCTACTCCCTGATTGCTATACGCTTCCGGGCCCTAAAAAGGTTGCTCCTGTTATTTACATCGGCTTGCGGGAGGGCGCGCATGACGGGGGAGTCGGATTTGGACGGAGGGCTATTCCGCCGCGGGAAAGCGGCCCAACTCTTTTACTGAGGGGCAGATGGCGGCGAGGCCGTCGAGGGCCTGATCGGCGATGGAGGGGTTGGAGAAGCCGTAGTCGGCGTAGAAGACATAATGCCAGGGCTGGCCGAGGACGGGTCTGGATTCGAGGCGGGTGAGGTTGGCGCCGAGATTGGCGAGGATCTGGAGGGCGGAGACCAGCGCGCCGGGCTGGTTGGGAAGGGTGAAGGCGAGGCTGGCCTTGTTGATGCCTTCGGCGGCAGGGGAATAGGGAGCAGTGGCGGATTCCTGGCGGCGGACGACGAAGAAGCGGGTGTAGTTCTGCGGGTTGTCTTCGAGGTTTCGGAGAAGGATTTCGCCGCCGTATTCGGAAGCGGCGCGGGCCGGGGCGATGGCGGCGATGGAGGGGTTCTTTTCTGAGACGAGTTGCTTGACGCTGCCTGCGGTGTCATAGGCGGCGGAGGGCTGGATGGAGGGGTGGTCGAGGAAGAAGCGGTTGCACTGTGCGAGCGCGATGGGGTGGGAGAGAACGCGGCGGATCTGGTTGAGGGTGGCGCCGGGATAGACGATGAGATTGTGCTCGATGCGGAGGAACATTTCGCGTTCGATGGTGACGGGATGCTGGAGCAGGAGGTCGTAGTGCTCAAGGACGGAGCCGGCGAGGCTGTTTTCGATGGGGAGAACGGCGGCGTCGGCCTTGCCGGAAACGAGGGCATCGAAGGCGAGGCGCGAGATGGCGCAGGGCAGGAGGGTGGCGTCAGAGAAGAGGCGCGTGGTGGCTTCGTGACTGAAGGAACCGGGTTCGCCCTGGATGGCGATGATGGGCATGGCAGATGTCCTCAAAGGCTGATGAGGAAAGGATACGGCAAGCGTGCGGGGGCGCAAGCCGCGGCTGCGCATTCGCGGAGATTACAGATGGCGAATGAGCAGGTCGGCGGCGACAAAGACGAAGAAGACGACGGCGATGACGCCGTTCATGGTGAAGAAGGCGGCGTTGAGGCGGCGGAGGTCGCGCGGGGAAACGATGAGGTGCTCGTAGAGGAGCAACGCGGCGACGATGGCGATGCCGGCGAGCGCGAAACCGCCGAGGTGGAAGAGTTGGACGAGCCAGAGCAGGAGGCCGAGCATGATCAGATGCATGGTGCGGGCCAGGGCAAAAGCCACAGGGATGCCGTAGCTGGAGGGAATGCTGAAGAGTCCGTGGGCGCGGTCGTGTTCGGCGTCCTGGCAGGCGTAGAGGAGGTCAAAGCCGGCGACCCAGAAGAGCACGGCGAGGGTGAGGACGAGAATGCGCGGGTCGAGCGAGCCGCGGACAGCGATCCAGGCGGCGGCTGGGGCGATGCCGAGGGAGAGTCCGAGGACCAGGTGCGACCAGCGGGTAAAGCGCTTGGTGTAGGAGTACAGAAACAGGACGACGAGGACGACGGGCGCGAGCAGCAGCGTGAGGCGGTTGAGCTGCGCTGCGCAGAAAAGGAAGAGTATGGCCATGACGGCGGTGAATCCGCCAGTGAAGCGGCGTGTGAGAAGCCCGGCGGGGATAGCGCGGATGGCAGTGCGGGGATTCTTTGCGTCGAGGTCGGCATCGGCCCAGCGATTGAAAGCCATGGCGGCGGAGCGCGCGGTGACCATGCAGGCGATGATCCAGAGCAGTTGGGAAATGGTGGGCAGGCCATGAGCGGCGAGCATGGCGCCGACCAGGGCAAAAGGGAGCGCGAAGATGGAATGCTCCCACTTGATCATTTCGAGCGTGGTGCCCACGCTGCGGAAGAAGCTCATGATGTTTAGTTTATCGAAGAGTATGCGGCGGAGTGGGTGCTCCGCCGCAGGGTTGGATTGAGTTTAAAGCGAATTCACGGTTGCTATACCGTGTCGAGGTATTGCGGGTGCGGCTTTTCTTGATGGAAAAGCCGCGCAGGGAGTTAGGGCTACGGGCTACCTCTAATGTTCCTGTCCGGCAACCTGAAGGTCGTTGGTGACGCTGAAGACCCCGGGAACGCCTTTAGCCTGGAGGCCGGCGACTTCCTTATCGGATTGGCTATCGACTGCACCGTAAAGGGTCACATGGCCGTTGTCGACCTGGATGCGGATGGGTTTGACCGGGTTGAGTGCATACTGATTCAACTGCGGGTAGCCATAGATGGCCCGGTATTCCATACGGCGGATGCGGTCATCCAGCGGCGAAGGCGGATCGATGTGGATCTGGTTGATGACGTCTTTGACGCCAGGAGTGCTTGCCGCGATATCGAAAGCAGTGTTGGCGTCGATGGGCCAGTAGGCGTATCCGCCGAGCCTGACAACGCCGTTGCCGACAACCTGCACAGCGATGGCGTCGAAGGCCGTTGTGCCGTAGCCGACACGGGAGTAGTTGATGGCCCGGGTGAGCTTCTGCTCGAGGACATCATCGGGGACGTTACGGCCGTTGACCTGGACGTTGTTTTCGATTGCGGCTTTGGGGTCAACCTTTTTGACTTTCTTCTGCGCATCCACCTTGTCAGAGAAATACTTCACCGTGCCGTTGAGCATGACAGTGCCATTCTGGACGGAAACGTGAATATTTTTGAATCGCCCGCCGCGTAGAACCCGCTTCGCATGGGACTGTAACAGCGCATCGTTGGCTTGGGCGTGGAGTCCCGGGACGGGAACGAGCAAGAACGCGGCGAGACAAACAGATGAAGCAAAGAGCTTGAATTTCATTATTAATCTCCCCGTACTTTCACTCGATTAGATGCGATTCAGTACGAAAATATTCGATTTTCGGTCCGGTAGCAGAGGCGTCAGCCGAAAACGCCGTAGCCGGTTTTGATGAGGGTACATCGTCCGGAGCCTATTTGTAACGCCTGCGGATGGTGAATACGAGGCTGAAGACGCCGGTTTCATCGCGAACGGCGAGCACGGAGAGGTTGGGCGTAAGATCCCATTTTCCCTGGATGAGCTGCTCGGCGGAGGAATTGACGTTGGTGGCATAGGTGAGGGTGAGGGACTTCGAGATTTGCTGCTGGACGGTGAGGCGGGCGGTGGCGTTTCCGGTGGTGCTGACGTAGGTGGGGTCGATTTTGACGCTGCCGCCGCCGAAGAGCTTCTGAATGCGGTTGCTGACGGTGGCATTGATGGCCGAGCCGAGGAGGGCGTCGGCGGAACTGACCCCGGCCTGGCTTTGCTGCTGAGCGTAGATCTGCTGCTCCTCCTGGGTGCGGCCAAGCGCCAGCAGGGAAAAGATGTCCTGCTCGGAGAGCGGCGGACTGGAGCGGAAGACGGGCCGGAACTTGTTGGGCGTGCCGTGGAGGCCGATGGTGATGTCGTAGTTTTCGACATGGGTGGTGGCATCGAGGTCGATGGTGGGCTCGATGCGGATGGGGTTGTTGAAGTAAATGACGCCACGCTGGAGCTGGTAGGTGGTTCCGGCGAGAGTGGCCTGGCCTTCGGTGATGTTGATCTGGCCGAGTACGGAGGGTTGCGCGAGAGTGCCGCCGATGTGCAGGTTCACCGTACCGGCGAGCTTGGCGAAGGAGTTCTGGAAGTCCATCGAAGGCGAGGACGTGACATGGATGTCGAGGCGGATGTGATTGGCAAAGGCCTTTGGATTGGGCGGCAGCGAGACGGCGGATGAAGTGTTGACGAGTGAGACGAGGTTGAGGGTTGAGTTGACGGCGAAGTGCGTGACCTGGACGGAGCCGCTGAGCAAGAGACTCTGCAGGCCCCCCTGGAGCTGCATGTTGGCGTCGACCATGGAGGTGACGCCCGCGGGATAGCGGACGCGAACTCCCCGGGCGGTGGCCTTGATGTTGACGTAGAGGCCGCCGGCGTAGGTGGCGAATCCAGTCAGCTGGATGGGTCCGCCGCCGCTATAGGCGGTCACGTTGTTGAGATCGACGCGGCCCTCGTTGAAGTTGAGTGTGCCGTTCATGCGGCTGAGGCCGTTGATGTAGTTGTTGGACGCGAGATCGACGTTCTGAATGGTGGCCTGGCCATTGAGGTTGGGATGGTGCAGGGTTCCAGCGGCGTTGACATGGAAGGCGACCGTGCCGGAGGAAGTGATTTCGTCGCTGAAGGTTTCGGCAACCTTCATATTGATGCTGCCCTCGGTATGCCACTGGATGGGATGGGTCTTGTCGAAGACGCCGATGGAGCCGCCGGCCTTTACATCCACGTCGTCCCCCTGCATCTGGAAGGGGTCGAGCGTGAGGACGCCACTCTTGAGTACCGCATGGATGCTGGTGGAACTTTGCACGGCGACGTTGGCGAGTGAAAGCGCGACAGGCTGGACGACGATGTCGCCGGCAAGAGCCTGAGGTGTGCGAAGCGGTCCCTGCAAGGTGACGGTGGCATCGATGGGACGACGGCTGGCGATGCCTGTGATGTGGAAGGTCTTCGCAAGCGGGTTCAGGTCGAGGTTGGTGACGGTGAGGCGTGCCTGTGAAGGATCGTCGCCGGTGAGCTGGGCTTGCTCGTGAAGCTGGATGATGGACTGGTTAAGATGCGCGGTGGCATCGATGGCGAGGTTGTGATCCTGCAGCTGAGCCGTGCCGTCGATGAAGCCGGAGGCATCCTGTGCGAGCTGGAGCTGGGTAAGGTGCAGATTGGCGGTGATGGCTGGCTGCTGCAGTGTTCCGCTGCCGTCAGCCTGGAAGTTGAGGACGCCGCCGAGTGGGTATTTGGGCGTCTGGAGGCGATGGAAGCGCGCCAGATAAAAGTTGGAGCCGAGGATTCCGAAGCGGAACTGCCGGGAGCTGAGGTCGAGTTGGCCAGAGCCGCGAATCTGGCCTCCCTCCTGCTGATAAAGGAGATTTGTGGCGTGCAGGGTATGGGCAGCGAGACTGAGGTCGGCTCGCAGGTCGTTGTAGGGCTCTCCATAGACCTGGCCGCCGGTGACGGTGATGGAGCCTTCGCCGGTGGGGTCACCGAGCGTGCCACCAAGACGCATCTGGAGGCCTACGGTGCCGGTGGCCGGCAGTTGCATTCCAAGCAGCGGCATGAGCTGGGCGAGAGACGCATGCTGAAGAGTAGCCTGGGCTGTGATGGCCGACGAGTTATTGAAGGCGTAACGGTCTTTTGCAACGCGATCGCCGCTGAGCGTGACGGAGGCGTCGGCAACGGCCTTGCCGGCGCGGAGTGTGGCTCCGGTGATGGTGAAGCGTTGCGGGGAGTAGTCGATGTTGGCCTGCGCAGTGTCGATGTGGACCTTGTGCGTGACAGAAGTTGATGAGGGATTGGCGGCGAGGCTCGCGGGCTGCGCCTGTGGCGTGAAGGGTGAGGAAGCAGCAGGGGTGGTGAAGGCGATGTCGAGATTGCTGGCATCGAGATGGCCCTGGATTTGCGGCGCAGAAAATGCGCCGATGACTGTGCCATGGAAAGCTGCTGCGCCGTGAATATCGACGGGAAGGGCCTGGGAAGCGGGGCGAATGTTGAAGACGCTGAAAATCTTGTCGAATTCGGCAAGGTTGCTGGTGACGACGCTGACAGTGATCCTGGAGCCGCGCATGTTGCGGTTGATGCCGAGCATGCCGGAGGCCTCGGCGTGCGTGCCCGGCGTGTGAATCTGCATGGTGCGGAGCTGAGCTATGCCGGCCGCCGGTGAATACGACGCGACCACGGTTCCGCTGAGAGGCACCTGGCCGGGAACGAGTGCATTGCCGGGAGCGAGCTTGAGGGTGGTGGTGCTGCTGAGGCTCTGGAGCGAGCCTGTCCAGTGGCCGTCGACCGGACCGGAGAGATCTGTGTTGAAACCGGTATCGCTGAACCTGGGCGGTGCGACGGCGTGAAGCAGGGTATATAACGGCACACTGGCGAGCTCGACGTGGATGGCGCCAGTGGTTGGCGGCTCGGGTTTGGGCGTGGAAGCCGGCGGGGCCTTCTTGTGCAGGAAGAACCAATGAGCCGTGCGCTCGGGCTGCGGCGCGGAGGCTGCGGTGCGAAGCCAATGGAGAATGTGTAGGCTGCCGGATGCCGCGCCGCCGCCGGCGAACTGCGCCTGGAAGCCGGTTGCGGAGATTTCATCCTGCGTGATGAGTAGCTGGCTGCGCGCATTGAGGCCGACGGACTGGCCGGGACCTGGTTCGTAGAGGAGGTTGTCAAGCTGTGCTGTGCCCTGCAGGGTGTAGCTGGCGGGTGTGCCATGGGCCTCGGTTTCGAGTTGGAGGACGCCGCTGTGGATGCCATGGAAGCCGGTGAGGGGCTCAAGGGCGCGGAGGTCGATAGAGCCTGTGGCGTGCATGCGGAATTGCGGATGGGCGAAGTTGCTCAGGTTTCCTGCAACTTCGAGGCGGGATTGGCCGCTGAGAAAAGTGAGGTGGTTGAGGCGGAGGTCGTTATGGGTTGCGTCGATCTGAATAAAGAGGCGCGAGGCAACGGGTTGTGCGGCGCCGTGCTGCAAGCGGATATCGCGGGCGGCGAAGTTGCCGAGGTAGTGCTGGCGGAGGCGGTCGTAGCTGACGTTGGCGTGGAGGTTGTTGGCGTCGACGTTGAAGCGGAATTTGTGGGCGTTGAGGATGAAGAGTCCATCATTGAACTGGGCCTGATCGATGGCGAGATTGAAGATCTGGTCCGAGATGGATGTAGCAGTGGCCGTGGAGGCGGCTCTGGGCGTGGGTTGGTTGGTAGAGCCGTCGGGGTAAATGATGATGTGAATGGTGGGATGGCTGAGGCCGAGGTAGCTGAGGCCGATTTTGCCGGCGAAGAGATCGATGATCTTGAGGTGCGCGACGAGGCGGTCGGTGTGGAAGTAGGGGATCTGGCCGGGGGCTTCTTTGCCGTGAATGGTAAGGTTGTCGGCCTCGATGCCGAGTTGTGCCAGATCTACTCGAAATCTGCCGAGTTCGACACGGCCGCCGGTGGACTTTTCCAGCTGCGTAATGACCAGGTTACGCACGCGGTGCTGAAATCCGGCAGTGGTGGAGTACCAGATGGCGCCACCGATGATGATGAGCAACAGCAGGCAGCAGGCGGCGACGATGGACGCGGTGACGCGCCAGAAGTGACGGCTGAAACGCGAGCGGACGGGACCGGGCGCGGGAGGTGTTTCCTCGGGGGGGACAGGCGCGGAGCCGCTTTCGCCAGGAGGCACGGGATTTTGCGGCGGATTGTTGGGCTCGTGGTTCATTCGTCGCCGTCCACTGGCGGATTGGTGCTTTTGCCATAGGCCGGTACGAGGATTTGTACGCTGCCTTCGGCACGAAGACTCTGGAGCCACTGCGAGATCATGGAATTGACGTGTTGCTCAAGCAGCAGTTGTTCGATGCGGGGAGCGATTTGCTTGAGCGGCGGCACGGGAACCTGATTGGCCTGAAGCGTGGGCACCAGCGTGTCGTTGTAATAGGTTGAGATTTCCGCGGAAGTGATTCGGATGCCGGTGCGGAAGCGCAGGTTGATGAAATTTTCGATGGCCAGGCGCTGGCTCCAGCGCTCGATGGCTTCCTGCTGCGAGATGCCGTGATCCTTGAGGAATTTGTCCCAGCCCTGCTGGCTGGTGCAGGAGTAGGGCGCGCAGCCGTGGAGGGTGGCACGGAGCTGCTCCAGGCCCTTCTCGGCGTCGGCCTGGGA
This sequence comes from Acidobacteriota bacterium, assembly GCA_021791875.1. GTDB lineage: Bacteria > Acidobacteriota > Terriglobia > Terriglobales > Acidobacteriaceae > Acidobacterium. The sequence continues at coordinate 17,041 of JAJYVU010000013.1, read as the reverse complement.
GACAGTGGTGGGCTGTCCCTGCTGCTTCATCTGTTCGAGGACCAGAGTGCGGCGGATGAGCCGATGGGCGGCGGCGGCGTCCGTGTCCTTGGCGGCGGAAACGCTGAGAGGGTTGAGTGCAGAGAGGCGGCGCTCCTGGTCCACGTCGCTCTGGAGCAGGACCTCGCCGTTGACGATGGCGATGACGCGGTCGAGGACGATCGGCTGGCTGTCGGTGGCGTTGCTGCTGGTCTGGGTGGCAGTCTGCGCGGCGGCCAGAGCCGGCACGGCGATAGCGCCGGGAGCGAGAAGCGCGACGAAACCGAGGATGGCCAGCGTCTTCATCAGAATGCCTGCCCGATGCTAAAGAAGACGTTGAAGTGGGGCGCCTGTTGCACGCTGGGGCAAATATGGTTGTCCACGGCGCCCTGAGAGTCAGGGCAGGTGCCGTACGTGATGATGACCGGGAAGATAGGCGGGTTGAGGGTGTAGCTGAAATCGAGCCGAACGGGGCCGATGGGGGTGTGGTAACGGAGCCCCAGGCCAATGGCATGCGAGAAGTCATTGAAGCTGCAGGTGCCAGTGGGATTGGTGCTGGAGTGGCGGCTGACCTTCTGCTGGTCCGCGATGTTCAGGTCGCGGCAGGTTTCGCTGTGGGGCTGCGTTACGCGGATGAAGCTTGGCCAGATATCGGACGAGTTGTTGAAGACGTTGCCCATGTCATGAAAGAGCACGAATCCGAGGGCGTTGCCGACGTAGGGCAGGGTCGGGTGCGGGAAGCGGAATTCGGTCTGGTTGATGAAGAGCGCAGCGCCGCCAATGGGGAAGCCGGTGAGCGAGTCGCGTGGACCCGCTTCATTGAGACCAAAACTGCGCAGGGATTGAGCGCCGCCGGCGAAGAGGCGTTCTGGAAGTGGAATTTCTTCGTACTGGGGGCTGCCGTAAGAGCGTTCGAAGCCAAAGACCGTATTGCGGGCGATGGTGAGCTTGTCGGGGAGGGTGTAGTAGCTGGAGTTGGTCCACTGGAAGCGATTGAAGTTTGCTTCGGAAGCGAAGCGGTTGTCGGCGAGGAATTCCTGGACGCTGTTGTACCAGCCGTTCTTTGCGTCGAGGGGCTCGGGACGGCGGGTATCGCGAATCCAGGTGAATTCGGGCCCGCCGACGCGGACGGGCTGGGCCAGCAGTGGGATGAGGTTGGGCGCAACCTGGACGGTGGCGGCGTTGACCTTCACGCGGCGGTAGGTGAACTGGTAGATGAACGTGTCGATGGGGTTAGGATGCTGCGTGATCCGGAAGTTGCCTTCGAGGCGCGAGGCCGAGTAGGTGATGACGTCCTGGGCGTTGTTGTAGCCGCCGCTGATGGACAAAGACAGGCCGGGATGGTGGAGCAGGTGAGGGTGCTCATAGGTGAGCTCGGCGAGCTGCTCAAGGGTGCCGTACTTGGACTGCAGGGAGATGGATTGATCGGTGCCGAAGAGGCCGATACGTGAGACGTCGAACTCGACGAGCGGGCTGACGCCGAATTTGCCGCTGGTGCCGCAGCCGCCCTGGTAGGTGCTGGGATTGATGCCGAGCGCAATGAGCGTGGCCGGGCCGGGGCAGTTGGTGGAGGGGGTTCCGGTCTGGGCCTGCAAACCGAAGCCGTAGGTGATATTCCAGCGTCTGGCCTCGGTGAGTTGGATGAGCACATTCTTGTCCGGCTCCTGGCCGGTGGGATTTTCGACCGCGGTGTTGACCTCGTTGAACAGGGTCAGGTTGTAGAGTTCGCGCTGGGTGTTGCGCAGAGCCGTCTGATCGAGGGGCTCGCCAGGGTGGACGAGGATGCGGGGTGCGATGGTGGAACGCTTGGTGTGGTGCAGGCCGGAGATGAGTACTTTGCGGATGAAGGTCTGATCGCCCTCCGTGACTTTGAAGTCGACGTCGATGTGGTCGGGGTTTTTCGGGTCGTTGCGCTGAATAGGGTTGACCTGGGCATGAGCGAAGCCGCGCGAGAGGTAATAAGACAACAGGCCGTTACGGTCGTTCTGGATTTCGTTCGGGTTATAGGGCTGTCCGGTGCTTGCAATCACGAGCGGAGCGAGCTCCGACGTGGGGATTTTGTGGTTTCCGGTGATGCTGATTTTGCCGAAGGTGTGCTGCCTGCCTTCGCTGATGGCGTAATTGACGGTGAGGTAGCCGACCTTCTTATGATGTCGGGTTCCGTAGGTTTCGCGAACCTGCGGTGTGACGCTGACATCCGTGAAGCCATTCATCTGATAGAGGGCTTCAAGGGTGTTGCTGTCGGTTTCGGTGAGGTCTTCGCTGTAGAGTCCGTGCCTCACGAAGAAACTTTTTGGTTGAACTGAGAGGCGCGAGACGAGAGTGGAACTGGAGAAGTAGTGGTTGCCTGAGACCGTGACTTTGGTGACAGAACTGCGGATGCCGAGCGTGACCTTGTAGGTGATGGTGGTGTGGCCCGGGGTGGTGGTGCGCTTGTGAGATACCTTCACGTTGAAGTATCCGCGTCGCTGGTAGTAGTCCTTGATGAGGTTGTTGCCTTCGTTGAGGAGGTCTTCGTCGACGTCGCCTTCCTGGTAGACGGGCACGAGCTTGCGAATCTTTCCCTTGCTGAGACTGACGCCGTCGACGTTGATTTTGACGGTAGCTTTTTTGTCGGCGACGAAGGTGTAGTCGAGGTGATTGGTTTTCGGCTGGAATTCGCGCGATTTGAGCTGAACAGTGGCTTCGAGGTAATGGTTCTTCTGGTAGTGCTTGCGCAGCCTGGTGAGAGCGCGGCCGATGGTGTCGTGAGTGACTTTCTTGCCGGCCCCGAGTTTGGCGCGCTTGCGGAAGGCGTGCACGGACATGCCACTGTTGCCTTCGACGGCGACGTTGCCAATGCGGGCGCGTGGGCCGGTTTCGACGAAGAAATTAATGTTCTTGAGGCGGTCTTCCTTGTCGATGGTCATGGAATGGAAGATCTTGCCGAGGTAGAAGCCGTTTTGCTTCAGGGCAGTTTCGAGATCGCCGGAGGCATCGGCAAGTTTAGGGTCGGTGAATAGCGTTCCCGGTGAAAGACCCGGGGCGTAGGAGATGCGTGCCTTCAGTTCGGGGTTTTTAACTCCGTGCACGGTCACGAGGCCGATGAAATAAGCCGGTGTTCCGGTGAAGATGAGTTTGACCTGGCGGCCTTCACGGACGCCTTCGACCTGGATATCGCGATAGAGGCCGGTGGCGAAGAGGCGGCGGAGACTCTGGCGGACACTGTTGGGATTGAGGGGCGTGCCGGGCTGCTGGGGCAGCATGGATGGCAGCGGAGCCAGGGTTTTGGCGCTGACGCCCTGAAACTCGATGGAACTGACGGTGAGGCCGGACCATTCCAGCATGGCGGGTGTGGCACCGGGAGGGACGGGTTGGACCTGCCGGGTGGGGGGCACTCCATCGCTGGGGGTGAGTTGCGGCTGAGGAGTTTTGGAATTCGGGCTGGGCTTTGCCTGCGAGTGCGCGGACGTCACCGCCTTGGTCTGTGCCCGGACGTGCGGTGATGCCATGAGACTGCCTGCCATGAGGAGCCCCAGCCACCAGCCACGCGCCTTCATTTTTCCGGGAAAATACAAGCGATCCTCAGGCGAAATGGAATTGCGTTCCGGGGCTCAGATGTTGCAAATGATGCAAATGCGTTGCCGCTACGAACGCGCGACGCTTCCGTCTCTCCCTATACTAAAGAGTGATGCAAAGTTCGTCTTGCAAGCAGGCAGAACGGTATTCGCGGCAGGTCTTGTTTGCCGGGATCGGCCCGGCGGGGCAAGAGCGGATTGGGCAGTCGCAAGTCGCGCTGGTGGGAGTGGGCGCGACCGGAGCGGCGGCTGCCGGGCTGCTGGCGCGGGCCGGAGTGGGCCGTCTGACGCTGATCGACCGGGATTTTGTGGAGGAGAGCAACCTGCAGCGGCAGGTTCTGTTCGACGAAGCGGATGCGCGGGAGTCCTTGCCGAAGGCGGAGGCGGCGCGGCGGAAGATTGCGCTGTTTAACAGCGAGATTACCGTTGAGGCCCATGTGGCGGACCTGACGCCGGGGAATGTCCACGAGCTGCTGCGCGGGGCCGACCTGGTGCTGGACGCGACAGACAACTTTGAGACGCGGTATCTACTGAACGATTATTCGGTGGAACAGGGCAGGCCGTGGATTTATGCGGCAGCGGTGGGCGCTTATGCCGTGACGATGAATATTCTGCCGGGTGAGACGGCGTGTCTGGCGTGCATTTTTCCGGAGGCTCCGGGCGGGACGGTGGAGACGTGCGATACGGCCGGAATTTTGAATACGGCGGTGAATGTGGCAGCGTCGATGGAGGTTGCGGAGGCGCTGAAATATCTGACGGGGCAACAGGAGAAGATGCGGCGGACGCTGCTGTCAGTGGATCAGTGGTCGAATGAGTGGTCTGAGGTAAGGACGGAGCGGCCGCGGACGGATTGCCGGTCGTGCGGGGCGCGGGACTTTGTGCATCTGCGCGGGGAGGGCCGGGCGCACATTACGCTGTGCGGACGGAACTCGGTGCAAATTCACGAGCATGGGCGGCCTGTGGATTTTGCGGAGCTGGCGGCGCGGCTGCGGCCGCATGGAGATGTGCGGAGCAATGATATGCTGCTCAGATTCCAGCGCGGGGAGCATGTGCTGACGGTGTTCAAGGACGGGCGGGCAATTGTGCAGGGCACGACGGATGTGGGGCTGGCGCGGAGCTTGTACGCGCGGTTTGTGGGGGCGTAAGCGACGGGGCATTGCTTCTGATAGGTTCGCGTTGGGGGATCGCCTCGCACGGTGGATGGGTAAAAGCTCGTGTACACGAAAATCGTGTACACTGAAACCGTATGAAGAATGTGACCCTGAGCGCAGATGAGCACCTGATTGAGCAGGCGAGACAAATTGCGCGTGCGCAGCACAAGACTTTGAACAGCGTGTTCCGCGAGTGGCTGGAGCAGTATACGGGGCAATCGGGGAGCGCGAAGGACTTCGACGCGCTCATGCGACGCTTGCAGCACGTGGACGCGGGGCGTCACTACAGCCGAGACGAAATGAATGCCCGGTAGATACTTTCTCGATACGAATGTCTTTGTTTATGCGTTCGACCAGTCCGCCCAGGGGAAAGCTTTAAAGGCACAAAAGCTGATTCGGGAGGGCATCCGTTCGGGGCTTGGGGTGGTTAGCTACCAGGTGGTGCAGGAATTCTTCCATGTGGCGCTACGCCATTTTCCGAAGAAGATGAGTCTCGAAGAAGCACAGCAGTTTCTGGCGATCACGTTTCGTCCCTTGCTTGCGGTTCATTCCTCACCGGCGCTTTTCTCTGAAGCATTGCATGTGCAGGCGAGACACCACTTTTCCTGGTACGACTCGCTGATTGTTGCTGCGTCGATTGAATCAGAATGCGAGATTCTTTACAGCGAGGATATTCAACACGGGCAGGAGATTGGTGGCGTTCAGATAAGGAATCCATTCGGTGCCTGAGAACCCGCGTCCATTGCCGGTTTGGGTGGTGGCCTGCCTGTATCTGCTGGTGGGTTGTGTGGCGTTCGTGTCTCACTTTCATGATTTAGGGAAGCCGGATGGGGGCTGGGTGATCTTGACGGAGAGCCTGGCGATTGTGACGGGGGTGTTTCTGCTGCTGCGCCAGAACTGGGCGCGGTGGCTGGCGGTGGCGTGGATGGCTTTCCATGTGGCGATCAGCTATGGAGATATTGGAAAGCTGATAGTGCATAGCTGTTTTCTGGTGTTGATTGTGTGGCTGTTGTTTCGCGAGAGTTCGCGGCGGTATTTTCGCGGTGCGAAGGCGGCGGGATAGAGTTGGGGAGACAGGAATAGAAAAGCCCCGGAGGAATCCGGGGCTTTCTGTATGGATGGTGATGAGATTTAGAACTGGTTCCAGAGGAACTGATTGTAGACCTCGTGGTGGAACTGGACTTCCTGGGATTTGACGTAAGTGCCGAGGAGACGGGCGCAGCGGTCGGCCGAGGCCTGCTTGAGGTCGGCGTAGCGCGCCTTGACGTCTTCGCCGAGCAGCTTGGTGGTCCAGCCGGAGTTGCGGAAGTTTTCGAGCGCGGTGTAGATGTTGTCCGGCAGGTAGCGCTCGGCCTGGCGCAGGTTGGCGATCTTTGCGGTTTCGCCGTGCAGGCCAGACTTGAAGATGGAGTAGAGGACGAGGTAGGGGTTCGCGTCCGGGGCAACGGAGCGGACTTCGACGCGCGAAGACTTTTCGTTGCCGATGGGGATGCGGACCATGGAGCCGCGATCGACGGCCGAGGCCTTGATCTGGTTGGGGGCTTCGAAGTGTGGGTCGAGGCGGCGGTAGGCGTTGACGCTGGAGTTGAGCAGCAGGCAGATGTCATTGCCATGAGTAAGGATGCGGTCGACGAACTCCCAGGCGAAACCGGCGAGCTTTTCTTCGCCCTTGGGATCCCAGAAGAGGTTCTTGCCGCCCTTGCTGATGGAGATGTTGGTGTGCATGCCGCTGCCGTTGACGCCGACGACCGGCTTGGGCAGGAAGGACGCGGTGAGTCCCATGCGGGTGGCTACCTGGCGGCAGACCAGCTTGTAGATCTGGATCTGGTCGGCGGCGGCGAGGACTTCCCCGTAGCCGTAGTTGATCTCAAACTGCGAGGGCGCAACTTCGGGGTGGTCCTTTTCGTTCTCGAAGCCCATGGCGCGGAGGACTTCAGCCGTGGTATCGATGAAGGTGCGGAGCGGGTCGCCGGGCAGTGAGTGATAGTAGCCGCCGGTGTTGACGTATTCGAAGCGATGGGTCTCAGGGAAGCGGCGTTCGGCGTCGACGCCCTGGAAGAGGAAGCCTTCGATTTCATTGGCGGCGTTGAGGGTGTAGCCATCTTTCTCGAACATTTCCGTGGCGAAGGCTTTGAGGACGCCGCGCATGTCGCCTGAGTACGGGGTGCCGTTCTTGTCGATGACTTCGCCGAAGACGAGGACCTTTCCGGGGCCAAAGATGTCTGCCGGGGCGAGGTAGAAGGCGCTCCAGTCGATGCCGAGGCGGAGGTCGCTTTCGCGCTGGGCGGTAAAGCCGCGAATGGAGGAGCCATCAAAGGTGAGATTGTCAAAGCTCTTGACCAGGAACTTCTTGTCGTAGTCGAGCATGTGCAGGCGGCCTTCCAGGTCGCTGAACATGACGGTGACAGCCTTAATGCCCTTATGGTCGGTGAGGAACTTGAGCCGCTCTTCCTGGAGTTTTTCCGGAGCAACGCGGTTTCGGCGCTCGTGCTTCGCCTTAAGGTTCAGTTCTTCCAGCTCTTCATAGGGCAGGGCCAGGAAATTACGGAGTTCTGTGGACATGCGTCTCCTCGGATCGAAGTGGGTGTACGTCTCCCTCCCAGCCAGTGGCCGGGCTAATGTTCATGCATGTTGACGATGGAAGACGACCTGCGAACAGAGTATCGCGAAAGTCCACCTGTGTGGGGCAGGAAAATGGATTTGGCCAGGGGAATTGGCAGCGCGGAGTGCGGGCGGCACCGCGGGCGGTGCGAAATGTTGCGATTCCGGGCTGGGATTGTCTCGACGCGGGCTATGCTCTGAATGTGACGACCCACCGCATTGAGTCGATTGTGCTGAAGAGCTGGCCCCTGCACGAGGCCGACCTGGTGGTGTCATTGCTGACGCGTGAGGCTGGGAAGATCAAGGGGATTGCGAAGTCTGGGTTGAAGTCGCGGCGGCGGTTCGGCGGCGCTCTGGAGCCGATGACCTATGTTCTGGCGAGCTACGCGGAGAAACCGCGGCAGGAGCTGGTGCGACTGGATTCGTGCGAGATTGTGGCCTCGCCGCTGTCAGAAGAGATGGATTATGGGCGGGCTGCGGCGCTGGCGTTTTACACCGAAGTGCTGGAAGAGGCGCTTCCGGACCGGGATCCGCAGGATGCGATTTTTCGGCTGACGCTGGCGGTGCTGGCGCACACGCGCAAGGGTCATATATGGATGCCGGTGACGTATTTTTCGTTGTGGATTCCGCGGCTGCTGGGGTGGTTGCCCGAGCTGGGCCGTTGCACGGTTTGCGAGGAGCCGCTGACTGGGCGTGGAGGGTATTTTCACGCGGAGATGGATGGGCTGGTTTGCGAGACGCACAGGCCCGCAGGCGCGAGGATGCTGACGGCCGAGAGCCTCGCGCTGGCGCAGACGATGTTCCGGCAGCCGGTGGCGAAGTTTGCTGCCAGCGAGGGCGAGGCGGCGTGGCCGGCTGCCCGGGCGGCGGATTTGCGGCGGTTCACGACGCAGTCGCTGGAGCGGCACCTGGAGCGGCGGCTGCGGTCGGTGGAGGCGTTGCGGCGGCTGGCGAAGGCGTGAGCGTGTGTGGAGGATAGAGTTGGTCATACGGAGTGGAGAGAATCTGTAGAATCGAAGCAATATCCAAGTTGATGGAGTGACGGTAGCCACGTGGCCTCAGCCTTGAAGAACCAGATATCGAAGCAGCCTTTGACCTTTCAGGAAGTTCTGTTCCGCCTGCAGAGCTATTGGGCCGAGCGCGGATGCGTACTGCAGCAGCCTTATGACATAGAGGTGGGTGCAGGAACGATGTCTCCGGACACGTTTTTGCGCGTGCTGGGGCCAGAGCCGATCAACATTGCATATGCACAGCCCTCGCGGCGTCCAGCGGACGGGCGGTATGGGGAGAATCCGAACCGGCTATACAAGCATTTGCAACTGCAGGTGATCTTGAAGCCGCCGCCGGCGGATATTCAGGATTTGTACCTGGCCTCGCTGGAGGCGATTGGGATTGATCTGCGCGAACACGATATCAAGTTTGAAGAAGACAACTGGGAGTGGCCGGTTGGCGGCGCGTGGGGCGTGGGCTGGCAGGTGATGCTGGATGGGCTGGAGATCACGCAGTTCACGTACTTCCAGCAGTGCGGCGGGATGGACCTGGATCCGATTTCGGGCGAGATTACCTACGGGCTGGAGCGGCTGACGGCGTTTCTGCAGGATGTGGATTCGATTTACGAGATTGTGTGGGCGCGCGATCCGCGCACGGGCCGGGAAGTGACGTACGGGGAGATTCGGCTGCAGGAGGAGTTGCAGCTTTCGGTCTACAACTTTGAGGCGGCGGACGTGAGCAAGCTGTGGGAGCACCTGCGGATGTATGAATCCGAGTGCCAGGCGCTGCTGGCGAGCTTCCATGAAGTCTTCTCAAAGAAGGCGGAAAAGGAAGCCGAGCGTCATGAGAAGAAGCACGAGCATGTGGTGCATGGGGATGGTCCTGTTCCGGCGGCGGAGGATTTGCAACAGCAACTGCGACGTTTTCCGGTGCTTGGTGCTTATGAGCTTTGCCTGAAGTGCTCGCACCTCTTTAACCTGCTGGATGCGCGGGGCGCAATCTCAGTGACAGAGCGCGTGGCGGTGATGGCGAGGATTCGCGCGATGGTAGTGGGCGTGGCCAAAGCGTACCGGCAGCAGAGCGTGGGCCTGACCGCTTAAGAATTGGCGCCGGGCGGCGCAGCAGTGTGAAAACAGCGCAGATAGCGCGAAAGAGATGAGATGGCTGACTTTCTTTTTGAAGTAGGACTGGAAGAGATTCCCGCGCGGATGATTGCGGCGGCCGAGGATGAGCTGGCGCGGCGGGTTTTTGAGCTGTTGACGCGGGAGCAGTTGCTGGAGCCGGGCCAGGAGGCGCAGAGCTATTCGACGCCGCGCAGGCTGGCGGTGCTGGTGAGTGGCGTGCGCGAGGCGCAAGCGGACATGGAAGAACACCTGACGGGTCCGGCGTGGAATATCGCATTCAAGGATGGCGAGCCGGGACCGGCGGCGCAGGCGTTTGCGAAAAAAGCAGGCGTGGCGGTTACAAATCTCAAAAAAGTGCAGACGCCAAGGGGCGAGTACGTGGGCGCGAGCACGGTTCGCAAGGGGCGCACGGCGGCGGAGATTCTGGAAGAAGCGCTGCCAAAGGAGATCGCCGCGATCTACTGGCCGAAGAATATGTACTGGCGCGAAGGCAAGCCGGAACGGTTTGTGCGGCCGGTGCAGTGGATGGTCGCACTGGTGGACGAGGCGGTGATTCCCGTGGAGTTTGCAGGAGTGACGGCGGGGCGCGCGACCTATGGGCATCGCATTCTCCATGGCAGCGAGCCGGTGGAGATTGTGAAGCCGGCGGATTACCTGAAGAAGTTGGAGTCGGCGAAGGTGCTGGCCGATGTGGAAGTGCGGCGGCAGAAGATTCGCAAGGCACTGGATCATGCGACGCGCAAAGTGGAGGGTGCGCTGTGGCGCGAGGATGAGCCGCTGGTGGACACGGTGACGCACCTGACGGAATGGCCGTCGGTACTGCTGGGCGGCTTTGAACACGAGTATCTTGAGCTGCCGGAAGAAGTACTGGTGACGGTGATGCGCGATCACCAGAAGTACTTTGCGGTGGAGGATGCGAAGGGCAAGCTGGCACCGTATTTCCTGACGGTACTGAATACAGAGCCGGATGAGGAAGCGGCGGGGATTATTCAGCATGGGAATGAGCGCGTGCTGCGGGCGCGGTTTAACGACGCGCGGTTTTTCTGGACGGTGGACCAGAAGATTTCGCTGGCGGATCGCGTGGATATGCTGCAGGCGGTGACGTTTCATAAGGAACTTGGCAGCTATTGGGATAAGACGCAGGCGAATCGCGAGATTGCGAAGCGGCTCGCAGACCTGGTGAAGCAGCAGGGTGTTGCCGTGGATGAGAAGGCGCTGCTGCGCGCGGTGGAGTTGGCGAAGACCGATTTGACGACGGAACTGGTGAAGGAATTTACCGAGCTGCAGGGGCAGGTAGGCGGGCTGTACGCGCGGGCGCAGGATGAAGGCGAGGCCGTAGCGCAGGCGATCTACTGGCAGTACTCGCCAGCTTCGATGGAGGATGCGATTCCGCCGACGGTAGAAGGGCAACTGCTGGGTTTGGCGGATCGGATTGCAACGATTACGCAGATGTTTGGGATTGGGCTGGAGCCTACGGGATCGAAGGACCCGTATGCGCTGCGTCGCGCGGCGAATGCGGTGGTGAAGATTCTGGCGGAGTCTGCGATTCCGCTGACCATGATCGAGCTGATGGGTTGGTCCCCAGAGGTGTCGGGCAGATTAGGTCACAACGATGATGAAGCGGCAAAGCTACTTAACTTTCTCCGTGAAAGAGTTGAGTTTTATTTACGTGATGTCCGAGGCTTTGCCTATGACATCGTTAATGCCGTTATGAATAACGTCGTTAGCGGCAAAGTGGGAGTTGGTTGGGATGATGTGCGCGACACAGTTGCTCGCGCGAAGGACTTAAGTGAGGTGCGCGGTTCGGAAGATTTTGCTGCAATCGCGACGGCGTTCAAGCGGAGCAAGAACATTCTGCGGCAGGCGGCGGAAAAGGGATTACTCAAGGCTGGCGAACAGCTGGACGTGAGCGAAAGCCTTCTGACGGATGAGGCCGAGACGGGAGTTTTTCGCGCGGCAAGCAAGCTGGCTCCGGTAGTGGGGGAATTGCGGGCGCAGCGCGAATACAAGGCAGCGCTGGAAAAAATTGCGACGCTGCGGCCGGATGTGGATCTGTTTTTCGACAGAGTGATGGTGATGGTGGATGACGAAAAACTGCGCAGGAACCGGCTGGCGCTGATCCAGTTTGTGCTGGAGAGTTTTTCGTCGATTGCGGATTTCTCGGAGATTGTTGCGGGCTGACTGCCGGGGAGGTTGTGATGGCGCTGGAGTTTACGACGTCGTACCTGGAAGATGCGCTGGCGGTGTTCCGCCAGTACAAGAAGCTGGCCGAGCGTGCGATGGCACAGGTGACAGACGAGCAGTTGTTCCTGGCGGAGAACGAAGAGTCGAATTCGATTGCCGTGATTGTGAAACACATGGCCGGCAACATGCGGTCGCGGTGGACGGATTTCTTGACTTCGGACGGGGAGAAGCCAAATCGTAATCGTGACAGTGAGTTTATCGATCCACCGGCGACGCGGGCCGAGCTGATGCAGATGTGGGACGAGGGGTGGGCGCGCCTGTTTGGGGCGCTGGAGCCGCTGCGTGAGGAGGATTTGACGCGGAGGGTGATGATTCGCGGCGAGGCTCACTCGGTGATGCAGGCGATCAACCGGCAACTGGCGCATTACCCCTATCACGTGGGGCAGATTGTGCTGCTGGCAAAGCAATTTTCAAGTGAGAAGTGGGAAGCGCTGACGGTTCCGCGCAATCAGTCAGCGGAGTTTAATCGCAAGGTACAAGCGGGCACGGCGAGCCAAAGATAGCGAGTGCGCGATGAGTGAGGGGGAATAATTGTCTCAGAAATTGTGGACCAAGGTTGAAGAGTATGTAGACGGGCTGTTGATTCCGACAGATGCGGTGCTGGAAGCCGCGCGGAAGGCCAGTGAAGACGCGGGTTTGCCGACGATTGCGGTGACGCCGAGCCAGGGTAGGCTGCTGCACATTATGACCAAGATGCAGGGAGCGCGGCGGATACTGGAGCTTGGAACGCTGGGCGGTTACAGCACGATATGGATGGCGCGCGCGCTGCCCGCCGATGGGCGGCTGGTGACGCTGGAGTTTGCCGCGAAGCACTTTGAAGTGGCGCGGGAGAACATTGCTCGGGCGGGCTTGAGTGAACGCGTGGACCAGCGATTGGGCCCGGCGCTGGATACCCTGCCGAAGCTGGAAGCCGAAGGCGCGGGGCCGTTCGATTTTGTGTTTATCGACGCGGACAAGGAGAACTGCGCGCCGTATTTTGAGTGGGCGGTGCGGTTGTCGCGGCCAGGCACGGTGATCATGGTAGACAACGTGATTCGCGATGGTGAGGTTGCGAACGCGGAGACGACTGATTCGCTGGTCGCGGGGATTCGGCGATTTAACGAAGCGGTGGCGGCCGAGCCGAGGGTAACGGCAACGACGGTGCAGACGGTTGGGAGCAAGGGCTACGACGGGTTCACGCTGATTCGCGTGAACGATTAGGGAGTCATCACCGCTGCGCCGTTGATTTCGTCATGCTCGATGGCGGCGAGCGCTTCGTTGGCCTGATCGAGCGAGAAGATGCGAGTGCGGGGTGTGATGCCGATTTCCATGGCGAGGGAGATGAAGTCTTTCGCGTCCTGGCGGGTCATGTTGGCGACGCTGCGCAATTGGCGCTCGCCCCAGAGGAGCGAGTCGTAGTCAAACTCGGGGATGTGGTCAAGGTGGATCGCATTGATGGCGACGATTCCACCTTTGCGCAGGGAACCGAGTGCGGAGATGACGACGCTGCCGACGGGCGCGAATGTGACGGCGGAGTCGAGCAGGACAGGAGGCTTGTCCGTCGCGTCACCGACCCAGGTTGCGCCGAGCTCGCGGGCGAGCTGGCGGTGCTCTTCGCCGCGCGTGGCGACATAAACTTGGCAGTCCCAGTGGTGGAGGACTTCGATGGCGAGGTGGGCGGATGCTCCGAAGCCGAAGAGACCGACGCGGTCGCCGGGTTGCACGCCCGCTACGCGGAGGCTGCGAAAGCCGATGATCCCGGCGCAGAGCAACGGCGCGAGTGCTGTTGCGGAGCGATCGTCCGGCAGGTCAAAGCAGAAATTGGCGCGGACTACGGCATACTCGGCATAACCGCCATTGACGGAATAGCCGGTGAAGACGGGATTGTCGCAGAGGTTTTCGAGGCCTTTGCGGCACAGCGGGCAGTCGCCGTCGACGCCGCCCATCCATGAAACGCCGACGCGGGCTTTGAGCTTGAGGTGATTCACACCTTTGCCGGCGCGTTCGATGCGTCCGACGATTTGATGGCCTGGAATGATGGCGGGGTGTTGCGGCTTTAGGTCGCCGGCGGCGATATGAAGATCGGTGCGGCAGACGCCGCAGGCTTCAACTCTGAGGAGGACTTCATCTGGACCGGGTTCGGGGATGGGAACGTCTTCGATGGTGAGGGGCTGACTTGCAATGGGGCCGGGTTGGTGCAGCACGGCAGCGCGCATGGCCGGTTAGATGAATGTGAGCGAGGGAGTGCCGCCAGCAGCGCGCAAATATTGGATGTGCTGATGTGTATGACGGAGAAATGGCAGAGCATTGTAAACTTTGAGTGTGGCCCTGTAGCTCAGGTGGATAGAGCGACGGTTTCCTAAACCGCAGGTCGCAAGTTCGAATCTTGCCAGGGTCACCAGTAAACACCACAAAATAAATGGATTATGAGAGGCTGGCGACAGCCTCTTTTCTCTTGTGTAGTGCCAGTACCGGTTTCAGCGCCGGTAACCCTCAGCAGTATGGCGAGAGGAGAATAGAAGTTTCCTTAGACTGCCTTTGCCGAGGATACTGTCCAGCTCCATGAACGCAAAATATGGGATCAGGACGACGGTCAGAATCGTCATCAGCACCAGGATTCCTTCGAGCGCGCCGCCGATCCTGTGAACGCTCTCGTTGAGAGATTCCCCGTGATACAGGCCCTTCAATACTTCCTCAACTATCTTGAAGCAGCCAAGTACGATGGCGAAAGCAATTGACTTGAAAAGGGTCGTGTAAATGAGCGGTGCCTGCTTGAACTTTTCACCCATGTGAAGGTGCTGGGCGACCATCATGACTTTTGCGAGCGCCAGCGCGTTTAGCAGCGCTACTCCCTGCGGGGCAAAAGGAATATGGTGTTCGGCGAGAACGACTGATTTGTATAGGACAAACAATGCGAAGACGACCCAGAGATAACCAGCAATTGTCAGATACTCTTTCAGCCCCTGCCGCGCCTTTTGCTTCAAGGTCGATTTGGGTTCGCTCATGTTGTTGTCTCCAGGCCGGCAATGTCTCGAACAACACCACAGCGCCGACGCTTGATTTATTGCTTCGCTTTGGGAGGAAAATTCTTAAAGAGCCTGGCCAGCGCTTTCTGAAAATTCTTATAGTTCTTGTCCAGATCTTTGCTGGGCTGGATCATCCTGGTGACTTCTCCTCGCCAGATCAGCTGTTTCCTGGCGGGACCCACTGGTAGGTCTTGTAGGTAGTGAAGTCGCTGCCATGATCGTAGTTGCAATGAATTTCTTGCCCGTAGGCGACCATGGAAGAGGATAGGAGAGCCAATGCTCTCCCCTCCCTTGAAATAGGTTGTGTAGGACAAACTTTGAAAGCTGTGATTTGAGTCACCGATTGTTGTGACGCAAAATGGTGAGGTTCGCCAGTGAGCTCTTGGACGCCTGACGGCTGGATAATTCGTATCATTCACCGAGCGGAAAATCGGGACGGGGCACTAAACCGCAGGTCACAGGTTCGAATCTTGCGAGGATCACCAGCCCATAGCTGTGTTTCTGTAGTGCGAACCAGGGTTGAGCAGGCCCGGCGATTTGCCGGGCCACGAATGTCTGGTTTGCGTGGATCAGTACCAGGTGCGAATGCCGAATACGAAGGCTGGGTTGCGGGGGGATTCTCCAGCCTGACGCGCGAAGGTGGCCGCGTCGCCGTATCGGCCGTTGTAGGCAAAGCCGATGTATGGCGCGAATTTGCGGCTGAATTCGTAACGGAGGCGGATACCTGTATCGATTTCAGATAATCCTGAGCCGGTGCCGCGTGCCGGGTCATCCTGGCTGTAGAAGTTGAGCTCGGCTTGCGGCTCGGCGATTAGGCGTTGCGTGAAGAGCAGCTCATAGGCCGCGTTGATGCGGCCGGCGACGTCGCCGTTCCTGCCGATGTAGAGAGTCGGGGCGAACTCGAAGAAGTAGGGTGCCAATCCTTCGATGCCGATGGCTGCCCAGCTACGTAATGGACCGGAATCGATATCTTCGCGTACGCCGACCTGCGCGTCGAAGTAGCGGAGGCGCGGAATGGGGCGGTCGTAGAGAAATTCCTGGTCACCGTCGCTGACGATTCCATTGCCTGCAAAACCTTCGGACTTAATCCAAAGCCTGTTCATGTCCGTGCCGATCCAGCCTTCGCCGTCCCAGCGGAATTCATTGTCCGGGCCATTGGTGCGGCCCTCGAACTGATCGAGAAGGGCATGAACAAATAGCTGATGGCCCATGTCCGGCGGCTTCAGGCCGGGAAGCGCGGAGGTGACTTTCGTGGGTGACTGGGTGGATGTCGACTGCGCGGTTGCAATCGTTGGCGAGCAGATCGCCCCGAGCCAGAGCGAGGTTACGACAAGCAGAGAGGGAAATGCGAGGGATGGCGATCTGTTCATGGCAGCACCACCACAGCGCGAAACATGCCCGCTTGCATGTGATAGAGCAGGTGACAGTGATAGGCCCATCGGCCCGGAGTGTCTGCGCTGACGAGATATGTCACACGCTCAGAGGGTTTCACGATGATGGTGTCTTTGAAGGGCCTGTGTTCTCCGTGGCCGTTTTCGAGTTCGCTCCAGAGGCCGTGGAGGTGAATGGGATGGGACATCATCGTGTCATTGATGAGTACGAAGCGCACACGTTCACCGAGTTTGAGGACGATGGGATTGTTGTTGGAGAATTTTTCTCCGTTGAATCCCCAGATGTAGCGATTCATATTGCCGGTAAGGTGAAGTTCAATTTCGCGTGAGGGCGGCCTACCGTCGACTCCGCGATAAGGTGAACGAAGATCGGCATAAGTCAGTACGCGTCGGCCATTGTGATCGAGGCCAATGCCGGGTGTGTTGAGACGCGATTCCACGTGCCCGGAGATTTGCGCGACGGACGGGCCGAGATGGAGTTTGACTGGATTGGAGGGTTTGAGGTGCGACTCGATGGCGCGAATTTCTGATTCCGGGACGGTGACGGCCGGCGTGGTGTAAGGGCTTGGTTGTGGGAACGGGGTTTTGCCGACGCTGGCATTGGTGTTCCCCATGTGTGGCATGGAAGCCATCGACATCTCGGCGGCATTCGTGATTTCGGCCATGCGGTCGCGAGCGGCTTTTTCTGGATTGTTCCCGTTCATGTGCGAATGCTCGCCGCCATGAACTTTGTTTCCCATCCGCATATCATCTGCCGTCATTCCGTCGATGCCGTTCATATTGGCCATCTTCATGCCGGCCATGCTGCCCATCCCCATGTCGATCATCGTGAGCCTGGGGCGAGGATCCATGGGAGGAATGGGTGCGGTCATGCCCATGCGCGGGGCAAGCGTGCCGCGTGCGAATCCGGTTCTGTCCTCTGACTGGGCAAAGATGGTGTAGG
Source organism: Acidobacteriota bacterium (assembly GCA_021791875.1). Taxonomy (GTDB): domain Bacteria; phylum Acidobacteriota; class Terriglobia; order Terriglobales; family Acidobacteriaceae; genus Acidobacterium. The sequence continues at coordinate 17 of JAJYVU010000013.1, read as the reverse complement.
CCTTGTCGTCCGACGGC
>JAJYVU010000163.1 GCA_021791875.1 Acidobacteriota bacterium | reverse complement strand
TCCTTGAGGCAAAGGGCTACCTTCGCCGTGAGGAGGGTATTGGCATCAAACAAATAAGCCCCCTCTACCCGCTTCGGCTTTAGTACGCCGAATTGAACAAGGTTTTGCAGGTCCTTCGGCTGCACCTTCAGTACGGCGCTGGCTTGCTTAAGTTTCAAGGTTGCTCCAACCATGATCCTCTCCCCCCCCTAATTACACTCTAAATATTAGACGGCAATTAAGAAGAGGTCAAGAAATGCGCCAAACATGAGTTCGATTGCGTCCCTTCCGCGCTGGTTCACAGCTTTTTCACTGAATCCGAAAATGAATGCAGCATGATTTGAGATGGCCCATAGTACCCGTATCGGCATGATCGCCTCACAGATGGAACGTCAAGCTTTGAGCATGGAATCACGGAAAATCCGCAAATAGTTCCTTCGGCGATACCGACAGTGCCTTCGCCAACTTGACGATATTCTCCAATCCGATGTTCCTCTCGCCGCGCTCCACACCACCGACGTAGTTTCGATGCAGATCCGCCCGCTCCGCCAACTCTTCCTGCGAATAGCCTCGCTCTTCGCGGAACCTGCGTAACGTGGAGCCGAAGCGGGATTTGACCGAACGAGAGGCCACTTTCCCATGCTTGAGCGATGACCACTATGAGTCTACACACGATGAGTGGTATGTTTACGGGCAGATCTTCGAATAGGCGGCTCCACCGCCGCCAAAGGAAATCCACAATAATGCCGGAATATTCACCGGAGTTCGCGTGATCACAGCCATTGGTTATGCGAATCTAAGAAACCATGAGGTTGTGGTTTATGGAGCAAAACTACGTCGAATGTCCGGAGCTTTCAGGGAAAACCATCCAGACGCTCCGTATATATAAGGACACAGGGGATGGGACCGACTTGCACATTGAGTTGACCGACGGCACCAGTTTCACCTGCTCGCTCTCGCATCTTCCAACCATTAAGGCGTCGTTATACAAAGGCGGCGTCGGAACCCCGGAGACCATCCGGGACTATGACGTGTAGGAGCTTTCTAACCCAGTCTGGACAGTCGTTATTCCTATCATGCATAACGGTCTCCCTAGAATTCATTGGACTCGGCGCTAAAAGCGGGTCTACGTTTTCGGCATAACGCGGCCTGAGATGGGCTGCGGGAGGTGCCGATGAACCCCATTTCCTCTTCTACCGCGCACTGTTGCCATCGTTGGCTCAGGTGGCTGCGCCGAATCCGCGAATCCGTCACGCTTTTCTCTCTGCTCGTCTTGTTCCCGACCTTGGCGGCTGCCCAAACCGCCTCGCCGTTTGATACGGGATTCAATGCCCTGCAAAACCTCTTCACAGGAACGATTGCCCGAGTGGCCAGCCTGATCGCCATTGTGATTGGCGGCTATAGTTTCGCTCACGGAGAGCCCGGTGCGAAGCGCACACTGGCGGGCGTAGTGGCTGGAACGGGCATCGCCGTACTCGCCGCCAACGTACTGAGCTGGCTTTGGGGAGTTTGACGGAGAGCCACGCCGGAGTGAAATCATTCCCAACCAAGTTCTCGATATACAGGGATTTGCCATGCAATCGAACACAACAAACCGCCGACGGAACCGGGTTTACAAGAGCCTGCATAAACCCCTTACGTATCTTGGGGTGGAGCGGACACTGTTTTTCTTGGTCTGCGTGACGGCAGTGGGGGCCTTCAATCTCTTCAATAGCTTGCTGGCTGGAATGATGGTCTTCCTGGCCGGATTTGCCTTCGGCCATTGGGTTACGAATGCCGATCCGGCATTCTTGAAGATTCTCGGCCGATCCGAGCGATACAAGACCCGGTACGACCCGGTTAAACGCTCGTGTCCTTATGTGGAGGTGCGATGATGCTGCGGCTGAACAAGATCATCAAGCCGTGGAAAGATGCCGCAGCTTTCGGCGACCACATCAACCTCTACGGTTTCTGGAATGAAACGGCCTTCCTTACCAAGAGCGGCGATCTCGGGATGGTGTTGCGCGTGACAGGTGTGGACTACGAAAGTCTCGATTATGGGGAGCAGGAATACGCAGTAAAGCGTCTCGAAGCAGCACTCAAGAACTTCGGCCCTGGATTCCATGTCTACCAGTACCTATTCAAAACAAACCATCCGGAGATCCCCTTTGCCGATTATGACGACGAAATCGTGCAGACGGGACAGAAACGCCGCCGGGAGCATTTTCAGGAGAGGGCAGAGCGGCTGTTCGAGAATGAGATTTACTACGCGTTTGTCCTCGAAGGCGCTCGCTCGAAGACCGGTATCGGCGTTGGACTTCAGCGTTTGCTCCATGATCCGGCTGGCGGGCTGGATGAACTCAAAGCGCAGTTCTCGAACCACCGCATGAAGGTTCTGTTGCGGTCGCAGATTGCTCGTGACCTTGCTCGACTGGAACAGTGCGTCCAGGCATTCACGCGCCAGCTCTCTGACTTTGTTCGGATCGAAGTGCTGGACTCGAAAGGCCAGTTCCGCTTCTTCCGGCGGCTCTTGAATTACGATGACTGGCGAATTGCCGGAGAGCCGAAGCATCCGCAGTTCCTTCACGATCAGGTCGTCAATTCTCAACTCGACCCGGAACGAGATCACCTTCGCGTCGGCGACGACTACGTTCGCATCCTGACGACGAAGGAGGCCATCAGCGAGACACACCCTCTGGCACTCGATGCGCTGCTAAGGATCCCCGCGAACTTCATCGCGGTTTCCGAGTGGATACCGTTGCCGCCCTCTTTGGCGCGGAAGGAAGTCAATAAGCGGCGCAGGCATTTCAACATCTCAAAAACCGCCTTTGTCTCGCAGCTCGGCAATGATCCGGCGAAGACCAACCCGCGAGATGTGTTGGTGGATGAGTCAAAACAGGCGGACATCGAAGATCTGGGCGACTGCCTGCGGGATCTGGGTAATGGGCAACAGCTTGGGGAGTATTCGCTGACGATTGTGCTCTATGACAAAGACCGCTACGCTCTGGACTCACTCGTCGGAGAATTCGCCAGTGTTTTTACCAACGCCGATGGAACCCTCTGTACTGAAACCTACAACCAGCTCAACGCCTACTTTGCCGTTGTGCCGGGCAACTACGCCTTCAACCTGCGCCGCCTCTACCTGCTCAACAGCAATTACGCCGATCTGAGCTTTCTGTTCACGATCCTGCCAGGCGAGAAAGTTAACCGATACCTTGGCGCGGAATACCTCGCTGTCATGGAGACCGACAATCAGACCCCCTACTTTCTGAATCTGCACTGCGGGGAGGTGGCACACACCCTCATTCTTGG
>JAJYVU010000067.1:13595-18782 GCA_021791875.1 Acidobacteriota bacterium | reverse complement strand
AAGATGCGTTGCGGCGGAGTGCGGACATCGATGCGAAGCGTATCATGGTGACCACGCACGACAACACCGTGGAGTTGTTCGGCACGGTGCGCTCATGGATCGAGCGCGAAGAAGCCGAACGGGCAGCGTGGGCCGCACCCGGAGTTGCGAAGGTGCTAGACCATCTGACGATTGAAATTTAGGGTCTGCATACAGACCCTCACCACAGAGCCGCGGCACGCTCTCCTCTGTTGTCTCCCCGTGCCACGGAAAGCAAAAGGAGACGCCCCATGAAAGTTGAAAATGTCATGACCGTGAACCCGGTCACCGCTCCGCAGACGGCGAGTGTGAAGAAAATAGCGGAGCTGATGCGCGACTGCCGCATCGGCGCGGTGCTGATCACCGATACGGAAGGAAGCAAGCACCTTGCCGGGATTGTCACCGACCGGGACCTTTGCATGAAAGTTCTGGCCGGCGGGATGGACTTGGAGACACCTGTGTCCAAGGTGATGACGACCCGTCCGGTCACCTGCGATACAGGCGAGTCGCTGGCGGCGTGCGAGACTCTGATGCAGTTGCATGAGGTGCGCCGCATCCCGATCATTGACGGGCAGAGGAACATTCTGGGCATCATCACTGCGAGCGACCTGGCGCATCATGATACGCCGCAGAATCTGCAACGGACGGTCAGAGCTGTCACTCGGCCACGCCGCAAGGCTGTAACCGCAGCCGTTAAGAAAGCGAGCTAGGGCGCTTCCGGTTCCTACGTGGACGGATGGACGGCAGCCGGAGTGGCATTTTCTTAAGAGAGAGCCACCGGGCAGCGTTCCTCATGTAAACAGTTGAACCGAAAACGCTATCGCCGAGAGGAGACGGAGGGCAGTTGCGCGAACGGCTGTCCTCCGTAAAAGAGATGGCTCATTGGACACACAGAAGCGTGCACATCCCCACGATCATGATCATTCTGACGTTCCTGGTGATCGTGCTTGGGTCGCTGCTCTTTTTGTCGACGACGCACTGCTGAGAGTGGAAATGCGCGCGGGCCTGACGGGGCACGGGACCGCGGAGGTGAAGATCGCCTGGTGGAAAGGCATCTCCACCTCCGTTGCGAAATTGCCGCGGGATTATGCTGCGCCTCGCAAGCCGTCAGGATGGATGGCCACCTTGAGTACACCGTCTCGTTGATTCGAGAAGAGGTCGTAGGCCTCCAGGATGCGATCCAGCGGGAAGTGGTGGGTGATCAGCGGGGTCAGGTCCACGCGGCTGTGCTCGACCAGCGCCATGAGGCGGCGCATGCGCTCTTTGCCTCCGGGGCAGAGGGTGGTGACAATTTTGTAGTCGCCGATGCCTGCGGCAAAGGCGTCGACCGGAATTTCCAGTTTGCCGGAATAGACGCCGAGACTCGACAGGGTGCCACCGGGACGCAGCGAACGCAGGGCTGACTCGAAGGTTGCCTGCTTTCCGAGAGCTTCAATCGCCACGTCGACGCCGCGGCCGTGGGTGAGCTGGCGGATCTCATCAGCGACGTCGACCTTGGTGGGATCGAAGACCACGTCGGCGCCCATCTTGAGAGCCATCTGCTGGCGCATGATGTTGGATTCGCTGACGATGATGCATCCGGCGCCACGCAGGCGCGCCCCCGCCGTGGCGCAAAGCCCGATGGGGCCCTGCGCGAAGACAGCCACGCAGTCGCCGAGGCGCACGTTCGCGGTTTCCGAGGCGGAGAAGCCGGTGGAGGCAATGTCAGCCAGCAGGAGCACCTGTTCGTCATGGAGGTAGCGCGGAATCCTGGCGAGGTTTGCCTGGGCATGCGGAACGAGCGCGTACTCGGCCTGCACGCCATGGTGGGTGTTGCCGAGTTTCCAGCCACCCATGGGGACGTCGCCGCACTGCGACCAGCTTCCGCTGAGGCAGGAGGCACATTGCCCGCAGGGCGTGATGGCGCCGAAGAGCACGCGCTCGCCGACCTCGTAGCCGGACACATCGGGCCCCAGCTCATGAATGACGCCTACGGCTTCATGGCCGAGAATGAGCCCGGGCTTGACGGGATACTCGCCCTTCATGATGTGGACATCGGTGCCGCAGATGGTGGTGAGGGTGACACGCACGACAGCTTCTCCCGGGCCGGGATGAGGGATGCTGACCTGATCGAGTGAGATTTTGCCGGGCTCGTGGAAGACGACGGCCTGCATGGAATGGGGTTCGCGCCGAACCTCAGGAGTTTGGGCAGTGGCGGCAGTTGCCATGGCGCACCTCCGGTTAAGTTCAGCGTTGTGCAACGCGCATGCCTGTTGCGGTGATGATGATCACAGTCGCCCGTTCTGGAACGGCATCACGATGAGGCAGGATTCTCCAGAAAAGGAGGGCCTCATGAAATCGCGATATCTGCTCACCCTCGGGCTCTGTCTTTTGTTGACGGCACCGGCGCTGGCGCAGCGGCCCGGCGGTCAGCAGCAACAACAGCAGCAGAACAGCCAGAAATCCAAAGAGAAAACGCGGGATCAATCACGGGAGCGCACGCAGCAGCAACAGCACGAGCGCACGCAACAGCAACAGCAACAACAGCAGCACAACCGTCCGCAGGTGCAGCAACAGCAACGGCAGCAACAGCAGACTCGTCCGCAGGTGCAACAGCAGCAACGGCAGCAACAGCAGACTCGTCCGCAGGTTCAGCAACAGGAACGGCAGCGCACACAGCAGCAGACACGGCCGCAAGTGCAGCAACAGGAACGGCGGCAGAACCGCGAACGTTTTACCGCTCCCAATGCGCCACAGCGGCGCGCGCAGCGCAATGCGCAGCCCCAGTACTACCGCGCCCCTGACGGCCGGGTGGATCGCCGACCGATGTACCGGAACGGTGTGTGGTACGGGCGGTCAGCTCCGAATGACCCGCGCTACCGGCTACGGCAGCCGTATGTACATGGTCACTTTTATCGGTACGGGCCGCGTTACTACCATCGCATCGTCCGGTTCAACCAGGCACATTACTGGTTCTGGCTGGCGAGCGGGTACTATTTCCAGATTGCATACTGGGATTGGCCCTACTGCTCAGACTGGTGCTGGACGTGCGGGGACGACTACCTGATTTATCTGGATCCGGATCATGTGGGGTGGTACCTGATCCTGAATGTGCAGACCGGCGTCTACGTGCACGCCATCTTCATGGGCCGATAGCGGGCCCGGCGAGAGCATGTGCGGGAAGCAGGGCGGATTGGTGACATGGGCCGGGTGATAGTACACTTGGCCCATGTGTCGTAAGCGGTCTTCCCAATGGGTCCGCTGCGGCTGTTTCGCAGTACTCCTTCCGCTCCTCGCGATTTTTCCAGCCGCAGCGAAGTCTTCTTCTCAAAAGAGTTATCATCTTGATCTTTACAACCTGCACACAGGCCGAAGCCTGCATATTGTGTACCGCGTAGGCAATCATTATTTGCCTTCGGCGGAACTCAGGCTGGATCGCTTCCTGGGCGACTGGCGCGTTCACAAGGACCACGATATGAATCCGCGCCTGTTCGATCTGCTCTACAAGCTGGACAAGGCCGTGGGGCATCCGGGCGGTCCAATTGACATTGTGTGCGGATACCGTTCGCCGCAGACGAATGCGCTTCTGCATCGCACGACGGGCGGAGTGGCCGTGCACAGCATGCACGTGCTGGGCGACGCCATCGACATCCGCATTCCGGGCGTGTCGACGCTGGAAGTGCGAAATGCGGCGCTGCGCCTGCATTTCGGCGGGGTGGGCTACTATCCGGAGCACCACTTTGTGCATGTGGATGTGGGCCGCGTGCGGGAGTGGGAGTATCCGCCGCAGGGGTCGTAAGAGGAGGGTTCATAGCCCGGCGGTGATCTTTGGACGCGGCCGGGCCAAAGCCCGCTTCAGCTTTGCATCGTAGCCATAAATATCCTGCAGGAAACGAATTTCGCCATCGGGCGAAACCACGGCGGTACCGTAGATGATGACGACCGTGAGCGGTTGCGGCAGGTTGACGGTGAGTGTTGCGGCGCCGTGCATGGCGTCCTGAATTTTTTCGGGCGTCCAGCCCGGGAGGTCGCGGAGGAGCCACTCGGCGAGCGCGGCCGGATGTTCGACGCGAATGCAGCCGTGACTGAAGTCGCGACGGGTGTGAGAGAAGAGCTGGGTCGCGGGCGTGCCGTGCATGTAGACGTCGTAGCGATTGGGAAACTCAAACTTGATGAGGCCGAGGGAGTTTTTGTCGCCGGGCAACTGACGAATTTTGAGAGCGCCGCTCCTGAGCTGCGCGAGCACGGCGGGGCTGCCGGCGCTGACATCCACAGGGTGGTTGGCGGCGTTGACGATTTCGTAATCGTTGCGGGCGAGGTAACCGGGGTCGCGCGCGATACGGGGAACGAGTTCCTTGCGCTGGATGGAATAGGGCACGTTCCAGTAGGGGCGGAAGATGACCGAGCGCATCTGGGCGACAAAGACCGGTGTTTTGTGGTGGTAGGACTTGCCGATGATGATCTTCTGGATCATCAGCCAGCGGTAGTCGCGACCGATGAGATAAAAGCGGAATTCAGGGATGTTGACGACGATGGCGGGCAGCGGAAGTGTTTGCGGCACCCAGCGCCAGCGCTCAAGGGTGAGTTCGAGCTGCTCGATTCGGTAGGCGAGCGGAACATTCAGCGCAGCGATGGTGGCGCGGCCAAGGACGCCGTCGGCGGCCAGTCCATGCCGATCCTGAAAGTGCTTCACAGCTTCGACGATGGCGCCCTTGTACATGGACTCGTCCGTGGGCAGGGTTGCGTTGCGTGGGAGATCGCCCATGAGCCGCAGCCGGGCGACGAGTTGCGGTAAGGCTGCGTAGGCTTCCCCGGGATGGATGCTTTTTCGGGGTACGGGCAGAGGTTTGTGGCTCGTATCAGGCGCAATAGCCTCAAGCCGCTGCAGTGCCGCCAGCATGCGCCAATAGCCGGCGAAGGGAGGCTCGGCGGCAGCGATCGCCTGTTCCACATTTGCGGCATGCACGACATGTGCCGTCAGGAAATCGGCGAGGCCGAAGTGCTTCTCACGCGCGCCGAGGGCGAATCCCATGGCCTCTGGCGTCACCCTGCCGAAGTGGAGATCAGAGATGTACCGCATGGCCGCGGCCGTGAGTGTGACATCGATGGCGAGGCGCTGGCGATCGGTCTTTGCGGCGTAAAGCTGCGCGAGCAGCGCAGGCCAGTCGCCGTAATCGTGTGGACGCAGGC
>JAJYVU010000067.1:0-13585 GCA_021791875.1 Acidobacteriota bacterium | reverse complement strand
GTTGCTGGCCGCATAGAATTTTTCCAGCTGCCCGCGGAACTGTGGCAACGGGCCGAGCTCGCGCTGGGCCGCGGCGATCCGTTGTTGCAGGAATGGCTGCGAGGTGACCGGGGAGGGTGCCTGCGGCGCGGCGTACAAAGAACAGACGCCGGCAAGTACGAGAAGAATCAGCCTGGCTTCGCGTTTGAGGACGTTGTTCACAGCATTGCAACGTGGGATGCGGTGTGACGGCAGTCGGACGAAGGGCACGGGAACTTTTGCGGAAGGGGTGCCGGGACCGGTCGGAGGGTACCCGTCCCGGCTTAAGGGAAGCGCTCAAGCAGCCTTGATTTCAATCATCTTGGGCTTTGCCGCCTTTGCGAGGCGAACCTCAAGCACACCCTTTTCGAGATGAGCTGTTGCCTTGTCGGGATTGACATGTGCGGGAAGTAAGATCTCGCGGTAGACTTCGTTGCACGAAATTTCGCTGTAGCGTTCTGTGGCACCTTTTTCTGACTCGGTCTTCTTCTCCACCTTGCCGTAGATCGAAATGGAATTGGGTTCGGCGCGAATGGTAAGCTCCTTGGCATCGAAACCGGGAACCTCAGCATGCAAGACCACTTCGTTGTCAGTTTCTTCCACCCGGATGGGCATGGCCTTGACCATTTCATGCTCGGCGCGGAACCAGTCGCTGAGCGCGAATCCATCTCCGCCGCCGCGCTGCTGGAAGAGGTTGAATGCGCGCTCTTCGATCCTTCTCATCAATTGATCCATTTCTTCAAAGATCGATGCAGGTCTGGCAATGGCAATTTGACCTTTGCCCTGGGCTTTCTGATTAACGAGTGCTGTAGCCATGACGTTGCTCCTGACAGGAGATTGCAGATTTACAGATCGCTTTCCGTGCAGTGTGAGATCTCGCCTTCTATCCATCTGCTGTTCTCAAGGTAGGACGCGCGTCACACGGGTGCTGTGATGGGGGACACTTTGGCGGCGAGGGTTTAGCTGGCCGCTTGTGACTGGCATCACCGCAAACCGTTGCCCCGGGGGCGCATGCTTCTTTGACAAATGGAGGCAGTATGTCGACCTCTGTCTTGCCCGCCATTGCGTTTCGCGACCTGCTCGTGGCGTTTGATTTTTCCGACGCCTCGGAACATGCGCTCGATTACGCGCGGGCGATTGCCCGCCAGCACAATTCGCGGCTGTTGCTGGTCCACGTAATGGAGGGTCGCGCCCCGGTAACTCCCGGCACGGAATGGGTGGAAGAGGAAGCGGTTCGCATGGCGCAACAGGTGGAATCCACCGGCGCCGCGCTGCGAGAACAAGGATTCGCGGTGGAACCGCTGAACCTCTATGGCGCGATCCGTGAGCGGGTGCAGGAGCTTGTGAAGGCGCACAACGTTGACCTGATTGTTGCCGGGACGCACGCCGGCGAGGGTCTCGACCGCGCCATTTTTGGGTCGAACGCGGAGAAGCTGGCGCGCTCGGTGGACTGTCCGGCCCTGCTGATCGGGCCGAAATGTAAGAGTGTGCAGCGCCTTTGGGAGCTGCAGCGGGTTCTGGTGGCGACCCGGCTTTATCCCGAGCGAGCCAACATTGCCATCTATGCCGCGCAACTCGCGAAGATCAACCACGCGCAACTGACGGTATTGCATGTTGCACATCCCGGGCAGGCTTACGAGCGCGAGACTTGGCAGGCATACCTTGGTGAGGTCGCGAAGGAAAGCCCGGAGACAAGCATCAGTGAACGGCAGCAGAAAGTCATTCTTTCGAAGCGCCACGCCTCGGAAGAAATCCTCACGACCGCGAACGACTGGGGTGCGGACCTGATCGTGATGGGCGCTTCGCATGATTCGCTGGGCATGACACACTTCCGGCGGGGTGCGCTGGGCGAGGTGCTTGCCGAGGCGAGCTGCCCGGTGCTGGCGGTGCGTCACTGAGGCGCTGCATGGCGCTCAGGCGGGTGGTGATGGGGGTCATGGTGATTTCCCCGGCACCGGCCTATACGGGAAGAAGACGCGACGCATCTGAAGTGATGTTGGGTGAATCACGCCACGGCGTTGTTTAACTGAGGTGAATATGGCGAATCCATCGGCTTCCCTGCCAGAATCCCCACAACCCCGGCCGCATTATGCGATCCGCAAGATTCTGGTTGCGCACGACGGCTCGAGCGCCGCGGAGACGGCGCTCAAAGACGCCATCGGGCTTGCCCAGGAGTTCGGCGCGGAAATTGTGCTGGCGCGGGTGGAATTGCCCGGCGCTGAGTTTTCCGGCACGGCTCTCGCGGCAGGCAAAGCCGAAGACATCTCCGACCTGGAGCGTATCCAACGGGAGTTGTCGCAGGAGGGGATCAAGTCGCACATTCTTCTGCGGACCGGCGTGGTCGGCGACACGCTGTTCGATATCAGCCACAAGGAAAGAAGCGACCTGCTGATGCTGGGCGCGTATGGCCATGGGAGGCGCGACCGGCAGGCACTGGGTTCGACCGCAGAACATCTGCTACGGTCGATTCCCTGCCCGGCAATCACATACGGGCCGGAGACCGAGCCTGGCCTGATGAAGCGGCTGAAAGAAGGACGCCCGATTCTTCTGCCGATTCCGATGCCCTGCCCCGAGTGCGACGTGGAGTTTGCCGGACAGATCGCGAGTTTGTTCCATAGCCCGCTCGAACTGCTGCATGTGATCCAAGGGCCGCACGTTGCGCACACGCGCAGCAAGCATGAGAAAGCGTGCCACGAGCTGGTGCGGGGGCTGGAAGAGCAGGGTGTGAAAGCGTGCTGCACGATCTTCTTCGGGGTTCCGGAGGTTTTTATTCACGCGGTGGCTGTCGAGCGGAGCGCGCCGCTGATCCTGATGCCGCTGCAGCGGCGTGACCGTCTGTCGTCAATCACTTCGGACAATGTGGCGGCGCAGATCATCCGCAGGTCGCGCGTGCCGGTGATGAGTTATCGGCTGGATTGAGCGACCGATGAACAATTGCCCGATCCACAAGCTCGCGAGCAGGACTATTCCGCAAGAGGCACGGGGTGGTCTATGCTGAAAAGTCATGCGACTACGATTTTCATTTGCCGCAACTCTGTCTCTGGGTGTGGCCCTGGCTGCGATGGCGCTCACGGGCGCAACAGCCATGGCACAGCCGCGCGCCGGGCAGGTTTTCACGCCCAAGCACATCACGATTCCCCAGTCGGCGCGCATCCAGCCGGCCCAACTTGCCGCGATGATCCGTTCCGGCCATGCCCCGACGATATTGCAGGTGGGTTTCACGACGCTCTATGAAGAGGCGCACATTCCGGGTGCGATCCATGCCGGGCCCGCCATTTCCGGAGCCGGCCTTGCGCTGCTGCGCAAGACCGCGGAGCATCTGGATCGCCACAAGCTGCTGGTGATCTACTGCGGGTGCTGTCCGTGGCCCAAGTGCCCGAATATCCGACCTGCTTTTGAAGCATTGCGCAAGATGGGCTTTACGAATGTGAAGGCGGTCTATATTCGTGACAACTTTGGGACGGACTGGATTCAGCACGGATATCCGACGGTGAAAGGCGCCTAAGATGATGACCCGGAGATCCTTCGTTCGCGTATGGCCGCCGCGCCGCCACGCCGTGGCTGCGCTGTGCGGGGTTGTATTGGCCGCGGTGGTGCTGGGCACGGGAGCCGTTATGCCCGCGCAGGCACAGGAGCAGGGACACAGCCTTGTGGGGCGTCCAGCACCGGCGTTTGTGCTGAAGGATTTTCAGCAGAAGACCCTGCGGCTCTCGCAGTATCGCGGGAAGGTGGTGCTGTTGAACTTCTGGGCGTCGTGGTGCGCGCCCTGCCAGGCGGAGATGCCGACCTTCGCGCAATGGCAGAGCCAGTACCACGGCAAAGTGCAGGTTATTGGCGTGAACATGGATGACGAAATGCCGAAAGCCCAGGCCGTGGCCCGGAAGCTGAAGGTGAACTATCCGCTGGTGATTGGGACGGCGCACCTGGGCGAGCTTTATGGGGGCATCTACGGGCTTCCGGTGAGCTTTGTGATCGATGCGCAGGGGCGCGTGCGCGGAGAATATCAGGGCGGGAACCACGTGGAGCAGATTCACGCGGAGATCGAGCATCTGCTGGCGCATTCGTCGCGCTGACGGAGATTTGGTTTTACGTCACAGGGATTTTTTCTTTTCGAGCCAACGAAAAAGCCGCGCCGACGAATCTAACAAAGGGGCGGTGGTGCTCCGCCCGGCAGGAGTTGAAATTCGCCCACTGCTGCGGCTGTGGGCACCGGAGGCTGCTCGATGGCTCTTCCTGCGCTCGAAAGCGATCGCATCCACCTGCTGGACACTCTGTTCCGCGACTACTATCAATCCCCTTTCTCAATTCGAACCCCCACATGGGAGTGGCAATCACACGAAGACCGGAGTCCGGTCTTCACGATCTTTTTTGAAAAGGAGCATGCGCTCGATGCGCTGCTGCACCGTCCGAGCGAACTGACACTCGGCGATGCATTCATCCACAAAGAGATTGAAATCGAAGGCGACCTGTACGCCGCGCTGCGCATGGGCAACTACGTCTTTCGCCATGCCTTTCATCTCAACCCCGCGACACTGGCACAGGTTGATCTTGTGCTGACGGAGGCGAAAGAGGTGCTGCTGCATGGATTGCAGCACTCACGGCGGAGGGACCGCGAAGCCATTTCGCACCACTACGACAAGCCGCCGGAATTTTTCCTGCCGTGGCTGGGGCCGACGATGGTGTACAGCTGCGCTTACTTCCGCGATGCGAGGCAAGGCATTGACGAAGCGCAGACGAACAAGCTGGAAGTGATCTGCCGCAAGCTGGAGCTCAAGCCCGAAGAGTTGTTTCTCGATCTCGGCTGCGGATGGGGCAGCCTGATTCTGCATGCGGCCGAGCACTATGGAGCGCGCGCCCATGGCATCACGCTGAGCCGCGAACAGGCGAAGTTTGCCGAGAAGCGCATTGCGGCGTCGAAGGCACACGACCTTTGCAGCGTGGCGCTGAAGGATTATCGCGAACTGCCGAGCGAGGGCAAACGCTACGACAAAATTGCCAGCGTGGGCATGGTGGAACACGTGGGACTGAAGAACCTGGAGTCGTATTTCCGCATCGCGTATGAGTTGCTGAAGCCGGGCGCGCTGTTCCTGAATCACGGCATCGGACGGTCGCAGCAATCGCCGCCGCCGAAAGAGTCGTTCATTCAGAAGTATGTTTTTCCCGATGGCGAACTGGTGCCGCTGCATCAGACGATTGCCTGCGCCGAGGCCGCGGGCTTTGAAGTTCGCGACGTGGAGAATCTTCGCGAGCACTATGCGCTGACGCTGCGGCGCTGGGTTGCCGCGCTGCAGCAGAACGAAAAGGCGCTGCTGGAAGTGATTCCGGAGATGACCTACCGGATCTGGCTGCTCTACATGGCGGGTTCGGCGGTCGCATTTGACCGCGGCGACATTTTTGTGGACCAGATGCTGCTGCGCAAGGTGGACCGCACGACCATCGCGATGCCGGGCACACGCGAGCACTGGTACCAGGACTGGAGCTGACCCGCAGCACCATTCGCGCATACAAAAGCCCCGCGCCCGAGAATTGCGACGCGGGGCTTTTCTTTGTTCGCCGAAGCCGTTACGGCTGGAGCGTTGTGCCCTCGACCACCCCGGTGAGCTTGTGGGCAGCCATGGAGTGGTTGAATGCGGTGACGTCGGTCGACAGGAAGTGGTTGAACTCCTGAATGGCCGATTGGTACTCGCCGTCGAGGTGCTTCTTCTGGTCGAGGAGCGTCGCCGTGGGCGGCGTGTCTTCGCCTTCGAGGAGGCCGGACATCATCTGCAAATGCTCGTGAATCTGGTCCGGCACGCGCAGCGTGGATTCCTCCGCGCCGGCATTGCTGGTGAGCTTGAGCTTCTCAGCCTTGGTCTGGCTCTGGAGCTTGTCGATGGCCGCGGTGACAGCCGCCTCATCGGCCTCGCCCTTGACGGCGACCTTGAGCGCCTGAAGCTGCTGATGAATGGCGTGCAGGCGGTTCAGGGCGACATCGACCTGTGACAGCTCATGGAGCACGGCCTCTTCCGTTTCATAGCGCTGCTGCATGCCGGCGAGGGCTGCACCGGAGGCTGGGTCGTTGATGACGGTGAACTTCTGCGACTCGGATTGCCCGCCGATCTTGAGCGTTGCGGTATAAGTGCCCGGAGGCAGCAGCGCGCCGGATTTGGGGCCTTTCATGAAGGGGAGCGCGGAATTCCAGCGGACCGGGCCATCGGCGCGAAGGTTCCAGTAGATGCGGTGCAGGCCGGCCTGCATGGGAACCCACGGGACCATCTGCTTTGCACTTTCGCCCTTCTTCTTTGCCTTGCCCGCCGCGGGAGCCTGCGCGGTCTCTTCGACAGGCGTCATGGTGATGGGCTTGCCCTTGTGCAGGCCCTTGAGGGTGCGCACCACCTTGCCTTCGGCATTGGTGATGATCAGCTCGCCGGGCTTGTCGGCGGATTTGGAAAGGTAATAGTCGAAGGCCGCACCGTATTGCGGGTTCTGGCCGGAGAATGCCTGGTCGCCGGGGAACTCGAGCTCCGGCCACGGCCAGTAGCGCACGGCCGTCTCAGGCTGGAAGAGGGTCAGCGGCGCGCTCGCCACCTGCGGATCGAAGTTCTGGAAGGGTGTGAGGTCGTCGAGAACCCAGATGGACCGACCATGCGTGGCCAGCACCAGGTCGTTGTCCTGCGCGTTGAGTGTGAGGTCGTAGATTGCGACGTCCGGCAGGCCGAGGCCGAAGAGATACCACTTCCGGCCCGCGTCCCAGGAAACGTAGAGGCCGTTTTCCAGGCCGGCGTAGTAGAGATTCGGGTTCTTCAGATCGCGCCGCACGACGTGGGCGTAGACATCGGACGGCAGGTTGCCGCTGATCGAGGTCCAGGAAGCGCCGTAGTCGTTGGTGCGGAAGAGGTAGGGTTTGAAGTCGCCGCTGAAGTGGCGGTCGACCGCGATGAGCACGTGGCCGGGCTTGGTGGGCGAGACATCAATGGACTCGACGCGGCCCCAGGGCGGCAGATTGGGGATGTGCGAGGTGACGTTGGTCCAACTGGCGCCGCCATTGCGCGTCACCTGCACCTGTCCGTCGTCAGTGCCGACCCAGATCACCTTCGGGTCAGATTTTGCGACGGCGATGCGCAGGATGGCGTCGTAGACTTCGGCGCCGGAGTTGTCTTTGATGATCGGGCCTCCGGAAGAAACCTGCTTTGACTTGATGTTGAGCGTGAGGTCAGGGCTGATGACTTTCCAGGTGCGGCCGCGGTCTTCGCTCTTGAAGAGAACATTGCCGCCCGCATAGAGCACTTTGGGATTGTCGGGGGAGACTGCAAAACCGGCGTCCCAGGCGAAGCGATACTTGAGCTTCGCCACGCCCTCGCCAGTGAAGTCCACCGAGTAGGGCTCGATGTTTTCTGACTGCAGGCTGTTCTTGTTGAAGACCATGAGGAACTGGTTCTGCGTGGAGTTGTAGACGAGATTTGGATTATCGGCCGCGGGCACGGCATAGATGCCGTCGCCGCCGTTGAGCAGGAACCAGTCGCGGTCGAGAATGCCCTGGGGATTCTTGTTCATGCCGGGGCCGCACCAGCCGCTGTTGTCCTGCAAGCCGCCGCAGACGCGGAAGAACTGCTGTTCAGTGGTGGCCGCATGGTAGAACTGCCCGATGGCAATGTTGTGAATGAAGTTCCAGTGCTTGCCGTTGTCGAGTGAGAGCGCCACGCCGCCATCGTTGCCTTCGATGATGCGGCCGCTGCCTGCCGGGTCGATCCACATGGTGTGGTGGTCGACGTGGATGTTTTTGGCAATCGTGTGGAAGTGGCGCCCGCCGTCAGAGGATTCCAGCAGATTGTTGGAAATCGCGAAGACGCGGTTCGGGTCTGTGGGATCCACCGCAATATGTGAAAAATAGAAGGGCCGCGAATCGACCTCCTGATTCTTGCTCACGAGCGTCCAGTGGTCGCCGTAATCGTCTGAGCGCCAGAGCACGCCCTGGTTGGAGCCCATGACCGCGTAGACCACGTTGGGCGAGCTGGCGGCAATCGCCAGGCCGATGCGCGCCACCGGTTCGGAGGGCAGGCCGTGCCCGCTGAGGCGCTTCCAGGTGACGCCGCCGTCGATGGACTTGTAGATGGCGTCTTCCGGACCACCATCTGAATAACCCCATGGAGTGCGGCGGAAGCGGTAGGTTGCGGCGAAGACGATTTCGGGATTTCCGGGGTCGATCGCCATATCGGAGATGCCGACGCTGGGCCCGACGTAGAGCACCTTCTGCCAGGTCTTGCCGCCATCGGTGGTACGGTAGACGCCGCGGTCAGGATTATCCTTCCAGGGCTCGCCCATAGCCGCGACGAGGACGGTATCGGGGTGCAGCGGATTGATGACGATGCGGGAGATCTGGAAGGTATCCTTCAGGCCCATGTTCTTCCAGTGCCTGCCGGCGTCGGTGGACTTGTAGACGCCGTCGCCGAAGGAGACGTCATTGCGGACGTTGGATTCGCCGGTGCCTGCCCACAGGACGGAGGGATTCTGCGGGTCGACGGCCAGCGCGCCGATGGAGGCCACGGGCTCATGCTGAAACTCGGCTGTCCAGGTGGTGCCGCCGTTGTCCGTGCGGAAGACGCCGCCGTCGGCCGCGCCGACGTAGTAGATGTCGGGATTGCCCGCCACGCCGGCGACCGCAGTCACGCGTCCGCCGCTGATGGCGGGACCGATGGAGCGGAAATGGATGTTGCTGGAGACTTTCATCGGCAACTGGGTGCGGCCGTGCGAGTTTTCGCGTTGCGGGCCGGCCTGGGCCGCGAAGAGTGCGATGGGGGTGGCGAAGACGAGACAGGAGACGGCAGCGAAACGGCGCAAAGACGATGGATTCATAGTGTGTTCTCAGTAACGTACGTTTTCTGGAAACACACAGTCTAGAGCATTTCCCCTGTTACTGTGAACTTTCTTAATTCCGCCAAGTGCAGCTTTTCTTAACGGAAAAGCCGCGCGGGGGTTCTCTCGCCGGTGTATACCGACAGGGGAAATGCCCTAGCACGCCGGGGAGCCTTGAATACGATTCGGTACGGAAGTCGCGGGTTTGATGCCCGGGGATCCGGTTCGGCGAAAAGCAAAAGGAGCCGCAACGGGCTCCTTAGGAAAAGTCTGAGAAATGGTTGAGGGTGGTTTTAGAAGAGGTGGAAGTCCACCTCGACGATCATGCGCACGGCGACCGGATGGCCGTGGTACATCGCGGGGCGGAAGCGGTATTGCTTGACCGCCTCGATGGCCTTCTCGTCGAGTCCCATCCCGAGATGCCGGACGACCTTGATATCCGCGGGCAGACCCTGTTTGGTTACGATGATCTGCAGGTCGACCACACCCTGATATTTGGCGCGGCGGGCTTCGTCAGAGAACTGCGGTTCGGGTGCATAAATGGGTACCGGCGCTGAGACGCCGCCGCCGACGTTGTAGACGCCGCCGCCATAGCCCTGCCCATTTCCAGCGCCGAGGCCGGCTCCGGAGCCTGCGCCGACGCCGGTGCCGTTGCCGGAGCCCATGCCGGCATTGCCGCCAGTGCCGTTGGAGGCGAGCTTGACCTGCGGCGAGTTGGTGACGCCGATGTTCGGCAGATTCTGATCGGGAACATTCATCGGTGGCGCCTGGACCGAAGGCGGCATCGGAATGATCGGATGATCGACCTTGATGACGCTCGGAGGCGTAATTTGCAGCTTCTCAAACTTGGGCAGATGCCCCTTGCTGGCCTGGATGATGTCGTGCGAACCGCCCCCGCCGCCGCCGCCCATGGACTGGGCCTGGGGCATGGTCATGGGAACAAACGGCTGGATGGGCACGGCTGCCTCGGCCTTTTCCTTGACGACGACGCGACGGGCCAGCAGCCCAAAGAGAATAATCAGCGCAATGATCAGCGCATGCAGCACCGTGGAAATGGCGCTGGACTTGGGGTCGCGCTTGACGGCCAGGGGATCGATGACGGCGACGGGCTGGGAGGTGAGCTCGAGCGGCGGCAGCTTGGCCGGAAAAAAGGTGTCCTTCAGGTTGTGCCAGATTTCCAGCCAGATGGGCTCCGCCGGCACGGTTTCGCCCACCTCCACGGGCTGGGAGGTGAGCTCGAGCGGCGGCTGCTTGGTGGACGAGAACGCATCGCGCAGATTCGCGATCAGCGATGACCAGATAGAACCGTCGGTCTCCTGCAGAATCGTGCTGGAATCTTCGATGGGGTGTTGCTCTTCTTGGGGCTCCTTTTCAGGAGCCGTCATAACCGGATTGCCCATAGCACATCGTTGCCGGTTCTTCGGATCCGGCATCTCCTCAAATTATGAACGACCGGCTGCTGCGTTGTCTTGTTTTGGCAGCCAGCGCCCGGGCATATGGTTCAGGAGGTGAATCTCCGGTGGCCGGCCGGGAAAAACACCAGTTCTCTAATTTGTACCTATACACAAACAGACCCGTAAAGGCGAGCCAGCGTTGCGGGCAGATAGAATGAAATTTGGGATTTTGTTCAGAACGACGATACCGGAGAGACGATGTCCGCTGCGCCAGAAGAATTGAAGGCGACCCTCACGCTGCCTCAGACCGAATTCCCGATGAAGGCCAATCTGCCTCAAAATGAGCCACTTCGGCTCAAGGCCTGGGAAGACTCGAAGCTGTACGAACAGATTCGCGAGGCCCGCAAGGGCGCGCCGCGCTACGTGCTGCATGACGGGCCTCCCTACGCGAACGGCCCGATTCACCTGGGCCACGCGCTCAACAAGTGCCTGAAAGATTTCATCGTGAAGTCGAAGACCATGGCGGGCTTCGACTCGCCCTACGTGCCGGGGTTCGACTGCCACGGGCTGCCGATTGAAATCAAGGTAGATGAGCAACTTGGCCGGAAAAAGCTGGAAATGCCAGCCGGGGAGTTCCTGAAGGCGTGCCGCGCCTACGCGCAGAAATACATTGACCTGCAGACAAGCCAGTTCCTCCGGCTGGGGGTGTTTGGGCGCTGGGATCGGCCGTACTCGACGATGTCGCGGGAGTATGAGGCGCGGATTCTGGAGACTTTCTACCGGTTTTTCGAGCAGGATTTCGTGTACAAGGGCCTGAAGCCGGTCTACTGGTGCATCCACGACCGCACGGCGCTGGCGGATGCGGAGATCGAATACGAGATGCACACGAGCCCCAGCGTGTATGTGCGTTATGCGCTCACGTCGGATGCGGTAGCGATTGACGCGGCGCTGGCAGGGCGCAAGGTGCACACCATCATCTGGACGACGACCCCGTGGACGCTGCCGGCATCGCTGGCCGTTGCGTTCCATCCGGAGCTGACGTACGTTGCGCTGGAGCAGCAGGGGCAGGTTTACATTGTGGCCGAAGCGCTGGCTGCGGCTGTGCGCGAGGCGTGCCAACTGGCGGAAGCAGTCGAAGTTGCGCGCTTTGCCGGGGCGAAGCTGGAGCATGCGACCTTTCAGCATCCGTTCCTTGACCGCAGCATTCTGGGCGTGCTGGCCGATTACGTCACGACCGAGCAAGGCACGGGCGCGGTGCACACGGCCCCGGCACACGGCGCGGACGACTTTTACACCGGCGCGAAATATGGCCTGGACCAGACCTGCAACGTGGACAACACGGGACGGCTGCGCAATGGGCTGCCCGAGTACGAGGGCAAGACGGTTTTTCAGGCGAACGAACCGATTATCGAGCTGCTGACCGCGCGCGGCGTGCTGATGGGGCGCAGCGATGTATACCACTCGTATCCGCACTGCTGGCGCTGCCACAAGCCGGTGATCTTTCGGGCGACGGAGCAGTGGTTTATCCGCATCGATACTCCGATGCAGAACCCGGACGGGACGGCGACGACTTTCCGGCAGCGCGCGCTGCATGAGATTCGCAACAGCGTGAAATGGGACCCGGCATGGGGCGAGGAACGCATCGCCAACATGATTGCGACACGGCCCGACTGGTGCATCTCCCGCCAGCGGGTGTGGGGCGTGCCGATTGCCGTGCTGCTGTGCAACGGCTGCGATGAGCCACTGCGCGATACGGCGCTGAACCGGAAGATCGCGGATCTGTTTCTGCGCGAAGGCGCGGAAGCCTGGCATGCGCACGAGGCTGCTTCGCTGCTGCCTGGCGGGGCGCAATGCGCGAAGTGCGGCGGGAGGGATTTCCGCAAGGAGACGGACATTCTCGATGTGTGGTTCGACTCAGGCGCAAGCTGGAGCGCGGTGCTGGATGTCGAGCCCGGACTGGAAGCGCCCGCCGATTTGTACTTTGAAGGCGGCGACCAGTATCGGGGGTGGTTCCATACTTCCCTGCTCACCTCAGTGGGCGTGGGCGAGCGGCATGCTTCGCCGTACCGGATGGTGGGCACCGCGGGATGGACGCTGGACGAGCAGGGCCGCGCGATGTCGAAGTCGCTTGGCAACGGGGTCGATCCGGTCGACATTGCCAACCGGCTGGGCGCGGAAATCGTGCGGCTGTGGGTGGCCAGCGTGGACTTCCGCGAAGACGTTCGCGCCAGCGAAAACCTGATGCAGCGGGTGGCGGAAAACTACCGCAAGCTGCGCAATACCTTCCGGTTCCTGCTGGGTAACCTGAACGGCTTTGACCCGGCCAAGGACGCCCTGGTTGAAGCCGACCTGCTGCCGCTGGACCGCTACATGCTGCAGCGCATGCGGGAACTGACCGAGCGCGTGAACGGCTGGTATGCGGAGTTCCAGTTCCACCGGATTTACCACGCCGTGATCGAGTTCTGCGTGGTGGACCTGAGCGCCATTTACCTGGATGTGCTGAAGGACCGGATGTACACGCTGGCTCCGGCAAGCATGGAGCGGCGCTCGGCGCAGACGGTGATCTATACGATCGCCGAGGCGCTGGCGCGGCTGGTTGCGCCGATCCTGAGCTTCACGGCGGACGAGGTCTGGCAGTACCTTCCGGCTGCCGCGGGGCGGGCTGCGAGCGTGCACCTGGCACTGTTCCCGAAGGCGGAGGAAATTGCGGCGAAGAGGGATGATGCATTGCTCGCGGAGTGGGCGACCCTGTTCGCGGTGCGCGACGAGGCGCTGAGGAATCTTGAGGAAGCGCGCAAGGAAAAGCGCATCGGCAAGGCGCTGGAGGCGAAGATCCGCGTCCGCGCGGACGATACAACTGCAGAATTACTTAAGAAATACGAGACAAGTCTGAAAGAATTTTTTAACGTCTCACAGGTAGAGGTTGTCGCAGGCGCGGAGTCAGGTTGCGCGGCGGAAACCCTGCCCGCCGACGGTGAAAAGTGCAACCGATGCTGGAACTATCGCACCGACGTTGCCGACTTTGGGCCGTGGCAAAAAGTTTGCGGGCGCTGCCGGCAGGCGCTTCGACAAATGGGATATGAGGTTCCCGCATGAATGAACAAAAGCGGCCACGCAGCCGCGACTGGCGCATTCCGTTCCTTGGTATTTCGTTGTTAGTGATCGTGCTCGACCGGGTGACGAAGATCTGGGTGAACAAGCATGTTGTGCCCACCACTCACATCGTGATTATTCCGCACGTCTTCAGCATTTCGCATGTGCTGAACCCGGGTGCGGCCTTCAGCCTGTTTACGGACTCGGCGGATCCGCAGCGCACACACCTGCTGCTGACGGGGTTTTCG
>JAJYVU010000162.1 GCA_021791875.1 Acidobacteriota bacterium | reverse complement strand
GTCCAGACAAGCTGCACGAACTGAAGATGGGCGCATTCTGGAGTGTTGCCAAGGGGTCAGATGAACCGCCCGCGCTGATTGTGATGCGGTACGAGCCGGAAGGCGCGCCGCAGGGGCCCGTGGTGGGGCTCGTCGGCAAGGGGATTACGTTCGACACGGGCGGTATTTCAATCAAGCCTGCCGAAAACATGGAAAAGATGAAGTACGACATGGCCGGGGCCGCGGCGATGCTTGGAGCGATGCGTGCCATCGCGCAACTCAAGCCGCAAGTTCGAGTGATTGGTATTCTCTGCGCCGCCGAGAATATGCCTTCCGGCAAGGCGCAGAAGCCCGGCGACGTGCAGATTTCCATGTCAGGCAAATCGATCGAAGTGATCAATACCGACGCCGAGGGGCGATTGGTTCTCGCTGATGGGCTGACCTATGCCAGGCAACTGGGCGCGACCCACCTGATCGACGCCGCCACCCTGACGGGCGCCTGTGTTGTGGCGCTGGGCATGGTTCGGGCCGGGGCTTTTTCGAACGACGAGGGAACGTGGCAGCGCTTCTCCGATGCGGTCGAGCGCTCCGGGGAGAAGTTCTGGCGGCTTCCGCTCGACGAGGGATACCGCGAGATGCTGAACTCCAAGATCGCGGATATCAAGAACACCGGCGGACGCTGGGGCGGGGCCAGCGCGGCCGCGATGTTCCTGAAGGAGTTTGTCGGCGATACGCCATGGGTTCATCTGGATATTGCCGGCTGCGCGTGGATTGACGAGGCGCGCGCCGATATCGCTGCCGGACCGAGCGGCATTGGCGTGCCCAGCATCGCAGGCTGGGTTCGCAGCTTCGCCTCCTGATCCACGCAACTCAAGGAAATTGCGACGCTTACGCTGCCCGGATGACCCTCCGGGCAGTCTAAGCTGAGGGGAACCTGTGCCGCAGCTGGACGGCGAGGCCGCGCGTGCAGTTTTGGCTGCTGCGTGCTCAGCAATAGTTCAAGATTTCGGAGGAGTCTGGATGAATTACCGCGCTGTACTCTCTGCCTGCCTGGCCGTGAGCTTACTGGGGGCGACTGCCTGCAACTCAAAGACGGCTCCCACAAAACTGTTCACGATTCCGGCGGCCGGCAGCAGCTTTGTGCTTCCTGTGATGCAGCGCTGGTCTGAGGATTTCTTTGAACTGCACCGTCCCACGCAGGTCAATTACGACTCGGTGGGCAGCATGCAGGCTGTGCAGGAGCTTGCCGCCGGCAAGATTGCCTTTGCGGCGACGGACTTTGCGCTGACCCCGAAGCAGTTGTCCGAATTGCCGCCAGTGATCCAGATTCCGGAAATTGCGGGCGCCATCTGCATTACCTACAACCTGCCGGGAGTGAAGGAGCCGTTGCGGCTTTCTCCGCAGGTGCTGGCCGGGATTTACCTGGGGACGATCAAGAAGTGGAACGATCCGGCGCTCAAGAAGGACAACCCCGGCGTCACGCTCCCTGACGAGTCCATCACCGTTGTGCATCGCGCGGACCCGGCGGGAGCGACGAGCATCTTTACGACGTATCTTTCGGCGGTGAGCAAGAAGTGGCAGTCCGCGGTGGGTGCAGGCGACAGCGTGAAGTGGCCGACGGGGATTGGCGGCATTGGCAGCCGCGGGCTCACCAGCGTGGTGCGCAATTCGCCGGGAGCGCTGGGCTTTGTGGAACTGAATTACGCCCAGCAGAACGAACTGCCGACGGCGGCGATTGAGAATCAGGCGGGACGGTATTTGCAGCCGAATATTGCCTCGACCAAAGCCGCTGTGGAGGCGTTTGTACCGAAGCTGAAGTCCAACCTGGGCACACTGATTGTGGATCCACCGGCCAGCGCCGCGGACGCGTACCCGATTGCCGGGCTGAATTTCCTGATCGTCTCCCGCGATGGCTCCCATGTTGCGGAGCGGACGGCGCTGAGGGAATTCATTCATTTTGTGCTGCACAACGGGCAGGACACTGCCTTCCACATCAGCTACGCGCCGCTGCCGGAAAGCCTGAAGGTGTTTGACGAGAACCAGCTGAAATCGATGGAAATCAACGGGAAACCCGTCCGATAATAGTGCCGGAAAACGAAACTTCCGGCATCCGTCGTAATCTAAAAGATAGGAGCTTTTCACGTGCCACAACTCATGCGTACTTCCAACCCTGCCTTGAATGACCGGGTCTTCCGTGGTCAACCGATGGCCTCGTATGGCGAATCGATGACGGTCCAGGGAACTGTCAACAAGACCGGCGTTCTGCTGCTTCTGGCGATGCTGACGGCGGCGTATACCTGGCACCTGTCCTATTCGGGGAATGTGCTGGCGGTGATGCCGCTGATGTGGGTGGGATTGATCGGCGGCATGATTGCCGCGTTTGTGACCATGTTCAAGATGAACTGGGCGCCGGTCACCGCGCCGGTCTATGCGCTCTTTGAAGGTCTGGCCCTGGGCGGCATTTCCGCCGTCTTTGACATGCGCTTCCACGGGATCGCCTTCGAGGCGGTGTGCCTGACCTTTGGCGTGATGTTTGTGCTGCTGCTGGCTTACAAGTCGGGCATGATTCGGGTAACGCAGAAGTTCCGGCTGGGCGTAATTGCCGCGACCGGTGCGATTTTCCTCTTCTACTTTGTTGAGATGATTCTGGGTTTCTTCCACATAGGGCTGGGCGCGGTGGGCGCGGTGAACGGGTCGGGCGCGATCGGCATCGGCTTCAGCCTGCTGGTGGTAGGCATAGCAGCGCTGAACCTAGTGCTGGACTTCGACTTCATCGAGCGTGGCGCGCAGGCCAGCGCACCCAAATACATGGAGTGGTACGGAGCCTTTGGGCTGATGGTGACGCTGGTGTGGCTGTACCTGGAGATCCTGAACCTGCTGGCCAAGCTGCAAAGCCGGGATTAGAGAAGTCAGAGCTACAAACTGAGAGTGGCCTGGAAGATGATTCCAGGCCACTGTGTTTTGGAGCGAGTGTTTAAAGCATTTCCCCTATTCCTGTGAACTTTCTGAATTCAACCAGGCGCAGCTTTTCTTAACGGAAAAGCTGCGTTGAGATTGTCTCTTCGGTCTATACCAATAGGGGAAATACTCTAGTGCAGGTCTCCCGCGATGGGAGGCTCGGCGGGGATTTTCTCAAAGAGCCAATGGTGGATGAGGCCGCCGAGCGAGCCTCCGACGATGGGGGCGAGCCAGAAAAGCCAAAGCTGATGGATGGCCCATCCGCCCATGAAGAGCGCCGGGCCGGTGCTGCGGGCCGGGTTCACGGACGTGTTGGTGACCGGAATGCTGATGAGGTGAATCAGCGTGAGGCAGAGGCCGATGGCGATGGGCGCGAAGCCCTTGGGGGCGCGCTCATGCGTGGATCCAAGGATGACGATCAGGAAGAAGCAGG
>JAJYVU010000161.1 GCA_021791875.1 Acidobacteriota bacterium | reverse complement strand
ATGGAGAAGATGAAACCGGCGCGGCAACGGCGCGCGCTCCGGACGCTACCCGTCATCTCAGTGGCAGGTCAGACAGACTGTATACACTCCCGGAAATGGCGTCAAGAAGATATTTCGCGGGCGGAGCAGAGATGCGCAGGGACGGCGAGGTGATCGGGTATTAGTAACGACTCCTGCCAGCAGTGACTAATCCGATGGTTGCGGCTATGCCACTCCATCGGGTCTGCGCCTGTTCTTCCCCATTGTGCGATATTCGTCGAGCTACATTGCTCCATGTACGAGGGTGATGCACGGTTCTCGTGATTACTCCTGGGATATGGGTCTATTTCAGCAAATTGAGGCCGACGCGACTGCCGGAAAACTGGTGCGGACCCAACATTTCCGTTACCTATTTTCGCTTCGATGAGTCTTATGAGACGGCATTTCAAGAAGAGCCAGGCACTGGGCTTGAACCTGGCATCGGTTCGTCCATACCAAGGAAGAGACTCTTATGGCAGCAATGCGAGACGGGGTGTAGATCCTGATTTCGATGGATGAACGGCAGGCCCTTGACCGGCTACGATGCCACCTTGAATTCGTGACCGGCCCTTGTCACGGCCTTCTTCGCGGCGTCAAGAACTTCTGGCTTATCATTATTCGGCAACACAGCAACCGGTGGGGCGGCCTTGAGTTGAGCGAGCATTGCCTCCGCTTCAGTTCCGGCCAGATCGTCCAACAATCTATATAAGCCGTCTCCCTGCTCTTCGAGTTTGTTGTGGACTTCAAGGATCGACTGGATCGTAAGCATGATGGACGGCGTTGGCGGAGGGGCCAGGAGTGAAACTAATGCTCCGTGGTCCAGTCGAAGCCGTTCCGCTATGGATGCTTTCTTGCCGTCCTGCCACCGGGCGATGGCAGGCAAAACAATCTTCTCTTCCATGGAGATATGTCGCAGAAGGCCTCTACGAAATTCATGGTATGGTTCCGGATCAATTACTCCGGGCCTCGCGACGGCGCGTTGGAATAATGAATCCAGCCTCTCATGATCGTCTGCGAGATATTGATACAGAGCTCCCGGCATAAGTCCTCTATTGCTTGATCGGGAAGACCAGGATTTCGAAAGAGTCTTCCGGGCACCGCAATTGTATAACCACGGCTATGGATTGTTGTGCGGCGCACGACGAGAGGTAAGCAAGCGATGATTCATACCGAAGAGCATGATGCGGTGCTCGCTGGTAACGGATCATTGTTTTGCTAACTCTGCCGTGGAATCTTTGTGTTTCAGCGCACGCTGGTGGCTGTCTCTCCAGGTCGGGACGAAGCACTCCTCGACCACGACATGAACTCTCCCTTGACTATAGAACTGGTCTCATAAATAGCGTAGCGGCTTCGACGAAAAGCATGAGCCCCGCTTCGATGGCGGGTCTCATACGAGGCCTCACCAGGCGCGGAGGGTTTATCAGACCAGTTCTAGGCATCCACAAACGAGGCAAAGACGGGAAACGGTCGAATTCCATCTCAGAAAGCGCTGGAATCAACGGCGCGCTGGCCATCGATGGGAAAGCGAGTGGCCGAGGACGATTGCTTCCCAAGCCTCGACTGTCTCATTCAGTTCGCGTGCTTATGTTCGATAGATGTTTCCCTCAACGAAGCCGCAAAGGCACACGCCGCCAGCCGCCGAGCGGATAGGTCTCCCGAACCAGTTCTCCGTCGGTTGCCAGCTCGATACCGATTGTCATTCCCAGCAGCGCCTGTACGGCAACAACCAGTTCCAGGGTCGCCAGTGGACGCCCCGGGCAGACGTGGATGCCGGCGCCGTAAACAAGATTGTGCGCTGCGTGCTCTTCAGGCCGGAAGGTATCGGGATCCGTAAACAATGACTCGTCGCGATTCGCGGATGTCCAGTTCAGGTAGATTCGCTTGCCGGCCTCGATCACGAATTCATCGAGGGGTACAGCCGCTGTTGTCACGCGACGACTGACAAGAAACGGATCGTCGATCCGCAACATCTCGTCGATCGCAGCAGCCAGACCATCAGAGTTTGCCCGAAGCGACTCCTGAACGTCTGGGTGTGCGGCGAGGAAGTAGGCGACAACACCAACGGCCGCAGCCATGGATGCAAGGTCGCCCGCCGTCCAGTTGCGAAGGATCGACACGATATCGGCATCCGATAACAACTCTCCGTTAACCGTAACCGAGAGCAATTCGGTTGTGGGGTCCTTGGGAGCGGCGGTGCCCATCTGGCGCCGGCGCCGCACCTGTGCCAGAACGATTTCATCAAAAGCAGCCGCCACTGCGGCTGTCCGCGATCGGTCCGCCGACCGGGTGGCGGCATGGTTATCCGCCATCCAAGCGAGAAGCTCCTCTTCGATTCCGAGCCAACCCAACCAATCGGCCTGCGCGCGCACGGCGAACGGGTACCCAATCTCCGTGACCGCATCCACCGTAGCGCCGCGCGGGAGCGCACCAATGATTTCCTGAGCGATTCTCTGGAGGCTCGGCTCAAGCGCTTGCATCCGCTCGGGCGTAAAAAAGGGGTTAATGGCTGCCCGAAAAGCGGCGTGCTCAGGAGGGTCCAGGGAATTAGGCACCATGCGATGAGCTGATACAGCCGAAGAGAAGGTGGCCGGATCGTTTGCCGCGGCAACTACGTCCGCATGCCTGAACAGCGTGATGCCACGCGGTGACTCGGCTAACGGACAAGCAGCGCGCATTCGATCATAAGTCCCGCGCTGGTCCGCAAGCACCGCTTCTGACAATGGTTCCCAACGAGGAATCGGTGCACTCACGTTGCTATCCTCGCATGTGCACCGAACTGCCTGCAATGCGTTGAGCTGATCCGCCATCGCGCTTCGCTCATTTGGTGCTGGTGAATGGATATGTAACCTTTGTTCCCTCGACGTGGGCCCAAGGAGTCAGGGCATGGGCGCGAAGACTTGTCCGGCTGGTGATTTCTGCCACTTTGACGCCTCGAACCAGCAGCGCATCGGCTATCAGGGAGCGATGACAGCGCCACGGAACAGCCTCAGCGCACATGATTGCGGTTCGGCACTTACGTGCAAGCCTGATAAGGGCATCCAGCGCTTTCTCGAACTCCGGAGTCTGCATGTAATCCGCATAACCGCGAAAGCTGGTGTTGCGCCATCCAGTATTGATAGAGTCACGGCGAGCGTGTCGCAGTCCGCCCAACTCAGGCATATGAGAATATGAAATCCCCACTTCGTTTAGCGAGGACGCCAGATGGTCACCATTGAATTGCGGGTTATGCCGGGAGTGCGGGATCGTACGCACGTCGGCCAGCCACTGCACGCCGTGGACTTGCAGGAGCGCGAGAAACTCCTCAATGCTCCGAGTCGAATGCCCAACCGTCAGGAGTTCCAGTTGCATCGGTTTCGGAATCC
>JAJYVU010000066.1:18639-18984 GCA_021791875.1 Acidobacteriota bacterium | reverse complement strand
AAGAAGATCATCCGTCCGGCCCTCATTCGAGCGGGCATCACGGACAAGGTGATTGGATGGCACAGCTTCCGTCACTCTCTGGCGACCAACCTGAG
This sequence comes from Acidobacteriota bacterium, assembly GCA_021791875.1. Lineage (GTDB taxonomy): Bacteria > Acidobacteriota > Terriglobia > Terriglobales > Acidobacteriaceae > Acidobacterium. The sequence goes on along the minus strand of JAJYVU010000066.1, from coordinate 18,889 downwards.
AGCGGCCGGAGCTGACCTGAAGACCGCGCAGGAACTCCTTCGTCACGCCAACTCCCGGATAACGCTTGAGATTTATACGCGGGCCATTTCCGCAACCAAGCGCGAGGCCAATAACAAAGTCATGGAGATGCTGATGGGAGCTTCAGCACCCTCCCCAGCACCCTCGCAACGGGGAACGATGCTGCTGGAAGGCAGCAAAAAGGGCGCTGAGAACTCTCAGCACCCTTCAGCACCCTCGCGGGGTAAAACT
>JAJYVU010000066.1:0-18629 GCA_021791875.1 Acidobacteriota bacterium | reverse complement strand
CATTTATTTTCTTTGGTTTATGGCGGGGACGACGGGGCTCGAACCCGCGACCTCTGCCGTGACAGGGCAGCATTCTAACCAACTGAACTACGTCCCCAACAACTACTTTCTCAATATAGCAGAACTCGCCGCCCGCTCCCGCTCAACTCGTGGAAATCTTTGCATTTGTATCGGTTGCAGCATCATTTCCGACAACGATGCACGACGCAGTCCCAAGACAGGCCCTCGTCCCGCCCTTTGCCGCGCTGGCTTTCTGAGCGATCAGATATCGGTTCCGGTCATCTGTGGCCGGTGCAGAGTCGGCGGCTCGCTGCTCCCATGGGTGTTCGCCTTGCGCAGCGACGGACGGCTGTTGCTTGGTGGCGCATGCAGCTTGCGGCGATTTTCAATGCGCGCCAGCCGCGCCTTCACCGTTTCGAACTCCGACGTGTCTTCGATGTATTGCCTCTTCGGCGGAAGAATGTGTGCAATCTCCTTTTCCGCTGCCAGTACACGATCCGGAGTCATCGGGTGCGTCGAAAACACGCGCGTCATGATGTTCGGCTTCTGTTTTTCCAGCGCCTCGATCTTTTCAAAGAATGAGATCATCGCCGTCGGATCGTAGCCCGTCTTGTACAGGTACTGGATTCCCAGGTAGTCGGCCTGTGCCTCAAATTGCCGCGAAAATTTCAGAAACGCAACCGGTATCGCGATATTCGATGCCTCATAGATTCCATAACCTGCCCAGCCCCCGAGAAAAATCAGCGGAACGCTCCCGATCTGTGCGAGGTGCATCCGCGTCAGTTGCCGCGCCGCGTGATGCGCCGCAACGTGCGCAATTTCGTGCGACATCACCGCGGCCAGTTCGGCCTCATCGTCCGCGGCCAGAATCAGCCCGGAATTGACGTACACAAAACCGCCCGGCAGTGAAAATGCATTGATCACGTTCGAGTCAATCACCTTGAACGTGAACGGCACCTTCGCATCCGAGTTCTTCACCAGGTTCTGGCCGATTCGATTGATGTACTCATTGACCACCGGATCGGTGATGAAATGCGTGCTCTGGTTGATCTGCTGCGCGTACGCTGCGCCCATCGCAATCTGCTGCCGGTTGCTGTACCAGTCGCCGAAACCGCGCCCGCCAATGTCGCGTTCCCCTACCGCATTCACGTCCTGAATACTGCCCGGCCGCACGCCCGGCATCACCCCGTTCGGTCCCGGCTTCACGCCCTCCGGTGGCAGCTCAGGATTCGGCAGCGGCTGCACCGCAGCCTCCTGCTTCTTCTCGGACTTCTTCTTCTCGGACTTCTTCTCTTTCTTCTTTTCCTTCTTCACAGCCGGCACATCACTCTTCGGTGCCCCGCTCTTCTTCGAAGATCCCGGCGTTGTCGTCTGCGCCGAAACTGGAACCCCGGCCGTATTCTGCCCACTCGTTCCCTGCGTTGTCTGCGCCGTCGCGGCTGCAGACCCAAGGCAAAGACTCGCCGCCACCACCAGCGACGTCATCCCGCCGCTCATCGAACCGAGACAGGTCTTACCCTTTCGCTTTACCGCATCCATCGCATACTCCCAGGCGAAGCTGCCCCGTGCACGTCCGTTACCTATTAGTATGCTCCAGCCATCCCCGCAATTTCCCGTCCGCTTTCGCCTCATCGAAGCCCCGCGGCAAAGCCGTTTCAATTCAGGCTTTGCAGCCTCCCAATCAGCTTCTGCGCCAGATTTTCCCCGCTCTCTGACCACAGCAGCCGCGTCGCCGCCCCGGCATTCTTTTGGATCGCCGTTGTCAGATCCACCAGCTTCTGCACATTCTGTTTGACGTACTGCGCGCTCCGCTCGTCCAGGTCCACATCTTCCTGCAGAAACGGCGTGTCGCTGCCCAGATCGATCCGAATCTGCCCATTCTGTTCAAAGGCGCCTTCGTCGAAATCCGGACCAAACCCCGTAACCCGAACCGCTCGCGGCTCTTTCTTCCACACCGCGTCCAACCCTCCACTCTGCTCGACCACCCACAACTCCCACATCATCTCGAACTCGTAGGCGTAATCCTCATGCAGCCTCTCCGTCGCTTCCGCAATCACACGCGCCGGCTCCGCTGCCTCGTTCGTGTCCTTCTCGTCATAAATTCGCTGGTAAACCGGCGACTCCTGCCACGACAACGGATATACCGTCGCCGCCCGCACCCGCTCATTGCCGCTCACGATTGCAAACTGCCGCATCACCCGTTCCAGCGCTGCGGGGAGATCCGAAAATCGAAAATTCGCATACCAAAGACTCAGATAAAGCTGATCTGCCATATCTACCAGTATGACCGTCTCCACCGCTCACGCGAAAGCATCGCAGCCTGTCACGATCTTCCCCGCCGCTTTGCTGCCTTTGCTGCCTTCAATCCAATCCGGGCGGGCGTCGAATCCAGCAGCGCCCAGTGGCTCACAATCGCCTTTGCCACCAGCGCATTGCCTTCGATATTCAGGTGCATATGATCCCGCAGCCGAATACTGTTTCCGTAAGGCGCAAGCTCCCGCGTCAGATTCAAAAATGGAACTCCACGTTCCGCCGCCCACTGCTTCACCGCGTCCCTGCTCTCATTCACCACTCCCAGGGTGTACGGCCCGTAATACTTCCGAACAAATGGTAAGAACACAATCGACATCCTGCCCCCGGAACCCTCCACAAACTTCTGCATCTCGGTCAGCACCTTCAAATTCTCCCCAAGAACATCCGCATTTTCATTTACCGTGTCGCCAGCCTGCCCCGGCGGCGCACTCGGCGGACTCATCAGGTGCCACCGCATCAGCTTTCTGCGAATCAACGGCTCCAGCCCCCTGTCCCACAGCTCCTGGTATCCAAACACCGGGTGAATGCTGAGCGAAGGAATCCCTTCGTTATACGGATCCACTGCCTCCGCCTGCGTCGGATCCCCGTCATTCAACACCACGATCACCCGATTCGCGTCCAGCGTCCCGTGCTCGCGCAAATAAGCCAGCTCGTTTGCCGGAGCCCAGCCACCTGCCGCCCCATCCAGCACCTGTACCCGCTCATGCACAACCGCGGGCAGCTTCTTCTCAACGAGCGATGCAAAAATCTCTGACTGGTCCACTTGTGTCGTGCCGTAGGTCATCGAATCGCCCAGGAAATACACCCGCAGCGTGTGCGGCGGCCTCGTCGCCCTCACCGGCCCCGAACGCATCCCGTACCGGTTCGTCCATGCCCTCGCAATCAGGCTTTCGCTCAGCGGCCAGGTCCGCCAGATGTGCTGGTCCGGCACCAACTCATACTTCGCCGGGCTGTGCCGCGTCACCAGGATCGGACGCCCCAGCCCCATCATTTCCAGCACGCATTCGCCGCCCACAATCAGTCCCACGCACAACAGCGCGGCCTTCCACCGTGAGCGGCGCATCCTCATCCTGCCATTCCCTCCCTGTTCGCTTACTCTATAACGAAGCGGATGCCGCGGCGATTTTTCCCGCACGATCCCCGTCCCGGCTCTGCATTCGCAATCGCCCCATGTCGGGCGCATCCTCCGGCTTCACACCCCGGCTGCATCGTCGCAGTTCACCCAACCCACAGGATGTGTATGCTGATAGGTTCCTCGGAATCCATCCCGGCCTGACTCGGATGGATTCCGGCTTCGTTTCACAGCCCGCTCTCTGCGGACCACCATCCCTTTGGAGGCTTATGCGTAAATCCTTATCTCTGCTCTCTCTCTCGCTTGTTTCTGCCGTAGCGCTATCTGCTCTGCCCGCCCGCGCGGCTGACACCACCGCCAAAGCCGCCCCCGCACCCGCGGCCACGTCACCGCTTGACCACGCAGGCCACTCCACTGGCACCGTCACCATCAATGGCCAGAAGATCGCCTATGACGCCGTCGCCGGAACCATCACCGTCGGCGGCACCAATCAGATCAACAACAACCTCTACGGCGACAACGGCAAACCCCTCCCGGGCAGCGAAAACCCGCCCAAGAACGCCAAAGACGCGCCCCCTACCGCAAAAATCTTCTACGTCGCCTACTTCAAGCAGGGAGCCAACCCCGAAACTCGCCCCATCACCTTCCTCTATAACGGTGGTCCCGGCAGTTCCACCGTCTGGCTGCACATGGGCGCATTCGGTCCCCGGCGCGTCGTCACCAATACCGACCAGCACTTGCCCGCCGCGCCTTACGAGCTCATCAACAACAACAACAGCCTCCTCGACGCATCCGACCTCGTCTTCATCGATGCACCCGGCACGGGCTTCAGCCGCATCTACGGCAAAGACGCGCCCAAGGACTTCTGGGGCGTCGACCAGGACGCCAACGCCTTTGCCCGCTTCATCGTTCGCTTCGTCTCCAAATACCATCGCTGGAACTCCCCCAAGTACCTCTTCGGTGAGAGCTACGGCACCACCCGTTCGGCCGTCCTCGCCCAAATCCTCCAGAACGACGACAACATGGACCTGAACGGCGTCATCCTTCTCTCTGAAGTTCTGAACTTCGGCGACGGCGTCGACCAGCCCCAGCTCGACCCCGGCAACGACCGCCCCTACTGGCTCGCCCTGCCCACCTACGCAGCCACCGCCTGGTACCACAAAAAGCTGCCCAGCTACCCGCACCTCCAGCCGCTGCTCCAGCAGGTGGAAGCCTTCGCGCAAGGCACCTACCAGCACGATCTCTCGCTCGGCTCCGAGCTGCCCGCCGCGCAGGAGCAGGCCGATGCAGAAAAACTCCAGCAGTTCACCAGCATCCCCGCCAGCTACTGGCTCCGCGCCGACCTCCGCGTCGGTGGTCTCCAGTTTGAAAAACGGCTCCTGCAGAGCAGCGACGAAACCACCGGTCGCCTCGACACTCGCTTCAGCGGACCCACCATCGACCCCATGAGCGAATACGCCGAGTATGACCCCCAAAGCGCAGCCATCTCATCGGCTTATGTTTCGCTCTTCAACTCTTACGTCCGCAAGGACCTCCACTTCGGAGCCGGCCTGACCTATCTGCCCGGCATCAACTTCAACGGCCACAATTGGGACATGAACCACGAGCAACCCATGGGCGGCTCCAAGTACACCGGCCTCTCCATGAACGTCATGCCCGACCTCGCCGTCGCCATGAAAACCAACCCCAACCTCAAGGTCATGCTCAACGGCGGATACTACGACCTCGCCACCCCGTTCTTCGCGGCCATGTATGAGGAGCACCACCTCAACATCCCCGAAAAGCTTGAGAAAAACATCTCCTACCACTTCTACAAGTCCGGACACATGGTCTACGTCAACCCCGTCACCCTCAAGCAGCTCCACGACAATGTCGCCGCTTTCATCAAGAGCACTGAGGCCGGCCAGATGTAACCACCACCCCTACACACACCATGTCGCCCCGGCAGACCAACCTCCGCCGGGGCTTTTCCATTGAGCAGAAATAACAACACTGGTGCCCCATGTCCCGCAGGGACATGGGAATCGGCGCAAAGCGCCGACCCCAAAACTTCCCACCTCAAACAAATCAAGGGTGCCCCGTCCTAGCTCCGCTAGGGCGGGACTGGAACAAGCAAATCTTGAAGCAAACGAACAAGCCGCCCCACCTGGTGCTACGCACTAACTGCAAGCCCCCATCACTCACATCTGGCACACTTTTCGTTACCGATTTTTGCCTCGATGAGTGCGATTTGGCGCACGTTGAGAACGTCTCTTGTGCGGGAGACACAATAGAGCGGAAGCCTTTTCCCCAGGACTGAGTGCGGTCAGTTTGTCCTCGGATCGCTCAGGAGGAATCGTTAAATCCAGTCAGCAGCCCGTGGATATTATGCTATCCTGTCCGCAATTTACGCAGAAAACCGGGACAGTCATGAAGCAGGTTCGGTCGCTCGCTCAGTTCTTAGGCTGTTGTTGCCTCTCGGCACTGTTGATCGCTTGCGGCAACCAAGCCGTTGGGGGCAGCGGGGGCTCGAACGGCGGCTCGAACGGGGGCGGCTCCTCCAACTCTCAGGGATTCTCCGTTGCAGTTTCGCCGACCTCCGTTACTATGACCCCAGGTGGCACAAGCCAAACTGTTCAGGTCAGCATTGCTGGCCAAAACGGATTTTCAGGAAGCGTGGACATTACGGCCTCCGGCCTTCCCACCGGCATCACGGCATCACCCTCTACTCTCAGCGTGAATGCCGGCAGCACGGGATTTCTCACTCTCTCGGCGGCATCCTCGGCCATTAATCAGACCTCAGCGGTTTCCTTCAATGGAACCTCGGGTGCGCTGACCGCCAGTGCCTCGCTCGACCTCAGCGTCATGGGTGCCGGACTCCCCGACCCATTCCACCTGATCGGGGGGGATACAGCGCACGGCTTCTATGACGCCTCTCGCCAGCTCCTCTTCGTTACGAACCCCGGCCTCAATGAACTCGATGTCATCTCCACCGTCGACATGTCCATCAAGGCCCGCATCTCCGTCCCGGCGCCTTGGGGCATTGATCAAATGGCCGACGGCAAAACGCTGGTCTTGGGCACCCAAGCCCAGCAAATCGTCACCGTAGATGAGGATACTTTCGCCGTCACTCATCACCCCTTCTCAGAACAGATCAACTCCTCCGCCTTATTCTTTCCGAATGTAGTTGCCATGGCCAACGGCAAGGTCCTGGTCATCGGCAAGGAACAGGGCATCGATTCCAACAACATCCTCGACGGTGGCCAATCCCTGTGGGAGTGGAACTCCAACACTGGTTCCTTCACGAAATTGGAGCCGCCCAGCAGCGATCCCTCTGGCCTTAACTGGGAGACGGATCAGCTGGCGCGCAGCGCGGACCACCAATGGGCGGTATTCTCCGCCGATCAGTTCTATCTCTACAGCTCGGCTTCCGATACCCTGACCACGGCACCGCTGGACTCGCTCAGCCCTTCCGGCACTCCAATCGGCGTCCGCGGATACGCCATCAATGCCGATGGCTCAGAAATCGCGGTCGCTTCCGCCGACCAGGTCACCTTCCTAAACCGCTCTTTGGCCATCCTGGGAACCGCCAACATCCCATCGGCCTTCCCAGGTGCCAGAAGCTCGGTACAGTTCACCCCCGACGGCAAGAAGCTTCTACTCCAATACGCTCTTCCCCTCGCCATTGAAGAGATCGACGCCAGCACCTATACCCCGTTGGGCTATGTCTATGGCGATGTGAACGCCGATTCCGACAACCTGCAGAGGCTGCTCGGAGTGGATTCCTCCGGTCACGCCTATGCCGGCCTGGACGGTGGCGTGCTCGTGCTGAATCTCGCCTCGCCCATTCCCAACCCCGCGAACGCCCCCTTCCAGAGCGCCGCGCGATGTCCGGTGCTCGAAACGGCGCTGCCGCTCAACCAGAGCCAGCAGGTAACGCTCACCTATCCTCCCTCTGATACGAACATCTACATCGGCGGTCAGCCCGCACCCCTCAGCTCCGATGGAACGGTCATCACCATCCCTGCCTCCTCGAAACCAGGCCCTGCGGACATCGAATGTGTTGACAGCAAGGGCGACACTGATATGGTGCTCGCCGATGTCTCATACGGAGTTGACCCGGTCGGACTCAGCGCCAACCTCTTCCCGCCCAATGTCGTCACGGGCGCCTTCCTTGCTGGCTACGGGTTCTCACCGCAGTTCAGCTCTGGACTTACCGCGCCCAATGTCTCTGTCAACGGAGCGCCGTCCCCAGAGGTCAAACCCGATTCTCTGCTTGAGAATGGAGCCCTGCAGGGGGACGAAGTTGCCTTTCCCACGGGAGTCGCCGGCACGGCCGCTCCTGTCCAGGTATCTAGTTCCCTCGGTTCCGGGACGCTCCCTGGTCCTGCGTATTACGCCACCCCGACCATCGTCCCTGCGTCAGGCATCCTGCAATTGCTGTATGACAGCCATCGCAATCTGCTCTATGTGCTGGAGGCTGGCCAGATTCAGGTCCTCGATCCATCCAGCCTCACCTGGCGAACACCCATTTCCCTGCCTGCGGCGACTGGCACGGCGACCGTAACTTGGAATTCTATGGCACTCACCCCTGACGGCTCGAAGCTGATCGTCGAAGCCGCCGTCGGTTCCGGAGCGGAAGTCGTGGTCCTCGATCCGGACGGCTTCAACGCACCGCAGATAGTCACCGACCAGAGCTCGGCCGCTCAATTCCTCACCGGGTCCATCGCCACCACTTCGGATGGCCGTGTTATCCTCGCCACCTCTCAGCACGCGTTGCAACTGGACCTCTCCACCCTTACCTTTTCCTATTTGAACCCAACTCTGGGAAGCGCAATTCTCGGCGATGTCGTGCGCGCCTCAGCCGACGGCAGCCTGGTCTGCGGCGAGGCACTCGATGTCTCCAGCGGAGACGTCGCCTGCCTCCATGTCGCCACCAACCAAGTGCAATCCGAAGGCTTCGGCCAGCTCTTCTGGACGGATTTGGCGGTTTCATCCGATGGATCGCAGATGGCTGCCATCGATGCGCCGCCTGGCTCGGCTGGGGACGCGATAGGATTCTTCACCCCCTCCGTTCAGATGTGGAATACCAACGTGTACCCCGCCCTTCAGGGACCCGACGACAGCGGGGTTCTGGGCGCCACTTTCAGCCCGCATGGAAAAACTCTGGTCGTGCCACTGGGCGATTCCATTGAGATCTGGAACGCCACTACCGGCACTCTCCTCACCCGCCTTATGACGCCCGAGGAACTCCAGAGGCTCGTGAATCCCGAGGGAGCGGCCGCCCCGATGATTGCGCTCGACTCCACCGGCCAAACCATCTTCGCCGCGTCGGCCTCCGGCATCATCGTCATCCAGCTTCCCGCACCCCTCGATCAAATGCCAGACAAACAGTGGCCGGTCATCCCTCTCTCGGTGAAAGCACCGCCGAGTTCCGGCTATCATCCCCTCTCCACTCGTGTAGCCGCTTTCGAAAAGAGCTCGAATGCACCGGGAAGTCGAGGCTCCTTCAGGTCCCCTCCGAGATAACAGTCGCGGATCTGACGGTATCTACACGCCCTACCCCCAGCTATCTGCAGGCAATTCGGATCTCAACGGTTGCATTCAGCCCTTACCACTCATCCACCGTGATTTATGCACGCCGACTCAGATAGATCCTGGGAAACGGGAATTTATCCAGACAAAGCGCCTCAACTGACACCCACCGGCAACAGGCGCACCCGTGCACCCATCCCTGCCCCAATCCCTGATCCTTTGCGTCCTTGGCGTCTTTGCGGTAGATTCTACCCTTCCGCCACTCCACCCTCCCACTCACTCCCCACCCAGCAAATCCCCCAGGCGGTCCAGCCGCCGCGCCCACTCGCCCTTATGCTCCGCCGCCCACGCTTCCAGCACGGCAAAACCCTCCGCATCCAGGCGAACCGTCCGAACCCGCCCCAACTTCTCCGTCCGCACTAGCCCGGCCTCTTCCAGTACCTTCAAATGCTGCCCCACCGCCGTCAGCGTAATCTTCAGCGGCCCGGCGAGCGCGGAGACCGAATGTGGCCTCTCGCGCAGCCGCTCCACGATTGCCCGCCGCATCGGGTCGCCCAGCGCATGAAAAATCCGGCCGATCTCTGGCTCTCGCTTCCCCATCTCCGTCAGCCCTCGCGCGCTACTTCCTCGCCCAGCCGCTCCACCAGGAACTCCCACCCAGCCTTCCGAATCTCCGGCCCGTCCGCGCCCTCAAAAAACGCTCCCTGGAACGTCAGCCGCAGCATCGTCCCCGCACCTTCCGGCAACAGATCGAACGTCACCAGCGAAACCGAAATCTTCCGTCCCGCGATCGTCATCGTCGAACACACCACCACCCGCCGTCCCTCGACAATGTCTTCGTAGTGCCCGTCGTTAATTAGAATCACACCCGGAAATCGCGTCCCCGCGTTAAAGCGATACTTCATCCTCTCCGCGCCACCCTCACGGAAATCCATCACGAACTCCACCACCTCATGGTTCGGCGAATCAGAAAACCAGCGCCGCTTCTTCTCGGGCTCCGCCAGCGCCGCAAACACCTTCTCCGGCGAATACGGATAACTGCGCTCCAGGGTAAACGTGCTGTGAATCACGGTCGACTTCTGCATCTTCAATCTCCTCTTTATATCTCATTAGTGAAGCATTCACTTCACTATCAAGCGATCCAGAAGATTAGTCAAGCGTTTACTTCACTTTTTATCGCCTTTCCATAAAAAAACGCCTCGCATCCGCCGGCCTCTCGGCGGATGCAAAGACGCTCCCAGGCAAATTCGACCACCAATAGCCCTCTAAAACTCGTTCGCGTGGTCCATCGCCCACTGCCAGAAGGTACGCGGAGCCTTGCCCGTCACCTCCTCCACCGTTCGCGTCACGAGCGCCCGCTCGATCATTGCCCTCTCCCACATCGGAAGCAAGCGGTCCACCACAAACTCCGGCAAATATGCCTTCATCTGCTCGCGCGCCGCCTCTGGTGCGAGTTCCTCAAACCGCAGCGTCCGCCCAATGGCCTCGCCGATTCTATGCAGTTGCTCTTTTTGTGTCAGCGCCTCCCCGCCAGTCAGAACGTATTTCTTCCCTGCGTGACCGTCTTCGGTCAATGCGCGGACTGCCACGGCCGCGATATCGGCTTCGTGAATCGACGCCCATGCGGCTTCCCCATATGGCCACCGGACCACGTCACCGGCTCTCAACTGAGGCCCCCACCACGTCAGCGTATTCGTCGCAAATGCGCCGGGCCGCAGAAACGTCCACTCCGCTCCCGTCGCCCGGATCGCCTCTTCGATCTCTACATGCGCCTTCCCGATCGGATTCGTTTGCACCGGCGCATTGTCATCCACCGCCATCGACGACAGAAACACAATCCGCTTCACCCGGCCCCTCAGCGCCTCGGTCATCGTCTCCGGACGAACCGTAAAACCGCGCACCATCAGGAAAGCCGCGTCCGCTCCCTCCGCTGCAGCCCGTAGCGTCTCCGCCTCTTCCAGGTTGACGCGCACCAGTTCCGCCTCCGGCAATCCCTTCGCCGTCTTCGGGCTCCGCGAGGCCGCTCGTACCCTCACACCGTGCTCCGTCAACTGTTGCACCACGTTGCGTCCCACGTTCCCGGTAGCACCGACCACGAGAACAATACTCTGACCATTCTGAGTCATGAAAAATTCTGCCTTTGATGGAGTCGCGATTCTTGATCTTGCTCTACCAGCCTAGAAGCTCAAGTTAACTTGAAGTCAACCCTCCCAAATGTTAATTTCCTTTCATGGCCGATCTCCTCACCATTTCCGAAGTCTCCCGCCGCAGCGGAGTCGCCGCGTCTGCTCTTCGCTTCTATGAGGATCGCGGCCTCATCCGCTCTGAGCGTGCCGGTTCAGGCCACCGCCGCTACCCTCGCGCCATACTCCGCCGTATTGCCTTCATTGTCTTCGCCCAGCGCGTCGGGCTCGCACTGGACGAAATCGCCGAGGAACTCAACAAACTTCCCCATGACCACGCACCCGAAGGCAACGACTGGGCCGAGCTTTCTTCCCGCTGGACCGCCCGTATTGACGAACAGATCGCCCAACTAGAACGCCTGCGCGGCGGCCTCATGCGCTGCATCGGCTGCGGCTGCCTCTCGCTCGATCACTGCCGCTTCGCCAACCCCGGCGACCGCGCCGCCGTCCTCGGTCCCGGTCCCCGCTATTGGATCGGCAAGCCCTGAATCGCTGCCCTCTCCACTCGCCATCTTATTTGCCGGAAATTATCTTCAACATTGCTACCCTATAAATAGAGGCTCAGAAAAAAGACCGCGCCAGCGGTCTTTTTCTGGGCCTTTTGGCTGCCCGCAATACTCCATAACGCAACTCATTCATTCCACACGGCTTACAGGACTAACCCTCTCGCAACTCGTTTCTTATCAGCATGTTGCGAGATGCTGTGAAACCACAATTTAACTTCGGCAACCTGCATCTCGACGTTGAGATGTGGAAATTCTGGTGAAGCCGCGCCCTTCTTACCAGCCCGTTCAACTGTCTATTGATTCTAAACGACTTACGAGACTAGTCTCTCCATAAACATCTTAGAATCAATACTTTATAAGACACTCATGAGGGTTGAAAAAGGAGCGGCTTGCAATACGCGTCCACCTGAGCGGCCATCCTCGGCCACCACCTACTGCTTCGGCTCCCTGCCAATCGCAATCCGCAGCCCCGTCCGGAAGTTGAACGGCAGCGACGTATACCCAATCGGCGCAATATGTTGGTCGCTCATCAGGTTATCCATCTGAGAATAGACCTCCAGCCGCCGGTTGATCGCATACGTTCCGCCCAGGTCGATCTTCACGTATCCATGGTCGAGGTTCCGGTTCGGCAACAGGAGTGAATTCCCTCCATTCGGATCGCTGCCTCCCAAAAACGTCGAGTCATCGCTCCGGCTCGCGTAGGCCGCCGTCAGTACGCTCGACCAGCTACCATGCGTATACATCACAGTTGTGAAACCTGTATGAGGCGGTCGCCGGAACGGCCGCGCGCCAACCAGCGGACTGTAATCCCCGATCGGAATCCCAGGATACTTGGGGTTGAAGCTCGGCGTCGTTGCATCCGGCGAATACGACTTCTGGATCACCGCGTCCGTATACGTATAGCCCGCCCGGATATAAAGATTCGAGTTCACGCCCCAGTTCATCTCAGCGTCGAACCCCTGCGCGCGGAACGACTCCGAATTCAGATCCAGTTCGTATGCCTGCTCGGAGTTGAGAAAAGCCTCCAGTTGAGCCTGCTGGGCTGCGGACAGATTCGGCAACAGTTGGGGAATATATTGCGCCGGCACTCCCTCAATCTGGTTCCCAAACTCGTTATGGAAATAGTCAAACCGCAGCAGCACATGCTCGCCGAAGAGGTTTTGCTCCACGCCGCCATCATAGGTTCGAGACAACTCGGCGCCGATCGGGCTGATTCCATACTGCTGGATCGTCGCCTGTCCGCCGTTCTTTTTGAGAAAGTCATACAGCGACCCGAACTGCTGGGCCAGCGTCGGCTCCTGGTAGCCCTTGGCAAAGTTGAAGCTGACGCGCGTCCCCCGAAATGTCCCTGCTCCCGGCTTCACAACGTAGTAAGCCAGGCCAACACTCGGCGCGCCCACGGTCCCATACAGGCCGTTCTTTTCCACCGTCCCACCCGCCGAATAGAACAACCGGTTCCCCATCTCGCCACGAAACTGGGCGTTGTAGTCGTAATTGCCCCGCTCCAGCTTCTGATTCAGAAAATAGGCCTTCGAATAATCCGAACCACGCTCATCCTCAAACCGGAACCCGCCTGTAAAAATCAGCCTCGGGCTGAACGTGTACATCGATTGCGCAAACAGGTTGTCGCGATTATTCACATTGTCGATCTGGTTCGGATACACCGCGTAATTCGCCGTCGAATAATTCATGATTGCCCGGCCCGTCGCCGTGTAGCCATTGGCCCCGCGAATCGTCACCTCGTGCCCGTAGTAATTGCCCCCCAGGTAGTCGTGGATGAACTCACCTGCCGGGTAATACTCAATCGCCTGCTCGCGTTTGCGCACCATCCCGTACTGTACATTCGCCACCCAGTTGCTGCTGAAGGAGTGGTCAATCGTCCCCGAGAAGAACGTGTCCTGGTCCGACTCCTTGCCGTCATTCGACTGCCCGAAGAACACGTACGTCCCCGGCAAATCCGTTGCCCGGTTGATCTGGTGAACAATCGCCCGGATCTGAGTATTCGCGCTCAAATTAATACCAAGGTTTGCGACCGAAGTGATGCGATGATACTCATCCGCGGCAATCGAATTCTGCGTCTGCAGGTCGCTGAACGCTGCGTAATAATCCATCGTGTTCCGCATCCCGCCCAGTTGCACTTCATTCCGATACGTCCCAAAGTTGCCCGCATCGCCCCGGTAGAGCAGGCTCGGAAACGACGTGCTCCCCTGCGGCGTCGTAAACGCGACTACACCCGCCGCGGCGTCGGCGCCATACAGCACGCTGTCGGGTCCGCGATATACCTCGGCATGCGCGATCCCCGTCGTCGACAGCGACGAGTAATCGAACTGCCCTCCAATATCTTCTATGGGCACGCCATCCAGCGTCACCCGGTTCGCATCCGAGTTTCCGCCATGGATAAACAGCGATGTCACCGCGCCCCGCTCGCCCGACTGCACCACCGTGACGCCGGGCATCTGGCGCAGTGCGTCTGCCATTCCGGCCCGGTTCTCAAATTCCGCAGCATCCATCGCACTCACCGGAGCACTCACCTGGGCCTGCGGTGTCGGCGTGCCGGTCGCCGTCACAATTACCTGCTGGCGCACATATGCCGGCTCCAGCGTCACGTCCTGCTTTACGTCGTCCAGTTGGCCGCCATAAAAGCTCTTGGTCGACATCTGCCGAAATGAATGCCCCCCGGCCAGTACATAAAACCGTCCGCTCAACGGGCTCACCAGTTCGTAGCTCCCGTCGGCGCGGGTTTTTGTCGTCTTGACAACCTTCCCGTCATGCACCAATGCAACCACCGCGTCTGGAATCACAGCTCCCAGCGGGTCGGTTACCGTGCCATGCACCGTAATGGCATGAAGGGGGATGGAAAATGAAACAAGAAGAATCGCAGGCAAAATCACTGCCCGCAAACGGCGCGATCGCCGCACACCAATGCGCATATAGGCCTCCGTTCCCCTCGGAACGCGGTGAAATGGCGCATGAGACCGGTCTCCTGACTCACACACTCTTCCTTTGCGGAATCAGAACCGGACAGCGTACCCGGACCGCCTTCCCGCGGGCCATGCCCTCAGTGGCGTCCTCGCATCCCGGTTCTGTGCGCGCCTCAAATACCAGACGCACCCAAGCGTGCTTACAGTTGCGGGGCAGTGGCGGATTTTCACCGCCTTCCCGAACATCCCAATGCGTTGACTGACGAATTGCTGACCGTGGACGCGCAACGCTGCCTCCACGAAGAACTCCGGCCAGTGCCGGAATCCTTGTTATAACCGGGCCGTAACACCGTGTCAAAAATTATGATGCCTTCGAAGACTCTACTCCCGTGGACGCTCGCCACCCATCCGCCACTCCAAAGCAACGGGCCGGCACCCTCGAAAGAATGCCGGCCCCTGCCATGATAGCTTCCGCGTATTGGTTACTTCGGATCAATCCAGCCGCCAATATCCTCCGTCAGACGATTCGAGTACGCTGGGCCCCACGAACCCGGATCATACGGCCGCACCTCAGGACGGTGCTCCAGCACGTCATCCAGCAATTGCCACGACTGTTCTACATAATCCTCGCGTGCAAACCAGATCGGATTACCGCTGGCGGCAGCATCCAGCAGTTCCTCATACGGCAGCAGATCCAGCTCTCCACACTGTTGCTCGACGGTCAGTTCCGTCATGCAACCCCGCAAGCGCTCACCCGCTTCCTTGATCGACGCGCCGATGGCAATCAGTGGATCGGGGCTCAGCTTGAACCGAATATAGTTCTGCGGCGTCACGCTCTCTGAGAAGACAGGCGGCGTTTCACGCAGCCGCGCGGTAATTTGAGTCGCTGTAACCGGCAGGTTCTTGCCTGAGCGAATCACAAACGGCACATCCCGCCACCGCCATGAGTTCACGTACATCCTCACGGCCACATAGGTTTCCACGTTCGAGTGCGGCTTCACGCCCGGCTCGTCGTGGTACCCCCGAAACTGCCCCAGTACCACATCCTCCGGGCGAATCGGCTGCACGCTCTTGAGCACCTTGGCCCGCTCGTCGCGCAGCGCCTCCGTATCGGGGCACGGTGGCGGCTCCATGGCGATGTTGCTCAGCAACTGCATCAGGTGGTTCTGCAGCACATCGCGTATCGCGCCCACGCTGTCGTAGAAGGCGCCGCGACCCTGTATGCCAAACTTCTCCGCCATGGTGATCTGCACTGACTCCACGTACTGCCGGTTCCATATCGGCTCAATCAGCGCATTCGCAAAGCGGAAAAAGATCAGGTTCTGCACCGCATTCTTGCCCAGGTAATGGTCAATGCGGTACACGTCGCGCTCCACAAAGACTTCATGAATGGTCTGGTTCAGCTGCACGGCAGTCTCGTAGTCGCGGCCGAATGGCTTTTCCACCACCACACGCGCCCCGTCCGCGCAACCCGACATCTTCAACTGCTGCACCACGGTGCCAAACAGCGACGGCGGAATCGCCAGGTAATGCAGCGGGCACGTCGCGCCGCCAAGCGCTTCCTTCACCTGTCGAAATGTCTCAGGATCAGAGTAATCGCCATCGACGTACCTCAATTTATCGAGCAGGATCGGCAACCCTTTCGGGTCAATGCCGCCGTGCTTCTCTACGCTGTCCTTGGCGCGTTCTTTCAACTGATCAAGGGTCCAGCCGGCCTTCGCAACACCAATCACCGGACCCTGTAAACGGCCGCGCTTCGCCAGCCTCTGCAACGAAGGAAAAATCTGCTTATAGGCCAGATCTCCGGTTGCCCCAAAAAATACGAGAGCGTCAGAATGTCTCTTTTCCATCAGACTCCTTTGTAACCCACACATCTTTGGATGTCACGCTACGCAACTCGTAACCAACCGAACCCAATCCTTTTGCCGCCATTTCACATTTGCGATCCCGGTCTGGCAAGGATTTCGCACCTCCACCACTATAGGCAGAATTTTCGGCCGATGCAGGGGGTCGCTTCCCAGGGCTGGCCCGTTGGATTCACTCAGTGTAAAAAGGAGTTTTCGGTTGCGCATCGCTTGTGCGCGCACAGCTAATTCTGCACCCGCTTCCCGGAGGCCCTGAATGATTCGTCGCATCGCCCTGCTTTCGTTCGCCCTTACTTTCGGCTGCCTCGCCGCCATGGCAAGCCCCGCGCCGGCAAGTCAGTCCGCGGCATCCACCAAAGCCGAGGCCCCTTGCAATCCGGCCAAATACCAGCAAATGAAAAACCAGCTTGCCGACTGGCCTGACCTGGCGCGCTACCGCAAAGCCGATGCCGAACTACCCCCACCCAACCCCAAACGTCCCCGTGTGGTTTTCATGGGCGACTCCATTACTGATATCTGGGGCCGTCTCAAGGGCACCGGCAAATTCTTCCCCGGCAAGCCTTACGTCAACCGCGGCATCAGCGGCCAGACCACCCCGCAGATGCTCCTCCGTTTTCAGCAGGACGTTGTCAATCTTCATCCAGCCGCGGTGCTCATTCTCGCCGGCACAAATGATATTGCCGGCAATACCGGCCCCACGACCAATGAAATGATTGAAAACAACTTCCGATCCATGACAGAAATCGCTCGCGCCAACGGCATCAAGGTGATCCTTGCATCCATCACCCCTGCTGCGGCCTATCCGTGGCATCTGGGAATCAATCCGGTCCCGCGCATCCGCGAGATGAATGCCTGGCTCAAGCAGTATTGCAAAAAAAACCATTTCGTCTATCTTGACTACTACGACGCGCTCGCCCAGCCCGACGGCGCCATGAAACCGGGCATCTCCTTTGACGGGGTCCACCCGAATGCCAAAGGCTTTGCCATTATGGCTCCGCTCGCCGAAAAAGCCATCGCCAAAGCCCTCAGAAGCCCACAGTAAATGCCCGTGTCCGTCCTGGTGCCGCTTGGACCCTTCGGCCCTGGTGACGATTCTGACTTTGTGAGGTTCCCATGCCTGAAATCAATCGCCGCAGTTTCCTTCGCTCCGGTGTGTCAGCTGCCGGACTCGTCGCAGCGCAAAAGGGCGGCATCCTCGACGCCCTCTCGGAAACCCGGCGCACTCTCGACATCAATCGTCACCGCTTCGGTGTCAATTACACGCCTTCGCACAACTGGTGGTTCTGCTGGAATGACTGGGACCCGTCCCCGATCGAGAAAGACCTCGACGCCATTGCCTCCCTCAACGCAGATCATCTCCGCATCATGCTCATCTGGCCCTATTTCCAACCCAACCTCACTTGGGTGGATCCACTCATGCTCGACCGGTTGCACCAGTTGCTCACCATGATGAGCCAGCGTCGCCTCGATGCACTCATCACCGTCTTCACCGGACAGCTCAGCGGCTGGTTCTTTCTGCCGCCATTCAATCTGCCCAACGCAGGCTTCTACACCGACCCCAAAATCAGAGCAGCCCAGCTTTTGTTCATCCGGAAAATCGCCGCCGTCGTCCACGACCATCCGAACGTCATCGGCCTCGACCTCGGCAATGAGCTCAACACATGCTGGCATGCACCCACCAGTGATGGCGATGCCTGGATGGACTGGATCTTCGCTCAAATCGATAAAGCCATGCCCGGCCACCTCAACGTCAACGGCG
Source organism: Acidobacteriota bacterium (assembly GCA_021791875.1). Taxonomy (GTDB): domain Bacteria; phylum Acidobacteriota; class Terriglobia; order Terriglobales; family Acidobacteriaceae; genus Acidobacterium. Next base: position 496 of record JAJYVU010000066.1, on the reverse strand, counting down.
TCGACCAGCAACCATGGTTCCGCAATACTACTTTCTCTCCAGCCGCACTCGTAGCCAATCAGCGCATGCCCGTCATGCACTGTTACCCATACTGGTCGGGAGCATTGAAGTACGGCGGCCCCATGGACCCGCCCAGCATAAAACTCCTCGCTGCCATGGCAACACTCATTCGCTCCTATGCCGGCAAGCCCCAAACACCCGTCTGGGCGGGCGAATTCAACACTTGCATCGCCTCCCTCACGCAGTCGCAACAGGGCCAATGGCTGGAGCGCGCCGTCCTCGCTGCCATCGATCAGGGGGTCAACTGGTTCAGCTATTGGGACAGCCACGACCTCAATCCCAAATTCACCTTCAACTCTGTCGAATACACCCTCGGCCTGCTCACCAACGACGGCCAGGTCAAGGATCAGGGCCGGGTCTTCCGCGAACTTGCAAGAACCTATCGCGGCAAAACGGTTACTTATCCCAACGCTCCTCTGCCATCACCTCCCGCAAT